>CBFGMV010000072.1:0-44328 GCA_965649915.1 uncultured Dyadobacter sp.
CAAATTTGTTCACAACGTCATTTGGAGTCATTCCCCGCGCCATCGAAGTGGGTTCGGAGGACATTATCCTGTGCGTCCACCATTTCTGGGTAGGGCTCCGGGCTTCGATGACGCTCTCGGGCATATGCGAGACTTTCGGGCGGGGACTATCGATGCATTCCAACAGCCATTTGGGGATATCGCTGGCGGCTATGGTGCATCTCGGGGCCGCATTACCGGAAGTTCCCTATGCACTAGACACCCATTATCCCTGGCAAAGCGATGAGGTCATTGTCGGCGGCCGCATTCAGTTTGAGGAAGGCAGCGTGGCCGTGCCGGCCGGCCCCGGGTTGGGTGTCGAGCTCGACCGGCAAGCGTTGCAGAAACTGCATGAAAATTACCTCGCCTGTGGTCTCAAAAAACGCGACGATGAAATCGAAATGCAGAAAAAAGTACCGGGCTGGAAGTTTAAGGCCGTGCGCTGGTAAGCAAATCAGAATTTCGCCATCATGCGGTCAAAGACCTGACGCTGCTCTTTCATCGCTTTGACCTTGTCATCGGGGTTGGTGTGGCATTCGAGCAATACCCATCCTCTGTAATCCATTTTGGCAAGGTTGTCGATGAGCTCCGGGTAAGGGTAATCGGTCCTGTCGAGCTCGCGTACGTGGCAAGTGTCGCTGAAGTACTTTTTGACCAGGTCGAAGTTGTATTGAAAGCCCTGCCCGTTCAGATCCTGTTTGTTGCAGTTCCAGCATATTTTCGCATTGCGGTGATCTGCGTAGTCCATGATCTTGCGGATGTTGGGCAGTTCCTGGGTTTCTTCGCCATGTACTTCGAGTCGTAATTGCTGACCGAATTCGGCCGCGTAGCCAGCCAGTCCGCGCAATGCAAGACCAATCTGTTCCAATGTTTTCTCTGTCGGGACTTCCTTGTGCAAGGCATTCGGCTTGACTTTCACGCCTGTACCGCCCACATCGGCGCTCAGTCGGATAAATTCCTTCGTGCGCTCGATAGATGCTTTCAGTTTGTCCTGATCGGGATAGTCGTATTGCTGGTTGGTCCCTAGTCCCACGATATCGACGGGACTATCGGCAAACATTTTCCTGACTTCCTTCCGTTGCGTTGGCGTTAGGTCGGGCATCACCTTATGCGCATGCTCAACGCGCAGTTCGACGCCAGTAATCTGCGTATCTGTGCAGTTTTTAATGAGGGTAGGCACGTCCCAGTCTTTCCCCCAGAGATAAGTCACAAGTCCGAGCTTCATTTTTGGTTTTTTCCAAAAAACAGAATCGGCTTGTGTAAGATCCGGGAGCAGCATGGCTCCGGCTGAAAGGGAGAGGCTTTGGAGAAACGTTTTTCTGTCGATGCGCATGGAAGCCGTTTTTTAAATGGTTACAAACGCTCTAAGCCGGCTCTTTGCCTTTTCTACCGTTTGGCGGCCTGTTCGATTAAGAAATCCAATGCAGGTTGTTCTGCTAACGGGCCTGCTTTTACTTCATCACCGAGCCATATCAATTGGGGCGCATTCGGGTTGAATGCCGGCCACTGCGGTAGGCCGGTGCCGTTGGGATTGCCGGTTTTGATGAAATTGACCCAATATGCTGCCATCAGATGGGCCAGCTGATCGTCGGTCGCGTCGAGGGGGCGTAAGGAACGGTCTATAAAACGGAGGTTATCATACGCATATGCCACCTCACCCGTGTGGAATGCGCCGTAATGCGCGTAAATGCCGGTCGCGGGCAGCTTCCGTGTGAACCTGTACACGTAAGATGTTTTGCCCTGACGAGATTGAGCTACCGCCCAGGCATAATTCTGCATTCCGAAGCTTGCGTCGCGGGCCAGTTCGTTCTGTGAATGGGCGGCCTGCTCGTCGGTCTGAGCCGGGTAATGTTGAAAGAATGTTTGGGCAACCGGGCCGTACAGCTGGTTGTACTGGGCCTGGAAGTCGGCCGCGCGCTTGGGTTTTACTACCGCGTTTTCATTCTGGTTCCAACCAGTCAGCAGGCTGACGGGATTTTGTTTGCCTGACTCATAGATCGCTCCAACCGGCTCCGGAAGGACGAAGCCGTCAGTGATAGGCCCGCGGAATGCAGTAATGTTTTTCAGAATCTCTTCTGCGGATACTTTTCTTAACGCGGCAACAGAGGCAGCGTTCAGTTTTTCACCGGCTTTCAAACCCCCTTCTTCGGCTTGTTTCAAAGACGGATAGTTTCTGCCAAATCCGGCTCCGCTCTCCGCTATCGCTTTTTGGAACAATCCTTTCGCCTGCGGGCTCACAACGAGGCAATTGACGCTCATCGAGCCCGCCGACTGGCCGGCGATCGTGACATTGGCAGGGTCACCTCCAAACTGGGTAATGTTCTTTTTTACCCATTTCAAAGCCGCGATCTGATCCATAAGCCCATAGTTGCCGGAGGCATTTTTACCTGATTCTTTGGTCAGTTCGGGGTGCGCAAAAAAACCGAATGCGCCCACACGGTAATTAATACTGACGAAAACAACACCTTTCCGTGCTGTTGCTTCTCCATCATAAATAGGGCATCCTGCACCGCCGCTCACAAATCCGCCGCCATAGATCCAGACAACCACCGGCTTTTTAGCCGCAGTTTTCCCCTGCTTCGCTGTCCATACATTCAGGTAAAGACAATCCTCGCTAATGGGCGTTTTCGGGATCAGAAATTCGGCACTCCACATACTGAACGGCACTGGCTCGCCCTGGACGGGGCTCGGTCCGAATGCATCGCATGCCCTGATGCCTTTCCACGGCTTGACGGGCTGGGGGGCTTTCCACCGCAAGTCACCAATGGGTGGAGCGGCGAACGGAATGCCTTTGTAAATGCTTATGTGGCCGTCGGCGCTGGTACCACCGGATATCTTTCCGCCGTCAACGCGCAGGGTGTCGGAGGCATGTGAAGTCAGGGCTATGCATTGCGCGACGAGGAAAAGCAGTGCATATGGAAAGGAGAGCAAAGAAAATTTCATCTGGAAATTGTTTAGAGCGCAAGTTCGATTTTATTTTTGACATGCTTGCGCTCTTCCTCACGCATAGTCGCATTCTGCACCAGATCGCCTTCCTTTGATTTTTGTAATAACCTGAACCACCATAAAGCGGGTATCAGCCCATTGGAATGCAGTTCCAGGCGGATCAGGAACTTCTCCGGCGGATTGCGGTGCCCATTCAGGTATTGGCTCAAAACCTCCGGCTTCACATTCACATCTTCGGCGAATTGCTTGTCTTTTTTATCCTGAGCACGGATGTACTCGTTGAGGAAATAGCCGAAATCCCAATGCGGTTCATAGTTACTGTCCTCGATCCGGCTCAGGATCTGGTATTTGATCTGGAGTATTTTGCCATACTTCTTTTCCTCGGGCGTTCGGTTTGCGAATTGCTTGCGCCTTTCTGCCCAGAAGTACTCCTCAGTTTGTCTTTCTTCCTCCGTCGCCGGGGGTGCGGACGGGAAAACAAAAGCGTCCGCCAATTCTTCGGGCGTGTATTGTTTGAATAACCTTTCAATTGTTTTCCGATCCTTTTTCGTCAATTCCTTCATTGTATTCATGGATTAGCATCAAAGAATTATTTGTCACAGAGATCATATAAATGCCGGTGTAGCAGAAACCATATTTTCGCCGGTAGTGATTAATCAAATGTGTTTTTGGTTTGAGACAAACATAACCTTGAAAACCAAGTTTGACAGATTTCGTGCAGGCAAATGCAATAAGACTTCCAGCAATTCTCTCATATCGCTTTCCTGATCCAATATATGACCTGGCATTCTCTAATAATTTGATTTCAATTGCCGAGTCAGCAGTTCTGCACTCAAGCGACATCAACCCGACCACTTCACCCGAATGCGCGATCCGGAGACCGAACACCTCAAATGGAAATTGCGCATTCCAGTCAAAATCAAACCTTTTACTTTTGTCGATCAAAAATATCTCCTTTTTTGAAAGCATTTCGATGACCGCCGGCACACGTTCTCCGGTCAAAATATCCTCTAAGTAATACCCCAAGATACAAAAAGTTTACGGATTTGGTAAACATTTACTCAATTTTCTATCTCCGTTTTGACGAAAAAAATGCGGGCTGGTAACGGTTTGAGTCATCCTAATTTTCTAACGGAGGCTCTGAAAGATCATGGGAATGTAAAGTTCATATTCCGCGCTGTCTCGGCCATTAAAATGCGCACCCACCGGCCTTTTCAGAGCATAACCTAATTTCAACCCATGAAGGAAATTGATCGCCGGGAGTTCATCAAAATGTCAGCGGGAGCAGCCGGGGCAGGGGCCGCATTGAATTTGTTGCCCCCGCTGATCCGCAAAGCGCTGGCCGTGAAGGCATATAGTCCTTCGAAAACGATCCAGGACGTGCAACACATCGTGATTCTGATGCAGGAAAACCGGTCCTTCGATCATTACTTCGGGGCGATGCGCGGTGTACGCGGTTTCGGCGACCGTTTTCCGATCCCTTTGGAAAGCGGCAAAAGGGCATTTGTGCAGTCGGATGGCCAGCGCGATTACGCTCCTTACCGCGCCGACAAAAAGACGGTCAACGCCGCGCTTGTGAACGGTACCCCGCACGATTTTCCGGATACCCAGGCTGCCTGGAACCAGGGTAAGTATGGTTTCTGGCCGATGTTCAAAACGCCCTATTCCATGGCTTACTACACCCGGGAGGAGATTCCTTTCCAGTATGCATTGGCTGAATCTTTTACCATATCCGATGCCTATCACTGCTCCATTGCCACCGGTACGGATCCTAACCGCATTGTTTTCTGGTCGGGTTCGAACTTTGATCCGGAAAAGCGGGCGGCCGGCATCAACTGCACCGATGCGGATTCGGAGCCTGTGAACCTTCGTTGCTGGATCGAAGGTAAAATGCCGGATCCGGGCTACACCTATCGAGGCAATGCGTTTCGGTGGGATACCATTCCCGATGTACTGCAAAAGGCCGGTATCAGCTGGCGCATTTATCAGGATCCGAACGATAACTGGACCGGCGCGATGCACGGGTGTCTCGCATTCGAAAGCTTTCGGAACGCCAAACCCGGCTCACCGATCTACGAGAACGGAATGAAGCACTGGTCGGTCGCCGACCTCACCGAGCATGTCATGAGCAACACATTGCCGCAGGTAAGCTGGGTATTGCCGTCGCAAAGTAATTCCGAGCACCCGAGCGGTCCATCGAGCCCCAATCGCGGAGGGGATTTTACCCAGCAGGTGCTGACGGCCATTACTGCAAACCCGGAGGTGTGGAGCAAAACGGTCTTTTTCCTCACATTCGACGAAAATGACGGGCTGTTCGATCACCTGCCCGCACCGGCGATACCCTCCTTCAATGCCGACGGTATGTTGGCCGGCAAGTCGACGATCGATCTGGCCGGGATGTACTTTCACAATGACAAAGGGACCTCTGAATTTCCAAGTCCTTTTCATGAAGCAAGCATGAAAAAAGGCGGACCGGTACGGAATCGGGTATACCAGGACAAGCGGGATACAATCACGGGAGCCATACGGCCGTGGGGAATGGGACCGCGCGTGCCGATGTACATCATCTCGCCATGGAGTAAAGGCGGGTGGGTGAATTCCGAAGTGGCCGACCATACTTCGGTAGGGCAGTTTCTCGAAAAGCGTTTCAATGTAAATATCCCGGCCATCAGCCCCTGGCACCGGGCGGTTAGCAGCGACCTGGTGTCGGCCTTCGATTTCGTGACGCCGAACGATCCTGTTTTTCCTGCATTGCCTGCAACCTCCAACTACGCCAGCATCGAAGAAGCTTCGAGGCAGCTGCCGAAAGCTACTGCCCCCGATGTTCCCGGACCATTATTTCAGGAAAAGGGTACACGCTTTTCCCGCGCGCTTCCCTACACCTTGCACACACATGCGAAGGTGCGCGCGAGTACCATAACATTACAGTTCGAAAATGCGGGAAGTGCTGGCGCAGTCTTTCATGTGTATGACCTCAAACACCTTGACCGCATTCCACGCCGCTATACGGTTGAGGCGGGTAAATCACTATCGGATGAGTGGGATCTGAGCGGGGATTCGGGGGCGTATGCACTGGAAGTTTTTGGTCCGAACGGTTTTTTCAGGAGTTTTTCGGGTGATAACCATGCAAATGGCCCGGAGGTTGTGGCCGTTTATGAACCAAAGAAGGGAAAGCTCATTCTTCAGTTCGAAAACGCGGATACCCGGGCATTGGAAGTCGTGATCACTTCCAATGCTTATGACAAAGGCAAGTCCCTGACGCTGAAACTACCAGCCGGAGGCAAAGCAAAACATGAATGGTCCTGCGCTGGTCATGGGAATTGGTATGACCTGACCGTCAGCATCCAATCGATCGATTCCTATCGGCGGCGACTGGCCGGACGGATCGAGACCGGAAAGCCAGGCATTAGTGATCCCGCGATGGCCGCCGAACTTTAAAAAAGCGCAAGCAGACGGATGTCCGGGCATTAGCGCCGGACATTTTTTTATATACTGCTGAAACACTGTAGCGTTCCGGCTGGGACGCACGTCATGTGATTGAAACCAAAATAATCAATCCATGAAAAAAACTCTGAAATGCCTGCCTGTAACGCTTTTCGCCGCATTGCTCTTCGTGATTGTCGCCTGTAACCACAAAAACGAAAATGTTAACCCTAACCCGGATGGCGGGCGGGGAGGGTCACTTGAATACGAGCGCCTCATGACTGCCAGGGAGAATTATGATGGCGTCAAGTTTGAAATTCTGGATGTGAAGCTGGAAGGGAATGATATGTTTATCAAAGTGAAAGGAGGCTGTTCGGCGAGCGATTTCAAAACGGTTTGGAACGGACTGATATTAGAATCCTATCCGCAGCAGATCCACCTGGTGGTGGCCAATGAGAGCGGCAACGATTCTTGTGATCCCAAAGGAGAATATACTTTGAAAGTGGATCTGAAAGCATTGCTCGGCGACGGATTCAATACAACCGACTTTGTCGTAACGGTGTCAAATGGTTCAAAGGTGCAGGATAAGCTCATCGATGAAGATGGGGTTGTTTCCAGCAAATAAACCTATCAGACACTGACCAACGCCGCCACACCCGGAAACAGGTGTGGCGGTCAGACAATCTCGGACTTTGGACTTTCTGACCTCATCATCATTGCTGGAACCGGAACTCATTGAAGGCTGTCGCCGCGGTGACGCGCGTAGTCAGGAGAAGCTGTTTCGTCACTTTTACGGGTTTGTGATGGGGATTTGCCTGCGTTATGCCAACTCCCGCCAGCAGGCGCAGGAAATGCTGAACGACAGTTTTCTCAAAGTGTTTGAAAAAATCATCGTTACCGCCGACATCCAGGTCTTTCGGGCCTGGCTTCGGCGTATCGCGGTCAACACCGCGCTGGATCACTACCGAAAGGAAAAAAGACGTGCTGAATGGCTGGAAACCGGCGTCGATGAAACGGAGCTGGCGGTGAACGAGGACGTGATCGACCGCATGTCGGCAGAAGATATCATCGGACTGTTGCAGGAAGTTCCGGAGACCTACCGTGTTGTTTTCAACCTGTATGAAATCGAGGGGTACAGCCATCAGGAAATCGGGCAGATGTTGTCGCTGCCGGCAGCGACCAGCAGGACCTACCTGACGCGGGCCAAACAGCGTATGCAGTGGCTGTTAAGACAAAGAAACATGTAGCACACCATGGAAAAGAACGATTTTGCCCACAAACTCAAAGGCCGCCTCACCGGTTTCGAACCAGATGTTCCTTCGGATGCCTGGGCTGCTTTTGAAGCGCACAGACGTCAGAAAGACAGGAGGCCTTTTGCGGCATGGTGGCTCGTAGCGGCCGTCGTGCTTCTTGCTGGCGGAGTCGGTGTGGGTGTCTGGCGGGGAAATGATGTCAAAAACAAGACCTTGCGTCCGGTTACCGCAGCACCGCACGTAATGCCTCCGCCTTTGAATACAGGAAAAGAACGGAGCGCCGAAATGTGGAAGCCGGGCCGGGAACACAGCATCGGGTCGAGAATTGTTGGGCATAAAGCATTGGTGAATAAGCGTTTAAATTTAGTGCAGGTTACGGATTCAATGCCGACAGTTCCTCCATCGGCAGCTGGCAGCTCGCTAGGTTTTTTGGAATCGTTGCCTTTCAGAAATCAGGCTGTTGGCTTGCAGTTACCTGGTATTAAAGCACCGGGAACACCGGCGCGTTCCATCGTTCGCCGTCGATATGCGTTGGAGCTCGGTGCCGGCCTTTTGTTTCAGACCAATTTTACTACCACATCACAAAACCGGTCTTTTCCGGGCCTGGTGCTCACAGCCGGTTTTCCGGTGACCAGGAAACTGTCCATCCGGACCGGTGTCGCTGCGGGGCGGTCTGTGGCCATGGTTGAAAACACGCTGCCGAAGCTGGGAGGAAGTGGTGTAAAGTGGCTCAACAAAGGCATTTACCGGTGGTGGAATGCGGATGTCCCGCTGGAAGTGCAATACGCCTTTATCCGAAAGCCACATGCTTCATGGTACGCGGCTATCGGTATGACCTCTTCTGTCCATTGGCGGGAGCATTACGAAGAGCAGTACAGGGACGATCGTACTATTCTCACGACGGTTGTGCTGGAAAATGGCGAGATCAGGGAAGTTGAAAGCGTCGTAACGCAGATCGAAAATCGCACAGGCGACTCGCAGGGAGGGCCTCAATGGCGGCCATTCACGTTTCTCAATGCATCCGTGGGCGTTCAGCGACAGTTTTCCCCAGGAATATTCATCCTGGCAGAACCATACGTCAGATACCCGGTTGGTGGAGTTACCAGCAGACACCTGAAATTCACTTCGCTGGGCATTCAGCTGAAAGTTTCCTTTCATCGTCCGTGACTTCCGGGGAAATGCAAATAAAATGGGGCTGCCTCCCTACAAGGCAGCCCCGGTCATTGAGCGTGTGTAACAAATATCAGGAATTCAGGAATAGTCAATGCAGCGGGTCAAAGAGGAGGGGAAAGAATTGCCCCTGAAGTTTCTCTCCTTTGGGAACAACAGGCACGCCGTCCAGCAGCGGATTGTTCGTATCGGAAGCAGTACCGTCGGCAAAAACATTGATCACGAATGCACGCCGGGATCTTTCCGACTTGTTCTCGTATGAGCCGTGCACCATCAGCGGATGGTGAAATGTCCCATATCCCCGTTTCATTTCAATGGGGATAGGTTTGAATTCGGCCTTCTGGTCGTCAGTAAGGTATTGCATTAGTCCTTCCATGTCGCCGGCGAGTTCAGGTTTGTCGAGCAGGCCCCAGCGATGGCTTTTGGGTACATAATAAAGGCATCCGTTTTCGATCAGCGAATCGTCGAGGCCGGTCCAGCAGGTAAGATGCTGCATTGGAATCGAGCGTGTCCAATAGGAATAATCCTGGTGCCACGCCACGACGCCGCCATGACGGGCAGGTTTACAAAACAGCTGGTCGTGCCAGAACCGTACCGCTTTTCCACCCAGCAACTGGCTGGCTGCCATCACGAATGCAGGATTCCAGAGCACATCGTGAAAACCGTCCGTGACGCGCCAGGCGCCCAATGCGTGCAGCAGTACGGCATTTGGGTCCAATGATTCGTTGGAATGAAATTCATAATACAAATGATGTCCGGGGTGCGTCGGATCAGTAGTGACGGCTAGTTCTTCTCTCAGGATTTCTACCTGCCGGTCATTCAGCAATTTAATGTTGGACAAATAGCCGTTTTCGTGGTAAAATGCTACCTGCTCATCGGTAAGTCGGTACTGCTCCCATTCTTCGGGAGTAGAGGGTTGTTTGAAAAGGTCGGAGACCAATTCGTGGTATCTGGAAAGGTCCCGGGTCGCTACTTCCATGTGTATGTGAGGTTGTGATAGTGTCGAATGCAAATATGGCCGAACAGATCGGTATTCAGATTTGCTGATTTTGACCAATAAATAACTTATTTTGTAATCTTATCGGTGCGTTGGCTGATTATAGCGTCCAAATAGGTTACAATCAATAAGGTAAATCTGATGAAAGCGCAGTTTGAAGCATTTACGCCGCTCCCTGAATCGTCGTTTCGGATCTTCGGATATGAGGTCGCGGAATTCGATGCGCCCTGGCATTACCATCCCGAATACGAGCTCACGGTTATCCTGAAAAGCCGGGGGATCCGTTATGTCGGCAACAGTATGGAGAGTTTTGAAGCCGGCGACCTGGTGTTACTCGGACCGAACCTGCCGCATTGCTGGAAAAATACATCTGATCATGCCGGATGTGCGAGTTCGATCGTCGCGCAATGGCCCGAGCAGCTTTTGGGGAGCGGGTGGCTGGATGTGCCGGAACTCAAATCTGTAAAGCGATTGCTGCAACTGGCCGGACAGGGTATCCGGTTTGATCAGGAGATATCGGCACGCGTGAAGCCCGTACTTATCGAAATGCTGCAAATGCAGCCATTTGCCCGGTTGTTACGGTTTATGGAGGTATTGGAACTATTGGCCGGTGCTAAAAACGTCCACTTTTTGTGTGAGCAGGGATTTGCGTACCCGCTTAATTATGAAGACAATCAGCGTATTAACACGGTGTATAACCACATTCGCGAGCATTATGCGGAGCGCATTACGCTCGCGAATGTGTCGGCACTGGTACATATGAACGAAGAGGCGTTTTCCCGCTTTTTCAGCAGGATCATGCAAAAACCATTGTTTACTTTTCTGAATGAATATCGCATTAACATGGCCTCCAAAATGCTCATCGAAACCGATATGCAGGTGGCTGAGATAGGCTACGCATGCGGATACGAGAGCCTGCCGTTCTTTTTCAGGCAATTCCGCAAGTTTGGCGGCGTTACTCCTGCCACTTACCGCAAGCAATTCCGCTCCACCGGGGGAGTCTGAGAAAATCACCGCGTGTTATCTGGCTTTCGCAAATGTTTTGAGTCGTTTTGCATCGAAAGTCACCTCCACTTTGGCCCCCCCTGAACCGGATTGGTCGAACCGCAAGGTCCCTGACAGCTGATCCGGGGTATCCGTGGTCAGTGTGAGCTCTTCATTTTGCACCGTGCCCGAGTACTGGACGAGCTGTTTGTTGAGACTAAGCCAGTAAAGCAGGCGCGGGGCGGCATCGAGATCGACCTGCAGACCTTCGATGTACTGATCCACGCAGTTCATGGCATTGCACGATTTGATCTTATCGTCGAGACTGGTTGCGGTGAAGATCAGCCTCCGGATTTTCTTTTTGTCGTCGAATGCATCAGGACCTGTAACGAAATGCACAAATTTCAGATCTGTTTCAAAGGACTTGCTGCCGGTTTTGTAAGTCATTTTTCCTTTGGAAGGCTCCGTGCCGTTCACGAAGGCAAAAAGACACAACGGAAGAATCCAGGCGGGAACGTAATGGTTCGTCATTTTCATCGGGGGTTTCGTTTAGGTTCGAATGCGTATCTTGGTATGTAAAAGGTATAAAGAAATCTTTTTATAGTTCAATAAATAATATTCATCGAGGCTTTTTTTAAGATAAAAGAATTTTTTATTTTCGTGCTTTCATCACTTAACTCACACTTATACATGGAATTTACTGATTTTCTGTCCACTGCCATTTTAGTCGGCGCTGCCGCTTTGCTCATCTTTAAGCTGGGCCGTTCTGCTTACAATTTATTTTTCGGAGACATTATCCTTACCAACCCCAAAAACGGCAAGTCGGTGAGGCTGGGCAGGCATTATCGCAGAGGTTTAGCGCAAGAGCTTCAGGACATGCTGGATTAATGCCCGCCAGACGCAAATTGCCGGTGCCTTACGAGAAAAGTAAGGCTATCGCGACGATTACGACCATTCTAAGTACTTTGATATTTAAATTCCCGGAAGGACTTCTGAAAGACAGCCTCCTGATATTGGTAGGGTTTCTCAGCTATCTCACCTATCATGTCGTGGTGCTTGCCAAACGTCTCATCTTTCGTGAGTTCAGCGGCTGGCTTTCTTTGCTGCTCACAGAAAAGCGTGTGAACAAATATCTCCATGAACTCAAAGAGGAGAGAGGCAAACCCGACACTTCGGCAGAACGTTTGTTGGAAATCAACTGCGAAGTCAAAAAGTTTCGTGAGGTACTGATCCGCAAAAGGCTCGATCAGCTGGATTAAACCGCCTGCGTATATAGGTGGATGTGCGCCTCAATAGTGACTTTGTGACGTAAGGTTACAGTATTCTGAGTAAATAATTAAAAAAAAGTGCTTAGCCGAGTAGTAAACTTCGGGTAAGTCCCTGTAATCTGTATATCCATTTCCTAAATCAAATATCACGTACATGGAAAAAAAGAATACCGTTCAAAAGCAGTCTTCTTCTTCGCGAAGGGATTTCATCAAAGCGGCCGCGGGTACTGCCGCAGGTTTTATGATCGTTCCCCGCCACGTGCTGGGCAAAGGATACGTGGCTCCCAGCGATAAGCTGATTGTTGCAGGTGTAGGTGTGGGTGGAAAAGGAACGTCCGACCTGGCCAATTTCGCCAAAAGCGGTAAAGCAGATATTGCCTATCTGTGTGATGTGGATGACAGACGTGCAGTCACCTCCGTTAAGAACTTTCCGCAGGCAAAATATTACAAAGACTGGCGGGAAATGTTTGAAAAGGAATCCAAAAATTTCGATGCCGTTTCGGTTTCAACACCCGACCATACGCACGCGGTCGTCGCAATGGGCGCGATGCAGCTGGGTAAGCACGTGTATGTGCAGAAGCCTATGACGCATGATATTTACGAAGCACGCATGCTGACGGAAGCCGCTGAGAAGCACAAAGTGGTAACTCAGATGGGTAATCAGGGCTCATCCGGCGATGGTGTACGCCAGCTGCACGAATGGTACGATGCCGGCGTGATTGGTAATGTGCATACGGTTTACATCTGGACGAACCGGCCGATCTGGCCACAGGGCATTCCCTGGCCATCAGACAAGCCGGCGGTTCCCAAGGAGCTGGACTGGAACCTCTGGCTGGGTACGGCTCCCTACAAGGATTATGTAGAAAACCTGATCCCCGGAAGCTGGCGCGGATGGTGGGATTATGGTACCGGCGCATTGGGAGATCTGGGATGCCACCTCATGGAGGCGCCCTTCCGTGTGCTGGATCTTAAATATGCGGTGGATATGCAGGCCAGTGTGGGCAGTGTTTTCACGGCATTCGGTAAGCGCGGTATCTTCCCCGACAGCTGCCCGCCATCGAGCCACGCGACATTAACTTTCCCAAAAACATCCAAGACCAAAGGCCAGGTAACGATGCATTGGATGGATGGCGGCATCAAACCCGAACGCCCCGAGGAACTCGGCCCCAACGAACTATTCGGTGATGGTAACAGCGGTATCCTTTTTGTAGGTACCAAAGGCAAGATGATGGCGAGTGAATACGCGGCGAACCCGCGCCTGTTGCCGCTTTCGCGTATGGAAGAGGTGAAGGTGAAGCAAAAGTTTGCCCGCGTTCCCGGTTCAGCGGATGGCCACTATGCGCAATGGGTGGAAGGCTGCATTGCCGGTTATGGTAAGATGGAGCTCAGCTCGCCTTTCGAAAGGGCGGGTCCGCTTACGGAGGCAATCCTGATGGCAAACCTGGCGATCCGCGGTGCAGATCTACCGAAACCGCGTGCAACCGGTAACGGATTCGACTATCCGGGATCGAACCTGAAAATGCTTTGGGATGCGAAGAATATGAAGGTAACCAACTACGACGAGGTGAACCAGTGGGTGAAACGCAACTATCGCGAAGGGTGGAGCCTGGGTGTTTAAGAGGTTATTGAAAGCGTGAAAAAATGCCCTCCGGTTCAATATCGGGGGGCATTTGTTTTATAACCTGAAAAGCTTCTTCGCATTGCCATACAGGATCTTTCGCTCGATAGCCTTCGATGCGGACAGCTTCCTGATTTCCAGGATCGTTTGAGAGCCCTGACATTTTTCGCCGGAGCCGATGTGATCGTCGCAGTCGCTGCCGTAGAGCAGTTTGTCCTGATGCCGTTGGAGGAAGTCACGGGCGTGGTCCTCATCACGGGTCATGGAAAGCAGCCCCGATCCGGCGGACATATCTCCGTACATATTGGGGAAGTCGCTGAGCAGGCGGTCGGTAAGGCCGCCGGGGGTAACTTTGGTTTTGGGGTAAAGAATGCTTTGGTCGCCGTGGTTCTTATCGATATTAGCCCACCACGTTTGCGCGTGGCCGATGAAATTCACCCTGTGGTACTTTTCGAGCATTTTCGGGAAACGTTCAAAATTGTAATTGAACATCTGGAATTGCCAATGCATCAAAACGGGCACCTGGTAATCCTCGGCAAGCTTGTAAATGAGCTGCATTTCCATGCTGTCACAGTCGAGCCCGAATTTCAGTTCACCAATCACCACACCACCCATTTTGAGATACTTTTCAATTTCCTTTACCGCGTCCGGCAGATCGGGGACCTCATTGGCGCCAAAGGTGAATTCGTGCGGATATTTTTGAGCAATGGCATGGCAGACTTCGTTGCCGGTGCATTTGGCTTGCAACCCGTTGGTTTTTCCCATGTGCGTCGACATGCCGAATGCAGGCGTGCCGGCCGGGAGGAGGATGGTTTGCGTAATGCCCATGGCCCGCTGGTGCGCAACCAGCACGTCGTGCGGGCGGCCTGCGTAGTCGGTGTGCTGGTGAATGTCGATGATCGGTTCCGCCGCCCTGGCCGCCGGGGCGTGTGTGCCGCCGAGAAGCAATGCGCCGGTTCCGGCGAGAAATTCGCGTCTGGTCAGGTGGGCGTTATGACAAGCCATGGTCATGTTATTTGGAGAAGATTTGAGGACGGTTGTGCTCCGGCAGCCGGTCGAAGCAGGGTTTGATCACTTGCCAGGCATTTTCTGCCAATATTTTCTTTTTCACCGAAAGCGAAAGCGTCGAAAACACCAGCCATCCCAATTGTTGGCGCGGGTCTCGCATTGGCAGGTCTGACCCGTAGAGTAGGCGGTCTTCACCCACACCCGCCACCAGGTACTCGATCACACCGAGGGGTACAGGTGTCAGCGTGATTTCGGCGAACACATTCGGATACCTTTTCATTGCCGCGATGGCCATATCCGCCATTTTGTAGCTCCCGCCCGCATGAGCGATCACCCACCGAACATCGGGGTATTTTCTAGCAAGCGTCTCTACTTCGAGGAGGTCGGAGCGCGAATTGTGAATCAGTCCGTAAAATTTATTCTGATTACCATATTCCCACCAAACATCGTACACCGGGTCATGGAATTCAAAACCGTAGAACTGGTAGGGTTTCATGCCGATAAACCGTTTGTCGGCATATACATGCGCGATCATTTTCCGAAGTTCGTCCTGGTTGTAATGGCTGGGATCAAAGGTCGCCAGGCCCCAGTAACCCTTGGGCGCCGCGTCAAGTGCTTCGGCGGTGCAGGGGTTGCCGGCAATCGCATTCTGGCTTACCACACCATTCCAGCTCATGATCCCGCCTCCCTGGTATCCGAGCCGTTTGGCCATCCCGAATATGCCCGCGGGACCGCCGTTTTCCATACGATAGGTCCATCCGCCGCCATTCAGGCCTTCATGCAGCATATGCATGTGCATATCGATCACCGGCACAGGCAACGGCGAGCCCGCGCGTACCGCCCTCATGAGGATGTCTTCCGCCGGGTTCGTCCGCAGGGCCGGTTTTTGGTCAATTTTTAAAAGGCGCATCAGATTGCCGCCCGCCACCCTCGCGCGATCGGTTTCCGGAATTGCGGCGTAGTCAATGTAGGTTCGGTGTGCCCCTGCGGACATGGTGGGACTGTTCGACGCAAAAATCAATTGATCCGTACAACCCATGCGGTGCAGGTATTCGATCCCCTCGTTGATCTGGAAATTTTCGAAGCTGATATGGAGGTTTTTGTATTGTTGTACCAATGGCAGCAAATAGCGCTGCTCGTTCCAGACTGCGCCGGTCAGCAGGAGCGGGAGAGTAGGGTAGCGATTCAGGAATTCTTCCACATCTTCCCAGGCACCCAGTTCGCTGGCGGTCGTGATGGTGAGTGTTTTGTTTTTACTTAAATGCGCAAACAAAGGTGTGCAATGCCGCGCTTTCCAGTCCCAGGCATTGGTTTTCGGATGAATGCTGATGGCGCGGACGTGGTGCGCGGCCATGAGCTTACCCAGTTCCGGAGGCGCGGGAAACTCGCCGGTCTGATGCGGCATGACATTCCAGATCGCGTACAAATGCGCGTGCGGCCCGATCATCCGGCTCAGTTCCAGATTGGAATACATCAGATCATAATTGACCGACTGGGTGTAAGCCACCAATGCAGCGGATATCGAGCACTGATCCATTTCTTTCAGCAGGTCATCGAGCTTCCACTTCTCTGCCGGATGCTTGTATTTCCGCGGTCCGACACGTGTAAGGCCGTCAAAATAAAGGACGTCCGTCGCTGGCTGTTCCTCGCGTAAGCCTGCCGCCCGACTCTCCCTGGTAAATCCTGGTAAAACTACTGAACCAAGCCCCATCGCGGCATTGGCCTTTAAAAAATCACGACGACTGAATGACTGATCCGGCATATTTTTGTGGGTTAAACCTGTGGTGCCCAATAGGTACAGTGACCGCCTGGATTGACGGGTCCGGCAAATAGCAGGCAGCCGCCGCATTCCTGACCTTCTTTGGCCGGAACCCAGAGTTTGCAATTATCACACTGGCTATCCGGCAGAGGCGACTGATTGGTGTACCCGAGCGATTTTCGCTTCTCGACGTCGGTCGGATCTACGTCCGTCAGGTCGCTGCATGGGACGGCCTTTGTGTCGACTGCTTTTGTTACGGGCACTTTTTTCGAGCTTGTGCATTGTGCCAGCATGCCGCCGACGGCCAATGCCCCGGCTGAGAGGCAGTTTTGCAGAAAAGCCCTCCGGTTTGAAATAGTACTCATACAGTTCGCGTATCGTGGTGAATCAAGTTTGGAAAATGGGGCCGTTTAATCGATGTTCAATACTTTCATGAGCTCGGTCGCTTGCCTTTTTACATTTTCGGAGCCCTGGCTTTCTAGCTTCTTGAGGTTTTTTGCCACCGCTTTTTCCGGTTCGCGCTTATTGGTAGATTTTCGGGCTCCTCTGTTCAAACCGGATAGCACCGCTATCGACCATTCCTTACCTGGCACTTTGGTATTGAGCAATTCCAGCAGTCCTGCCATTTCATTCTTCTCGTTCCTGGCTGCGGCGATATAGGCGTAGTCGTCCAGGAATTTCAGTTTCCCGGGGGAAGGCGTAGTGAAGAAACGGTTCCTTTCGGCGAGCAAACGGACCAGTTCGGGGGAAGCCCCTGCACCGGAACTCAGCACGGCCAGCCTCCACGATGGATGCTCCGCATTGTTTTCGATGCTGCCAGCCAGCGCAGTCAGCACTTCTTGGTTGGTAAACTGGCCGGTGCTCAGGCAAGCCTGGTAAGCTACCTGTGGTGCATTGTCGTCCATAAGCCGGATGATTTCAGGAAGGAAGGCCGGGTACTGCTCGGCAAGGATGACCGCATGCTCGCGTACGCCTGCGTGAGCGTCTTTCAATGCCTTTCTGATCACTGACTCATCCAAAGCACCCAATGCATCCAGGGTATATGTTGCGTGCAGGCGTGCACGGGGATCGGCATTTTCCGCGGCCATTTTCATCAATGCGGTCACCACCGATTTGTCCTGCTTTTCGACCAATATCCGCTGTGCATTCAATCGCCACCATTGATTGGGGTGTGCCAGCAGCGTTACCAACTCGGCTGGCGTTTTGGTACGAAAGTCCGGCAGTTCCGGCGCCCGTTTGGAACCTTCTTTTGGAAAGATGCGCCAGATACGGCCGTACTGCTCGCCATTTGCAAAGTCCATATCCTTTTTGAGGTCTTCCGGAATCGAAACCGGTGTTTCGATGTGCTGGCGGTACATATCCACGACATACAGGTAGCCGTCGGGTCCCGATGTGAGGTTGGCCGGGCGAAACCAGGGGTCGGTGGCGGCAAGGAATTCGCGGTCTTTTTCGTCGGCATCACGACTGGCGGTGAATGCGGGGTTGCCGTCTACGCTCCTGACCACGTCGCGATGGATGAGGTTACCCGCCACTTCGCCGGTGAAAACCGAGCCCTGGAATGCTTTGGGAAAACCGTCGCCGCCATAAAAGGTACCGCCGGACGCTCCCGTGAAGTGATCGCGGGCGTATTCGGTATAGCCGTTTTTGAGCGAATCGTATTTAGCCTGTCGGCGGTCGCTGCGCTGCTGGCGCCAGTAGGGTGTGGCCGATTTCTGGAACATTTCCAGTTCATGATCGGAGATGTTCACGTCGCTTCTGAACGACGGGAGGTAGTTGTGCCGGTGCAAATAGCGCCAGGCAATGGGCGATTGCTGGATATGCAGGGTGTTCTGGGTATAAAATCGGTGCCCCCATTCATCGATGGCGAGGCCGAATTGCCCGTTACCCGACTCCGCTTCAAACAGTTTTTTATCGAGCCGAAACCTGAAATTTCCGCCTGCTATGTTCAGCGGCGGAGCATCCGGACGGAGCGGGGAGGTGATCATCCCGCTTTGGCCGCTGTTATTGGCGTAGATCCAGTTATCGATACCGTACCGCAGGCTGGTGATCTGAGCTTCCGAATTTTTTGCGAAAAAGCCGGTAAAAAGCACCTCCCGCGTATCGGCTTTGAAATCGTTGTTGGTATCACGCAGCAGCAGGATGTCCGGCGCGGCGCAGACGATCAGTCCGTCTTTGTAGGGAAGTATGCTGGTCGCGCTGGGCAGTCCGTCCGCAAATACATGCGAATGGTCCGGCTTTCCGTCACCATTGGTGTCTTTCAGTAAGCGGATGCGCCCCTTGAAACGGCCTGGCTGCGCGTCGTAGGGGTAATCGCCCATTTCAATTACAAATGCGTTGCCCGCAGCGTCGAACACGAGGTCAACGGGCGAGAGCACATCCGGCTCGGTAGCGAATGGCTCTATGCCGAATTCTTCCCTGAGTTGAAAAGTTTTCATGGATTCGGCCGGCGAAAGGGCTTCCGTGTACCGTTTCTGAGCCGGGGAATGAAATGCAATCAGGGTCAGACCCGCTGCTGCAATTTTTTTCAGCTGCATCATTACAAAAAGGTTTAAGGATAAACGGAACGCGTGTACGTGCCCGAAGATTGGTCTGAATGCACGGCATCCCTCCTGCGAGCAAATCTATCAATTTGCGAAATAGGAAAAGAATATTTTGGAATAAAAAGTTTACAAGAATAAAACATTTTAGTTTACAAAAAATTACATCAAATTTGTTCTTACTGAAATATGCGATAGCCAAGAGCGGATTGCGGTGTGAGGCGACCGGTGAATGACAAGTTGCTGCGTCGATGGTTTCAAATACTTGCTTGTGTCTTAAAATTTTTTGTTAACAAAAATGGCTCTGCAACTTTCCTGTTACGGTTCTTCGGAAACGATTTTGTCAGCTATCAAAAAGGCAATGAGGCATGCGTATTTACTATGCCTAATTGCACAGGTGCATAGTCATTCAATGGCTCAGGGGGTAACCAGCCCGACCGCTGATGGATTGCTGATCCCGCCGTTTGTCAGGGTCCCGGAGCGAACCCCGCAGTTTCCACTGAAGACTGCCCGGACGATCTTTCAGGAAACGGATGTGATGAAGGCAAGGACTAACCTCCTGCGCTATGCCGGAGCACGGAAAGTTCGTGATGAAATACTCAAGATAGCCGATCCCTGGCTAAACCGGTCGGATTCCGCGATCGTCGCATTGATGCCCGACGCTCGCGTCCCACGCGCATTCGACCTGAACCCCAAAGGAAGCCCCGTGCATGGCGACCGGGTTTTTAAGGTGGGCGGCACCTATCCCTGGATCGTCGATCCGGATCACCCCTTACAGGTAAAGTCGCCGGTTGACGGTCAGGTTTTTCCCTCCAACAACTTTTTAGCATACTATCAGAGCGGCTTTAAAGACAGGAAAGGTCTCGATACCACCTATGCCGACGACGGCTGGGGCTGGCTGGCACCGGATGGAGAGCGTTACTGGTTTGTCGCTTATGCCAACCAATGGATGTGGAAAGCTCACATCGAGCCGGCTTTCGCAAACCTCGCGCATGCCTACATCCTCACGGGGGACAGGCGGTATGCGCACAAGGCAGCGGTGATGCTGTACCGGCTGGGGGAAGTGTACCCGTCGATGGACCATGCCAACCAGTCGCGCTATGGGCTGATGGAGAAGATGAAAGGGAACACATATAACGGCAAGATCCTGAACCTGATTTGGGAAACCAGCCTGATTCAGAATGCGGCCGAAGCATACGACGCCGTTTGGGACAGCATCGATGGCGACATGGCATTACAGAAGGCGGTCGGAAAAAACGGCGAGCAAATCCGGTCGTTCATCGAAGCCAATGTGCTGGAAGATGCACTGGACGCCTATATGCAGCGAAAAATACAAGGGAATTACGGAATGCATCAGATCGCACTGCTCTACATCCTGCTCGCGCGGCAGAACATGGACACCCCTAAATACCTGCATATGCTCGTGGATGAGCCGGGTGAAAGCCGCGTGCAGGCGGGCTTGCGCTATGCATTGTACAACATGATTTTCAGGGACGGGCAACCCCTGGAAGCGCCGCATTACAACATGCTCACGGTAGAAAAGATAACGAAGTTTGCCGATATGCTTCGTGCGAATGGAATGGACCTTTTTAGTGAGGCCAGAATTAGGGCATTGCTCAACAGTCCCCTGGACATGGTCGCAATCGGCAAGTTCACTCCGGGTATCGGCGACAGCGACTTCGTGCTGGGGTCACTGGTGGGGCAGGACCCCGATGTGTACCAGGTCGGATATGGTGCTTACCGGGATCCGAAATACCTGACCTGGCTGTCGGCGGTGGGTAAAACCGGCGAACAGTCGTTCTCTACCTTCGGGTCGCTGTTCAGGGATGTGTTGCCGGAAGTGGCCCCATTGCCGGGCGGACGGGCATTACCGGCGCGTCCTTCGCATTTGCTGGCGGGATACGGCATGGGAATGTTGAGTAACCGGGCCGACGCTGCCACATTAACCTTCAATTATGGCTTCAAAGGCACACATTACCATTGGGACTTCCTCAATTTCGAACTCTTCGCCCATAACCAGAAAATGATCCCCGACATCGGCTATCCCGATGCGATGAACGAATATGTGAAGGAAGTGTATACCTGGTCGTTCAATACGGTCTCCCACAATACCGTGGTCGTGGATGCTCAGCGGCAGGTTAACAATGTTCAGGGCGTTCTACACGATTTTAGTTCTGCACCATTTGCAGGAACTATGGACGCCTCTTCGGCCACCTATCCGCAGACGAGCGCTTACCGCAGGAACCTCATCATGGTCGATGTGGATAGCACCCGCAGCTACGTGGTCGATTTTTTCAGGGTTTCCGGCGGCAGGCAGCACGATTATGCATTGCATGGGCCGCCGGGAAGTGTGTCGGCGGAAGGTGAATGGAGCGAAAAGCAGCCCGGAACACTGGCCGGGGCAGGTGTCCCTTTCGGAGCGATTTATGACGATGCACGCATGGGGGCGCAGGGCTATGCGGGGAGTTTTTGGAATTACAAAGGCTCTGGTTATCAATACCTTTTCGGTGTTCAAAAATCGAATGGTGATAATGCGGCGGTCACATACAGCCATGTTCTGGATCCGGAAGCGAAGGTTAAAATCCGCATACTTCCGCAACGGGGCCAGCAAATCATGATGGCCGACGCCTGGGACAAGCCGCGGGCGAAGAGTCATCTGCTGAAATTTATGATCGCCAGGCGTGAATCGACGGATGGCAGGCCGTTGCAGAGTACGTTCACGGGTATTATGGAACCCTATCGCGGAAAGCCGTTGATCCGTTCGGTTCGGGTGCTCTCCATGACGCGGGGCGCTGCGGTGGAGGTGTGGCGGGCCGGCGGCAGGGATGTGGTCATGAGCGATACGACCGATGCCAGGAAAGTGATCCCCGCATTCGGGATCGAGACCGACGCACACGCCGCAGTCGTTGGCTTTGATGATAAAGGCGTATTGGAGCGGGTGTTTTTCAGCGGGGGAAGTTATTTGAAAGTAAGGGGAAGGGTTTTCAGGGCCACGGCAATCGCAGGGCTCGTGACTGCGGTCGATTTGAAAAGCCGCAGATTGACAGTCACAGTGAGTGGAAAGGCACCGGCTTCGATACCGGACGGCACCGTAGCCCATTTCGCCAATGTATGGAGAAGCACAGTGCATCCGGTGCGGTCGGCCAAGGTAAATGGCAGTGTCCTCTCATTTGAAACGGAGGATGACCTGCTGATCGGCCGGGCGCATACCGTACGCAACACAGCCGACTCGCTGGTCACAGACACGAATCTGCCTTTTGCGCCATTATATACCGGCGCTACGCTGTTGGATCGCGACTTTGCACCCATCGCCGTTCTGAAAGCTGTGGAAGGTAGCTCGCTCGTCCCTGCCGGTAAGCCGTTGCGCATTCCCCACACGGGCGAAGATGTCTGGATCGCTAACCTCGGTGTGGGAGACCGCGTGAGGATTAATGCCACTTTTCATTGGCAACGTTAATAATCTGTTAAAACAATTTCCTGAAATGTGCTTTGCACGGATGATTCGGTATTATTAGAGCCGGTATCTTCAATTTGTATATTTTTTGGTAGTATTTCAAGGTAAAAAGTCAGTATACCGGGTTAGTGCCATGCTTAGTGAAGGTGTATGCCTCGCTGCGCAAGGTGTTTCTCTAACGACCCCAAACCACCGATCCCATTGAAAGAGGCCAATTCCGATATGCTCTTGTGGAGCGCCTTTCAGGGTGGCGATCAGGACGCATTTGCCTCGATTTACCAAAAATACATTGATGAGCTCCTCAGCTATGGCTACCGCGTCACTTCCGACCGTCAGGTAATCCGCGACAGCATTCAGGATCTTTTCCTGAATATCTGGCAGCGTCGGGAGCATTTGGCGATGACAGACTCCATCAAGTTTTACCTTTTCCGTTCGCTGCGCAACCGCATCGTCAGGAACCTCGGGAAATATCCGGAACGGCTGCACGCCGACATTGGCCTGGTGGCCGACCTCGCCTGGGAAGGCAACAGTTTCGACGCAGTGGGTGACGACGGACTTTCTGACAGCTATGAAAAGCTGGCCGAAGCCCTCAATCGCCTTTCGCCCCGCCAGCGCGAGGTGATCCAGCTTCGTTACCTGCACGGATTTTCGCTGGAAGAAATCTCGGACATGATGCAGATGAACAATCAGTCGGTCCGGAACCTGCTGCACCGGGCCATTACACAGCTGAGGCTGTTTTTTGAGACTGCCGGCGGACTGCTGGTTTTTCTTTCTCATTGGACTGGATAATTTTTTTTCACTCACTGAGTACAAAACCTCACGCGGCCGGTTTAGGGTAGCGAAAGGTTTTTACGATGACAGAAAAATACCAGACCTACACCTTATCGGACTTTATGCAGGATGATGCATTCATCCAATGGGTACATTCGCCCGACGCTGCCCGGGACGCATTCTGGCAGAACGTGGCGGAAGCATATCCTCATCAGAAAGAGGTGATCGCCCAGGCCAGACGAACCATTCTGGACCTGGCGAAATTGTCGAAGCCCGTTTTCGACGAGCGGGAGGCCGGGCTTATCTGGGAACAAATACAGGGGCAAATCGACGGTAATTCCACGGCACGGCCCATTTACCGGATGCGCTGGTTCCGGTATGCCGCTGCGGCCGTGGTGGTGCTGGTGGCAGGCTGGGCCGCGCAGCAATGGAACCGTATTCCTGAATCGGCTTATATGCAGCGGACGGAAGTGCTGGACAATCAACGCGAGGAAGTTAATGCAGGCGATTCCGCCCGCCTGGTCGCATTGCCGGACGGCAGCCGCGTTACACTTGCACCCGGGAGCCGGATCAGCTTCCCCGGACAATCGAATGGCCTGAAACGTGAGGTATACCTTTCAGGAGAAGCTTTTTTTGATGTACAAAAAGATCCTTCCAGGCCATTTTTCGTGTATGCCGATGAGCTCACGACCCGGGTGCTGGGCACGAGCTTCACCGTGAGGGCATTTGAAAAGGAAAATACTGCTACCGTTCAGGTGCGGACCGGAAGCGTGTCCGTCGTGGCTCGGGCACCGCGCAGGACACAGTCGGTCGTGCTCGCCCCCAATCAGCAGGCTTCGTTTTTCAGAAAGGAAGAAAAGCTGAGTATGGGGCTGGTCAAAACGCCGCAACCGGTGATCCCGCAAGCCGAGCTGGCCCGGTTTACATTCAACAATGCGCCCGTCAGTGACATTTTCGATTCGCTGGGCAAAGCCTACGGGATCGACATCGTGTATGACAGGGAAGCAGTGGCCGCCTGCCGGCTGACGTCGTCGGTGCAGGAAGAATCGCTGTTTGAAATCCTGGGCGTGATCTGTGAGGCCATTGAAGCCGATTACCAGGTCGTAGGCGGAAAGATCCTTATATCCGAACCGCATTGCAATTGACGATCCCGATATGAACCCGAACCTAAACCCGAGCCCGTCTATGACAGAATAGCCCCCATTACACCATAAAAAAGCCGGCAACGGTTCCGACGTTACCGGCTCTGGCTCCTTACCGAATGCGCTGTGTACATCCGATCCTATTGGGTGCAAGGAGTGTTGTTGTCTCTTTTCAAAAACAAGAACCGGTTTAAACGTAATGAAAAAAAAGCTATTTAACTATCAAATACTCCACGAACTGATGCGCTTTTCCCTGATGCAGCTCTGTATTGCAGTGAGTATTGCAGCCGTTTCGATAGCGGGTAAGGCAGGGGCGCAAGACCTGCTGAACCGCCGTATCACCCTCAACGTTCAGAATCAGAGCGTCGTGCAGATCCTGACTTCCATAGAGAAGCAGGCACAGGTACGTTTTACTTACCGGCCTGAGCTGATCACCGAAACCCGGAAGTATTCATTCGAAGTGAATGACGAGAAACTGGCTAAGGTACTGACCGAAATCCTGGACCCGATGCGCCTGAAATACAAGGTGATGGGTAAGCAGATCGTCCTGACGCCGGTGAAGGAGGGCGGGACGTCTTCCGTGAACGACGAAGTAACGCCGGGGCTGCATTCAGCACCTGCACGGACCGTTACAGGCAAAGTCACTTCGGCCAAAGACGGGGCACCGCTGCCAGGGGTGAACATTCTTGTGAAGGGAACACAGACGGGCACATCCACGGATGTTGCGGGCAACTTTTCCATAGATGTAACCGGTCAGGGTGCGGAGCTCATCTTTTCCTACATTGGTTTCAACAGTCAGAGCGTGGAAGTGGGCGCCCAGAGCGTAATCCATGTGAGTTTGCAGGAAAGCGTGGAGACATTGAAAGAGGCAGTCGTCACCGCGATGGGGATCACCCGTGACAAGCGTTCGCTCGGCTATTCGGTAGGAAACGTGCAGGGAGAAGCATTGACACAGACACCGCAGAACAATGTGCTGAATGCATTGTCGGGCAAAGTAGCCGGGGTGCAGATCTCGCAAATGGATGGGACGGCGGGCTCGACGGTGAACGTGGTGATACGCGGTGCCAATTCACTTAACAGCGACAATCAGCCGCTTTTCGTGATCGACGGCGTGCCTGTGGCCAACAAACTCGACAATGGTTTTGCAGGCGCGGATATGGGTAATGCGATTTCGGACATCAACCCGAACGACATCGCCAACATATCGGTGCTGAAAGGTCCGAGTGCGGCAGCATTGTATGGTTCGAGGGCCGGTAATGGGGTTATTTTAATCACTACCAAATCGGGACGGGGTACGAAGAAAGGGCTGGGCGTTTCGCTCAACACGGCCATGGTGCTGGAAGTCCCGCTGAAATATGTGCCGGTGCAGAACAAGTTCGGGTCCGGCAAAAGCGGTGCGCATATCCTCGAAGAGCAGGAGAACGAAAGCTGGGGGCCGCGCCTGGATGCGGGCGAGCAATGGGTACAATGGAACAGCAACGGACAAAAAGCGCCGCTCGTTTCCTATCCCGACCGTTTCAAAGACTTTTTCCGGACCGGAACCACCAATACCAATAACGTCTCCGTCAACGGGAACTACGATAAGGGGAATTTCCGCCTTTCGGTGGGTAATATGAAAAACAAAGGCGTTGTGCCGAATACCGATCTTTCAAGGCTCACGCTGGCATTGAACACCACCTACAACCTCACCGACAAACTGCGGGCGCAGGCCAATTTCAACATATCCGAATCGGGTTCGGACAACCGCCCCTTGATCGATGCCAGTCGTAATTCACCCGTCAGGAGTATTTACGAGATGGGTGCACAGGTCAACATCCTCGACCTGGAAGACTACTGGGTGCCTGGCCAGGAGGGAATTCAGCAGCGTGTGTACAAATCGAAGCAGAACAATCCCTATTTTATTGCTTACGAAAATCCTACCGGCTTCCGTCGCAACCGTACGGTCAGCAAATTGCAGCTCGACTACGACATTACGAGCGAGTTTTCGCTCATGGGACGCTTCTCGCGCGATGCGTACGAGGAAAAGCTCGAAGCTAAAAAAGCATACAGTAATTTCGAAGCAACCAAGGGCGGCTACGAAGTGGAAATGAACGACCGCAAGGAAACCAACTTCGATTTTATCGCCAGCTGGAAAAAGAACTTTGGCGAGCAATGGAGCCTGAATGTGCTTGCGGGAGCCAACCGGCTGGAACAGCGATCCAACTTTATCAATAATGCCACCACCGAACTCGTGACGCCCGGGCTCTACACCATCGCCAATGGCGCTCCCGGAACGATCGTTTACAATAGTGAATGGACACGCAAGTTGCTTTACGGCATATACGGCTCCGCGTCCATCGGTTTCCGGAATGTCGCTTTTCTGGACCTCACGGCGCGGAACGACTGGTCGAGCACTTTGCCCAAAAACAACAGGTCCTACTTCTATCCTTCGGCTTCGCTGAGCATTATACTTTCGGATGTGTTCACATTGCCATCTTGGATCTCCCTTGCAAAGTTCCGCGCCGGATCGGCGCAGGTGGGTAATGATGTGGCCCCTTACAGCCTGCGTCAAACCTACCTCGCCGATACCGACTGGGGGGCTTCGAAACGGATGTACCAGAACGACATTCTGAAAAATAACAACCTGAAACCGGAGATTTCGAGTGCGAATGAAATTGGCCTCGATCTGAAATTTCTCAAAAACAGGCTGGGCGTGGAGGGTACTTACTATATGCGGAACAACAAAAACCAGGTGCTGACGATCGGCATACCCATTGAATCAGGGTCGAGCAGCAAGCTCATCAATGCCGGATTGGTGCAGAGCCGCGGTTTCGAGCTCGGGATCCATGCGACGCCGGTGGAGAGCAGCAGCTTTACCTGGGATATCAACCTCTCGTTCACCAGAAACCGCACGCGTATCAAGCGTCTGGCTGAGGGCATTACCTACTTCTCGTTCAACTCTTACAGCGGCGCGGAGGTGCGTACGTATGTGGGCGGCGACGTGGGGGATATTTACCAGCAACCCATGCTGAAAGTGACGGACCAGAACTCGCCGTACTACGGATACCCCTTGCTCACCAGCGGTGGCTTGTACCAGACCGACACTGACATTAACCACATTCAGAAAATCGGGAACTACAACCACGACTTCCTGATGGGCATTCAGCAGACATTCCGTTACAAGAATTTCAGCCTCTTTGCCAATATCGACTGGCGGCAGGGCGGGTCTTTCTATTCCAACACCATGATGTTCCTGGGAAATAACGGGCAGCTGGACGAGTCGCTTTCCGGTGTGCCTTACGACAGGAATATACCGATCGAGCAGCAGATCAAGGCTAATCCTGAGGCTTTCCTGGGCAAGTGGGTCGGTGGCCGCAATGCGGAATATGGTGGTTTCGACGCCTGGACAGGCTCCAAAAAGACCACCCGCGTGCAGGACGCGAGTTTCAATGTGGGCGTAAGGTCTTCGAAGGATGCTGAGGGCAACACCACTTATGTCGAGAACCTCGGGGGCGCAAACACCGTTTGGCTCGATCCGTTCAGCGCGTACCGATATTCGACCCGTCCATTCCCCAGCGAAAACATGTACAGTGCTACCTACGTGAAGCTGCGAGAGATAGCCATTACCTACCATTTGCCGAAAACCCTCACTGAAAAGCTCAGGCTACAAAATGCATCGGTTTCCATTGTGGGCAACAACCTGTACGAATGGACTGCCGCCGGGGTGGGCATCGATCCGGAGCGGGCATTCCGCCAGAGCGGTTCCGCCTGGATGCAGGGCGTCGAGTATTACAATGTCATGCCCTGGACGGGATCTGTGGGGTTAAAGCTGAATGTGGATTTTTAAACGATTGTCATCATGAAAATTTCTAGAACCATATATACGCTCACGGCCGTTTTCGCGCTGTTGCTGTCGAGCTGTGAAGACCTGAGCAAAGTGAATGAGAACCCGAACAGCCCGGAGGAGGTTTCACCGAATTACATCCTGAGCTATGTGCTGACGCACTCGTCGAGGGCCTATTATGCGCTGGGCGCGGAAGGTTCCGACCTATCCGGTGCGATGCAGTACATTCAGATGGGTACTAACGAAGGTGCTACGAAAATAAACCAGTATGGCTGGTCGGCTTCAAACTGGTCGGAGTACTATAACATTCTGAAAAACAACGACCTGATGTACCAGTATGCGGTGCGGGACAATAACCGTTTTTTTCAGGCGATAGCCCTTACCATGAAATCGTTCGTATTTGGATTAATGACGGACCTTTTCGGCGACATTCCCTATTCGGAAGCGCTCAAAGCCGCCAGCGAACAATATTATCCGCAATACGACAACCAGATCGACGTGTACAAAGGCATTCTCACCGACCTGAAACAAGCATCGGCCCTGCTCGGCAGCCTCGGTACTGCCGACGTGGTGGGTGCAGGATCGGATGTTCTGTACGGCGGGAAGGCGCCCAACTGGCAGAAGTTCGCCAATGCATTACGTATGCGCTATGCCATGCGGCTATCGGCCCGGAAGGCGGAGCTGGCTGCGGCGGGGATCGACATTGCCGCGGAATTCAAGGATGCGGCGGGAACGACCTTCACTGCCAATGCGGATGACGCTTCTTTGGCTTTCCTGGGTACCAACCGGGACAATTCCGCGGCCGGCGGGCTTTTGAATGCGAGTAACCCATTGTATTACATCAAGCCTTCCAAACCCTTTGTCGAAAAACTCACAGCCCTGGCCGACCCGCGGCGCGATCGCTGGTTTCAGCCGGTGCTCAACAAATGGGACGTCCATGTGAAGGCTCCCGTCGAAAAAACGGTAACCAATGCATTTGGCGAAAGTTACACCGTAAAATACATGCCGGCCCCAGCTGCGCAGCAGGTGGATACGTCGTTGTACGTGGGCCTGCCGGTAGGCCTGGCGGTGGTGGATGCCACGTCCTACAATAAAGGCAGCGATGGTACGGCTTACAATCCGGAGCGCAGCCCCTACATTTCATTTCTGCATAACCGCTACCGGGCCAACAGCGAGGCTTATGTTAAAATGAATTTCATTACCTACGCAGAAGTGGAATTCATGCTTGCGGAGGCTGCATTGAATGGCTGGGGCGTATCGGGAACGGCCGAGGACCATTACAAAAGCGCTATCAAGGCTTCAATGGACAAGTACGGCGCTCAAACGGCTGCCGGGTTTAGTTTTGAAAAATATTATGGGCAAACCAACGTCAGCCTGGCGGCTGCTTCCAATAAGCTGGAAAGGATTTCGGAACAGAAATGGATCGCAGGATGGCTGGGTATCGAATCCTGGTTCAATTGGCGGAGGACCGGTTATCCGGCGCTGAAAACTGGTCCGGCGGCACAGTTCGGAGCGGCGATCCCCGTCCGGTTCGTGTATCCGGTCGCCAATGCGGACGTCAAGTACCTGGCCAATTATAATGCGGCGGTGGAAAAGCTCGAAACGACGAACTTCGTGCCCACCGGGCAGAGCAAGGATCATCAATATTCAAAAATGTGGCTGCTGAAAGGAACGTCGGCGCCCTGGTAACACGCTGGCTCCGGCCGGTTTTAATAGTATGTATTTAAAAAGAGCAACTTTAAAATTTCTTATCTCAGGCGCACTGGCAGCGGGCACGGTTTCGGCACAGAACGCAGATTTGTACGCCCCATCGTCCACGCCCGATCGCATTGTACTCAATGTCACGGCCGACCCATCGACCTCCATGGCCGTCAACTGGCGCACCTCGGAAGCTGCGGCGGAAGGGTTTGCGGAAATCGCGGTCGCGGAAGCTGATCCCCGCTTCGTTGAAAAGGCAAAGCGGGTGAAGGCCAGGACCGAGCGGCTCGCCTGGGAGGATACACCGGCTGCCAACTATCATTCCGTCATTTTCGAAAACCTGCAACCCGGTACCAAATATGCGTACCGGGTTGGCGGGGACCAGGGTTGGAGTGAATGGATCCATTTCACGACGGCCGGGACCAGCGAGCAGCAGCTGTCATTCATTTACTACGGCGACGTGCAGGTCAACATCTCTTCACTATGGTCGCGCGTGGCGCGTGAGGCCTACGCAAAGGCGCCGGACGCGCGCCTGGCCATCTACGCCGGCGATCTCATCAACAAGGCCAACCGCGATGTGGAATGGGGCGACTGGTTCCGGGGAGGCGGTTTCATCCACAGCATGATCCCCGCTTTCCCGACGCCCGGCAACCACGACCATTTCGACACGCCAGAGGGCATTAACACGACCTCGGTGTTCTGGCGGCCACAGTTTACATTGCCCGAGAATGGCCCGAAAGGGTTGGAAGAAACTTGCTACTATGCAGATATCCAGGGCATAAGGTTCATCTCGTTAAACTCGGACCAGGTCGATGTTTCCGAGAAATGGACGGAGGTCCAGAAAGTATGGCTGGAAGGGATTTTGAAGAATAATCCCAACCGCTGGACGGTCATTACATTCCATCACCCGATCTTTTCACCCAAAACAACCCGGGACAACAAGCGCATGCGCGAAACCTTCAAGCCATTGTTCGATCAGTACCGCGTGGACCTGGTGTTACAGGGGCACGACCACACCTATGCGCGCGGGATGGCGAAGATCCCGATGGCTGAAAAGGGCAGGCAGCCGGGTACGATGTACGTGGTATCGGTGAGCGGCCCGAAGATGACCGACTCCAATGTGGAACGCGCCGCCTGGATGGACCGGTCGGCTATTTACACCCAGCTTTTTCATGTAGTAAATGTATCGGGCAACAAGCTTTCATTTGATACATACACCGCGACGGGAGAGCTTTACGATGCATTCGACCTGCTGAAACAAAAAGGAAAGGCCAATCGCATTGTAGACCGGATCCCGGCAGATGTGGCCGAAAAACGATGAATTTTATTACAGATCCTTACCTTATGAAACGCTGTTTACTTTTTGCATGGTCCGGTTTGCTATTGGCAGCCGGTTTGCTGGCCTTCCATTCGCCGGCTGCGGAGGAGTTTCCGGCAGAAATCGTCAGGTTTAAGGCCGATGCACGTAACCCGCTGTTCAAAGGAACCGGAGACCCGAAAACCTGGGACGAAAAGATCCGCGAGCGTGGCTACATTCTGCACGAGGACGGGAAATACTACATGTGGTACACCGGGTACACCAAAGCGACCGGCGAAACCATGAAGTACCTCGGCCTGGCCACCTCCGACGACGGCCTGAAATGGACGCGCTATGCCCAAAATCCTATTCATACCACTTTGTGGGTGGAAGATATGTGTGTGCTGAAAGAGGGCGATACCTACTACATGTTTGCCGAAAGCAAGGACGACATCGCGCATATGCTCACCTCTTCGGACCGCATACACTGGAAAGACCAGGGGGCCGTCGATATCCGCATGAAAAACGGGGAGCCGATCAGCAAAGGCGCTTATGGGACGCCGGCGATCTGGAAAGAGAAGGGTATCTGGTATCTTTTCTATGAGCGCAACGACGCTGCCGTATGGCTGGCAACCAGTAAGGACCTTAAAATATGGACCCACGTGCAAGACGAGCCGGTGCTTCATGCGGGTCCCGAGAAGTACGACGCATTCGCCGTGGCGATGAATAAGATCATCCGGTACAAAGGCCTGTACTATGGGTATTATCACGCATCCGCATTCAAGGATTGGCGGGAATGGTCGATGAACGTGGCGGTATCGAGAGACCTTATCCATTGGAAAAAGTATGAAGGCAATCCCATCATCGGTAACGACGCATCGAGCGGCTTCCCGGTTTTCGATGGCAAACAGTACCGCTTTTACACCATGCATCCCGACGTGCGGGTATACTTTCCGGAAAAATAAGGGTAAACCATTAGTATTTTCAAAGCATTGCAGCCTGATTCACAAAGGTTTGCAATGCTTTTTTTGGTTTAATAAGAAAAAAATGACTGAAATCGCCACGCTGCCGTCCGGCGCCCGTGTCTCTGTATTTGGAACCGGAGAAACGTGAAAAACAGATCCATGCCGTTGATGAGAAGGATTTTATACATAGGTAGCATATTACTGGTTGCCGGATGGCTTTGCGCCTGCTCCAAAAACGAGGTGCCGAAGCAGGAACCCAAACCGGTGAAGCTCAGCAGGGATTCTGTGGAATCCGCGCTTTTCAAGCGATTTTATGTCGCAGAAGCCTACCGGTTTAGAGGTGCTGATTCTGTGGATCTGTTCAAACTGGACACACTGTACACTATTTACAGGAGAGCTGTTTACCTGCAATTCCGCCTGGATCAGGGTTATGTCAATTTTTGGAGCGGCAATCCCATTCCCAATACGACGATGCCCGGAAGTGCCCTCACATTCAGTGTCAGAATCCGGGTGGAGCTGCCAACGGGTCTGCGCATATTCTGGAACGAAGAAAAGGGGACTGCCAGGGTAGAGAGCGAGACGACCGTGAACACATTTCCCATGATCATTCCCGGGAAAAAGGCCTATCTCGAAACGGCTACTTTCCGCGATTACCTGTACCGGGAACAGGCCGCTGCGGCGAAGGTGAAACCCAAAATGGTGTTTATATACGAAGACGAAGACCCGAAGCTGGGCAAGGTAACCTACAAAATTACACTAAAACCGATGTATGAGTATTATCGCGAACCGCTTCAACAGGCGATTGCGGACTTCGTTGTGTACTGAACCTTTTATTACCATGAGAAAGCGATTACTGTTTGCCCTGTTATTTGCCTGCGCGATGGCGCAATTCGGATGCGGAAATGATGGAAACGAGCAACCCGATCCCAAACCGGAGCCGGTCCGACTCGACCGCGACACGGTGTCTATGTGGCTTGCCAGGCGATCGTTCTATGTGACCGATTCCTGGCGTTTCACCGGGAAGGATTCTGTCGATATGTTTAAGGAAGATACCTTGCTCCGGCTCTACGCGAATGCGGCTTATCTCAATTTCTTCATTGAAAAAGGCCAGGGCCAGCTCATGTTTCACGGCGGAAAGCCCATTCCCAATACCGAAATGCCGGGTAATGCGCTTACTTTTAATTTGAATATCAGGATTTACCTCCCGACGCAAATGAGTTTGAAATGGGATGATGAAAAAGGTACGTTGGGTATTGAAACAATTGGTACGACCAGTTACCTGCCTATGATTATTCCGGGCAAGAAAGGGTACCTCGACCCGGCCAGTTTTAATGTGCGGATGTCGCTGGATGCAGCGAAGAATGCGGCCGTCAAGCCCAGTATGCGCTTTATTTATGAAGACGATGACCCCAGGCTGGGCAAGGTTACATACAAGATTACCCTGAAACCGATGTATGAGTATTACCGCGCGCCCTTGCAGCAGAACGAAGCGAAGTTTGTGGTGTTTCCTTGATGTATGAATGGTTTGATTACGAAGTACCTGTCCCTTTTTAGGGTAAATATCGTGCATATGAAGTCCCTCGCTCTGATAATGGCAATTGCACTGGCTATGTGCAGCTGCAACAATCTGAATGACCTCCGCCCGGTCGACCCCGCTACTGTGATCCCGGAGGCTACCGTGAAAGTAGTGAAAGGTAAGTTTCCCAAAGCGGAAGACCTGGTTTTCAAGCCGATCCTCCAAGACAAGATCTGGGAAGTGAAACTAAAGTCGGAGGCCGATCGCTATACCTCGCTCGTAGATAACGGCAAAATGTGGGAAACTTTCAAAGTATCGGCAGATGGCGTGCCTTCCGCATTGCAGGAGTCGCTCCAAAAAACAGCTTTGGGTAACGGCACATTGTCGGCTCCCGCGACTGGTTTTTTCGCCGCATCCACGAAGAATAAGTTGATGTACAGTTTCAGGGGAGAAAACTACTCGTTTGAATGGAGCGGGGTCAATCCTGGCAGCAACAGCTGGGCTTCCTTTGACCCTGCATTGTACCGGATCACCACTTTTGACAAATCCGACCTTCCTGCATTTGTCTCAGACACGATGAAGGTTATACCGAATATGAACTTCGTAACCGCGCAGACGTGGGTCAGGCTGGATTATACCAAGCTTTATTATGTGATCGGCAGCACCTGGGATGGTACAAAATCGGAGCGGGTGTCGATGCTGTTTGATGAAAAAGGAAAGTTGCGGTGGAGCAGTACTGCCTTCACGGAGCCCGGCGTGACCGGAGCAACGTCCAACCTGCCAACTGTTCCCGCCCAAATTCAGCAATACGTAGCAGGCTTGACTGAGCTGACGGGATTTGAGTATGAAAGGAAGCTTGTGAGCAACTACCGGGGATTGACCAGCTACTATATCAGACTAGCCGCCGGTGCCGGAAGGTGCGAACTGTATTTTGACCAGGATTTCAATGTGTTGAACAAAAAATATGCTGTAACATTATACTAAAAAATAGTAATTAAGTAACTTTAGTTAAGTTCCTGAGCCAACGTCCCTGATGAAATTTTTTCTCTCTAAAAAGTACGACAGCGTAGCCAGCCTCGTCAAAGCCTGCCAGAAGCAGGACCCGAGGGCGCAGACCGTATTTTACGAGCGGTACAAGGCCAGGATGACGGGAATCTGTCGTCGGTACGCGCGGACCGTCGCGGAAGCGGACGATATTTTCCAGGATGCTTTTGTGAAGATTTTCAACAACATCGGTGACCTGAAGGAGCCGGATGCGGTGGATGGATGGGTGAAGGTGACGGTGATCCGGACGGCGATCAACTATTATAACCGCACTACGCGGCATGAAGAGTTGCAGAGTACGATCGAAGGAATGGAATGGCAGATCGAATCGGACGATTATATCCGGATGATCGACCAGATGAATGTGAGGGACCTTGTGGAAGTCATCAATGAGCTTCCTGACAAATATAGAACAGTGATCAACATGCATTTGATTGACGGCTATACACACACCGATATAGGTGAAATGCTGGGTATTTCGGATGCGACTGCACGGTCGCAGTTTATGAGAGGACGTAACCTGCTGATGAAAAAACTGGAACTTAAAGGAATAGTACATCATGAAAACTTCTGAGGACAAATTCAACGAAGCCCTGGGCGACGTCCTCAAACGAAAGTTTGATGACTATGAGGAACAGCCTAATCCGAATGCCTACGCACGCATACGTGCGCGGGTGAAGCCATCACGAGGCTGGAAATACCGGTGGCTGACCGGCTCGCTGGCGCTGATCACTTTTTCCGGACTGATGCTGAACTGGTACCAGGGCGAAAGTAATCTGCCAAAAACGGCTTCAAACCATATAAAATCGCAAGTAACATCGCCAGGTAGCCGGGTGCCGGAGACTGTGACTGCAAAAGATGCCGGTCATGGTGAAACACGCGCCGGTGCGGTGGAACACGCCGCCGTAACGCAGCACCGTAAGACGATCACGCATATAGATCCGTCGTCACCCGTAACCAATAAAAACGTAACGGTTTCGGAGAAAAGAGCTGCTGAGCAACCGGCAGCGGACCGCATAACAGGCCCGGCAGGCAACGTGGGACGTGCTACTGTCAACCACAACCGCGCGGACGGTACAGAAGGTTACGACCGTTCGGCAGACCCGTTGCAGAATATTTTAGACTATACGCAGGCGACGTCGGAATTACCATTGACGGTGCCTGCGGATGCTGATTCGGTGGAGCATACGTCGAATCTCACCGAACTGGAAGGGATGCCGTTGACAGCAGCATCCATACCCCTGCACCTGCGCGGTGTGGTGGCGCCTGCCTATAAGCCCGCAAAGGCGATTATGACCAACCCGGCCCGGGTCGCCTGGCTTTTCAACGTGTCCGCATTGCATTCCTACCAGATTCTGACGGTACCGTCGTCGGCCGCGAAGGATTTTCAGAATTTCAACTTCCCGTCCTTGTTCACGGCCAGTTCGATGGGCTACAAGTTCAGCGGCGGGGTGGAGCGGCGGGGAATTCAGGTGCAGCTGCATTACAGTAATTTCAGGCAAACCTATTCATACGAAATCGCCAACAACAATTACCTCGTCAAGCCCGATGAAAAAGGGGAGTACCAAACCGTACGTCAGGGCGACAAAATGCAGGAGGACAGGACGTTTTCAATGCTCGGCCTGGGCGTAGCAAAGCAACTGCGCTGGGGACATTCGCCTGTCAGCCGGTTTTACGCCAATTTCGGCCTGGAATATTCACGTGCTTTGAACAGCAAGCAGAGCCTGGGCTGGGTCAGCCTGGGATTGGGAAAACAATTCGCCATCAGTCGGAATACAGCTTTCAGCATTGGACCTTATGCGGAATTCAGTCCGGTTAAGGTCAAAGGTTTCGCAAACCCGTTCTACTATCAGCCGTACCGCGTGGGGATCTCTGCCGGGCTTCGTTTTGTAAAGCCCTGATCCGCACCGGCGATGGTCTGGCAATCACACTGCCGGACCATCTTTTATCTCCAAAAAATTTCTAACAAAGCAGCAATCGATCTGTACAAAAAATACCTACATTTACGGGCACGTGCCCGTAACGTTTCTAAACCCCATTCTGAACCCATGGCCCAGTCATTTACTTCGCGAAGAGATTTTATTGCCACCGGGCTTGCCGCTGTGGCCGGTGCCGGACTTACCAGCACTTTTTCACCGGCATGGGGAGCGCCGGTCCGGCCTGCCGACAGAATCAGGCTGGGAATGATCGGTACGGGTTCGAGAGGGGCCGGACTGGCGACACTGATCAAAGAAATGCCTGATTTCGAGTTGGTGGCTTGTTGCGACATCATTCCTGAAAATCTGCAAAAAGGGCTTAGTTATGCCGCTAAAAACGCCAAAGGCTATCAGGATTACCGCAAGCTTCTGGAAGACAAGTCCATTGATGCGGTCGTCATCGCAACACCGCTGTACCTGCACTATCCCATGGCAGTAGCTGCATTGCAGGCGGGGAAGCACATCTACCTTGAAAAATCGATGACTTACGACATACCGCAGGCCATCGACCTGGTCAAAAAAGTGAAAGCTTCCGGGCTGGTTTTCCAGATCGGCTACCAATACCGCTATTATGGACTTTACCACCGTGTCAAGGAGATTATCAGGGAAAACTGGCTGGGCAAGATCACGCACTTCGAATGCCAGTACAATCGCAATTCCAATTGGCGCTTCCCGGTCAAAGACCCCAAAATGGAGCGGGCGATCAACTGGCGGATGTACCGCGAGTACTGTGGAGGGCCGCTTTCGGAGCTCTGTGCGCATGAGATCGACGTAGTGAATTACCTGGTAGACAGCCACCCTGTAAAGGTTGTCGGGCTGGGAGGGATCAATTACTGGAAAGACGGTCGCGATACCTATGATAATATCCGCACGGTGTACGATTATCCCAACGGCGTTAAGGCGAGTGTCACTTCTGTTTTGTCCAATGCATACAATGGATACAGTATCAGGATATTAGGTGACAAGGCTACCGCGGAGATCCTGCGGGACAAGGCACTTATTTATCCCGAAACGACCAATCATGCGAAGGGCGTTGTAGATGGCGTCACTGGCGCCACCATAGCTGTCACTACCCAGGGTACGGGTGTGGAACTCAAATTCGGCAAACCGGGAGAGGCGCAACTCGAACCAACGGTTTTCGCATTGAAGGATTTCGCCGAATGCGTGCGGACCAAAAAGCAACCGGTATCGAACGTCGAAACAGGCCGTGACGGCTCGATCGCGATCCATATGGGTAATGCGGCAGCGGACACCGAATCGGTACAATACTGGAAACCTGAATATTCAGCCTGATAGCAAATGAGCGGCCAAAGGAGATCGGGCAACGCATGTGAGGGACGGCGAAAGCGGCTTTTAAGGAAGCCGCTGTGGATGTTGGGGCCTGCGGCAACGGTCCTGGCTCTGCTGTTGCTGTTTTCCTGCGTGGCTTCCCGACGGTACTCCGGCGCGCCCCTGCAACGCTTCCGCATCACTGGCCATGCACAGGGAACAACCTATGGCATCACCTATTTTGCTGAGAAAGCATCCGTGCGTCAGGAGCAGGTCGACAGCATATTCAGTGTACTCGATGCTTCTCTTTCCATTTACAAGCCTGGTTCGCTAATCAACCGTTTCAACGATTCGGGCGACGGGGTGGCTACGGACACCCATTTCGAACGGGTTATCCGGAAATCTCTGGACGTTTTTCGGATAACAGGCGGCGCATTCGACGTCACCGTGTACCCACTCGTGGGCATGTGGGGCTTCGGAACGAAAGAAATTAACGACCTGCCCGACAGCGCGGCTGTTCGCTCGGCGCTGCGCTGTGTCGGCTCCGGCAAACTGGCTCTCCGGAACGGCAGGCTGGATAAAGAACTTCCCTGCGTAAAAATCGACGTCAATGGCATTGCACAGGGCTATTCTGTGGATGTAGTGGCCGGTTTTCTGGAATCGTTCGGCATTGTCAATTATATCGTCGAAGTAGGCGGTGAGATCCGCGTCAGGGGGAAGAAGTATCCCGAGAATGAAGCCATGACGATCGGGATTGAAACACCGTCCGCCAATGAATTTGAACATGCCGGTATCCGGGAAATCATCCGGGTAGAAGAGGGAGCGGTTACTACTTCGGGCAGTTACAGGAAATTCAGGGAAGCGGGCGGTAAACGTTTGTCGCACATTATCGACGCCGCAACCGGTTATCCTTCCCAAAGCAACATTATAAGCGCTACCGTCATTGCTCCCGATGCCATCACCGCCGACGGCTTGGACAATGCATTGCTTGCGGCCGGGCTCACGCGCGCATTCGCGATCCTGCACAAGACCCCCCGCGTGGAAGCCTACCTGATTTACAAAAAGCCTGACGGGTCCGTGGGCGACACCATGTCTGCCGGATTTCGCCCGTACCTGGTACGATAGCGTGCCGGGTAAATTGCGTTTCCCTCCTCACCATCAACGCCGTTAGTTTTCGAGAACGTTATCGTTACTATTTTCAATGAATTGTATTGATACCGATAGATTTCCTTGTAACATTGTTATAAGCCAAAATTAAATATTGCCGTGTGCATTAAATGCATTAGAAACGACTTCGCAAGCCGCATTGCGAAGCAGAATGTGTTGTGCCCGAATTTTTAACCGGCCGCTTCTGAACATCCATCTCAAATCCTAAACACAATTTCCATGCATGTAAAACTACCGATCCCGCATTGGGCCAAGATCTTCGTGCTGATCGCCTGGCTGAGCCCGCTGATGGTTCTTGGGCAGAGCCTGACAAACGTGACGGGCGTAATCACCGACAGCCTGAACAACCAGGGACTTCCCGGCGTGACCGTCGTCGTGAAGGGGACGCAACGCGGTACTACCACCGACGCAGAGGGCCGTTACAGCGTCCAGGCAGCTGCGAGCGACGTGCTTTCGTTTAGCTATGTAGGTTATATATTGAAGGAAGTCACGGTAGGCAATCAGTCGGTCATTACCGTCAGCCTGAAACCCAGCACCAATCCGATCTACATGATGGTGGTGGTAGGTTATGGAACGATGAAGAAAAGTGACCTGACGGGCGCTGTGATCCGGATCGATTCCAAAACATTCAAAAACCAGCCGATGACCCAACTCACTGATATGCTCACGGGCACGGTGGCGGGTTTCAATGCGAACCAGGCCACTTCGGCAGCAGGGGGAAGTTCGCTGCAGATCAGAGGACCCAAGTCGCTCACGGCCAATTCCAGTCCGATGGTCGTCATGGATGGTGTGATTTTCAACGGAAGTATCGCGGACATCAATCCGGCCGACATCGAAACCATGGACATTCTGAAAGACGCCAGCTCAGCCGCTGTTTTTGGGGCGAGGGCAGCAGGGGGCGTCATCTTGATCACGACCAAGAAGGGAACGACAGGCAAGCCGGTCATCAATGTATCTGCCAACGTCGGTACCACCCAGACCGCCAACGATTTCCGGCCTTTCGATGCACAAGGCTACCTTTCGTTCCGCCGCGATGTGCTCCGGGCCACCAATCCCGACCGTCCCGCTTTTTATTATGACAATCCGGGTACGCTACCGACGGGTGTTTCCTTGGAGCAATGGCGGAACGCGAGCAACAATCCCCAGGCCGATAATACCCAGGAATGGCTTGGCCGACTACGCTTTTTCCCGGTCGAAACGGAGAATTACCTGGCCGGGAAGACAGTCGACTGGTACAAAGAGGTGATCCGGACCGGGCTTCGCCAGAACTACGACGTCAGCATTGGGGGCGGCTCTCAGAATGTGACCTACTACTGGTCGCTGGGATACCAGAACAACGAAGGAATATTGCGGGGTGACAAGTTTTCGACGATTCGTTCGCGGCTTAATGTGGATTTCAAGGTTACCGACTGGCTCAATGTGGGCGTGAATACCCAGTTTGCCGACCGGGACGAGAGCACAGTGCCTGCAAACCTGGGACAGATGTTTATCATGAGCCCCTACGGGTCGATGTTCGATGCTAACGGCGACGTATCGTGGTATCCGAACAGCTTTGCGACGGCTAATCCACTGATCAATTACTATGGGCAGGAAAGGATGAACAAGGTGAATACCCTGTTTGCATCGCTTTATGGCAAAATCAAACTGCCTTTTGGTTTGGATTACAAAATATCCTTCCAGCCCCGCTACGAGACATCGAAGGACTACAATTTCTGGTCTTCCAGAACGCTGGACGGTGGCTCGACGCGTTCGGGAGGATATGGAACCCGAGCTGATGCTTCTACTTACGAATATATTCTGGACAACCTTTTACATTGGAACAAGCAGTTCGGCATTCACCAGTTTGACGTTACATTGCTTTACAGCGCCGAGCGGAACCGGGGATGGTACTCTAAAATCGCGAACCAGACCTTTGTGCCGAATGAGAACCTGGGTTTTCACGGATTGCAATACGGCACCAGCCCTGCCCTGGAAACGAACGATACCCAGATCACCGGCGACGCGGCCATGGCACGGCTCAACTACACTTTGCTGGATAAATACCTGATCACGGCCTCCGTGCGTCGCGATGGTTTTTCTGCATTTGGAACCAAGCAGCCGAGGGCCGTTTTCCCGGCCGCTGCGATCGCCTGGAAGATATCCGAGGAGAAATTTTTCAATGTCGGGTTTATCAGTCAGGCGAAGCTGCGGTTATCCTGGGGTGTGAACGGTAACCGGGATATCGGCGCTTACTCCGCATTAGCGCAGCTGTTGTCGGCGATGTATTATGATGGTACCAATGTGCAGGTAGGCGTTTACAATACCTCGCTGGCCAACCCGAACCTGGTTTGGGAAAAAACCAAATCGATCAACATGGGACTGGACGTGAGTCTGTTGAAGAACAGGATCGACATGAGTGTTGAGTATTATGATATGACCACCACCGACCTGCTGATGAAACGCCTGTTGCCCGAAATTACCGGTTTTAAGGACATCACCACTAATCTGGGCTTGCTGGGCAACAAGGGTTTTGAAATGACGATCAACACCGTAAACACCGAGAAAGCTAATTTCTCGTGGCGCAGCGGACTGGTCTTTTCGTTTAACCGGAACAAGATCAAGCGGTTATTTGGTGATTACAAGGAAGAAACCGTGGATGGCAAAACCGTCCGGACGGAACTTCCCGACTATTCCAACGAATGGTTTCCCGGCCAGGCAATCGACCGGGTGTGGAATTATAATGTGACCGGCATATGGCAAACGCCCGAAAAGGATGCCGCGGCCGTATACAAGTTGCAGCCCGGAGACTTCAAGGCAACGGACGTAGATGGTAACGGCAAGTATGAGGCTTTGATGGACAAGCAGTTTATTGGTTACCGCCAGCCCCGTTTCCGGATCGGTTTGCGGAATGAATTCACATTCTGGAAAAACTTTACGGCCAGCATCTTCCTGCGCAGCGAACTCGGGCACATGGCGCCATTTGCGGAAGGGCTCCGCACTGGCGGAGCCGACACGTACGATCGGCGTAATACCAATGATTTTCCCTACTGGACACCAGAAAATCAGAACAATGATTATGCGCGGCTCAATACCAACACCAATGTTTTCGGCGGGGGGATCAAGGTGTACAAGAAGCTCTCATTCCTGCGCGTGCAGGATATCAATGCGGGTTATTCCCTGCCGTCTGAACTTGCCAAGAAGCTGAAAGTGAACAATGTGCGTGTATTTGCGTCGGCCCGTAACCTGCTCACTTTCACCAAATGGCCGGGATGGGACCCGGAGGCCTGGGATGACGACGGTTTCAATATACCGATGCCCAGGAATTTCACTGTTGGACTCAATCTCTCATTGTAACCCGCATTAACCCAGATATTATGAAAATCCGTATCCAGACCTACCTGATCCTGTTTGTTTTGCTGCTCGGACAGTCTTCCTGCGACAAAGACTGGCTGAAACCGGAGCCACTGTCGTTTTTCAGTCCCGAAAACGTGTTTGTTGACAAAGCGGGCATGGAAGCGCTGCTGATCACGATGCGTAAGGACCTCAAAAACGAGAGTACCGGCACCATGCCCAACCTGACGATGGAGTTCGCTGCTTCCGACCTCGCGTCGCCCTGGTCACAGCTTGATTTTTACAACCTCACGCCCAATACCGACCAGTACTACCGGTTTCTGATGATGTTTACCATTACATATTCTTCCATTAAGAACTGTAATGTGCTGATCAGCCGTATTGACGAGATCAAATGGCAATCGGACCAGGACCGGAACGCCATTCTGGCGGAGGCGCTATGGCACCGGGCCTACTGGTATTACAGGCTTGTGAATTCCTACGGCGATGTGCCGTTCCTGGGTGGGGAAATCCAGGAGGCGAAGCTTGATTTTCAAACGCACAGCCGTTGGACGATTCTTTCCAAAATCCAGTCCGACCTCGAATTTGCGGCGGAATGGCTACCGGCAACTGCCAAACCGGGCGTGATTACGAAAGGAGCTGCCAATCACCTGCTTACGAAGGTTTATTTGGCCAATCTCGAATACGATAAGGCAATCGGAGCGGCGAACAAAGTGATCAGCGGGCCCTATGCATTGATGACCCAGCGCTTTGGCGTCGATGCCGCCAAGTCCAACCGCAACCTGATCTGGGACCTGCACCGCGCCAAGAATTTCAGCATTGCGCAGAACACCGAAACCATTCTGGCGGCCATCGACCGGTACGAAGCGCCACCGGCAGCCCGTTCGGTAGGTTTGTACACGATGCGGCTCTACAACTGCCAGTGGTTTCAGCCGCAGGTACTCGACAGTCAGGGCAAGCCGGGCATGGTGGCCAGCGGGCCGATGTACGATTCACTTGGTCGCGGCAATGCGAATATCCGGCTGACGGGCCATTATCAGTATAATCTCTGGTCATACAAGGGCGACACCTGGCGGACGACGCCCGACCTGCGCCGTGCGGACATCAACTGGGTCGACATCCATGAGCTGAAATACAACAACCCGGCTTCGGTTGATTTTGGTAAACCGATCAATACCAAATACCTGGCCGCGCAGGTAGACACCTTCAAGCACGTGTATGCGATGCCGCATTACATTATGTATAACCCTCAGGACGATCCGAAGGCGACGCCGATGGGGGGTAATGGCGACTGGTATATTTTCAGGCTGGCGGAGACTTACCTGCTCAGGGCTGAGGCATATTACTGGAAAAACCAGCTCGCCCTGGCCGCCGACGATATCAACAAGGTGAGACAACGCGCCAAGGCGCTGCCGATCTCAGCCGGAGAAGTCACGATCGATTTCATTCTGCATGAACGCGCCAGGGAGCTTTTTGCGGAGGAGCCACGTCATTCGGAACTGGTGCGCATATCCTACATCATGGCCAAGGCCGGCCTGAATGGGTACAGTCTGTCCAATTTCAGCGGAAAGAACTTCTACTTCGACCGGGTGATGCGGTACAACAATACTTACGAGAAGAAAATACAGCTACTCGGCAACACGGCAAACATGGCACCTTTCCACGCATTGTGGCCCATTCCGTCCATTGTCATCACAGCCAATACCAAGGGCGTAATCAATCAGAACATAGGCTACGACGGCGCCGACCGGAACGTAGCGCCGCTGACGAAAATCAATGAGTGAATGAGTCAATGAGTGAATGAGTCGCAGTGGAACTGGAATGACTGAATGACTGAATGACTGAATGATTGAATGATTGAATGAATGAATGACCGGGTAGCCGGGGCGAAGAGC
>CBFGMV010000073.1:0-44282 GCA_965649915.1 uncultured Dyadobacter sp.
GGATCACAGCCCACCTGCCGGCAGGGATCCTGAACAGGGACATGGAGTTGAAGGTGTTGTAGCTGAAAATTGCCCGGGGAGGTTTTCAAACGATGAAACCTCCCCAAATGTACCCTTCGAAGACTCTTGCAGGATGGCGGCCCACAATATATGATTCATTGATAGCCAGATTTTTAGCCAGTGACTGCGTATTTTTCAAATCAGCCTCCGTGCCGGTCTCTTTCACTTCGAAGCATTGTTTCTGGTCGAGTATGAAATCAATTTCCCGTCCCGTTTTGAGCTGGTAGTAAGCGATCTCACCATGGTGTAAGAGCTGGTTAAAAACCGCATTCTCAAACTTCGCCCCGCTGCTCAACTCCACAAACCTGGAAGCAATCCCATTATCCAGAAAATAAACTTTTCTCGCCTTGACAATTTCCCGCTCAGGACTATTGGCCATTACAGGAATCATTTTGATCAGATAACTTTTTTCAAGCAGGTCGAGGTAGTTTTCAACAGTTTGCCTGGCCATGCCCGTGACACTCGTCAACTTGGAAATATCCAGCTTGGTGCCAATTCGGACAGAAAGCAGCCGGATCAGTTTGAATAAGTTCGTCGGGTTACGAATATCCGAAAGCAAGCTGAGGTCAAAGTTGATGTAGGAGCTGATGATATCGCTGAGCAGATCTTTCTTATCTTCATCGGACTCCGCCAGTACCACTTCCGGAAATCCCCCGAATTCAATGTACTCGTTGTAATAGGCTTTTAATCGCTCATACTCCGCTGGGATAAACCGTGTCGCGGCATCGATACTCATCCTCTTGGCTTGTACCCCCTTGAATGACAATACTTCTCCAAAATTCAGCGGGTATATTTCAAATATCTTTTTCCGCCCTGCCAGAGATTCCGAAAACTGATTCTTCATGTAGTAGGCACTGGAGCCCGTCACGATAAACTTGATATCGTAGGTATCGTAGAGGTACTTTAAAACACTCGGCAGATTAGGTACCAGCTGAATTTCATCCAGACCGATCAGTACTTTCTTTGTAAAATCAGTTCCTTGACGGGTTAATGCCTGTACAATGGTTTCGTAATTAGGCTCCGAAAACAGCGTTCGCACATCGATCCTCTCGAGATCGAAGTAATGCTTCTGTGGAATATCGCATTGTGCCATCAGCTGTTTCACCAGGGTCGTTTTCCCGGTTCGCCTCATTCCTGTGAGCACGGTGATCTGCCGCTTAGTGGTGTGGGCGAGAAGCTTTGGGTAGATGTCGCGGGCCTGGAACATGTTACCATTTTTAAAGTACAGTGTAAAAATAGTAATACTATTTTATAGTTGCATAAGTAAAATAGTAAAACTATAATACAACTACACTTTAAAAATAGTAAAGCTAACCCATAACTGCACCTTAAAAATAGTAAATGCTACGCCAGTTTGGCCAACCGGCTGCGTAAATAGGATTCGATCTGTTCCAGGCTTAATGCATTGAAAGTCATGTCTTTCGTCAAGCCGCCTTTACGGGCATTCGCAACGCCGTAATGCATATCGAGGTAGCCTTCCATTGCGTGCGCGTCGGGATTGATGCTGAGCATGACACCTTTTTCCATGCAATAGGAGATCCAGCGCCAGTCGAGGTCGAGACGCCAGGGGGATGCATTGATCTCCACAACAACGTTATTTGCCGCACACGCGTCGATAATCACCTTATGATCAATCGGATAACCTTCACGGGATAGCAATAGTCGCCCTGTCGGGTGGCCAAGAATAGTGGTATAGGGATTTTCAATGGCCCGCAATAAACGCGTCGTTGCTTTTTCCAGCGACATGGTCAGATTGCTGTGCACCGACGCTACGATGTAGTCGAAAGACGCTAGCACGTCGGCAGGATAGTCCAGTGAACCATCACCCAAAATATCAGATTCGATACCTTTGAGAATTTTGAAAGGTTTTCCGGGGTTTTCAACCGCAAAACGGGCATTCAACTTCGCTATTTCCTCATGTTGCCGGATCACCTCCTCAACTTTCAAACCTTGTGCATAGGTCGCAGTTTGGGAATGATCGGCAATGCCCAGGTACTCAAAACCCAGCTCGCGACAGTGCAGGGCCATTTGTTCGAGCGTATGCTGACCATCGGAATAGGTACTGTGGTTGTGCAGGATGCCTTTCAGGTCGTCCCACGTCACAAGCTGGTCCGGCGAATGCGTCTCGGCCCAGGCAAACTCACCGGCACCTTCACGCATTTCCGGTACGATGTAAGGAAGGCCGGCCCGCTCATAAATGGCCTGCTCGCTCTCTGCTTCTTCATAATGGGCATGTTTCCAGATCGTGCTGCCCGACGTGCCTGCCAAACCGAGGTGGTCTGCGCCAGCGGTTTCCAGGAAGAGCTCGTTGACCATCCGTTCCGGCTTCACCGCAACAATCTCGACCGCCACTGCCACATCCTGAATATGTCCGCGCCAGACAAACGGCGAGGAAGATTTCTCATCCTGAACCAGGAATTCGATCTCTCCGATCGTGCTTTGCAACAATGCCGGCGAATCCGTAGCGGCCACAATGCGGATCGTGTCGACGACCTCCGATTTTCTACGGATATCCCCCGCCGCCTCTACCTGCCCAAAAGTCTTTTTCAGCTCCTGCACGATCACATGCGCGACCGACTCGGCCTTATCCATTCTGAGCTTCCCGGCCTGATCCTTTAAAAATGCCAGGGAGTCCAGTATCTTCTGCTGCGTGCTGGCACCGAAACCCTTCACTTTCGCAACCGTTCCATTCAGGCAAGCCAGTTCGAGCTCGTGCAGATTGTCGATACCCAGCTCTTGCCACAGTATCGCGATCTTCTTGGGTCCGATCCCCTTGATATTGAACATCTCCATCACACCCAACGGCGTGTTGCTGATAAGTTCTTCCAATTCAGGGAAAGTACCGGTTTTCGCGATCTGCATGATCTTACCTGCGGTGCTTTTCCCAATCCCCTGCAATTTGACAAGTTCTTGCTCGGTCATATACTGAAGTTCGCTCTCCTTGTATTTATCAAGGTAAAAAGCGGCTACGGCATATCCTTTGACTTTGAATGGGTCTGCGTGATGCAGTTCAAGGAGTTTAACCGTCAGTTCGAGGATCTCGACAATTTCCGAATTGCTCATAAGGATTGGGATTGATGAATTCTTTGCGAATTACGAAGTATGCGTCAGCATTTGCAAATCAAAGCGGCCCGGCAACGGGATAATCCGGTCAAGTAGTTATGCCATTGGCCCGTCTTACCTAAAAAATACGACCTGAAAAACAGGCTGTGGCAGGACACTGAAAAAGGATTATTGTTCCATAAAAAATATTTATAATCATAAACCCGGGACCCGATAGCCGGGAGCTGAGCCATCGAAGTATTATCTATTAACCATTTTAAACTCTTGACATTTCCAAAACCAATGAATGCAGATCAATTGAAAAGTTACCGCGAGGAAATTCGTCAGCACCTCACCAATGAATTGCTGCCCTTCTGGGAAAACCGGTGTGTGGACAAAGAAAACGGCGGCTTTATTACCCATTTCGACAATGCAGGCCATGATTCGGGCGAAGATGAAAAATCACTGATCGCACAGACACGCACGGTTTACACGTTCTCATCGGCTCACCGTGCAGGCTATGGTGAGGGGCGCTATGCCGAAATCGCCAGGCATGGCGTGGATTTCCTGATCAACAAGATGTGGGATCAGGAACACGGCGGCTTTTACTGGCTCATGGATCGCAAAGGGGATGTTAAAATTGATGAAAAAATCGTCTACGGGCACAGTTTCGCCATATATAGCCTTGCCGAATACACCCTCGCAACCGGCGACCCGCGCGGACTCGAGTATTCGGAAAAAGTTTTCGATCTCCTGCAAAAGCATGGGGCCGACACTTACTATGGTGGATATTTCGAAATGTTCCATCGTAACTGGGACCTGAAAGGCCCCGGCGCGGCAGGTGGCGACCGCAAGACCCTAGACGCGCATATGCACCTCATGGAGGCGTTCACTACCTTATATGAAGCGAGCGGCAAGCAGGTCCACCGTCGCAAGCTGGTGGAGATCATCCGTTTGCTGATCAACAAGATCATGCATCCGCAATACAAAACGGGCATTCCGCAATTCTGGGAAGACTGGACCGTCGCACCGCAGATCAAATTCGACATTATCTGGGGTTGGGACCGCTTCACGGAAGACGGCCTGAAAAGTGCGGCCGAGGACAATACCAGTTACGGTCACAATGTAGAATTTGCCTGGCTGCTCATGCACGCGCTCGACATCGCCGGAATACCTTACGACGAATACCAGGATCAGCTCCGGGCCTCTTTTGACCACGCTGTCGAACACGGCATCGACTGGGAATTTGGAGGCGTGTACGTGGAAGGCTCGCACGCTGGAGAAGTGTACGACCGCGAAAAGGAGTTCTGGCAACAGGCTGAGGTCATCATCGGGATGCTGGACGCTTACCGTATCTACGGCGACGAAAAGTACCTGAAAGCCTATGACGCGACGCACCGTTTTGTTTTTGATAAAATGATCCATCATTCCGTGGGAGAATGGCTGCCGTTGCTGACCCGCCAGGGCGAACCGATCTGGAAACACATGAGTCATTCGTGGAAAGTCAACTACCATTCGGTGCGCTCGATGGTACAGGGGATCGTACGCTTGAACAAACTGATCGGGTAATTCTTTGTGATCCATCTGTCGCGGCCCCGTTCGCTCAGGGAGACATTTTGCGCTAGCTACCAGCAAGAATCTGGACGTTCCGGGAAAATTTTTACTCATTGGCAACCTCCGGAGCATGTCATGAGAAGTGGAATGGTTCTTGAAGATGATGATGCAGACAGCGCTTCAAAAAGCGCCATTATCAAATTTTAAAAACCACACAATCATGAGCGCATTCACACAACAAGTCAAAGGAAACTGGAACGAACTCAAAGGGAAGTTCAAGCAACAATATGCTGATCTGACTGATGACGACCTGCTGTATGAAGAAGGAAAAGAAGATGAGCTTCTTGGAAAAATTCAGAAAAAAATCGGCAAAACCAGAGAGGAAGTAGAGAGCGAAGTTGAAAGCTGGTCACGCTAGACCTAAGCAGGTCGATATAAAGCCCCGGGAACATTTGGTTCCGGGGCTTTTTTTGTAGTAGCCAGCCATTGGGAAGCGCTTTTAACACTATATTACCGACCAAAAATCCTAAATCCGCTTTCCGAAATGAATCCGAATGAAATACCCGTCGGCATTGTTGGCCTTGGTTTAATGGGGTGCAGCATTGTAACCTGCCTGCTTATCGCCGGTCACCCGGTGGCGGCCATCGCCCCTATCCCTGCCGATCTTGATCACGCCGAGCGCCGCATCCGTGAGCATTTGCAGAACGCCTGGCAAAACGGCATTATCGAGAACGAACCGGAATTTTACCTTCGGAAACTCATCATTAGCGAGGACTATTCAGTGCTCTACCCATGCAAACTGGTGAATGAATGCACGATCGAGAACATCGGGATCAAGCAGGCGGTGTATCAAAAGATCGAAAAGGAAATTGCGTCGGACGCATTGCTGACCAGCAACACTTCCGCCATCCCGATCAGTCAGTTACAGCAATTGACACAACATCCCTCGCGCTTCCTGGGCCTTCATTGGACCGAACCCGCTCACACGACCCGCTTCCTGGAAATCATCTGCGGTGAGCAGTCCGATATCCGGAACGGCGAATATTTGTATGAGCTATCGCATTTGTGGGGTAAAGAGCCTATTCTGGTCCGGAAAGACATTGCGGGTTTTATCACCAACCGGCTCATGTACGCCATGTACCGGGAGGCGATCAGCCTGGTCGAGAACGGCTATGCGACGATTGAGGATGTAGACCGCTCCTGCCGCAACAATGCGGGTTATTTCATGACGCTCGTCGGCGTGTTCCGCTGGATGGACCTCACCGGCGTCCCGGCTTACCACACCGTCATGAAGAATTTGTTGCCTACCTTAAACAACAGCACAGAAGTTCCCGAGTTGATCGACAAGGTCGTGCGTGAGGGCGGAAAAGGCATCCTCAATTCCCACGGTTTTTATGAATACGAGCCGGGGGAAGCGGAAGTGTGGGAGGAAACATTCAAGGAATTCACCTACGACATCCGGGAACTTGCATTGAAATACCCAGGCGATATTGTGAAGAGGCGATTGGCAGAGAAACGTGAGATGAACCAGGATGAAGAAGTTTAGCCGCTACTTCGGGGGAAACTTCTTGTAAATTTCGCCCCACTTTATCGGCGATATATGCATTTCTGTAACCCGACTGGTCGATCAGCGTCCCGAGACGTTGTTTGAGTTCCTTGTAATCTTCGATGATCCCTAGCATGTCATTAGCTTTTTCGCTAAATAAAATCAGTAATATGACAAATAATAATCAACGAAATCACTGATTCACCTTCCCGTCTTTTAAAAACATCGTCGTCCCGGATATCCCGTTGCGGTCTTTAAGATAAAAGAACCCGTACTTGTATCCCCCGGCCGGCATCGGGCAGGTGATCGTGTTTGCCTGGGTGTCGATTTTTGCGTCCTGGCGGAGCCAGTTTCGGTGTTCGTTATCCGAAGTCACGTCGGTAGTGTAATAAAACTCCGCTACCGACACGCGTTCCGCCACCTCACTTTTCAGAGACATCTTCAACTGGTTGTTTTCCGTCAGGATTACCCGCGGTCCAACAAAAGGATAGGGCTTTCCGTGAAGTGCTCCGTCAAAAAATATGCGGATCTCCGGCGGAGCCCAGCCGGCCTGATGGCTGTGGGGCATATCCGGGATAATACAAACCTGCCCATTCCGGCTCATTTCATAGGTTTTGATATAGGGCGCGACATTATAGTGCTTATCCTTGTTGCCATTGATAAAATACATGAACGGCTTCGCAAAACCCAGGTAAGCGGACGGATCGAAAAACTTCATCCACCGGGCCTTTGCTGCGGGCGACAATGCATTCAACGGCTCTTTGAACACGTCCGACTCATCATAAAACCCGCAACCGTAGACCGGCGCGGCAGCGATAAAACGACTGTCAAGACTGGCGACGAGGCAGGTAAGGTAGCCACCCCAGCTAATGCCCGTCACGCCCGTCCGGAGTGGATCAATTTCCGGGAAACTTAGCAACAGCGAATGCGCCAGAATAGAGCTTGCGACCGCATGGTAAGTCCACACATCACGGATATCTCCCTGCATGATCTTCCCGAACTTGTTCACATTGGCCTGGTCGGGCCCGGGTTTGTCAATCTTCTTGCCATCGGGACCATTGCCCGATAAATCCATCGCGATGGCTGCATACCCTTCCCTGGCCCATTTCTCCACCCATTCCCGAAATGCTTTGCCGCCTCCGCCGTGAATCAGCACCATCCCGGGAAACTGCTGCGTACCCGGTTTCCGGCCTGCGATTAGGTCGGGATTGGAGTAATAGGCAAAAACCTCGGTCGGCTTGCCCTCATAATCCACACTGCTGAACAACAAGGACCGCACCGGATCGCCTTCGTCCAGCCATCGGAACCCGGGTGCGCTGCTCAGTTTTTTCAGGTCCCACAACAGGGTGTCGACCTTGATATGCCTGGCATCGATGAGCCAGGGCTGCTTGAACTGCGCCTGCGCGCCGCTGCTGACTAATAGTAGTATGGCAATGATTTTTTTCATCCTTTTTATTGATCCGGATAATGGCGAAAATATTTTGATAAAAAAGCGAAAAATGCCGATCATTTTAACCCTGATGATGGTTCTTCTAAAAGACTTCCTTAGTTTTGAATTACCCTTGGCAGCTGTTCCTAACCCGGAAAACGATATTTTTTCAGTAAATCTATTCCCATGAACGACTTCATTGCCGCCAGATCTCAAATGGCCCTTTCGCTGGGCTTTCATATCATATTTTCCTGCATCGGAATGGTCATGCCGTTCTTTATGGCCGTTGCCCATTATTATTATCTCAAAACCGGTCAGCCGGTATACAAGAATGTCACGAAGGCGTGGAGCAAAGGAGTGGCTATATTCTTTGCAACCGGCGCGGTGTCGGGCACTGTGCTTTCTTTCGAACTGGGGCTTTTATGGCCGGGGTTCATGAAACATGCCGGTCCCATTTTCGGAATGCCGTTTTCTCTCGAAGGAACGGCATTTTTTATTGAAGCCATCGCGCTGGGCTTTTTCCTTTATGGCTGGGACCGCTTCAATCCATGGTTCCATTGGTTCACCGGTGTCGTGGTGGGCGTCAGTGGATTGGCGTCCGGAATACTGGTCGTCGCAGCCAATGCGTGGATGAACAGCCCTGCCGGTTTCGATTATGTGAACGGACAATATCTCGACATCGACCCTATTGCCGCCATGTTCAACGACGCCTGGTTCTCGCAGGCATTGCACATGACGATCGCGGCGTTCGCAGCCACGGGCTTCGCGGTCGCGGGTGTCCATGCATTCATGATCCTGCGTGGCAATCATGTTCTTTTTCATACCAAATCATTTACGATCGCCGCGGTATTCGGATGTGTGGCCGCATTGGTACAGCCACTGAGCGGCGATATCTCTGCCAAAGACGTGGCCATCCGGCAGCCGGCCAAACTGGCGGCGATGGAAGCCCATTTTCATACCGAAAAGTCGGCTTCGCTGCTGGTAGGCGGCATTCCGGACGAGGAAAGGCAGGAAGTGGATCTGGGCATCAGGCTTCCCGGCTTCCTCAGCTTTCTGGCCCATGGTAATTTCGAAGCGGAAGTGACCGGTCTGGACCGCATTCCCAAGGAAAACCATCCGCCGGTAGCCATCACCCATTATGCATTCCAGGTGATGGTGGGCATGGGCATGGTGATGATGCTGATCGCTGCGCTTTACTTCACCGCGCTGTGGAAAAAGCGCGGCTGGTTGCAGAAGACCTGGCTCCTGAAACTGTTCGCATTCGCCACTCCGCTGGGCTTCATCGCGGTAGAGGCAGGGTGGACGGTCACGGAAGTAGGCAGGCAACCCTGGATCATTTACGGCGTCATGCGCACCGCCGACGCCGTCACCCCGATGCCAGGCATCGCTTATTCGTTCTATCTTTTTTCAGCCATTTACGTCTCACTGGCTATTTTCGTAGTATTCATGCTCTACCGCCAGATCAAGATGGTTGGGGAGTTGTATGATGTTTAATGAGTGAATGACTGAATGAGTGAATGAGTGAGTGAGCCGCCGTGGAACGGGGAATGAGCGCCATGCAATGGCAAGAACGGTCCAATCGCGTAGCGATGTAATATTGGTAGAAAAATAGCGATGTCGCATTCAAAAAATCCCGTCAGGGATGTAACCGTGGAGAATAGGCCAAAGCAATGTGTTGTTGTTACATGCCCAAGGGCATTTGCCGGCGCGGTGTATGTCGCTGTTTTCTACCAACGTTACATGCCTGACGGCATTGGGCTTTTCGGAACTATCGCAACGGCTCTGCCTAAACTGATTACAGCTACACGCTCCATTCCAAAGCCGCTCATCGTTCCAGCGACCCGGTTACTCACTCAAAATTCACTCATTCCCCGTTCCACGGCGGCTCATTCAAAATTCACTCATTCACTCATTCAGTTATTCAATCATTCACTCATTCAATCATTCACTCATTCAAAACTAAAAAATGCTCTACATCGTCATCACCTACCTCTGGGCGTCTATTTTGCTTTACCTGCTCCTTGGCGGGGCGGATTTTGGCGCCGGCATCATTGAGCTCTTTACGTCTCAAAAAAACAAGCAGGTTACCCGCAAAACGCTCTACACTGCCATCGGGCCCATCTGGGAAGCTAACCACATGTGGCTGATCATCGCGATTGTGATTCTCTTTGTTGGATTTCCCGTGATTTATGCCACCATGTCCGTTAACCTGCATATCCCCCTGACGATCATGCTGATCGGCATCATTGCGCGGGGTACGGCTTTCACATTCAGGCATTACGATGCGGTGGTCGACGATATGCAGCATCTTTACAATATCATATTCGCCATTTCCAGCTTTATCACACCACTTTTTCTCGGCATTATCGCCGGCAGTGCTGTTTCCGGCCACATCGACCCCGCGGCAACTTCCTTTACTGACGCATATATTTTTAGCTGGCTGCATTGGTTTTCGGTCACCGTAGGACTATTCACAACCGCGATCTGCGGCTTCCTTGCGTCCGTGTACCTGATCGGAGAAACGCAGGTCGAGCATGAAAGATTACGTTTTGCCCACAAAGCCCAATTCTTCAATATAGCTGCGGTGATTTGTGGAATATTGGTTTTTGCTGCCGCCTGGTATGAGCATATCCCGCTTATTGACTGGGTTTTCGGAAACTGGGTCGGCCGGATCGCCATCCTGTCCGCCACCTTGTCACTCGTGTGGATGTGGGTACTTTTGTACCGCGGAAAAATAGCGTTGCTCCGTCCGCTGGCCGGTTTCCAGGTGACGATGATCCTGCTGACAACGACGTTCAGACATTTCCCCAACATCGTCATTCTGAAAGGAGGCGGTTACCTCTCCCTCACCGAACATGCCGGTCAGGAAAAAACCATCCAGGCGCTGGCGATGGCCTTGTTGCTCGGCAGCCTCCTCATTCTGCCAGCCTTGTTTTACCTGATTTACAGTTTTCAAAAAAAGCCGCTGAGCTACGGCAGCGACACACATTGAAATCCGGGTCGCCAGGCAACGATTCCGGCTGTTTTGTAAGAAAATTATTAAATCCTTTGAATAACCATTTACCTCCATTCGGACATTGAAATAGGGTGCTTCCTAAGCCTTATCATATTTTGTGCAAGAAATCTCAGCAGAGACATCCTTCACACCGGGTTTTCAATCCACATGCATATGATAAGAGCGTTAATCATTGACGACGAGCCCAGAGCGCGAAATGTGCTTCATCAGTTTATCGTCAACTATGTACCTGAAATCACCGAAATACGTGCTGCGGGATCAGCGGAAGAAGCCAGGTTGATTCTTGAATTCTATCGGCCGGAAATTGTGTTCCTCGATGTCGAAATGCCGTATGAATCCGGATTTGACTTTCTGCTGTCCCTCACCGCCCCTCAGTTCGATGTTATCTTCACCACTGCATACAACCAGTACGCGATCCAGGCGATACGTTTCAGCGCACTGGATTATCTTCTGAAACCCATCTGCCCCGACGAGCTCCATGAGGCGGTGAAACGCCATCTCACCAATCAGGAAACATTTCTTCAAACCCAGCTGCTCTACGAAAATCTGGCTAGCAATATCGAAAAAAGGGATATCAACGATTACAGGCTGGCAGTACCGTCCAGTGAAGGTGTTTTCTTTTTCATGATTCACGACATTCTGCGCCTGGAAGCCGACCGGAACTACACCATCATCCACCTGCGCGGCAAACGTCCATTCATTGCAAGCAAGACGCTCAAACACTTCGAGGAAACGCTCGAAAAATTCCGGTTCGTCCGTACCCATAAATCTCATCTGGTCAATCTCGACCACATCGTCCGGATCAGCAACAACAACGAATTCATTGTTCTTTCCGACGGCTCCCGGATCGAGGTGTCCCGGAGAAAAAAGGAGGAGGTACAGCAGCAACTCAACATCCACTGAGGCCGTCTGCACCAGCCCATTAACGCGACGGCACGGCATTCCGATTGGTTTCAGGAAAACATCTTCGCAAAAAAATATAATTCCTTTGCATTGTTTTGTTTTACTTTACAATCGTTCCAAATTCTATTAAACCTGACCTTTATGACCGATCGTAAAACGCGGCTGGCTGTCATCCTCATTACATCACTGTTTTTCCTCTGGGGTTTTGCCCTCAATCTCAACCCCATCCTGATCCCGCACCTGAAAAAAGCCTGTCAGCTCAGCGACTTCCAATCCGCCCTGATCGATTCGGCATCCTACATCGCCTATTTTCTCATCGCACTGCCTGCCGGGTTGTTCATGAAAAGGTATGGTTACAAAGCGGGGATAGCGCTGGGGTTGCTTCTTTTTGCGACCGGCTCGTTTCTCTTTTACCCGGCAGCGGAAATGCGGCATTTTGGCTTTTTCCTGTTTGCATTGTTTGTGATCGCCAGCGGCCTTACCATGCTGGAAACCGCAGCAAACCCCTACATTACCGTCCTGGGAGATGCCGATTCGGCAACCCAACGACTCAATTTCGCACAGTCGTTCAATGGGCTGGCGGCATTCCTCGCCCCGCTGATGGGCGGCAAGTTCATCCTTTCGGGCAAGACCCTGACAGACGCGGAGCAGCAGGCCATGTCATCGGATCAGCTGAACAGCTATCTGAACGAAGAAGCTTCTTCCGTGCAGATTCCTTTTATACTGATCGGCCTGGTGGTATTGTTCGTCGCGGTGATGATCTGGCGGACCTCACTTCCCGAGATCAAAGGCGAGGACGAACCCGAACAAAAAGCGGGCGGCTCGATCTGGGGTGAAAAAAATCTCATCCTCGGCACCACTGCACAGTTTTTTTACGTTGGTGCACAAGTCTGTATCAGCAGCTTTTTCATACGTTTCGCCGATAAGGTGGCAGGCATTGACGAAAAAACGGCCGCCTACCTCCTTTCCGGCGCATTGCTGGCCTTCATGATCGGCCGTTTCATCGGAACCTATCTCATGCGTTTTGTCGCGCCATCGCGCCTGCTGGCACTTTACAGCGTCATTAATATCGTGCTGCTGGTGATTGCTGTCCTCACGGAGGGCATGTTCTCCGTGTATGCACTGGTCGGCGTAGAATTCTTCATGTCGATCATGTTCCCTACCATCTTTGCGCTGAGCATCCGCGGATTGGGCGAGAAGACCAAGATCGGCTCCTCCCTGGTGATCATGTCGATCGTCGGAGGTGCATTTTTCCCGGTAATTATGGGGCAGGTGTCCGATATCTCGTCTATTCAGACGGCCTACATAGTCCCTGCGGTGTGTTTTCTCGTAGTACTATACTTCGCGATCCGGAACGGTTCGGTGAAACATGTTACACTGGGCACTTCGCATTAAGACATTACTAATCATTACAAATCCCATATCAATCAATAATGGATTTACAACTTCAGAATAAAGTAATCATCGTCACCGGCGGTGCCAAGGGGATCGGCGAAGGTATTGTACAGGTACTGGCCTCGGAAGGTGCCATTCCTGTCATTGTGGGAAGAAATGCAGCGGATAACCAAAAGGTGGTCGACGAACTGGCGGCACAGGGTAAAGAATCTTTTCAGGTCGCGGCAGAACTGACCAGCCCGGAAGCATCCGAAAGGGCGGTGAATGCCGTGCTGGAAAAATACGGCCGGATCGACGGACTGGTGAATAATGCCGGCGTCAATGACGGTGTGGGATTGGAAAACGGCAGCTACGAAGGCTTTATCGCTTCGCTGCACAAAAATGTAGTGCATTATTACCTGATGGCGCATTATGCGCTGCCTGCCTTGAAGGCGTCCAAAGGTTCGATCGTGAATATCAGTTCCAAAACAGCCGACACCGGCCAGGGAGGCACCTCGGCTTATGCTGCTTCCAACGGCGGCCGCAATGCGCTCACCCGGGAATGGGCTGTGGAATTGCTCAAATACGGTATCCGCGTCAACTCGGTGATCGTAGCCGAATGCTGGACACCGCTTTATGAGAAGTGGATCGAGACTTTACCTAATCCGAAGGAAAAGCTGGAATCCATTGTAGCCAACATCCCGCTTGAAAACCGCATGACCACCGCAGAAGAGATCGCCAATATGACAGTATTCCTGCTCTCCCAGCGATCGAGCCACACAACCGGGCAGCTGATTTATGTCGACGGCGGCTACGTTCACCTCGACCGCGCGCTCGCCAACTCCTGAAAAACATTGAAATGGAAGTACTCGTTTGCACTACGCCCGGCAGTTTTAAATACCAACAAACCGAACAGCCGGTAGCGACGCCGGGGCATACGCTCATCAGAATCCGCAGGATAGGTGTTTGCGGCACCGACCTGCATGCATTTGAAGGAACGCAGCCTTTCTTCAATTATCCAAGGATCCTGGGCCACGAGCTTGCAGGTGAAATCGTCGAAAAAGACGCACCGGGCTTCCAGCCGGGAGAGGCCGTCACATTCGTACCCTATTTCAACTGTGGCAAATGCGTGGCCTGCCGGAATCGCAAACCCAACTGCTGTACCAGTCTCAAAGTGTCGGGCGTCCATATCGACGGAGGAATGGTGGAATACCTTTCTGTCCCCTCCTACTCGCTTGTGCACGGCGATGGCCTGAGCTTCGATGAGCTTGCGCTCGTAGAACCGCTTGCGATCGGCGCACACGGCGTCGGGCGTGCGGACGTCCGCAAGGGCGAAATGGTACTCGTGGTCGGTGCAGGCCCGATCGGACTGGGTGCGATGGAGTTTGCCCGCATTGCCGGAGGGAACGTCATTGCGCTGGATATCCATGATGGCCGGCTCAATTTCTGCCGCGAACGCATCGGTGTGGAACATACCATTAACGGTCTCACAGAAAACGTCAGGGAGCGCCTGATGGAAATTACGAATGGGGATATGCCCACGGTGATCATCGACGCCACCGGAAATCTGCGCGCAATCAATACCGCCTTCGGATATCTCGCGCATAGCGGGAAATACGTGCTCGTAGGCCTGCAAAAAGGCGAGATCAGTTTCAGCCATCCCGAATTCCACAAACGGGAAGCAACGCTGATGAGTAGCCGGAATGCGACGAGAGCCGATTTCGAGCACGTGATCCATAGCATGAAAAATGGCCTGGTCGATCCGAAAACCTACATCACCCACCGGGTAGCGTTCGGGGAAGTGAAGAAGGAGTTCGAAAGCTGGCTCGATCCCGCGAACGGAGTCATCAAGGCTATGATCGAGATCGATTGATCGTCAGTTGGTTTTTTTGTAGTTCAAAACGGCCCAGCCATTCAACACAACGGCCATCAGGGTCACCATGCCAAGATGAGGCAGGACGTCGGTAAATCCACTGCCTTTGAGAATGACCATCCGCATGACTTCGATCATATATCGCACCGGATTGAAACGCGTGATCACTTTGGCCCATTCGGGCATGCTGTCGATCGAAGTGAACAGACCACCCAGCAGTATGAACAGCATCATGAAGAAGAACATGATGAACATGGCCTGCTGCTGGGTGTCACAAAACGTCGAAACCAGCAGACCAAAGCCCAGCACCGCCAGCAGATACACCGAAATGAATGCGTAAAGCACAAACAGGCTCCCTACCGGCACAATGCCGTAGATGAACCGCGCGAGGATCAGTCCGATCGTGAAAACGATGTTCGCCAGCACCCAGAACGGGATCAGTTTTCCCAGGATGAAAATGTGCTTTTTGATCGGCGTCACGTTGATCTGCTCGATGGTGCCGATCTCCTTTTCCCGCACGATATTCAATGCGGATAAAAACCCGCCTACCATCGTCACCAGAATTGCGAGTATCCCGGGGACAATGAAGATCTTATAGTTCAGGACCGGGTTGAACCAGTTGGAAGGCACCACATCGATGACCGGAAACTGGCTGAAACGTGGTGGCTGCACCAGCTGCATACGGATATCCGCGTTAAAGTCGCCGATGATACTCCCCAGGTAAGAACCGCCCAGGCTCGCCTTGGTACCATTGATCGCATTGACGGCAATAAACAGCTTCTGCTCACCCTCCCGGATCAGGTTTTTCTCAAACCCTTGCGGAATTTCAAGGATCAGGTCTGCATGGTCCGATTCAATCAGCCCGAATGCTTCCTTGAAGGAATGATTGTAGCCCGTCAGCCTGAAATATCCGGAAGCGATGACTTTGGAAATCAGTTTCTGAGAATAGGGTGGTTTATCGTGATCCACTACCGACAGATTGATGTTCCTGACCTCGTAGTCCGCTGCGAGCGGCATCAGGATCAACTGCATCATCGGCATGAAGAAAATCAGCGCGACAATGGATTTGTCCCGGAAAATCTGTTTGAATTCTTTGCGCAGCAAAAATCTTAAAGTCCTCATTGCAAACGGATTTTGAAACTTCTCAAACTAATAACCAGTAAAAAAACGGTCATCCCCAGCAGGATCAGCGTTTCTTTCCACAACGACTGTAATCCCAAACCCTTGATCATGATCGATTTGACGATAATGTAAAACCATTTGGAGGGTACCACATTGGAGATGACCTGAAGCGGAACCGGCATGTTTTCAATCGGGAACAGGAAGCCGCTGAACATCATCGTCGGCAGCAGCATGCCCATCAGGGAGATCAGCATTGCGATCTGCTGGGATTCGGTTTTGATGGAAATGAATATTCCCAATGCCAGGCAGGTGATGATGAACAATGTGCTTTCCGCGAACAGTAATGGCAGGCTCCCTTTCACCGGAAGATCCAGCGCAAAGACACTCAGAAAAAGGATCGCGCTCACATTGACCAGTGACAGGATCAGGTAAGGAAATGCCTTCGCAAAAATCACAAGTACCGGTTTGAACGGCGATACCAGCAAAATCTCCATCGTCCCGGTCTCTTTCTCTCGCACAATCGAAATGGCGGTCATCATCACCGATACCAGCATCAGCACGAGCGCCATTACACCGGGGACAAACCCATGCGCACCTTTCAGCTGCGGATTGTAGAGCATCCTTGTTTCAGGGATGATGCGGTAAGGCATATCCAGGTTCCCGTTCACCTGGTTCTGGTAATCCCGGATGATGGCCGACAGGTAGTTCGTGATCATGTTGGCGGTATTGATGTCCGTTGCGTCGGTGATTACCTGGACCTGTGCCTTGTTATTGTGCAGCAGCTCAGCATTGAAATTGGACGGAAACACCAGCACCGCCTTGATCTTGCCTTTGCGGAAAGTAGCCAGGATCTCCTGATGGCTCAACGCCGTCTGGCGGATATTGAAATAACGGCTTGCTCCGATGCGCGTGATCAGCTCCCGCGACGCATTATCCCGGGCATAGTCCACCACCAGGATTTCAGAATCTTTCACTTCGTTGGTGAGTGCGAAACCAAAGATCAGGATCTGGGCGATGGGCATGCCGAACAGGATCAGCAACGTACGCCGGTCGCGCAGTACGTGATAAAACTCCTTTCGGACGAATGCAATGAATTGTTTCATGGCTAATCCCCTCTTTTGGCTCCGCGGGCCAGTTGGTAAAAAACTTCGTCCATCGAGCGTACACCGAAACGGGCCTTCAGATTGGAAGGTGTATCAAGGACCTCCATTTTTCCATCGACCATAATGGATATACGGTTGCAATACTCCGCCTCGTCCATATAATGCGTGGTCACAAACACGGTAATGCCGCGATCGGCAGCTTCATAGATCAGGTCCCAGAACTGCCGCCTCGTTACCGGGTCGACGCCCCCGGTGGGTTCGTCCAGAAAAACGATCCTGGGTTCATGCAAAACAGCAACCGAAAACGAAAGCTTTTGCTTCCAGCCCAGGGGCAACGAGCCCACCAGCTTGCTGCCCTCGCTTTTCAGGCCGAGGCGATGCAACAGCTCCCCGGTTTTTACCTTGATCTGATCATCCGAAAGTCCATAAATCCCGCCAAAAAATTCAATATTTTCCAGCACGGTGAGGTTTTCGTATAATGAGAATTTCTGGCTCATATACCCGATGTTCTGCTTGATCGATTCGGTTTGGGTATATACATCATACCCCGCGATGGAGGCTTTTCCCGAGGTGGGAGCGGACAAGCCGCACAACATGCGCATCGCAGTCGTTTTGCCCGCACCATTAGCCCCCAGGAAACCGAATATTTCTCCCCTGCTGACGTCGAACGTTATTTCGTTGGTAGCCGTAAAGTCCCCGAAACGCTTGGTGAGCTTTTCGCAGATAATTACTTTGTCATCCTGCATCATATCTTTCCGGCCTGAGCCGCCTTTTAATTTAACAACTGAATAAATGAATCCTCGATCGTGGCTTTAATGCGCTTCGCCTCCACGCCCGGAAGCCCCTGCTCTTCGAGGTAATGCTTAATTGTGTCCGGGTCGGCCGCATTGCGGAAAGTGGCGTGTGCGTAATCTCCGAAGGCATAGCTTCTCCGAATATCGGGATGTGCCTCCAACACGCGCAGCAGTCGGTACATTTCGCTGCTCCTGATGGCGAAAAGTTCCTCGGGATAGCTCCCTACAATATTTTCCGGCGTATCGATCGAAAGGATCCGTCCGCCCTGGATCAATGCAATGCGATCGCAAAGTGAGGCCTCATCCATGTAGGGCGTCGAAACGATAATGGTGATGTGCTGCGCTTTCAGCCTTTTGAGCATTTCCCAAAACTCTTTCCGCGAGACCGGGTCGACGCCGGTGGTCGGTTCGTCGAGGAATAGCGTCGTCGGTTTGTGGATCAATGCACAGCATAATGCGAGCTTCTGCTTCATCCCTCCCGATAGCTTACCGGCCCGACGCTTTTTGAACGGTTCGATCTGTACGTAAATGTCTTCGATCAGGTGGTAGTTTTCTTCAATGGTCGTTCCGAACACCGTGGCAAAGAAGTTCAGGTTTTCCTCGATGGTCAGGTCCTGATAAAGCGAAAACTTGCCGGGCATATAGCCTACCGAACTCCGGATCTCCCGGAAATCTTTCACGATATCGTGCCCATCCACACTCGCATTGCCGCCATCGGGCAACAGCAGGGTCGTCAGCATCCGGAAAATACTGGTCTTACCCGCCCCGTCGGGTCCGATGAGCCCGAAGAGCTCTCCCTGGCCAACGGTAAACGAGACATTGTCCACCGCTACGGTCCCGGTCTTTTCCTTCCCGTAGGTTTTCGTCAGGTTATTGACAATGATTGCTTCCATTATTTCAATACCACTTCTCCGTACATTCCGATTTTAAGCAGACCATCATTTTTAACACGGATTTTCACCGCATACACCAGGTTAGCACGTTCGTCTTTGGTCTGGATCGTCTTCGGCGTAAACTCTGACTTGCCACTGATCCATTCAATGGCTCCCGGCAGTTGGCGATACTTCCCGCCGGCATCATCCACCAGCACTTTCACCGGCTGGCCGAGCCTGATCCCGGGCAGCTGGTCGCCCGTCACGTAGGCGCGCAGGATGAGCGTCGACAGATCTGCGATCTTGTAGAGCGGCTTGCCTGCCGACGCCACCTCGTTTGCCTCGGCGTATTTAGTCAGCACGGTGCCGTTCACCTCGTTCACTATTCTGGATTTGGCCAGCTGGTCGCTGATCTGTTCGATCTGTACGTACAGGGGCAGCGCGTCGCTCCGCAATCCGGAAGTCTGTGTTTTCAAAACGGAGGTCTGGGCGGCATCCTGTTTCCTGATCACATCCAGCTGCTTTTGGAGTTCTTCAACCTGTGCATTGATGTCATCCAGCTGTTTGGGGGTCGCCGCGTCGGCTTTCAGCAGGTTCTGAATCCGCTTTTGCTCGTGGAGGAGGTTGTCCAGCCGTACCTGCGAAACGGCGATCTGCTGCTTGTAGACGTTCGTCTGGGCCACAATATCGGGTACGCGGCTGCCTGTGGCGCGAATCTGTGCTTCGAGCTGCTTCTTTTTCAAAAACAACTGGAGACTGTCGATATATCCAACCGTTTGCCCGGCTTTCAGCACCTGCCCTTCATCCAGGTTCAGCTGCATGATCCTTCCTGTGGCCTCGGCGGAAACGATCGTTTCTACCGCTTCAAAAGTCCCCGAAGCATCGTATGGATTTTCCTTTCCTTTGCAGGCTGCCAAAGCCGCAGTCAATGCGATCAGATAAGCATATGTTTTCATGTAAATCGGATTTATGTCAATGTCTGGTTTATTCAATGGACTGTCCCATGGTTGTATTCAGGCTGTACTGGGCCATGAGTAGTTGTATTTCATGCAAAATCTTGCTGAGCCTCGCCTGATCCTCGGCATTCACTTCCCGGAGGTAGTCATTGGTATTGATCACCCCATTTTCCAGTTGGGCGGCGGCCGTCACCTTGACTCCCTCCCGCAATGCAATGATCTCGTCATCGGTGCCCAGCAGCTGCCGGTACCTGTCCACATCCGCATACTGCTGCCGTGCCGTCAGATTGGTATTGTATTCGAATGTCTCCTTTTGCAACCGGATCGATTCGCGGTTGTTGCGGATCAGTTCGCGATCCTTTTTAAGGGTGTACAGTCCCGATAATGACCAGTTCAGCCTGACACCCGTCACATAGTAGGGGTCGAAGCCATTACTAAGGATGTTCAATGCCGGCCTTCCGAAACCGCCCTGGAAGAAGAAATTAAGACGCGGCCGGTTCTTCACGTTGAGGAGTTCCGACTGAATATCGAGACTCGCGTTCTGAACCTCGAACAATTTGAGTTCCGGACGGCTGATCCCGCTCGCGACGGTCTTTGCTACCGGCTTTTCAAGAATGGCAGTCTCGTCCAGGGGCTGCCCGACCAGTAATCCCAGCATGGCCGTATATGCCTTGCGGCTGGCGCTCAAATCGATGCTGCGCTGCTCTGCTTTGAGTAATTCTGCCTTCAGGGAACTCGCATTGGACTTGAATGCAGTCCCGTTGTCGATCAATGCCTGTACTTTTTTGATTCCCAGCTCAATGTCCTTTTTTAATAACTCATTCTGCCGGAGCTGCTCATCCAGGGTCAGCACTCCAAAGAATACCTGGTTGACCCGTTCGTTGAGCTTGTACAAATCCACTTCCAGTTTCTGCGATTCCACGGCAGCATTAGCCTCGTGCGAACGTACCTGTGTGCGCACCTGCCCGCCGTCATAAATCACCTGATTGACCTCCCCCAGTATTTTGTACTGGTCTTTGTTGAGCGTCGGAAATTCTACACCGGGAATCGAAACGGGTAGTTTAAACTCCGTGACGGCCGACTGATAGGTTGCCTGCCCCTGCAATGAAAACTGCGGCAGATACGCCTTAGCGGCATTTTCGACCGAATAGTCCCTCGTCTTCGCAATGAGATCGAATTGACGGATCATGGGATAATTTTTGCGCGCCAGTTCATACGCCTGCCCGATCGTGAGCGTCTGCGCCTGTGCCTGCAAGGCCAGCAGCAAGCCGCATAGCGCCCAAATCACTTGTTTAAGCTGGTTAATCATTTTATTTATTCGTTTTATTTAATCATTTGATTAATTGTAGTCCAAAAAAATTTCAGGTTTGGTCCAGCATCATTTTGATCCATCCCGGAATGAGCTTCTTGCGTTGCTCCATCATGGCATTATACACCTCTTCATTCCCCGCAATGGGTTGCAGCACAGGCTTGGCCACGAAAGGAAAAAGCGTCATACCCAGCAAATTCATCAAAAAATGGAAGGGACTGATGTCACTCCGGCGTTCTTTGAGCTGCTTGATAAAAACCGATTCTGTTAAATTCTTCCTGGCCTGAAAGCGGTTCGACAGCTGCTCCGGATTGTTGCGTATCTCACTCAACACGAAAATGGGCAGATCCGGATTTTTCAGCAGCATGCTGATATAGTTTTCCGTAATCTTATCGAGCTTGTCATCGAGCGTCGTTCCGGCGTCGTTCAGGATCGGAGCGAGCACCCCGAACAATTTATCGATACGCTCGGCCATCACGATCTGAAAAAGCTTCTCCTTACTCCTGAAATAGTAATTCAGCAGCGCCAGGTTAATCCCCGCCTCCTCTGCGATATCCCTGGTACGTGCATTGCCATAACCCTTTTTAGTAAATACAATGCTAGCCGCCTCCTTGATTTTCTCTTCGGTACTGAGATCTATTTCCGCCTTTCCAACTTTCGCCATGCTGTAAATTCTTTGAACGGTCCAAAGGTAAAGCAGGTTTTTGATTTATACAAAATATTTAATCATCTGATTAAATATTTTGTATAACTATTGGCACCTTCCTATTTACCAGTCATTTGTCATGCAGAACCCGTCGGCCTCATTCATTTTCATGAACTTCCTTGGAGCCATTCCTGTGTAGTATTTAAAATCCTTGATTAAATGGCTTTGGTCGTGGTAACCATGCTCCTCCACCAGCATCGCCCAGTCAACCGGTGCCTGAGCCCCCGCGGCTAAGAGGAACCGCAGGATTTCCTTAAACCGCAGAAAGCGGATCAATTCCTTGGAGGTGTATCCGACATACTTCCGGAACCGTCCCTGCACGGTACGCTCGGTAATACCGTGCTCCCGCGCGATGGCTTTCACTGGACTGACTTCTGGCTGATGGAAGCGGGCGGCCGCGTCGAGCAACGGCAGCGAGTCCGGTTCATTTCCAAAAAGATTAGCCGGCAGATATGCATTCAGCCACTGGATCCTGTCGTGAGGGACCAGCGAGGCCAGCGCATTCCACATCGCCTCCAACCGTTCCTGCTGGCCGGATACAACTTCATCGGACACCATATCGCCTTCAAAACCATCCATAGGCACTGAAAAGAACCGATAAAAGCCATTCAGCGTAAAGTTCAGCACCAGCAGATCGGCGCCGTCCGTCAGTTCATAGTTCAGCATTCTCCTTAAAGGCCCGAAAACCCCGGTTGCCCGCACGGCGCGCCGCCCGATCTGAGACTCCCCAAACGAAAAAAACACAGGTGCTCCGAAATTAAACACCAGCATCATTTCCAGATTCGGGGACAAATGGTAGGTTCTCCTTCCGTGGCCTGCCTGCGTTTCGATCAGATAAAAATGATTCAGCACGCCATTCAATTGCGGATCTACCTTTTCTCTATACCCGGTTTCCATTTCCGACCTTTTTTTTTCTTAACTTTTACAAAACATCAGCAATCCAGCTCCTTTGATTGTAAATCTAATCAAGTTCGATGACTTCGTTTAGCTTCAGGAAATGGCTGCCAGGCATTCTCTTTCTGTCTGCACAGCTTGTCAATACGATTTATGAGCTCACCCAGGACACCCGCACCATGTCATGGGCACCCCACACCACGCAGGTACATTACCGGATCGATGTTTTCCAAAATGGCGAAAACTGGGGCCGGGAAGCCGTAGAAGCCCGCTACCGGATTGCACAAACACAATGGGAAAGCCACTCGGAAGGCAACTTGAGGCGATTGATTCAGTCGGTAGAACAAAAAATGCCGGATCATCCCGACAGTGTTATCGTTCGCTACCAACGGAACAACGGCCCGGAACGGCTTTATCGCTGGAAAGCCAGCCTGTAAGCCATGCACCACCTGAACCCATTTTACGTCCGTGGAAAAGCCGTCCCGCCCGAGCTGGTCCTTGCCGTCCGGCTACTATCGGTATACTTGCTGGTCACCGGTGAACATCCCTTCAATGGTAATCAGGGTTCCGGCAGATTCTATCCGCTGATCGACGTACTGGACAACATCGGAACCGATCCGCAATTCAACCTGGGCGTTCAGGCGCTGTTCCTTGGAAGCATCGGCGTGCTATTGTTCTCCTCGTGGGTGCGTATAGGCGCATTCGGAGCAGGACTTTCCTTTGCCGCCGGCCTCCTCTCCTGCCAGACCTGCCTGTCGGTAGCCCATATGTTTACCGGTTGTATTTTTCTCTGCACCTCGCTGAGCAATGCCGAAACCGGTACGGATCTGATCCGTTTTCAGCTGGTCGTACTGTATCTGGGCGCCGACCTCAACAAAGTGTCAGACCCGGACTGGTGGACCGGCGCGAGCATTGAAACCCTGCTGGTCACCAAACACCGGATCGGCGCTTACATCGAGCTTGCCCGCAGGTTCCCTCCCCAGCTCCTGTCCCAGGTGATTGGCATCAGCATTATCCTGTTGCAGCTGGGTATCGCCGCATTGCTTTGCAGGCGAAGCACGGTAGCATACGCCACGTTGCTCGCCCTGCTGCTGCATTTGCCTATGGTAATCCTGATGCAAATGACTTTCGGACCATTTCTTTTTGCGTTGGTAGTTGCCTATGGGTTGTTGCTCGTGTGGCCGCAGCAGATCGCCGGCAACGCTCGTCACAGCCCCTTCCTCATCGCTTTACTCAGCCGTATCGATTTTAATGGACAGCTGGTTACGCATACCGCGGTCACCGGCCGTGATTCCCTTGGCAAGTGGTTCCGCACCGGTCTAGACTTCATCTCTCATCCTGCGATCCTGCTTTTTCTGACTGTGTTATCGGCCGCCATGGTGCGTTATGGCAAACTTCTGCCGCTTTGCGCGCTCGTCCTGACCGGGTACTATATATATGTGTGGCCGCAGCGCAAACCCGCGGTACCCGTGCCGGCAGCTTCTGCCTGATCCCGGTCCTGACCATTTTAGTTTGAACTTCTCTTGGAAAACCTGTTGAAATATTAATTCCCCTCGTAATTTTGTGGTTGCTTTGACCTGAACTATATATTCAAAGCATTTGAATAGGAACCACTTTCATGAAGAAAATCCGTAATTTTTGCATTATTGCCCATATTGACCACGGGAAAAGTACATTGGCAGATCGCTTGCTGGAATTCACAAAAACCGTGTCGCACCGCGAAATGCAGGCCCAGCTTCTCGACAATATGGACCTGGAACGCGAGCGCGGCATCACCATCAAGAGCCACGCGATCCAGATGACCTATGTTTATAAAGGAGAAGAATATATACTGAACCTGATCGATACACCGGGACACGTGGACTTTTCCTACGAGGTTTCCCGCTCCATTGCCGCCTGCGAAGGCGCGCTTCTGCTCGTGGATGCATCGCAAGGCACCGAAGCCCAGACGATCTCGAACCTTTACCTCGCGATCAACCATGACCTGGTGATTATACCGGTCCTCAACAAGATCGATTTGCCCGGTGCGATGCCCGAGGAAATCAAAGACGAAATGGTAGACCTGCTGGGTTGCGAACGCGCCGACATTATCCCGGCCAGCGGCAAAGAGGGAATTGGTATTGAAGATATTTTGAATGCCATCGTAGAACGTATTCCTGCGCCTGTCGGTGATCCGGATGGCCCGTTGCAGGCGCTGATCTTCGATTCAGTATTTAACTCGTACCGCGGTATCGAAGTTATATTCCGTGTAAAAAACGGAAGTATCAAAAAGGGCGATAAAGTGAAATTTATGGCCACCGGCAAGGAATACATTGCCGACGAGATAGGCACTCTGGGCTTACAGCAGATTCCCCGGCAGGTGGTGGAATGCGGCGATGTAGGTTACCTGATCTCGGGAATCAAGGTTGCCAAGGAAGTAAAGGTAGGCGACACGTTCACCCACATCGACCGGCCCGCAAGCGAGGCCATTGTTGGCTTTTCAGAGGTAAAACCAATGGTCTTTGCCGGCATTTACCCGGTGGATACCAGCGAGTTCGAAGAGCTTCGCGAGGCAATGGAAAAGTTGCAGCTCAACGACGCTGCCCTGGTATGGGAACCTGAAACTTCGGCAGCGCTCGGCTTCGGGTTCCGTTGCGGCTTCTTGGGCATGCTGCACATGGAAATCGTGCAGGAGCGCCTGGAAAGGGAATTTGACATGACGGTGATTACCACCGTACCATCGGTGCAGTTCAGGGTGTTGACTACCAAAGATAAACTTTTGAACATCAGTGCTCCGTCGGAAATGCCGGAACCGAACCATATCAAGTATATCGAGGAGCCTTATATTAATGCACAGATCATCACCAAGTCCGACTACATCGGTCCGATCCTGAACCTGTGTATGGACAAGCGCGGTATCCTCAAAAACCAGATCTATCTGACTGCCGAACGCGTGGAACTGCAATTCCTGATCCCGCTGGCGGAAGTGGTGTTTGACTTTTTTGATAAACTCAAAACCATTTCGAGAGGATATGCGTCGCTGGATTATGAACTGGCGGGCTACCAGGAATCCGACATGGTAAAACTGGACGTCATGCTGAACGGCGAGGCGGTGGATGCATTGTCGGCGATCGTGCATCGGTCGAAATCGTATGAGTGGGGGAAAAAGCTTTGTGAAAAGCTCCGCGAACTGATCCCGCGTCAGATGTTCGAAATCGCCATTCAGGCTGCGATCGGGCAGAAGATCATTGCGCGTGAAACTGTAAAAGCGATGCGAAAGGATGTCTTGGCCAAATGTTATGGCGGTGACATTTCCCGTAAACGCAAGCTGCTGGAGAAACAGAAGAAAGGTAAGAAGCGGATGCGCCAGGTCGGCAATGTGGAAATTCCGCAGGAGGCATTTATGGCGGTCTTAAAAATCAACTAAGTATACATTTATGAACGCAAAATACCGCCAATATTACCTTTCTGGTTTATTGGCGGTATTTTTGCTTTATCACGCTCCCAATCTTTTCCTGGGTCCCGGCTCCTACTTCAATGCATTCGATTCGCTGGACTCCTTCGTTGTCTGGTACCGGGTTGTAACGCAACAAGGTTACGCATGGGCGCCTCCGTACGCCATTGTTGAGCCCTTTCTGGGGGGAGTACCCAAATTCACGCTGGTCAGCAACTACCACATTTATTACTGGCTGAACCTCGTTTTACCGACCTTCGCGGCCTATCAGTTCTACATCCTTTTCATCAGTGCGGTTGCATTAGCCGGCATGTGGCTGTTATCCCGGCGCTATCTCGGGCTGAATGAATGGGCATCCGCATTGCTGGCTCTATCGTTCGCATTTACGCCCTTTTTACCAACCTGGGGCCTCAGCATCGCCGGGCAACCGCTGCTTCTCTTCGCCTTACTCAACATCCGGAATGCAAAACCCGCAACGTGGAACTGGCTGATCTTCGGTGCATTTCCGTTCACTTCGAATTTTCAGTCGGCGGGTGTTTTTATACTTTTCGCATTAGGCCTGCTGATTGCCCATGATGTGATCAGGAAATTACCCTACCGGCGTCTGTTGGTGGCATTCGGCGTTCTGCTGGCGGTTTACCTCACTACCAAAATAGATCTGATCCAGAATCTGCTGGGAGGCCAGGGCTTTGTTTCTCACCGCACGGAAATGCGTCGCTTCCCCAGCTCGCTATTCATCTGTGTGAAGGTATTTGCACGGTATTTCCTTCTGGGAAATATCGATGTTGCATTATCGCTGCACACGTTCGTCCTGCTGCCTTTCGTGTGCTCTGTCTACGGTGTTTTCATCGTCCGCAAAAAGCTCCTTCCTGCGCAACTGACAATCACAATGGCCGCTATCGTGCTGATCTGCATGTATATTGCGGCGCTACAATGGGAACCGGTCGTAAACCTCCGTAACCGATCCGATCTGCTGCGGATGTTCAGCCTGGATAGGTTTCATATTTTTCTTCAGCTCCTGTGGCATATTGCTGCTGCGCAAGCTATCCTGCTCATTTCAAACGCCTATCGCAACCGGATCACCGCCGTGGTCGCATTCGCACAACTCGCCGTTTGCTTCGCTTATCAGCCCACTTACTATGAGCGGTTCGTTAAGCAATTTGTGAAGATCACGCCCTACCATTATATCTACACCTACGATGACTACTATGCTGAACGCATGTTCAGCGAAATTAAAGCCTATATTCAAAAGCCCGTTCAATCCTACCGCGTAGCGAGTATCGGCATTCCTCCCGCCATAGCCCAGTATAATGGACTATGGACAATCGATGGCTATTCGAGCAACTACCCGCTTTCCTACAAGCAAAAGTTCAGGAAGATCATCGCAGCGGAGCTGGAAAAGAACCAGGCAAACAGGGGGTTTTTCGATTATTGGGGCAGCCAGTGTCTCATTCTGTACGATCAGGGAACATCCTATTACGAAACGCATATGACACGCGGGCAGGCGCCGGCCAGCAGGCCTGTCACGCTCTCACATGCGGCGCTGCGTGCGATGCGATGTGATTATATTCTGTCCGCTGAAAACATCACAAACCCGGAGCAGTCGGGGTTGAAAAAACTGGCTATCTTCAATTCGGCGATCTGGCGTGTCAACCTCTATGAAGTAACCAGCAATGAGTAACTTATAGGCGCGTTACGCCGGTAAAAAAGTAGCAGCTCCCATTAGTTGCCGATCGCAACATTTTAATTTATATTGAATGCTCAAAGGATCTCCAACTCAGTTGCTATGAGCATTGTCGTTTCCAACATCAAATTCCACAATAATCAGCAGCTCGATTACTTCGGGCACCAGATCAAGAAGACGATGATCCCGGTGTCATCACCCTATGTACGCAGGCATGTGAAGGAAGTGATCGATTTTGCCGGAATCAGAAAGACAGACCGGATCATCGATGTGGCATGCGGCATGGGAAAATACACGCTCAACTTTCTTGCTCAGGGTTACAGGGTCGAAGGGCTCGACCTCTCGCCATTCCTTTTGCAGCAGTTGCTGGTATATAATGACAATAAGTTCCCGGTGAAATTGCATGCGGCCGATATTCTGGACGCTCCCGAGGAACTGAATGAGCAATTCGATGTGGTGATGGGTTTCATGGCGCTGCATCATTTTCACAGCCTGCATGCCTGTTTTCAAGCCATGCACCGCATCGCCAAACCGGGGGCCAGGCTCGTTTTCCTCGAACCGAATGCCTATAACCCGTTGTACTATCTGCAAATCGCATTCACCCCGGGCATGTCCTGGGAAGGTGATAAAGGCGTTGCAGATATGACCCGGAAAAAGCTGTTCGGGGCCATGGATTATGCGGGTTGGAAAAATCTCCGGATCAAAAGATTTGGCTTTTACCCGCCATTTCTATCCAACACAGCCATCGGCCAAAAAAGCGAGCCGGTTCTGGAAAAAATCCCGGGCCTTAACACCTTTCTGCCGTTCCAGATCATCACAGGAGAAAAGAAATAATGGGAAGAGACAGGGAAAACTGGATTGTTTCGTATCCCGACGACGGCAATTCGGTTTGCTATGACATGGAAGATGTTTCTTTCTGGTACCAGCACCGGAACGAATGCCTTGTGGCAGCGATGCAGGCCAATACCTTCCCTACCGACTTCCTGGACATCGGCGGAGGGAACGGGATCACCGCATTAGCCATGCAGGAAGCCGGCTATCAGGTTACGCTGGTCGAGCCCTACCGTAGCGGTATCGAAAACGCCCGGAAAAGAGGGATAAGATCCACGATCCAAAGTACATTAGAAGATTATATACAGGAAGCAAACGGGTCCGCACCTGCTGCCGGGTTCTTTGATGTGCTGGAACATATCGAAAACGACCGGGCTTTCCTCGAAAACATTAACAGACTGCTGGTCCCGGATGGCAGGATCATGCTGACAGTCCCCGCATTCAATAGCCTGTGGTCTGAAAATGATGTGCAGCTCGGGCATTTCAGAAGGTACACGCTCAGCAAGCTTTCCCAGCTTTTGGAACAAACCGGATTTGAAGTCAGCTATCAAACCTACTTCTTCTCGCTCGTGTGGGCACCCATGTGGCTGGCCCGGGTTCTGCCGGAAAAGTTTGGTGTAAAAAAGAATAACACGCCCGAAAAAAAGAAGAATGAGCATATGGCCGGACGTCCCGGTACCGCACGCATGCTGCGGAGAATGCTGCAATGGGAGACCAAAGCCATCCGTAGTAAATCGAAAATACCTTTTGGAACCAGTTGTCTGATCGTTGCACGGAAAACAAAAAGCCTGTGAACCAAAATCTACGTAAAACCAGCCATTTCCAGCTATTTCTGTTTTCAACCGATCCGACGGTCATCGAAAAGGCGGTTCTGGCCGGTGTAGATGGCATTATCGTCGATTGGGAAAACCAGGGCAAAAAATTACGTCAGGAGCGATTCGATACGCAGATCAACTTTGATACTTACGACGATCTGTGCCGGGCACGGCAAGTAACACCGGAGGGCAAACTCATCTGCCGCATCAACGGCTTTTCTGTTGAGCACACCCACCAGGAAATCGAACTGGCGTTGCAGGCCGGGGCCGACGAAATTTTCCTCCCAATGGTGCATCACACGCAGGAAGCCCGGCAAGCCGCCGAGCTGATCGGCAATCGGGCAGGCTTCAACATTCTGATTGAAACTGCCTCGGCGCTGAATTGTATGGCCGAACTCAGTCAACTGCCGCTCCGGAGAGCCTACATTGGCCTCAATGACCTCCATATCCAGCAAAACAGCAAAAACATATTTGTTCCCCTGATGAACGAAACGGTCGTCAACATCCGCAACCATTTCGAAGTGCCTTTGGGTGCTGGCGGCGTTACCTATCCGGCGAGCGGAGCGCCCATTCCCAGTAAATACCTCATCAAGGAATACGCCAGGCTGGGCATCGATTTCAGCTTCCTGCGCCGGACGTTCATCCGCGACCATGCCCAGTACAGCATGGAACACATGATTCACCACATCCGCGAAGCGTACGAAGACGCGCGCGCACGGTCTGCCGAAGAGGTAGCCGCCGACTTTCATTTATTCCGGCAGCAGGTGGAAAGCTGGACCACCAATCCGCACCACGCATGATACTGCTGATGTACGAGCCGGTGCCGGAACATTTCAACCGCCTGCAACAAATAGCGCCAGACCACCGCATTGCCATTGCGCACTCTGAGCAGGAAGCCCGGACGCTCATATCCGGGGCAGAGATCGTGCTTGGGAACCGCTATTTTATCCAAAGCCTGCCTTTTGCCCGTCAACTACGCTGGATGCAATCCAATTCCGTCGGCGTGGACCTGATACTTTCCGAAAAGCAACATTTGGTAGATAACAACATTCTGCTCACTTGTGCCCGGGGGATATATGATCCGGAGCTGGCAGAGCACACGATGGCACTGCTGCTCACGCTGTTCCGCCAGATACACCTGCTCCGCGACGAGCAAAACGGCAGTCAATGGCAGCGTCACCGGTTGCGAACGCTACACGGGAGCCGGTGCCTGATCCTGGGATGGGGCAGCCTCGCCAGAGAAATAGCCAGACTGATTACCGCAATGGGAGGCGAAGTGTCGGCGACGCGAAACCAAATGGAAGATTCACAGGAGGGCTCTGTCACTATTTTCGGACGTCAATCCTGGCAATCCAGGCTTGCCGATGCAGATGCATTGATCATATGCTTACCGAAAACAAAGGCAACAGCGCATTTGGTAAACAAACAGATTCTGGACCAACTGCCCCCAACCGCATTCGTGGTCAATATCGGACGCGGCGGAACACTCGACGATGAAGCGCTGCTCCGACAGGTACGGGCAGGGAAGCTCGCAGGGGCTGCACTCGATGTGTTTGAGCAGGAGCCATTGCCACCCTCTCACGGGATCTGGCAGGAACCCCGCATCATGGTCAGCCCGCATGTAGGCCGGAGCCTGGAAGGGCCGGTTTACAAATGGCAGCCTCTTTTCGAAGCAAATCTCGCGCGTTACCTGCGCGGGGAAAGATTAGTCAATGTGGTAGATTATGACAAAGGTTACTGATGATCAGCATTGTCGTTCCGCTTTATAAAAGCGCCTCCACACTCGCGGAGCTCCATGAGCGGGTCAGTATGATGTCGGCCCGGGCAAATCAGGCCTACGAAATGGTTTATGTCAACGACGCCTCGCCGGATCATACGCTTTCGATCCTCCGCAACCTGCCGCCCACCGTTGCCTTCCACATTGTCGACCTGAAAAAGAACGTAGGACAGAGCAGCGCGCTAATAGCTGGTATGGCTTTCGCCCGGGGCGAGGTCATTGCAACGATGGATGCCGATTTGCAGGACGAGCCCGAAAACCTGCCCCGACTGATCCGTGCGCTGAGCCCGGGCACGGATGTGGTGTTCGCAAAAAGGCAGGGGCAATACGAATCTCCGGCAAGGCTGCTGACCTCCTTTCTTTTCAAGGGAATGATTCACTGGCTCTCTGGAAAGCGGATTCCAATGAATGCGGGACTCTTCATGGTCGTGCGACGGGAGGCCGCACAACAGTTCCTTCCCTTTCTGAGGCAATCGCCCTACCTGATCGGTCTGATCGCCAAAATCAGGCTGCGCTGCACTGGGATCCCCATCGAGCGGCCTGAAAATCAACACGGAGAAACGTCGTATACCTTCCGGAAGCGGCTGCGGGTTGCCGCGGGTTTCTTCAGAACGCTCAGGTTAGTTTCCGTCCAAACGGCCGCCGAAAACGTGGAATGGCTTAATTCACATCTTTTGGCAGATCATTTATATATTACCCAAAAACCTTAAACAGGCCGTACGGAGGTAAGGTTTGGCTCAATATAAATGCTTCCGGAACGCTTCACATTCCTATACTACTGATAATCAAGACCTACCAAAACAACTAATTCGACCAAATAAGACGGCCGCGGCAGGTAGGGCAATTTTATACTGCTAAAAATCTCTCCTATTCACCTTTTATTGTAATTTTGACTGGAATCTGAATTTCGACCAAGAACAAAAAATACCTTAACGAGCGATATGGCAGAAGTAATTCGTATGCCCAAAATGAGCGACACCATGGAAGAAGGTGTTATCGCGGAATGGCACAAAAAAGTAGGCGATAAAATTAAATCCGGTGAAGTGATTGCTGAGGTGGAAACCGACAAGGCAACCATGGACCTTGAATCTTATTACGACGGAACTCTTCTTTACATTGGCGTCCAAAAAGGCGATGCCGTCCCCATCGACGGGATCATGGCTATCGTGGGCGCAGAAGGCGAAGATTACAAGGCCTTGCTCGAAGGTGCCAGCAACGGAAACGGATCTGCAGCTGCTGCCGAGCCTACGCAAGAAGAGAACAAACCTGCACCTGCCGTAGAAACGGTTGAAGCGCCAGCGGCTCCGAAACCTTCGGCTCCTGCTGAAAAAATCAATGCGACTGTGGTTCGGATGCCGAAAATGAGTGATACCATGGAAGAAGGTACGCTGGTGTCGTGGCAGAAAAAAGTAGGAGATAAAGTAAAATCAGGCGACATATTGGCAGAAGTCGAAACCGACAAAGCTACAATGGAACTTGAAGCATATGAAGACGGTACACTGCTTTATGTAGGTATCAAGGAAGGTGAAGCGGTACCCGTAGACGGTATCATCGCCGTCATCGGTGAAGAAGGTTCTAATGTGGAAGCTTTGCTGGCCCGCGAAAACGGAGAAGCACCTGCTGAAACTGCTGCATCGGCTCCCGCAGAGCAGCCTGCGGCACAGGTAAACGGATCCGACAAAGCGGTATCAGTGGCAGATTCCAATGAACGTGTGAAAGCATCGCCATTGGCAAAACGCCTCGCCGACGAAAAAGGCATCAACCTGAGCCAGGTTTCAGGAAGCGGCGATAACGGACGTATCGTAAAGCGCGATGTGGACGAATTCAAGCCTGCTGCCAAAAGCGAATCACCTGCTGCTGCGGCTCAACCTGCTCCCGCAGTGGGAACACCTGCCGCCAAAGCAGAAGCGGCTCCTGCGGCAACGAGCGCTCCCGCAGCATCCGGAGACTTTACCGACACGCCGGTTTCACAAATGCGTAAGACCATTGCACGCAGATTGAGCGAAAGCCTCTTCACTGCCCCGCATTTCTATGTAACCATGGAAATCACAATGGATAAGGCCATGGCGCTTCGTCCGCAGCTGAACGAAGTAGCTACTGCCAAGATCTCTTTCAACGACATGGTGATCAAGGCGTGCGCCATTGCATTGAAACAACATCCTGCGGTTAACTCTGCCTGGCTGGGTGACAAGATCAGAAAATATAACTACGTCAATGTAGGTGTAGCGGTAGCGGTAGACGAAGGCCTGCTGGTTCCTGTAATCCGCGACGCCGATAAGAAAACACTGTCGACGATTTCAGGTGAAGTGAAAGATCTTGCCGGTAAAGCGAAAGACAAAAAACTGCAACCCAAAGACTGGGAAGGCAATACATTTTCCATATCTAACCTGGGTATGTTCGGGGTAGACGAGTTCACGGCGATCATCAACCCGCCGGATTCGTGCATCCTCGCGATCGGTGCGATCAAGAAGGTAGCTGCTTTCAAGGAAGATGGAACGGTTTATCCTACCAACATCATGAAAGTGACGCTTTCCGCAGATCACCGCGTGGTGGACGGCGCAACAGCGGCCCAGTTCCTGCTTAGTGTGAAAAAGCTTTTGGAAGAACCGATGAGCATGCTCGTCTGATCGGAAGACATAGTTTAATATGCAAAAGTGTCAGGCCAACCCGCCTGGCACTTTTGTTTTAGCCGCCGTCCTGCCAGGTTGATGGCAAAACAGACGACATTTAACGATTAACATGGAAAAAATACACGCTACCACCGTCCTTGGTGTACTGCATAATGGCACCGTCGCGCTGGGCGCTGATGGCCAGGCTACAATGGGTAACACCGTTGCCAAAAGTAATGTAAAGAAAATACGGTCACTGATGGGTGGTAAGATCCTGGTGGGCTTCGCCGGATCGACAGCCGATGCATTTACCCTGCTCGACCGTTTTGAAGAAAAACTGAATGCCTACGGCGGCAATATGAAACGCGCTGCGATCGAACTTGCCAAAGATTGGCGCACCGACCGCTACCTCCGTAAACTGGAAGCGATGATGATTACGGCAAACAAGGAAGAAATTCTCGTTATTTCGGGAACCGGCGACGTTTTGGAACCTGAAAACGGGATAGCATCGATCGGATCCGGAGGAAACTTTGCATTGTCGGCTGCGCAGGCATTGAAAAAACATGCTCAGCATTTGTCCGCTGAAGAAATGGTGCGGGAAGGATTGACCATCGCAGCTGATCTTTGCATTTATACCAATCACAATCTGGTGATCGAGAAAGTGGTGCAATAGTTTTTTATAAATGTTGTTGCATGCCTACGGCATTTCCGTTTTTAGTTAGCCGCGTTCCTTGTTCTACCGATGTTACGTCGCTGACGCGACTTTGCATTCCCAATAAAAGTGCCGTCAGGCACGTAATATTGGTAGAAGAGATGCTTGGACCGTACGATGAAATCCAGTTAGGGATGTAACAACAAATTTGATTTCTCAAAGCTCCGCCATTAAAGTCATCAACTTCACCAATGAATCCGAAATCACACGATTGCTTCCAGGCACATATTTGTGAGCGATGATCGTGAAGCTGAGCAAAGCGCCTGATTTGGACGTCACGTAACCCGCAAATGCGCGCGTACCTTCGATAGATCCGCTTTTCGCATGCACGTTTCCCGACGCCCGCGTGCCTTTGCCCAGGTTACGGACGGTTCCGTTTTGGCCTAGCACCGCAATGCTTTTATAAAAATCGGTGAAGCCTGCATCCTTGTTCATGAGATTCAGGATATCCGTCAGGCTTCCAGCTGTGATCGAACCGGAAGGCGACAGGCCACTGCCATCCTTGATATAAAAACCCCTTAAATCTGCCCCTCTCCCCGACCAGTAGCCGGTGATGGCCTTTGCAGCATCATCGAATCCGGAACTGCCGGCCAGACGTTTGCCCGATTGCTTGAAAAAAACATCGGCAAAAAGATTAATGCTCCAAAAATTGGCCTGTTGGCAAAGCTCACGCAATGGTGGTGATTTATACTCGTCGATAATCTTCTTTGGAGTGGGTGCAATGAGATTCTGGTTGCCGGATAGCCGCTCCTCTTCTACCACCACGATACCGCTGCCCGATAATGCGTTTTTCAACGCATAGGCGGTATACCATGCCGGATCGGGAATGGAGCCTTTTACCGTAAAGGCGGGACTCCCCGCGGGTATAGTGCCGGTAAGCAGCACATGATTGCCCAGCGGACTGCTGTAAATGATCGTCTGGTCACCCGAGCCGCGTTCCCCGGTCATGACCTGATTCGTAAACGACAAATATGGAATCACAGGGTCGGTACCAAGAACGGTCGTAGGGCCACCCGGATCCACGCCGGGTTTGAATTTGACACGGTAGAAGTTTTCATTGAAATTAAGTCCCTGAACTCCTGCCCCGTAATAATTACCCATATCACCCCAGATCCATGTGCTGGCAACCGCTTCTTTATCAAAAAATGAAGCGTCGGCAAGTACTTTCCCCTTGATATACTTAATGCCCGTACGCCTGACCGCCGCCACCCATCGGTTGACCATTTCCGGAGCGGTGGGGTAGCCTTTGAATCGGTCGCTTCCCAGTGACGGATCGCCGGTTCCATGGATATACAGGTTGCCTGCGAGCGTATCGCCGCGAAGGACTCCATCGTATTCAAGAAATGTCTGAAATTTGAAATCACCGCTAAAAAGCGCAAGCACTGTTGCGGTGGAAACCAGTTTTAATGTGGACGCCGACGGCAGCGAACGTTCGGAGTTTAGTGAAAACACCTTAGCACCCTCCTTTACAGCCTTGACACTCACGGCCAGCGAGCCGCTTCGCATGAATTCGCTGTTCTGTAATTCGAGCACAGCGTCGGAGAAACGGACGAGCCCCGCGCTGTCGATCGCCTGTGCAGCGGCGGTGCGGATTGTCAGCAGGATACTAAATAAAAGAAGAGGCGCTCTCATCATGTTAAAATATTCGCAAGGCACAAAATTCGTACCGCTTTCTCCAATCTAGCAACTAATCTCCGATTCAGAGGCAGTTTTTTGGTACTTTTGTAAGATATTAGCCGAACAATTGGTAGTTTACAAAGAAAAGATACAATAGTCATATTGATTTTTCCGACGAGGGAAAAATCCTAATATAGCTTTCACCCCATACTATTTATATGAAATTGACATTTTGGGGAGCTACGCAGCAGGTTACAGGTAGCATGTTCCTTCTGGAAACAGACGACTACCGGATCCTGATCGACTGCGGCTCCGATTTCGATCTGGATGAGATCGGTAAGAAAACCAGGTATGAACAACAAAAAAGTGTTTTCCCTTTTGAACCGAGCCTGATTAATACTGTGCTGCTTACTCACGCGCACATCGACCACTCGGGTAATATCCCCAATCTTTACAAGGAAGGGTTTGAAGGAAGGGTGGTTTGCACGGAACCTACTATGGCGCTGACCTCCCTCCTGCTCAAAGATGCGGCTAATCTCCACCAGAAGCGCCTGAATTCCCGCTACGGGTCATCCAAACGCAAAGGCAAGAAGAAGCGGGAGGTTCCCATGGATTACTTCGTTGAAAAACATGTGACCGAGGCGCTGGATAATTTCGTTCCGGTTGCTTTCGGGCAACGTTACCGCATTGCCGACAATGTTACCGTCACTTACTACGCAGCCGGACATTTGCTCGGAGCTGCGCATATCGTGCTTGAAGTATTTGAAAACGGTGAGAAAAAAAGGGTTTGCTTTTCAGGTGACATCGGTCGGCGCAACTATCCCCTGCTGATCGATCCGCAGGAAATCCCTCAGGTGGATTACCTGATCTGCGAGTCGACATACGGAAACCGGCTGCACGAAGATCAGCGCGGATCGGCGGAAACCCTTGCCGATGTGATCAAGCGCACCTGTATCGATATTCCGGGAAGACTCATTATTCCCTCATTCAGTGTAGGCAGAACCCAGGCATTGCTTTATACCCTGAATCAGTTGTACCTGACCCATTCCTTTCCTTTCATCAAGGTATTTTCCGACAGTCCGCTGGCGCACAGCAGCACGAAGGTGTATCAGCGTCACACGCGTATGCTGAACAAGGAAGCCCGGGAATTTCAGGAAGACAACGATATGCTCTTTGACTTCGAAAACCTGATATACCTGGAAAGCGCGGACGCCAGCAGGGCAGTCTCCAACTATAATGAACCCTGCATTATTATCTCCTCATCGGGAATGGTACAGGGCGGGCGTGTGGAGCATCACGTGGAGGCCAATATCGGCAACCCTTACGCTACGATCCTGATGATCGGTTATGCATCGGAAGGGACCCTCGGATGGCGGCTTCTGAATGGACAGGATACCATCTCGATTCGCGGAAAGCAGTACCCGGTCTTGGCTAATGTTGAAAAAATTGACGTATTTAGCGGCCACGGAGACCAAAACGACCTAATTCAATTTGTAAAAATGCAGGATCCGGAGAAACTCAAACGCATTTTTCTAGTCCACGGAGAGCAGCAAAGCATGGCTGAATTCCAAAGTAAAATTCAAGAACACGGCTACGAATCGGTTGAAATACCGTTGAGAGGCACTACCTACGAACTTTGATTCCCTCTCATCACGCCCACTAATCACCAGAACCTAAATATGAGAACATACCTGGATTTTGAAAAGCCTATGGCCGAGCTCGAACGCAAGCTCGAAGAAATGAAAGCGTTGGCGAATGAAAACAATGTCGATTTTTCAGACGCCATTGCGTTGCTGGAAGGCAACATCACCAACCTTCGAAAAGAAATATTTGAAAACCTGACGCGCTGGCAGCGCGTACAGCTCTCCCGCCATCCCGACCGCCCCTACACGCTCGACTACATCGAACTGATCTGTGACGAGTTTATAGAACTGCACGGCGACCGGCAGGTGCGCGACGATCCGGCTATTATCGGCGGACTGGCCAATGTAGACGGCCAATCGTTCATGCTCATCGGCCAACAAAAAGGCCGTAACACCAAGCAGCGCCAGCACCGGAACTTTGGCATGCCCAATCCGGAAGGCTACCGCAAGGCGTTGCGTCTGATGAAACTGGCTGAGAAGTTCAACAAGCCTATCGTGACACTGATCGACACGCCCGGTGCATTTCCGGGTATGGAAGCCGAAGAGCGCGGGCAAGGCGAAGCTATTGCCAGGAACCTGAAAGAAATGTTTATGCTCAAAGTCCCGGTAATCTGCATCGTCATCGGCGAAGGAGCTTCCGGGGGCGCACTGGGTATCGCCATCGGCGATCGCGTGCTCATGCTCGAAAATACCTGGTATTCGGTGATCTCCCCCGAGAACTGCTCGGCTATTCTCTGGCGGAGCTGGGATTTCAAGGAGCAGGCAGCCGAAGCGATGAAGATCACCGCGAAGGATATGAAAACCAATAAACTGGTCGACGGAATCATCGCCGAACCACTTGGCGGCGCACACCTGGACCACAAATGGATGGCCGACGAGCTGAAAAGGGTAATCCTCGAAAACATTGGCGAATTGTCCGCCATCAACGAGCAAGACCGGATCGATCAGCGGATCGACAAATTCTGCTCAATGGGGGTTGTCGTAGAAGCGTAAAGAATCATCCATGAAAAACGATCAGATCAAGAATATCATTTTCGACCTGGGCGACGTCATCCTGAACATCGACGTACCCATTGCTTCCCGGTCTTTCGCTGATTTGAGCGGCAGGGAACAAAGTGAAATACTCACGATTTTCAAGGAAAGTGAGCTTTTCCGCCAGTTTGAGACCGGTTTGCTGGACGAAGCCACATTCCGGAACTATGTGCGTGAAATCCTGAATTTCCCTGATCTGTCGGACGAAGCCATCGATACGGCCTGGAACAGCCTCCTGCTGGACCTGCCGCCAGAGCGCGTGGAATTGCTTCGGAAACTGGCCACCCGCTATCGGCTTTTCCTTTTGAGCAACACCAGCTCCATTCACATTACCCAGGTGAACAAGATATTGAAAGCATCGACGGGTGTCGACCGGCTCGATGATCTTTTCGAAATCGTCTTCCTGTCCTATGAGATGGGTTTGATGAAGCCTGATCCCCGGATTTATGAAAAAGTCCTCGATCAAGCCGGGCTGAAAGCGGACGAAACATTATTCCTGGACGATAACCTGGACAATATCACGGCCGCGTCCCAATTGGGCATCGCCACCATTCATGTCCAAAAGCCGGTCACCATTCTGGAATACCTCAAAGACTATGCCGTCTAACACGCGAACCCACATCATCCAGGCCGTTTTATTTATTGTCACCGTCATTACCACTACCATGGCCGGTGCGGAATGGATGTTCGGCAACAAGTTCGGGTTCGTTTACGACTTCCTTTTTTTCCTGATCGGGAAAAAAGAAGAGTTAGTAATCCCGGAAAATTTCAAGGCGATGGGCTGGGCGGAGTTCGTTCAGGGCTTTCATTTCTCCATTCCGTTCCTGCTCATACTGACCATTCATGAGTTCGGACATTATTTCGTCGCCAGGGCGCATAAAGTGAAGGTGACGCTTCCCTACTACATTCCGCTCTGGTTTGGCATTTCGGAGAGCATCGGGACGCTGGGCGCATTCATCAGAATTAAAGAGGCGGTAAGGTCGCGGCTCAAATTCTTTGATATCGGCATCGCAGGACCGTTGGCTGGCTTTGTTGCTGCATTGGTCGTGCTTTGGTACGGTTTCACGCATTTGCCGCCGCCCGAATACATTTTCAGTATCCACCCGGATTACGCCCGTTTTGGCCCGAATTACCCTCAGTTCGTTTATGAAAACCCTGCCGGAAACCTTATGCTGGGTGACAATATGCTGTTCTGGTTTTTCAAAACCTATGTTGCCGATCCTGCCAGACTGCCTCATGCGTATGAAATGATCCATTATCCCTATCTTTTTGCAGGATACCTGGCGCTCTTTTTCACTTCACTGAACCTTATCCCAATCGGACAGCTCGACGGCGGGCATATCCTTTACGGATTAATCGGGAAGAAACGCTTCAACGTCGTAGCGCCCGTCCTCTTCGGCATTTTTGCATTTTATGCCGGGCTGGGTATTTTCCGGACCGATTCTTTTGCAACCGGAAGCAATGCGGTGTTTTATGAACGCCTGTTGTACCTCGCGATTTATATCTATTTCCTGTATATCTGCTTCAAACGGGCATTTGACAACACTTCCACGGCCCTGATGGTCAGCCTGATCATCGTAGTAGGGCAGTTTGCGGTCACCTATGTGCGCCCCGAATGGAACGGATCCGTGAACCTGCTGCCATTCGTCTTTATTCTGGGCCGTTTTCTGGGCATCAGACATCCTGAAACCGAGGACAATACGCCGCTGGACACGCCGAGGATCATCCTGGGCATCCTCGCGTTCGTCATTTTTATCATCTCTTTCAGCCCAACGCCTTTTATCATTATTGAGTAAAGGAGATTAAAGAAACCAGGAGCTTTAATTGTTGTTCTTGAAAGGCACTATGGCAATCAACGTCTCCCGCAGGCAATTCCTGGCGACACTAGGAGCAGCTCCGTCCCTGGCAGCTATCGATCTCGCTGATCTACCTTACACGTATTCAGTCCAAGGCAAAATTGCCGTCGCCAAACTTGGCCGGGCATTAATTCACGAGCATGTGCTCGTTGATTTTATTGGTGCCGACAAAATTTCATCCGATCGCTGGAAACACGACGAGGTGGTTGCAAAAGTCCTGCCCTACCTGCTGGAAATAAAGCAACGCGGGATCAACACGCTGGTTGAATGCACGCCGGCATTCATCGGGCGGGATGTAGTTTTACTCAAAACACTTTCTGAACAATCAGGACTGCACATTCTGACCAACACCGGCTATTACGGAGCTTCCGACAACAAATATTTACCCAAATGGGCATTCACCGAAACGGCCGATCAGCTTGCAAATCGCTGGATAACCGAATTCGAAAAAGGCATTGAAGGTACCGGCATTCGTCCTGGATTTATCAAGACCGGCGTCAACAACGGCGCATTATCCCAACTGCACCAAAAGCTGATCAGGGCAGCCGCATTGACACATTTGAAAACCGGCCTGACCATCTGCTCCCACACCGGCCCGACATTACCCGCACGCGAGGAAATCGGTATACTAAAACAGTTGGGCGTACATCCGTCCGCATTCGTATGGGTACACGCGAGCGGGAGCGACGAAGAATTGGAAAATGTAGGAAAAAGCGGCTGCTGGATCAGCCTGGACGGTGTGAATGAAGACAATATTAACCGCCATGTGGCACTGATCACGTTCCTGAAAAAGAAGAAACGCCTCAAACAAGTCCTCATCTCACATGACGCGGGCTGGTACCGGCCCGGCGAGCCTGATGGTGGTCAGTTTCGTGGCTTTACGGCCATTTCAGATCGCCTGCTTCCGGCCCTGGTACAGAACGGCATTACGCAGGACGATATCGACACGCTGATGATCGCAAATCCTGCCCGCGCATTCGCCATTCAGGTACGGAAAGCATGACATTACCCAATCTCAATCCTGAACTCGGTCCAGCCGTCGTTTGCGGTTTGCAGGGCGAATGCAAATCCGTGGTTGCTCAGGATTTCCCTCGTCAATGTCAGTCCGATACCCTGACCATCGCGCTTAGTGCTGAAAAAAGGATTGAATAGCTGGGCGTTCACCTCCGCGTCAATGGCTTTGCCATTGTTTCGGATCAATATACGCTCAGCGGTAACCGAGATGACGATTTCGTTCCCAGCCTCGCAGGCTTCAATGGCATTCTTGATCACATTCACTAAAACCTGTTCCATCTGCCCCTGGTCCACATTGCAGAAAACGGGCGTCTTTTCCAGGTCACATGTAATAGTCACGCCGCGTTCTGAACCTGCATTTTCCATAAACAATACCACGTCTGCGATCAGTTTACGAATATCCGTGCTTGCGAGGGCGGGCATGGGCAGGCGCACTACGTCCGCGAAGTTTCTCATGAACCGGGTGAGCCTTCGGTTACGTTCCGACGCGATTTGCAATGCATCCTTTACTTCCCGGTAATCTGCATCGGGAAGCAGGTGGTTAGTCGTTTGCAATATCGAATCGGTGGCGCCCAGCGTATTGTTGACTTCATGTGCCATCATACGGATCACCTTTCCATAGGCATTCTTCTCCGATTCCAGGATTTCGTTGGTCAACTCCTCGATCATCAGAAACGAGCGGCGAAAACCCCGGTCCATGAAATGAGACCGCTGCACTTTGAATGTAACAATTCCATTGGTCTTCACCATTCTCGATTCGCCATCCTGCATGCCCGAAAGTTCCGCCAGCAAAGGCTGGCCGGTTTCAGTAAGCTTCCTTCCGGTGAGGGTCATTCCCGCTTCTTCAAATTGCGCCTTCGCCTTGCTGTTAAGCGATTCGACCTGCTCATCGTAATCCAGGATGATGATCGAAATGGGCGACGCTTCAATGAGTTTTTCCAGAAAAAAATGCTGCTCGTTCAGCTTGATACGCTCTTCCCGCAGCTGATCGATCATCATATTATACACCTCGATCAGCACATCTACTTCGCCCTTGCCCGTCGGGACAAACTTGATAGAAAAATCCTTGTCCTTAATGGCCTCGATTCCGGACTTCACAAATTGGATAGGTTGCATAAAGTTGTTATAGAGCACAATGGAAGTGACCGCGGATGTCAGCAGAAATATCTCGGAGGCTATAAAAACTATTTTGTCCTGAAAAAGAACCTTGTAAACCAGCATTACCAGGACTAAATGCAGGATCGTGATGTAAAGAATGTATTTCGTCTTCGTGGATAGCCTCATACCTCCTCCGAATCAAAAGATATCCCGTACTTTTCCAGCCTCCGGTACAATGCAAAACGGGTAATCCCCAGAGAACGGGAGACTTTGCTGACCTTGTTCTGGTGGTATTGCATGGCACGCACGATCATCTGGTATTCCATTTCTTCCAAAGTGATACTACCGACTTCCGGCAGGCTTTTCGTCGGCGCCGCATTGCCCGCATTCAGGTTGCTTTGAAAATCCGCAATGTCCAGGACGTCCGTTCCTGCCAGCAGCACAGTCCGTTCGACCACGTTCTTAAGCTGACGGATATTTCCCTGCAGCGGCAGGTTTTTCAGCCATTTCAAGGCCTCGGTGCTCAGTTTCAGGTCAGGCCTTCCATAAATCGTTTTCAGGTTGTTGACAAAAAACACCGATAGTAAAGGAATATCATCCGGCCGCTCACGCAATGCTGGCAATTTCACGGTGATAAGATTGATCCGATAGTAGAGATCCTCCCTGAACGTGCCTTGCGCCACCATCTCTTCCAGGTTACGGTTGGTCGCGCATATCACCCTGATGTCCACCGTGCGGCTCTTGCTGCTTCCCAGCGGCTCAAATGTGCGCTCCTGTAATACCCGGAGCAATTTGACTTGGCTTGAAAGGTCCAGCTCTCCGATTTCATCAAGAAAAATGGTGCCCCGGTTCGCCATTTCGAAGCGGCCCGTCCGGTCCGTCTTCGCGTCGGTAAATGCGCCCCGGACATGGCCGAACAGTTCGCTTTCAAACAATGTGGAAGATATTCCGCCCAGGTTTACTTTCACAAAAGGCCTCACTTTTCGTCTGCTGTTCAAATGAATGGCTTCTGCGATGAGCTCCTTGCCGGTTCCGCTTTCACCTGTGATCAGCACCGGCGCGTCCGTGGGTGCAACCCGGCCGATGGTTTCCAGTATACTAAGCAGGTTGGGGTCTTCACCGACGATGTTATCGAATTGATACTGCTGATCCAGCTTACGCCTGCTCCCAACCTGCAGTGCCGGCTTGGCAAGGTTCAGGATCGTGCGGATGGATTGTAGCAGGTAATCGTTCTGCCAGGGTTTCGTCACAAAATCGACAGCCCCTTCCTTCATTCCTCGCACCGCCAGGTCGATCGTGCCCCAACCGGTGATCAGGATCACGGGAATCGACGCATGTCGTTTTTTGATCTGCTGCAACAAATGCATACCCTCCTTTCCCGATGTTTCGATCGAAAAGTTCAGATCGAGCAATATCAGTTCGGGCGTCAATGTTTTTAGCACGTCGAATGTCTCTTCCGGCGAACTCACGCCCCTGACCTCAAACCCCTCTTTTTTCAGGAGCAGTACCAGCGAAGTACGGATCGCAAGATCGTCGTCAACTATCAGGAGCATAAATATTCTTTAAATGTTGGCTGTTGGCTGTTGGCTGTTGGCTGTTGGCTGTTGG
>CBFGMV010000074.1:0-43141 GCA_965649915.1 uncultured Dyadobacter sp.
TCACCGTTCCACGGCGGCTCATTCAAGATTGGCTCATTCCGCGATGATCAGTTCAATCTCATTGTCATGAAAAAGTTGCTGATGCTTCTCCTCGATGCCGGCATCTGTAATGATGTAATCGATCAGCGAGAGAGCACCGAGGCTTGCGAAAGCACTTTTGCCTACTTTGGTCGAATCCGCAACGAGATAGGTTGTGTCTGCCGCATCGATCATTGCCTTTTTCACCACCAGGTCACTGATACTCGGGTAGGTAAGCCCCGCCTTCAGCGACAACCCCGCCGTAGCGAGAAACAGTTTCTGGACATTCAGGCCTTTGAAAAAATCCGCTGCCTTCTGCCCTGTCAGCGATAAGGTCGGCGGCTTGAATTCTCCCCCCGTCATGATCACTTCTATCCCTGTTTCCGCGCCCAGTATCAATGCAATATTCAGTGCATTGGTAATGACCGTCAGGTGCTTGTTGCTGCCCCGCAGCTTCTTGGCAATCTCCGTGGTCGTCGATCCGGAATCCAGAATGATCGTATCGCCATTGGAAATAAATTCCAGACATTTAGCGGCGATCAACTCCTTTTTATCGAGGTTTTCCTGGTTGGCCAGCGAAAAATTACGGACCTGGTCTTCCACATTTTTTAGAAACGCCCCTCCGTGCTCCTTGATCACCAGGCCGTCTTTTTCAAGCTTGTCGAGATCCTGCCGGATCGTCACCTCGGTCACTTTAAAGAGCCTGGCCAGATCGATCACCTTGGCCGAGCCGTCCTCCTTCAATAATTCAAGTATTTTTTCCCTTCTCTGATTTGCCAGCATTGCTTTAACTTTTGTTTTTTACCTAAAAATAGATGGAAAAGAAACAATTCGTCACATACCGACAAAAATTAAACCTATTCTCAGCTCAAATAGAATACCTAAACTTATCAAAAGCAAATTTACGTAAATAAAAGAAAATAAAAATAGAAAATTGAAAATAATAGTGAGTTATTGTGCTATTATTTCTTTGTATATCAACAACAGACTCACTTATGGTTGATTTTCAATTCTCTGCCTTATATCGCATACCTGCCGCGAAAAACTTGTTCGTAGGGTTACTCACATTATGCGTCAGCGCTTTGGCGCATGCCCAGTCAGAAAAAAATGGAGAAAAGTTACCGCCGCCCTCTGCGACGGAAGACTGGTCTCTCAAACCGCCGCTCGTGGTTCCCGGCGACACATATGCGCTGCCACCATCGGATGCTTTTCTGCTCTACGGCGGCCAACCCGACCTCAGCAAATGGGAACACGCCGACGGCTCGTCCGTAAAGTGGAAACCGGATAACGAAGCACTTACCATTGTTCCCAAAACCACAGACATCCGGACCAAACAGAAGTTCGGGAACATGCAGCTCCACCTTGAATGGCGCACGCCCGATCCGTCCGAAGACAAGGATTTCAATCGCGGCAACAGCGGCGTCCTCATCATGGGGTTATATGAATTGCAGATCTATGAATCCTGGAACTACAACACGCGGATTTACTACAATGGCCAGGCCGGCAGCGTTTATAAACAGCACGCTCCGCTGGTGAATGCAGCCCGAAAACCTCAAACCTGGCAGACCTACGACGTGGTTTTCGAAGCACCGGTTTTCAAAGCGGACAAAACGTTAGAAAAGCCGGCCTACATGACGGTATTCCATAATAATGTATTGATTTTAAACCATGTGGAATTAAAGGGACCGATGGTTTATCAGGGTTATCCTAAATATCACTACCACGACTCAAAGCTGCCATTGCAGTTGCAGGAGCATGGAAGCCGGGTGAGTTTCCGGAATATTTGGGTGCGGGAGTTGTAGGATAAACCGCAGGATAGTCGATCACGGCAGTTAGGGTACCGGATTTCTGATTGTGACATTGCACACCGGATATTGCTGACTTACGCACTTCATCCTGCCAACGATGGTCATACTTAGCAGATCAATCCTAAATCGCTATGTTTCAAAGTACCCTAACACTCGTAGATCACTCGTTCAATGGTATGACATAGTTAGAAAAGCCGATTGGTCTTGCCCAAACGATATAAAACAATTCTTTAATTCAGCGGATTACGTTGGCAATCAAAGATTTGTTTTTAACATCGCCGGAAACGAGCATCGGCTAATTACCGTAATCCATTTCCCTGTACGAACACTTTATATTGTATTTTTGGGGACTCATTCAGAATATGATAAAATAGACGCTTCCGTTGTCAAATACGTACGATAGTTATGGAAAACGATCAGATCATTTACAACACAGAACCGGAATATGATTCCGCGATGGATGAAATTCACGAGTTGATGACCCGTGGCGAGGGTAATCTAACCGAAGATGAGACAAACAAGCTGCGAGCTATGGCGATCGCTGCGGAGAAATATGAAGAAATTCACTTTCCATTTCCACCTTTAACTGTTCCCGAAATGGTGGAACAGAAGCGCTTTGAACTCAATCTTTCAACTGCCGGTCTGGCAGATTTATTAGGATTGGGAAAGGCAAAACTCTCCGAAATCCTAAATGGCAAACGCGAACCGGATGTACCATTTCTAAAAGCTGTGTATCACAAACTAGGCATCGATCCCGGCGTTTTGCTCGATAATGCATAAACGGATGTCACCGCCCAATCATAACGCAACGGGCCGGTCGCAGAGTGATCACCTTCTCTCGGCATAAAGACATACACAAAACGGCCGCTCATTCTCAATAAGCGCCTCAGCCGCGGAGCGGCTACCTGCTTATGGAACAACCCAAGATCCAAATCAACCCCCAGGCTCCATAGGTGCCACCTTCGTAGACATCGTTAAATTCCCACCAAGGTTGCGTCCCTGACGGGACTTTCATTCACCAAAATCCCGTCAGGGATGGAATATTGGTAGCAGAAAACGGATAACCCGCATTCAGAAAGTGCCGTAGGTACGCGACAACAAATCAAATGCAACCTCCGATGGTCCGCCACTTCACCGCACTAACGGCAGCCACACCGACATATCCCCATGCCCCCGGTTTCCCCAGGCGTAGTATGGCACTAACCGTACCGGAATGGTTTTCGGCGCTTCCGTCGAAACTTCCCGATACAGTTTTTTGCTCCAATCCGAATTATCGACCAGTACCGCGTCACCCTGTAAACTCATTACTGGGCTATTCTCGATTGTCAATAACGCTGGTTTGAAGTTATTCTTAGCCGCTACGGCTACGTCGAAAATGGTTTTGCCTTTCGGCAAATCAATGGATTCTACACAGTAAACCACCGGGCCGCGCTTCACAGCTACCTGGTTCCGGGTTTCTTCAACAAGGGGATTGGATTCGATCAACTTGACCGGCATATCGAGCGTCAACTGAATTTGATCGCCTGCTTTCCAGGCTCTTTTCACTTCGGTATAGCTACCCGAAGCGAGCTCTGTCGACTCCTTTTTACCATTCACCATTAAACCCGCATTACTGCACCAACCCGGAATGCGGAAAAAGAGCGATAATGCACCCTTCGGCGCTTCTTCCAGCGTGATGGAGATTTTACCATTCCATGGATAGTCAGTGGCTTGTGTCAAGCGCAGCTGACCGCCTTTCACCGCTGTTTGGAATTTATTACCACCATACAAGTTGAAGAACACTCCCGCATCGGAAAGACTATAAGCATACTGGCCCACTTCGGCTACCGTGCGTACGGTATTGGGCGGGCAGCAGTTGGACTTGGAAATGTAAGCTTGCCGGTCCTTTTCCCAGCGCTGCCTGAATGGCAATGCGTCGGAATAGGCCAATGGATTGGTATACAAAAACTTATCCCCTTTCAGATTGATCCCCGACAGGACGCTGTTGTACAATGCAAGCTCCACAATGTCGGCATATTTCGCATCCCCGGTGATCTGCAACATCCGCCAGTTCCAGAGCACATTGCCAATATTGGCGCAGGTCTCGTTGTGTGCGGTGAAGTTGGGCAGCTGGTAGTCGCGACCGTAGGCCTGGTGTATTTTCTGAACCTCATCGGGTTTGTAGGAAGTGCCGTCGGGCGAAACGCCGTCATATAGTGAGCCGCAGCCGCCGGTTACATACATTTTATGCTGCGTGACGTCGTCCCACATCGTGTGCAGCTGCGCGAGCAACGCCTCGTCACCTGTCTCCGCGTATACGTCCGCCACACCCGCATACAGGTAGTTGGCGCGCACGGCGTGGCCCATTACCTTGGTTTGCTTCAAAAACGGAATGCGATCCTGGTTGTCATCGGTACCTTCGGTTGCGCCTTTAATAGCGATCAGGTGCTTGACGAGCGTCAAGTATTTTTCGTCGTGCGTGGTGCGGTACAGCTCCGACAGACCCATGTAATGTGCCGGACAGATAGCATTGCGGCTTTGCTCTGGCGTAGCCGCATTATAAAAGGTTATGAGAAAATCAGCCGCTTTTTTGGCAACATCCAGCAGGCTCGCTTTGCCGGTAGCCCGGTAATGCACGCAGGCCGCGGTCATCAAGTGCCCGAAATTATAGGCTTCGAAACTGAGACGATCTGCAAACATTTTACCCTCGCCCTGCTGCTTCTGTTCGATGATGGCTTTGGTATAAATATAGCCGTCCTTGCGCTGCGCCTTGGCGATCACGGCGATGGTTTTGTCCATCAGCTCATCCAGTTTCGGGTCTTTGGTAGCGGCATACAAGCTAGCTACTGCTTCAAAGGTTTTGTAAAAGTCCCCATCATGAAAAGACGGTCCTTTGAAATTCCCCGGTTCCAGTCCGGCTGCGATCTCGAAGTTGCGGAATGAATGGCTCAGGTTCGGGTCGGTATAGGTTTTCCAGAGCTGCGGAACCATGGTTTCCCGGCACACTTTGAAGCGGTCGGCCCAGAAGCCCTGCGTCCATTGAACGGCCGTCATGTCCGCGCCGTGAAGTTTCACGAATTTACTCTGAGACGTATTGACGAGCGCTTTCTCCTGCGCAAATGCATGAAGGCCCAGCCCCAGTGAGAGTGCTATGATTGTCTTGGTTGTTTTCATATTTTCAAAAATCGGCCGCACGTTTTTAGCAAAAGCCTGCATTATAATGGCTTGGTAATGAGATAATCAATTTCAAAAACGGCCTCCGGGTCTTGCATGCCGCTGTTTGGCAAGTCGTACATCTGGTCGGTCGGCGTATCGGCATCGGGAAACCGCCGGGTATCTCCGGTGCGGAATGCAATGCGGCTCACAGCTTCCAGCGGCGCGAACAGCACACCGGTACCCACCTGCTTTCCATTCACAACGACGCTATAAAGGCGTGTCTCCGTATTGGCCTGCACCTTAATGTCGTAGCGCTGGCCTTTCTTGTATTCCAAAAGCGTTTTATTGCGATAACCGGCTTTCAACCGGAACACGCCGGTTGAATCAAAAGACAAACGAACGCCCGGCGTACCCTTTGCATCGAGCAATTCAATGTCGAGTAGGCCGGTATTGCTCTGGCCTGGCGTCACGGAAAATTCAGCTATCAACCGCTTTGTCGGCGGGATCACACGCTCCGCACGCGAGTAATCGAAATGATCTGAATCTTTGATAATCAACACCTTACCACTTAAACCTTTGCCAATAACCGCCGTAGCTTGCAACGGACTGTAAATGTTCCATTCGGCCAGCTCCTTACCCTCCGGCATTTGCGCGAAACGGTCGGAAGCGTGTTTTTCGGCCTTGCTGCGCACCGGTACCGGGATTTCCGACACCCAGATATCTTCCTTATTCATACTGTAAGTCACCCAGAGATTACCGTCCGGCGGCGTGCCGTCGCCTTCCGAAATACCGCGCACGTATTGCGGGCCGTAGGATTTATAGTTGCCACCGTAGCGCATGGATGTGATCTCCCCATTTACGAGCAGCAGGTTTTTGTATTCCAAACCATCCTCACTCACCGAAATCGCAAGCGGCCAGCGGAATTCCGAAGGGTTATAAACGGTCGCATATTTACCATCCGACGTTTTCTGGCCCCAGATCTTGGCATTGCTGTTCACAAAACCCGGCGCGCGTTTGGGATTGTACAGCCAGGTTCTGCCTTCGTTTTTGCTAATGCTGGTCAATGCATTTTTCCAGAGCCCCACCACCCTGCCATCGGGCAAATGGTAGTAACTGAACGCTTTGTATTCGCCTTTCAAACTAATAACCGGATCATTTCTGTCGGCTTCCTCCACCCATTGCTGGGTGACCAGCTTGTTGCCCATCAGTTCGTCACAGGCTTCCACAAAACCTTTGTCTTTACTTTCGGTATACATCGGGTAGTCGGAGGGCTGCTTCCAGGACGCATTATGCCTGATGAAATAGATCGGGCCGTAAGTGCCGTCCTTTCTTATTTCCCGCACTACCCTGCCAATGCCGTGGCCGTCGTTCGGATCGTCTTTGGCATCGAGTACCATCCCGAAATAGGCCAGCGTGAGCAGGCGGTTGCTTTTCGAGATATAGAAACCCATTCGCTGGTGCATTACCGCGTATAAGTCTTTCGCGACACCCGGGTGGCCGTCCTTTTTGGTACCATCCGGAATTTTGTAGGGTGGAAAAATCGCCACCGGCTTCGTCCAGATCCTACCGTTTTTCGAGGTTTGCAAAAGCGTTTGTCCGGGCGGAATATGCTCTCCGACGGGGTCGCTGAGGTAATTCAAATAAAATGTGCCGTTCCAATATGCGAGCATCGGCGCATGGTTGTACGTCCAGGTAATGGCCGAATCCTTGCTCGGATCGGTGCGGTTGGCCCGCAATGTCTGGTACGAATGCACGCCGATGGCCGGACTGAGCTGGCCGTGATGGTAATCGACATTCACGAGCGTTTTGCCCGTGTAACGGATCGTGTCCTGCGCATTTGCGGTTCCCATAGCCAGGCACAGGGCCAGCATTCCTGATAATTCTTTCTGCATAATCCTATTTTTCCAACACCAAAACCCAATCGTTCCCGTTTCTAACCTCTCCCGGCGGGTTAAATGTTTTGATTCCTCTGTTTTCTATTTTTCCTAAAACCCTGGTTTCGCCCGTGCGGGGATCGTACCAGCTTGCATTCACGCTCGCTCCACCGATTTTACCCATATTCACTTTCATATCGCGGCCATTCCAGGTGTAAATCAATGCATAATCCCTACCACGGGTGGCCATGAGCCGGTTGTAACGTTCTCCGTTTTCCGCTATCAGCGATTGGTCGGGCAGGCGTTCGAAGTAGGGTTTTGAGAGCATTAAGTTTTTCAAATGCACCATTTGCCCTGCCCCCGGATCATCGATGGCTTCTTCCCAGGAGGGCAATTTCACCGCCGCGGCTGTCGATCCCGGATTTGGATTACCGGTACTGGCCTGCACTGCAATGGGAATCGCCCCTGTCCCGCGCGCATGGCGCATCTGCATTACGGCATTATTCCCGTACGTAAATCCGCATCCGCCCGCAAACACCGACCAATAGGCATATCTCCGCACGTCGTCGGCCGTCCATACCGGCTGTGTTTTGTCATGCAGGCCGTGCCAGATGTTCTCATACGAAGGTTCCCCGTCCAATGTCGGCTTCAGGGGCCTTCTGGCATAATCGGCCTCCACATAACGCCAGTTATCTTCGCCATAACGTAAATCCTTGGCCTCGTGATCCTGCGCATAAGTGCGGTGACCGGATTGGAACATATTGAAATCCAGCCATTCACGATCATGAAACCATTTGGAAGACTGCATCCGGCCGAACGGGTGAAAAGTAATAAGGTGGTTCGGATCTTCGGCCTTTAATGTGCTGCCAATCGCCTCCCAGATTTCAGGAACAACGTCGCCCTGAACATCCCCACCATTCATCCACACAATATTCGGGCGGTTTCCGTAGCGCTGCCCCAGGAACCGCGCATAGGCCTGAGCCTGTGCCGGGCTTGTCTTTCCATTCTTCACTGCATTGCCCCAAATGGGCACCATGCCGATCTTAATGCCTTTTTCTGCCGCCTTATCGACAATATAGTCTACATGGTCCCAGTAATCGTAGGCCTCGGGGTTCTCGAAAGAGGCACCTTCTGTCACGCGCGGTGCGCCCAGGTCCCGGCCTGCCAATGCGGAATCTCCGTAAGCATTCACCGTCCGCAATGACTGCACGACCATCACCTGCACCACATTGAAGCCTTTTCGCTGGCGGTCGGTCAGGTAGCGATCGGCCTCCTCGCGGGTGAGCCGGGTGAAGAGAAGCCAGCCGGTGTCCGCCAGCCAGAAGAAAGGCTTGCCGTCCTGGTCAGCAAAGAATCGCTTGTTATCTGAAATCCGTAATGTTCCTCGCCCGTCGTCAACAGGCATTGTGCCGGCGATCAGGCCGACACAAAGGAGCGTCAGGAGTTTTGAGTTCAGAAGTTTTGAGTTCAGAAGTTTGAAGTTTAGGAGTTTAAAGTTCATAGGTTTAGAAGTTTAGGAGAAAGGGAGGATGGAGAAAGCAGGAAAGTAAGGAGTTGAAAGTTTATGAGGTCAGGTACTAACACCATACTCATAAACTTTCAACTCATAAACACTAAACTCATCTACTCCAAACTCCCGAACCCTCAATAGCCTGCATTTTGCGTGATTTTGGCGTTCTGGTCCCTGACGAAGTTCGGGATCGGGAACAGGAGCTTCTGCTGTGTCACCGGCTTGCCTTTCGCCGTCAGCACATCCATTACGCGGTTGGTTCTCTTAAGATCAAACCATCTCTGGAATTCGAAGGCCAGCTCCACCCGCCGCTCATGTTCGACAGCCAGCGCAACCGAGTTGTATTTGGCGGGGTAGCCGCTTTCACCGTACAACGGGAGTCCGGCCCTTTTACGCACCTGGTTGAGGTAAGACGGATCGCCTGTCGCTTCGGAAAGCAGCAAAAGCACATCCGCGTAACGCAGCACAATGAAATTGTTATTCGCCGCAATGTTCTGATTGATAAGCGGCGCAGATTTGTCCTGCCATTTTTTAGGGAATTTCGCTTTGGTAAAATTACCCTTGGCATCCGTATAACCGGTATCGATAGACGCTTCCCTGCGGCTGTCGCCCTTTTCAAACTCGTTCCAGATATCGTCCACGACCTGGTTCATGCCTGCGCCATAGAAGCCCAATGCATTGGAATTGGGGAAAAATTCGAGATAATAGTTGCTGTACGGCACGGTGGCGCTTCCTCCCAGAAACTGGATCTCAAAAATGGACTCCTTGGTATTCTTGTTTTTCACATCCCAAACCGAAGCGAAGGCAGGAAGCAATTCATAGCGCTTGCTGTCATGTATTTCCTTCAATTCCTTGACACCATTGGTTTTATCACCCATTGCGAGGTAAACCTTACCAAGCAACGCCTGGGCGGCACCTTTGGTAGTACGCCCCGCGATGGTCGCTGTGGCAGGAAGCTTGCTCTTGGCGTCGGTCAGGTCTTTGATGATCTGTGCATAAACTTCCGTGGCAGGCGAGCGCAATACCTCGTAGGCCTCGGCAGCCGAAACCGGCCGGGTCACCAGCGGCACATCACCCCACAACTGCACCATATTGAAGTAGTAAAGCGAGCGCAGGAAGAGCATTTCGCCCTGAGTCTGCGCCTTATACGTCGCATCGAGGTCGGCGTTCTGGATCTTGTCGAGGATGATGTTCAGGTTGTAAATGGATTTATAGAAATCCTGCCAAAACTGGTACACCATCGTGTTCGCAGGAGCCAGCGTGTAGTCGCGAAACTGCCATTTATCGGCCTGATTCCCAGAAATATTGAATATCGTGACATTGTCGGCCATCAGTTCACCGGCATATGAAACCGGGCCCTGCGGGTGATAAACCGTATACAGCGTATTGTAGGCCGCATTCGTAGCCAGGTCAAAATCCGATCGGGTCTTGTAAAAATTCTCCGCACTGGGGTTCGAGACCGGCGCCAGTTCCAGGAATGATTCTTTGCAACCCCAGGTGGTAGCGATGAGGGCTGCGAGTGCTATGGATTGAATGTATCTTTTCATTTTGTTTCATTTTTTGCCTTGAATACAGGAATAGCAACATCCGCGTATCGATGGCTTTTAAAAGTCAGCCTTGATCCCCACCGTAATCACCCGCGGCAATGGATACGACCCATAGTCGACCCCCTGAAATGCCCCCGGAACGGGCGCGTTGCCGCTGCTGTACGATCCGGACGTTTCCATGCTGCTCGAATAGGACGTGGTGCCGTAAGTGGTGTTTTCCGGATCGTAACCGGTGTACTTGCTCCACAAATGCACGTTTTCCGCATTCACATAGATCCGGGCGCTGGCGACCTTCAATTTAGCTGCCCATTTCGCAGGCAAACCGTACGACACCCGCACATTACGCAACCGCACAAACGTCGCATCTTCGACCCAGTAGGATGAGAATTGCTTCTGCAAGCCCAGGTAGTTCACCGATGGTTTGAAATGCGTACCATCACCCGGGTTGCTTTCCGACCGCCAGTAATTGTACATGCTTGCGAAGAAGTTCCGGCCATTGTCCCAGGTTCCCAGGTAGCGCACATTGTTATTGGCGATCTCGCCGCCGAAAGAGCCCTGGAACAGGAACGAAAGTTCAAAACCTTTATAACCGACCGTGTTGGTGATTCCCGCGATGAAGTTGGGCTGATTATTACCCAGGATCGTCCGGTCCGCGTCGGTGATCTTGCCGTCGCCATTCACGTCGCGCACCTTGGGGTCGCCCGGTGTGGTGCTGGCGTGGTGCGGATAAGCATCGACCTCCGCCTGGTTTTTGAAAACACCGTCGAAAATGTAGCCGTAGAAGTTTGAAACAGGCTGGCCGACTTCTGTTCTGACCGTCACTACGTTATCGACATACTGGATCGGCGCATTACCGGGCCCCAGTTGCAATACCTTATTGCGGTTTCTGGAAATGTTAAAATCGGTAGTCCAGGTGAAACCCCCGGTGAGGTTCCTGGTAGCGATATTCAGTTCTACTCCGCGATTGCGCATCTTACCGATATTGGTCAGCTGGGTCGAGAAGCCTGTGATATCCGGAACGGGAACGAACAGCAGCATGTCGCGGGTGACGGAATTGTAATATTCTGCGGAAACGTTAATGCGGTTATTAAAGAGTCCCAGGTCGACCCCAACGTTGAACTGGTTGGTTTTCTCCCATTTCAATCCGGGGTTCGCCAGTGTACTCACTTTCAAACCGTTTACCATATTTGCCCCATTTACATAAGGAGCCGCTGCCAGCAGGCTGATCGCCCCGTAGTTCGGGATCTGGTTATTACCCGTGACCCCGAAACTGGCACGCAGTTTCAGATTATTGACTGCCGTGGCACCCGCCATGAACGACTCGTCCGAAAGCAGCCACCCAGCGGAAACAGAAGGGAAATAACCGAATTTGTTATCCTCCCCGAACCGTGACATGCCGTCCCGGCGGATCGCCCCCGTCACGAAATACCTGTTCTTAAAGTTATACTGAACCCGCGCCAGATACGAGAGCAGCGACCATTCGCTGGCGGTTGTATTCCCGCCGGTTACCGTCGTACCTGCATTCAGCGTGTGCACCAGGTCATTAGGGAAATTCGTAGCAGCCACGTACATCGTTTCATCCCGCTGCTTCTGAATCGTATAACCCAGCAAACCGGTAACTGAATGCTCTCCTATCTTTTTATCATAATTCAAAGTATTCTCACTCAACCAGTTGAACATATAGGCATCACCCGCATTACCCTGAGCGGCAAGCACAGCCGAGTAGCCGTATTTTTGCTTGTCGTTCCAATAAAAACTGTTGCGCATATTGTACAGATTGCCGCTGAGGCTGGTCCGGAAGCGCAGCCCGTCGATGATCTCGTATTCCATAAAACCGGTCGCCAGCGTATTGAACGACTTTCTGCTTTTGTCGACCTCGCGTGTGAGCGAGTACGGGTGCCAGAGGTTCATATCGGCAAAGGAAGTAAAACGGAACCAGGTCGAATTCGGGTCACGGAAACCCAGGTTGCCGTTTTCATTATAGACCGGGAAAATGGGGTCGCTCTGCAGGCCCAGACTGATGACGTCGCTTTTTCCCTGAGTGCCTTCCGTCCGGTCAAAAATCGAAGTAATCCCGATGTTCATTCCGGCACTCAACCGCTTGGTGATCTGGGTTTTGAGATTGGAACGAATCGCGAGCCGTTTGTAATAGTTCGCATCCAGCACCGCGGTCTGGTCCAGATAGGCTCCCGAAAACATGTATTGTGTCTTGTCGGTACCGCCTGTAATGGTCACCTGCGCATTGTATGAAGGTGCTGTCCGGAACATCACGTCCTGCCAATCGGTGCCCTTGCCGAATTGCTGCGGATTGGTGGTAAAATCCTCCGGAATGCGTAAAGTAGCCGGACGGGCGCTGTTGGGGTCGCCGGCATTGCCGCCCTGCGCTTTCCATGCATTGTTCTTGGCATCGATATACGTTTCGATATATTGCTGGGCATCCATCATTTTGACGCGACGCACCACTTTCTGGGAGCCGTATTCGACATTGGCGCTTACATTGACCTTGCCTGGCTTACCGGTTTTGGTGGTAACGATCACCACCCCGCTCGAACCTCTCGAACCGTAGATCGCTGCGGAGGAAGCATCTTTCAACACTTCCACCGACTCGATATCCTGCGGATTGATCAGGTTCAGGTTAAAATTCTCTAATGGCACACCATCTACAACGATCAACGGGTTGGTACCCGCGGTAATGGAGCTGATACCCCGTATCTTGATCACCGGCGAGGAACCCGGTGCTCCCTGCGATTGGGAGATATTGACGCCTGGCAGCGTTCCGGCGAGTGACTGCGTCACATTGCTGAACGACCGGTCTTTGAACTTATCATAATTAACTGAAATCACCGCTCCCGTCACGGCGCGCTTACTTTGCGTTCCGTAGCCCACGACTACCACCTCTTCAAGCGACTTGTTTTCGGGCGTTAGCCGGACGCCGATATCGGTGCGATTTCCGACGGATTCTTCCACAGATTTATATCCCACAAAACTGAATACCAGTACGGTAGACTGGTCCGGCACGTCGATTTGAAATGCCCCGTCGGAATTGGTTGTGGTACCTCGCTGCGTACCCTTGATCACGACGCTCACACCCGGCAGCGGGTCGGCATCGCTCACGCCCGTCACCCTGCCCTTGATGGACAGCGTCTGCGCATGCACCGCGGGAACTACCAGCAGACAGGCCAGAATGATGCGTAAGAGTTGTTTCATAACTAATGAATGGGGGTTAGAAAGTGTACTAGTTTTCTTTTTCTTTCTTTTTTATTCTATTTTTTACGAAAAGTAGGAACAATTTTAGTAATAAAAAATATCTGCAAACATTTTATGTCTTATTTTTATAAAAAATTGTTGAAAAACCATTTAAGTAACCTACTCTTACTTAAATCACAAAAAGCAAAGGCCTCCAAAACACATCCAAAATCAATACATTCGTAAGTATAAAATAGAATATCGACAATAAATGGAAAGAATTACAGGACACTATTACATTGAAACTCCCCACGAACTTGAAAAGGCGGCTGCGGTGCTGGCTGGTGAGCAGTCGTCCGGCACATTCGTAGCGGTACCGGGTGAAACGGAGGAACTCAAAAGTCGGTTTGCGGCCCGCGTTGAATCGATCCACCCCCTGGAAAGCGTAACGGAACCCGCTATTCCCGGCGCATTTTCCTCGACCGGGCGCTACCAGCGGGCGTATGTAAAAGTCTCATGGTCTGTCGAAAACTTCGGCTATAACCTGCCCGCTCTCGTCTCGACCTTACAGGGGAATTTGTACGAAATCACACAGTTCACCGGTTTGAAACTCATGGACATCGATTTTCCTGATTCGTACGCGCAGCAATTCCGTGGCCCGCGATACGGCGTCGATGGTTGCCGCCTGCTCACGGGAGCACCGGCAACCCGGCCGTTGATCGGCACCATCATTAAGCCCAGCGTAGGACTGACGCCCGCACAGACGGCGGCGATCGTAGGCACGCTCGCGCAGGCGGGAATCGATTTTGTGAAGGATGACGAGCTCATGAGCTCAACCGCCAACTCCCGGTTCGAAGACCGCGTCGAGGCGGTAATGCAAGTCATCAATGCACATGCCGACCAAACGGGTAAAAAAGTAATGTATGCCTTCAACATCAGCGACGAAATGGACCCAATGCTCGGCAAATATGAATATGTCGTAAAAGCAGGCGGTACCTGTGCGATGGTCAGCATCAACAGCGTGGGACTTTCCGCAACCAAGCGCATATGTGATATTGGTGAGCTGGCGATACACGGTCACCGCAACGGCTGGGGAATGCTCAACCGGCACCCGCTGCTAGGTATCGAATTTCCTGCCTACCAGAAGTTATGGCGGCTGGCTGGCGTGGATCAACTCCATGTGAATGGTATTCAAAACAAATTCTGGGAATCGGATGACTCTGTGGTAAGGTCCATCGCCTCCTGCCTCGACCCTGAACCGGGAGGCAAGGTGGTCTTGCCGGTCGTGTCGTCGGGCCAATGGGGCGGCCAGGCATTTGAAACCTACCGGCGAACCGGCACCACCGACCTGCTCTACATGGCGGGAGGCGGCATCATGGCACACCCGGATGGCGCGGGCGCGGGCGTAAGAGCATTGCAGCAGGCATGGGAAGGGGCGGTCGAAGGACTCACGCTGGAAGAAGCAGCAAAGCATTATCCGGAATTCGGAAAATCGGTTGAAAAATTCGGCCATCTGAAATTCGACCGCGCATGACCAACAAAGAACTGCTCCTGGCCTACTATGGCGACGATTTCACAGGTTCGACCGACGCCATGGAGATCCTCGAACGCGCAGGCATCCGGACCGCGCTGTTCATTGCACCGCCGCAACCGGAAGACCGCGAACGCTTTCCCGACATCCAGGCATTCGGCATCGCCGGTATGACGCGCGCAATGGCGCCGCAGCAAATGGAGGAGACCTTGCGCCCTGCTTTTGAAATATTGAAAGCATCCGGCGCGCGGCACGTGCATTATAAAGTATGTTCCACTTTCGACTCCTCACCCTCTATTGGCAGCATTGGAAAAGCCATTGACACAGGAGCCGCAGTCTTCGGGACCGGTTTCACATCGCTGGTAGTCGCGGCACCTTCCCTCGGCAGGTATTGCGCATTCGGGAATCTGTTTGCGAGAATGGGAATCGGCAGCAATGGCGCTATCCACCGCCTCGACCGCCATCCCAGCATGAGCAAGCACCCCACCACCCCTTCCGACGAAAGCGATCTGCGCCTGCATCTCTCCAAACAAACCGCCAGATCCTGCGGATTGATCGACATCCTGCAAATCGAGGCGGACCTGACAGCTACATCGTCCGTACTTGAAAAAACAGGCACCGAGTACGATATCGTCCTGTTCGACGGTTTTTACGAACATCAGATGGCCCGTATCGGTGCATTGATCGACCCTTATGGCAAACCGGGACGCCCACATTTCTCCGTAGGCTCGTCGGGCGTGGAAATGGCGCTGACGGGGCATTGGCTCGACCAAAACAAGCTTACCAGGCCTACGGAATGGCCCGTACCCGGCGAGGCATCGCCATTACTGGTCGTGTCGGGAAGCTGCTCACCCGTCACATCCCGGCAAATCGATCATGCATTAGCGAATGGTTTTAAAGAAATCGCACTGGATACACCGGGCATTGCCGCCGCCGAATCGCCCCTTGCTTTCGGGGAGGAAATCGCACGGGGCATTCAAATGATGAAGCTGGGCCAAAGCGTGATCATTCACACGAGCAAAAGCACGCTGGACGAGCGATTCATCCGTTCGAACGAGTTATTACAAAAACGCGGCTTCACACCTGCCGAAATACAGGGTTTCACTTCCCAGCTCTACGGAGAGGCACTAGGCAGAATCGCCCATGGCATTGCGGCTGGCACGCACATTAAGCGGCTCGTTATCGCGGGAGGCGACACCTCGGGCGTAGTCGCACGCACGCTCGGCATCAAAGCCGTGACTATGTTCACCCCGCTGTCACCCGGCGCCCCGCTCTGCCATGCATACGCCCCAGATTCACAAGCCGACGGTATAGAGGTCAATTTCAAAGGCGGGCAGGTAGGCGCGGAGGATTACTTTGAGGTAGTGCGACGCGGTCGGGTTTAATAACAGGAATTCGATATCTTTGAAAAAAAAGACAGTCATGACTATTCAAGAGCTTGAACTACTTCTCAGGAAGGAGAGGATTTTCGAAGAATTCGGAATAAGCCGGCTTGGCTTGTTTGGCTCTTTTGCACGCGGTGAAAAATACCGCGATATCGACATCTTGCTTGAACAAAACATCGCGTACGGGGCACGGGAACGGTTAAAGGAAAAGTTACAGTCTCTGCTACGCATTAAAGTCGACCTGGTACCCGAAAAGTTCGCGGATCCGATCATATTATACCGGGCACGCAAAGACCTGAAGTATGTCACGGGATAACTCGCAGGATCTGCTACCCCTTCTTGTGATGCTGGAATCGATCGGTAAGATCGACGTCTACTCGTGCCGGTTTACTAATGCCGCTGATTTCTTTCAAAGCGATGACCAATTGCAGTTTAATGCGAGCCTTCTACTCCTAATCAACGTTGGAGAGCATGCTTGCCGACTTTCGGAAAAACTCAAAAACAAATACCCAACTATTCCTTTTCAACAAATTCGTGGACTTCGGAACCGGGTCGCGCACGACTATACCGGGATCGATTATGAAATGGTTTTCGAAATTATCAATAAAGATATCCGGGCACTGAAACCTGAACTTGTTCAGCTAATACAAACAGAAGTCCTTTCCGGAGTTTTCGACAGAGAAGAACTCAATATCGCCCGGCAAAGTCCTTTTTATGCGCATATCGACTTCAATGAGCTTGAACCTTCGTAGCCTCATTGAGTACTGACTCCTCCTTACCTTTGGATGGCAAGGCACTAGGTAGAATCGCCCACGGCATCGCGGCTGGCACGCACATTAAGCGGCTCGTTATTGCGGGCGGGTTTAATGAAATCCATTCACCGTTCATTTCGTTTCCTAGACTAAGGATAAGTCATAGCAACTGATCAACAAGGCGACTTTTACACTTCGCGTTAAGTTTGTATCTTTAAAAATCAACTTCGATCATATGCAGCACTGGCAGGAACGACTCAGCATTGACCCGGAAGTCCGGTTTGGCAAACCCTGCATTAGAGGGACAAGGATTGCCGTACGTGATATTCTCGGGTGGTTGGCCAGCGAAATGACCTTCGAAGAAATTCTGGACGATTTCCCGACTTTGGTACGTGAAGATATCCTGGCCGCACTTGAATTTGCAGCCAACCGGGAAGAGAACACAAAAATTCTGATCACGGCGATATGAAATTTCTTTTTGACGAAAACATCTCGTACCGGATCGTCAAAAAACTGAGACATGGTCTCTCCGAATGCCTTCACGTGAGCCAAACGCCCCTCAGAAATGCATGTTCGGATCGAAAGATCTGGGATTATGCCAAAGCTAATGGATACATCATTGTAACATGCGACGAGGACTTCAAATATCTGGCAGACCTCTACGGCTTCCCTCCCAAAGTGATATTGCTCAGAACTGGCAACTCCTCTACAACATTTATAGCATACCTATTGGAAAACCGGATGTCAGAAATCGTCCAATTCCACGAGTCTCAAACTTATGGATTGTTGGAAATGATCTAAACCCGCAAATCTGCTACACTCTTTTTTATTTCTGTCTCTCCAGGTGTATCCAGAGCCTTCCGCCGCCAGTAATTCGCCAGAATCGACCCCGAGATATTCATCCAGGGGCTGAAAACGGCTGCCGCCAGCCCGACGGTCCCTAACTTTCCCATCGTACCGGCCAGCCCCGAAGCCATACCACCGTTCTGAAGTCCCACTTCGAATGCCATCGTCCGCGCGGACGCCTTGTCGAGCCCAAGTAACCTGCTCAGCCAGTAACCAAAGAAATACCCGGCTGAATTATGGATAACCGACACAAAAAACAACAAGAACCCGACATTCAGGAGATTATCGCGTCCCGCCGCGGTGGTTACCGTCGTAAAATAGATGATCCCGAACATGGAAACGTAAGGCATATACCGGTCGAGATTGCGGAACGACAACGTCAGCAAGTGGTAAGCCAGCCCTACCAGCAGGGCGCCCGCAAAAAAGGCCAGCACTTCCAGCGACTGCAGCGCGGCTTCTGAAAGCAACGCATTCAGCCATGTCCATAAACCCAGCGGCAATGCACCCAGAAACATCAGCGAGACGGACGCAACAGTATACAATCGCTTTCTCCCACTCGCGGAAGCCGTTTTCAGGAAGTCGTGGATCAGCGCGGCACCAATCGGCACGATAACGATCTTGATGATTTCCATCATCATATCCAGGAAACGGATGTGGATTAACGTACCAGCCAGCATTTTCATCAGAAAAGGAGTAAGGAACGGTGCAGCCAGGGTTGTCATAGCCGTCACAGCGACCGATAGCACCAGGTTGGCGCGGGCTATGTATACCATCACATTCGACGCCAGTCCGCTGGAACACGATCCGAGCAGGATGATCCCTGCGGCAATTTCGGGATCGAAATGGAAGATCTTCGTCAATGCAAAACCGGTGAGCGGCATAATGGTAAAATGACTGCACAACCCCACGAGCACACCTTTGCCGGAAGTCGCCAATTCCGAAAAATCGCGCAGGCTCATCTGAATACCCATCCCGAACATAACCAGCTGTACGACAATGAGGATCAGCCATTTATTACGCAGATCAAAGTCTCCTGCATGCAAAAAAGTCTCCGGATAGGCCATGCCGGCCACGACGGCACATGCGATCCAGGCCGTGTATTGGTACCCCTTCAAAAAAGGTATTGCGCCAAATCCGAGCGCCAGCGCAACCGCCAACCCGAGCCCGCTCAGCTTCGCCACGGCGACGTCACCGCCGAACAGGGCCCAGATCAGCACCAATGCAAAAACAATGGCCAGCGCCAGACAACATTTTCTGATCAGCAGCATATCACGCTTCGTTTACAATACTGGCCAGATACCGGACTGCCTCGGGAGGACTCGCCACGATCGGGACCGTTTTTTCTGCCTCGCTTAGCGTATCAACCACACGCGCCATCGACGCCTGCGCAAGCAGGATCACATCCACCTCAGCCGACAACTCGCGCAATGCCTGCGCTACCATCTGATCGTGCAGTGCGGGGTTACCGCCCATCAATGCTTCAAATGCACCTTCACACAGCCGGCTCGTCAATTCGATCTCCTTTCCGGCCGCCTGGGCACGCCGCTTTACGAGATCCGAGGTAGGTTCGAGGGTCGTTGGCAACGTTGCGACAACGCCGATCCGCTTACCTTTCGACACCGCCAGATCAGCCATGGGCTGGTCCACGCGCAGCACCGGCACCGAAACCAGCGACGCCGCAGTTTCTACCGCCCGCCCGATCGACGAACAGGTGACCAAGATATGGTCGGCTCCCGCCGCCTCGGCTGAGGCTACATGATCAACAACACGACGGGCCGTATCCGGCATCAGCTTTCCTTTGGCAATAACGTCCTTGATCAGACTGTCGTCGACGATATTGAAGACATTGACTCCGGGCAGGTTTTCATTGCACAGTTGCTGAAAAACAGGGACCAGTGTAGCAGAAGTGTGGATCAGGCCAAGCGTTACGGGTTTCATAAAAAGGTATGGAAGTTTTAAATCAATTTTAATAACCGGGATTTTGTGTCAGTTTCGGATTCACCTGAACCTCGTTGAACGGTAGGGGAAACAGCAGGCGTTTTTCAGTGACCTGGTAAGTTTGCGCGATCAGGTTCGGGTACTTGCCGCTGGCCTTTAATGCCGCGCCATAAGCATTCATGACCGTCATCGCCTGACCCGTACGAACCAGATCCAGCCATCTTTTATTTTCAAATGCAAGCTCCAAGCGGCGCTCCCGGGCAATCAACGCCCGCAAAGCTGCCTGGCCGGTTTCCTTCACCGGCGAAACACCTGCACCGAATGCACGGTCGCGGACCTGGTTCAGGTAAGTCAATGCACCCGCCTTGCCTTGCTCATTGAGCGATTCGGCCAACAGCAGCAGTACTTCGGCATAGCGGTACACCGGCCAGTTGTCATTCCCGTTAGCCGCAGAGCCATTTGGGGCCGGCAGCGGCAGATAGAAGTATTTTTTCACAAAAGGCTGCTCCACAAACTTCCCGTCGGCACCGGTATAGCCCGTTACAATGGATGCTGCTTTGCGCTTATCACCGGTTTCATAAGACCTGATCAGATCATCGGAAGGAATGTTCCAGCCGCCTGTACTCTGATTGTTGAACTGAAAACCTGCCACCGGATTCAGGTTGGTGAGATTAGGAAGAAACACGTAGGCAAATGTGCTTTGCAAACCCAGGTTTCCCTGCATATACTGAATTTCGAACACGGACTCCGCATGGTTTTTATTGGAAGGGTTAAACACCGCAGCATAGTCGGCCAGCAACGAATATTCTCCGGATCCCACAAGCTCAGTCAAAACTTTTTCAGCTTCCGCCCATTGCTTGCGGACCACATACACGTTACCGAGCAAAGCCCGCGCCGCCCCGCTGGTCGCCCTGCCCTTCTCCTGAACGGCTTTCGCAGGAAGCAATGCAATCGCCTCGGTCGCATCCCTGATTACCTGTGCGTACACATCGTCTTTCGAGGTGCGGGTCAAGGCAGCACTTTCTCCCAAAATCTGGTCGGCAGTACCCGAAACCGGTGTCAGAACGAGCGGAACATCCCCGAAATATTGGATGAGATCAAAATATGCCAGCGCACGCAGGAATAGCGCCTGTCCTTTCAGATTCTTTTTAGAAGTCTCCGGGATCGGAGCCGCGTCGATCCGTGTGATCACTTCATTCGCATAGGCGACGACCTTGTAATCGCCAGCCCATTTGTTGGCCACTGGTTCCGCGGTAGGGTTATCGATAAAGTCGGCAATCTCCTCACGCACGAGGTTACCGCGATTAGAGCTGTTAAAGATGTAATGCGCATTATCCGAACGCATTTCACCCATGATATAGGCGCTGTTATAGACAGTTCGCAATGCCGCATAAGTCGCATTTACGGCCTGGGTAAAATCAGCCTCGGTCTCGAAAAAATGATTGGAGCTGATGAAATTTTTGGGTGCAACATCCAGGTAGTCGCCGCATCCCAGGAGCGAACCGGCCAGCAGAAAAAGGGTGAATATCTTTGTTTTCATAGGTGTATTTTTTAGAGCCGTAGGCGATATGCCCTAGGCTATATGCTCACTTTCTCAATGTACCGCCAGCTTACAGCCAAGTGCTTACAGCCAATAGCCTATTGCTTACAGCCAATAGCTTACAGCTTACAATCAAAACCCAAGGTTAACCCCTACCGTAAATGTCCGTGGCACCGGATAGGCACCCACGTCGAGTCCCTGTGCCAGCGGATCGGAGCCACCCGTATTAACCTCTGGATTCGACCCCTTGTATCTGGTAAATACGGCGGCCTGCTGCACGGTAGCATAAATGCGAAGGCTTTTGACACCCCTCACCGCCTCGGTGGGAAACGTGTAGCCCAATGCGATATTCTTGATCGTCAGATAACTGCCATCGGTTACCCACAGCGAATTTGCATTCCGGAACAGGCCGGTGGTTCCCGCAAGCGTACGCGGCGTAATGCCATCACCCGGGTCCTGCTCCGATTTCCACCGGTTGGCTACCGATCTGGTTACATTAAATACCCCGTCGAGGTTGTTGGTGTATTCCAGTGCGGTATTCATAATATCGTTCCCCACCGAGCCCGCCGCAGCAATGCTGAGGTCGAACCTGCGCCATGAGAATGTATTGGTCAGGCCAAAAATGAAGTCCGGATTGGGGTTACCGATGATCGTGCGGTCGTCTACTGTAATGGCGCCGTCCCCATTCACATCTTTCATTTTCACCGTGCCGACATTCGAGGTCTGGAATTTTGGCGACGCGTCGAAATCAGCCTGGTTCATATAAACACCATTATGCACATACCCCCAGAGCATCCCGACCGGCTGACCTACCATTGTAACGTTCCGACTTGTTCCACCGCCCAGGAATGCATTGGCTGTTCCCAGTTTTTCCACCCGGTTTTTCAGGAATGAAATGTTAAAATCCGTGTTCCATTTCAAACCTTTCGTCAGGTTGCGGCTGCTGATCGTAAACTCATGTCCCCAAAACCTGAAAGCGCCTATGTTGGTCTGGAAATTGGAGAAGCCCGTGTAGGTGGGCACCTGCACGTTGAAAAGCAGGCCATCCGTCTTTTTGGAATAATAGTCGTATGCAAAGGACAGCCTGTTTTCAAAAAGACGCAGATCTACCCCGAAATCGAACTGCCGGGTAATTTCCCAGCCTAGCGTGCTGTTGGAAAGCGTAGTCACGTTGTTACCTGCGGCCAGCTTGCCATCAAACACGTAATTGTTGGTCGCGCTGCCATTGGCTCCGGCCACGTTGGCATAGTAGGTGTAATTCCCAATATTATTGTTCCCCGTCACCCCATAACTCCCGCGCAGTTTCAGCAAGGAAACCGGCCATACACCGGCCATGAAATCCTCATCCGAAACGAGCCAGCCCGCCGACACCGACGGAAAGCTACCCCATTTGTTATCCTGCCCGAAACGCGATGAACCATCCTGGCGGATCGAAGCGGAAAGCAAGTACCTGCCTTTGAAATTGTAATTCACCCTGGCCAGATAGGAAAGCAGGCCCCATTCCTGGATATCGCTCGTGGGGGTAAAAACCGTGGCCGCGCTCAGCGTACGTACCTTATCGTTCGGAAAATTGGTCGCGACGACATTGTTCATATCGGAACGAAATTTTTGGGCAGTGAAACCCGCGGTAATGTCCAGGTGGTGGTGACCGAAATCCTTGTCGTAAGTGGCAATGTTCTCCGAAAGCCAGGTCAGAAACTGCGTATTGGTCTGCGTGAGGTCACCGGAAGCACGCGGCATGGCCACGTTGACGTTGCCGGAGGTCGAAGGGACAAAATTATTGAAACGCACCTGTCCGTACTCCGCATTGAGTGAGGTTTTCAGGGTAAGTCCGGCGACCAGCGTGTATTCGAGGTAAGCATTGGATAAAATGCGGGTATTATTATCCGTCGCGTCGGCTTCCCGGGCCACCCGGTACCAGTTCGGCGTATTGAGCATTCCCGGCGAAATGGCGGTCACCGGCATCGAACCATCCGGATTCACCGTCACTGCGAGCGGCGACGACAACAGCGCGCTGGTGATTAAACCGCTGGTTGAGGAAAATGGTCCCCCATCGGTGGGCCTCCCGCTAAAAACCGATATAGACGGAGCAACATTGATCCCTATACGCACATGTTGATTGAAGCGGTAGTCACTGTTCAACCTGGCCGAAAAACGTTTGAAGCGCGTGTTTATGATCACGCCATCCTGCTGAAAATAACCAAGCACCGCATTGGTACTGAATTTCTCGCCACCGGTCCCGATCGACAGGCTGTAATTCTGTATCGGCGCTGTCCGCGTGATGAGGTCGTACCAGTCGGTTCCTTTGCCGTACTGTCCGGGATTCTGGTATTCAGCGGGTAACGTCCTTTTATTCTCTTCATACACCTCCTTCATAAACTGCGCAAACTCCGAACCGTCCATCATTTCTGGTATTCCGCGGGAAGGAATTTGCTGCACGCCGTAATAGGCGCTTAAACCGATGCGGGTCTCCCCCGCTTTGGCATGCCTGGTCGTCACCATCACAACCCCGTTACTGGCCCGTGAGCCGTAAAGCGACGTCGAAGCGGCATCTTTCAGCACACTGATACTCTCGATTTCGTCGGGGTTTAAAGTACTGATATCTCCCGTGATCGGAAAGCCATCCACCACATAAAGCGGCTGATTACCAGCAGAAACGGAAGCTTGCCCGCGTATGCGTACGGACATCCCGCCACCGGGCCGGCCGGAAGTCTGCAAGATCTGCACTCCCGCAAGGCGTCCCTGTAATTTTTGAGAAAGCTGAGGCACCGGTACGTCGGACAGCTCCGACACCTTGACCGTCTGCACAGCACCCGTCACGTTCCGCTGAGACTGGGTTCCATAGCCTACAACCACCACCTCGTCCAGTGCCTTACTTTCGGGCACCAGACTCACGTCGATTTCCGTTCGGGTCCCGACCTGCGCCTCTTGCGGGACGTAACCCACAAAACTGAAAACCAGTACGGTACCAGGCCCATTGGATTCCAGCTGGTACACACCATCCGCATTGGTAATGCTTCCTTTCTGAGTGCCTTTAACGACGACACTTACACCGGGTAAAGCAAGGTTGTCGTTCGAGCCGGTCACCGTTCCTCTGATCATTCCGGACTGTCCGTACAAGTTCGGTGCAGTCCACAGCAATCCTATCAGGAGATAGAAGTATGGTTTCATAAGGTACAAGGATTTTACGAAGGGGTAGAATATTTACTTTCGTTTATATTCTATTTTTTTCGAAATGTAGGCAACAATATTTATAACACAAAATAAAAATACAGGAATAATTATTCTTTCACTTCAAAAAGTTAAAATATTACTACTGAAAGCTTGTTTCAAAGCCAGATCAGCGCATTAAACAAAAAATTATTCATATCAATCATAACCAAACAAAAAAAGACCAGACATCGTCCGGCCTTTTTCATACTTTACTATCTATGTTAACCAATCAAGAATTCCTCGTCAGGGATAAGCTTTAATGCGAATGGCGAGATAAGGCGTCATAGGCAGACGAATCGACTTTCTATCCTTGTCAAACAGCCGGTAGCCGTCCTTCGCCCCTATTTCGAACACTTCAGGCTGCTCATCGACCGTCATATTCCAGGTATCGATCACCTCCACCCTAAACCTGCTCCCGGCCTTAGGGCCGCCTTTGGAAGGCAGACTAAATTCCCATTCCGACTGCATTTGCTTACCCATATACACCAGGTAATAGCTGCTATCCGCCCGTGCCGTATGATGATCTTTCCACGGATCTGAAAGCTCCAACGGCCCCGGCGCCTCTTCCAGGATCTTCCTCAGAAAAGCGATCCTGGCCGGACTGCTGCCGATCAACCTCCCTCCTTTGGCCCAGAAGATCGTGTCCCCGCTATTTTTATAAGTCTCCCCGTGCGTTACATACGTACCCGCGATCACCCCCTGCCAGAATGCCTCCGTCATTTCCTCCCCGCTCAGGTGCCCCCACCGCTGCTGCAAATCACCCTCATAGCAAACCTCGTCATACACCATCGGCCTGAAAAACACATCCCTCAGCAATGTAGCCCGCCCAAAGTCCTCGACGGTCGAGCCGTTCTGGATACTCACATGGGTGAATTCGGGCTTCCACAGGTCGTAGTACACACTACCATTGTGGATCGAGCAAAGATGCTTGTACGGGTCAGTCTTCACGACCTCTTTGGTGTATGCATCCCAATCCTCACGTGGCTTGGTTTTGACATAATCAAATTCATTCGCTAACGACCACCAGACATTCCGGAACGACGCCAACCGGGCCGTGAGATAGCGTATGTATTTCAGATCATTCTCTTTACCAAGACTGTCAAATCCCCAGTGACCCTTATCGTACGGGTGGAAAATAATCACATCCGCTTCGATACCCAGCTTTTTCAGGTCATCGATACGCTTTTCGAGGTGCTGGAAAAAGGCAGGCTCGAAACGCGACAGGTCCCATTCAAACCGAAGCTTCCCCTTCGCATCCTTCGACTCCGACTTTTTCACATACGGGTAAAAAGGCGGCTCATTCTCGACATGCGAGTAGTATTTAGGAAAAACACACATTCTGACCTTATTAAATGGGGCATTTGCGAGCGTTTTCAATGTAATCTCTTCCAAACCCTCGGGCTGGTGCGTCCAGGCATAAAGCGTCGTACCAAACGGATAGTACCGCTTGCCATCCGCGTATTTAAAATGATACGTATCCGCTACCTGCACCGGGCCATGATTATTTTTACCGGGCTCAATACAGCTAAAACTGCCGCTTTTGCCATTCAGCGGCTTACTGTTACTCACGGTTTTGTAATTCCAAACCCCGGTTTGTTTCGGCATAAACCGTACTTTGTAGCGGCCATTTCCGTCGTAGAAACCCGTCACTTTCACTTTTTCAGACCCGCTGGTAAATTCCGCAGTGAGGGTTATATCAACAAACGGATTCCCGGTTTGAGGACCGGCCAGCGTCAGCTCGAACCGCTCCCAGCGCTCGACCTGTTCTGGCGCGACCCGGTCTGGCGCGACCCGGTCCTGCGCGAAGGATATATGAAAACGAATCAGACAAATGAAGGCAACAGCAAAAAAGGATCTCATCTTTAATGGTTTATGTAAACTTGGGGAACAGAACGAACAGCCTCCTGCCAACCCATGTAGCCGGCTTTTACCGCATCATTCCCGGCATGGGCCTGAACAGACGAATGGCCGGCACTAAGGTTCCGGAGATAATCGATATCGGGATAAACCCCGGAATACAAACCGGAAAGATAGGCCGCACCCAGCGCCGACACCTCGGGAAATTCCAGGTTTACAACCGGCTTTTCCAGCAAATCGGCCAGCATTTGCACCACGAAAGCATTGGAAGTCAGTCCGCCATCTATTTTCAGCTCCTGCAATGCTACCCCGGTATCAGACTCCATCGCATCGATCACGTCTTTGATCTGATAAGGAATAGATTCTAGTGCAGCACGCACGATATGGTTTTTATTCGCATGAAATGTGAGGCCTGTAATGGATGCTTTGCGGTTCATATCCCAGTGCGGCGCACCCAAACCGCTGAATGCAGGGACCAGGTAAACGCCGGCACTATCCTGCACCGATCGCGCCATCGCCTCGGTTTCCCGGCTGTCCTGAAACAGTCCCAGGTTCGTTTTAAGCCATTCGATCGTCGCCCCGCAGGTCACGATCACCCCTTCGAGCGCATACTCCACGCGCTCGCCGGCACTCCAGCCGACGGTCGTTACCATCCCTTGCTGTGAAGGTTTCGGTTCCGGCCCAATGTTCATTAAAATCGACGAACCCGTTCCCAATGTGGCCTTGGCGATGCCCGGCCCGAAACATCCTTCTCCAAAAGCTGCTGCGTGGGAATCGCCGATCATCGAAGTTACAGGAAGCGCAGAAGGGAGTAATCCCCCAAAATCCGTTTCACCAAAGAATGATGATGATGGCTGTATATCAGGAAGTTGCAATCCATTCAATCCAAAAGAGGTGATCAACTCGTCGTCCCAGGCAAGTGTTTCCAGGTTGAAAAACAGAGTTCTGGATGCATTGGTATGGTCGGTGAGATAGGCTTTTCCACCGGTCAATCTGTAAAGAAGCCAGGTATCAACAGTCCCGAAAAAAGCATTACCCCCGGCTATTACCTCTCGGACATGATCATGATGCTGGTTCAGCCAGATTACTTTGGACCCTGAGAAATAGGGATCGATCAGCAAACCTGTTTTTCTGCGAACCATCTCTTCCAGGCCGGCTGCACGGAGTTGCTCGCACACGGCCGTAGACCGCTTGCATTGCCAAACCACCGCATGATGCAAGGGCTCTCCATGTTTACCCCAAAGCACAAAAGTTTCGCGTTGATTAGATATCCCGCACGAACGGATCTCCTCTATACGTCCATCCTTTGACGTAAAATCTGCGATGCACTTCGCCACCGATGCCAAAACGTTCTCATAGATTTCGTTCGGATCCTGCTCGACCAGCCCGCCGTTTAGGTACATAGTACGCAATGGCTCACTGCCGCGTGCTACCACCTTTCCATTTACATTAAAAATGACGGACTTGGTACTACTCGTACCCTGATCGATCGCCAGCACAAATGGCCCATTCAACATTCCGGAAGCGTTGTTTTGAAATTGTGAAACTGTCCTTCTTTATTAAAACAAAGAAAAGAAAAACAATCGAAAACAAAGCTAAAAAATATTGATTTATTTATGTGATATATTGCCTTGGGTGCAATTCCTTTATGCCGAATTCACCATGCCGAACTTTGATACGATATTTTTAATTGCAATCAACATGATCATCAGGCCGCCCAGCGCAAGAAAAGCCAAATCCACCTTCGATTCGGGACGGCAGATTGTTACATCGAAAGCCAGATAAACGATCTTTACTGCCGAGCAAATCGCGATGAAGTCGAAGAATACAACGGCCACCTCCCGCTCTTGTAAACTTTGAATACCTTTTTTGATTGTAGCAAAAACTATATATGATATACAGCCTGTTAGACTAATAGCCAACGAAATGGCATATTGGTTGAAATACTTTTCCATACAGTCATCTGGTAGCGTCAATGACTGTAATTAATGGCATATTGACTTTTTCGCCGAATTTTCAAGTGGCGATGCATCCTGAGATTTGACGGGCGTCGCTTGCTTTTTATCAAACCAGAACCCGAGGCCTGCGCCTACAATAAAGCCTGCAATGGCACCAACAGGGCCCAGTAAAGTACCAAAAGTACCAATGGCTGTCCCAAAGATAAGCGGGGTTGCGAGTTCGTATTGCTCTGTATTCGTGTTCATATTAAGTGCGTGGTTTAAAGTTTGACAGAAGATTACTCAACAAATCTAAAAACATTTCCTTAGCATGTCAAGCACCCCATCGCATTTAAACATTTAATCACTATTTAGCCACATTAAACCCACATTTAGAGCAAATTACGTCACTTTTGCGAGTCTCAGGCGACACTTTCAGTTTCATCATTTTACCATTTCTCCACTCGCCTTCGATCACGGTATTCAGCGGCGCGTGGAGCTTAAATTGCACATCCCAATCCGACGGCCAGGCTGGCAAGAGGTAGATCGAGTCGCCATGCGTTTGCATCAGCATTTCCTGCAAGCCGATCATACCCGAACCGCCCCAATTGTGGTCGGGCACCCAGTCGTGGCCGGGCCCCCAGAATGCGGGGAAGCGACGACCGGAATCCTGTAACTTTTTGACGGTTAATGCGGCGGCTTCGTCCGTCAGGCCCAGTCGGGCGCAGAAGATGTTATCCTGGTGCCAGCTGGTGTAATTACGGTTTTTGATTGCCTCAGTATCGTATTTCCACGTATTGACTGCCGTTTCCAGGTCGGGCTTGCCGATGCCGTACATGCCGTACGGGAATACCGGGTACAGCTGCGGGATTTCCGTGTTCTGGATGCGCTCCCATGCCTGTGCGGGCGCAATCGTCCTGTGCCCCTGCATTTCGCGGAAGCTCAACTGCGGCACCCGGCCCAGCATTTCCTGCCAATGGCTGCGGTGCTGTACAGTTCCGTACCGTTGGGGCAATGCCAGCAATCGTTCCAGCACCGTTTTCAGGCCCGCGACGGTAGTTACGGAATTGTAAGCCATCTTATAGGTCTCCGCCGCGCTCCCGGGGAAAAGTACCAGATGCCCATTCTGATCGAGTTTCGCAGCACTGCGCCGAGACGCCAGGTATTGATAATGCTCATCGAAGAATACGAGACAACTTTCGATCAGCGGCAGGTACCGGGTCATGTCCCCGCCGGTAAAAGCCTCCCTGTCCAGGATCATCAGGCAAAATTCCAGCGATGTGTCCCAGAGGTATTCCAGCCATTTGTTGTATTCCAAACCGGGGTCATAATCCGCTGGCCGTTTCGAGCCGTACTCAGCATAATTGGGCAGGCCGAAGTTCTCGATCTGCTCTGTGAACGATGCGCCCCGGTGCCCCCAGTAATGTCGGGTGCGCGCTTCCGCATTGGCCAGTATGCGTTGGTAGAATTCAAATTGCGGTGTCACCATCTCAAAATCGCCGCTTTTGAGCATCGGCCAGTACACCAGACGCTGGTTTTGTGCCGTAAAAATCCCCCCTCCCCAATTGCGGTGGTCGGCTGTGAAGTGATAGGACGTGTCGACAAAAACCGGGTCGTAGGTAAAGAGCCCGCCATTGAACTTGGTAGGATAGGTACCGAATGCATTACACCCCAGCATGTAGCGGAAAAGCTGGTAGTTGCGTCCAACCTGCCAGATAGCAGACGTGCTGTCCGCCTGGCCCGCCTGCAGTGCAATATGGCTTCGCTCCCAGTATTGTTTCCACCAGCCGGCGGTCCTGGACCAGGCGGTCTTTTCATTTTGCCGAGCCTTGGCCACCACTTCCAGGAGTCCTTTTTTCCAAACTCCAAAGTTTTCAGGCTGATCGGTATTCAGGTAAATGCCGAGCTGAATGCGGCGGGAAGGTGATTTGCTTTTTAACCCAAAACCCCTGAATGGCGTATCCGCATACTTTCCTGAACGTATCTCCGGATCGGCTACCAGTTGCGACCCGCTCATCCACCCGCCATAAGTGAGCTTTTTCAACGGGTTCCAAAGCTGCGATGCGACGGCGTCGAGCTGCTGCTGTTTCACCATGAGGTCAAACACCGTCGAATCCCTGTTCTGATGATAAAACAGCACTCCGTTACTTTCATGGGCGACGCTATCCGGCCAGACAGTCACCTTCGGCACGGCCCATTTCAACGAAGTAGCGCTCCGCGCGTTGCCGGTCAGCGTTCCGCGGACGGTCCGCCAGCTTTCATACCAGGCCTGCATCGAAACCGGACGGCTGCTTTCGACTTCCACATGAATAGTAGGGCTAAAAACATCCACCCAAACCTTTACCGTTGTGCTTTGACTGCCTTTCTTCCCCGTAATCGCCACATATCCCTCTTCTAATTTCAGTTCCTGCTGAAAACTGCTGCCATCATCGAATGGATTGGGTGAAAGCCTCACCCGTACGCGACCGAGCTTCGGAAACAGGTTGTTTTCATCAAAAACGCCGCTACGCGATAGGTAGAAAAGCACGTCGCCCTTTTCAACCCACACATTCAGCCCTATATCACCACCGCCACAAGGCATCGATTCACCGGCATTCCTGCTTTGGCTGGCCCATTTGAGATTGTACTGACCGGGCGAGAATTCCTGACCAATTGCTGACGAACATGCGAATAAAAATATCAGAAAGCAGCAGGCAATGCGAGCGAACATGGGCGGCGGAACGTGATCAGGACTGGAAAACAGTTTTCATAAAAGCGGTATTTGCACTAAAATTACCTTTCACATCGCGCGGCTTGGCGGTATCGCGCGAGCGCTCGATTACAAGCCAACCTTTCCAGCCCATTTTATCCAGCGTGGCTTTCACCTTTTTCATGTCCAGCCGCGTATTATTTTGCAGCCAAACACCGTCCTCATCAGTGCAATGGATCTGGCAAATGCGGTTTTTACCCAAAACACGCAGTTCCTCGCAGAGGTCGCGGCCCTCTTTAAGGGGATTTGAAAAGTTGAAATAGATCTGAATGGACTTGGAGCCGATCTCTTTCAGCAATTCCACTTCTCCTTTGGCATCCAGTGCGGTTTCTATGCCAATCACCACACCAGCCTTTTCCGCCATTGCACCAACCGTTTTAAGCCTTTCCACGATCGCAGGCCGCAATTCCGGGTTTTTGACCAAATCTCCCTGAATGCCCAGCGGTAAAAAGGCAGTCTTAATACCCATTAGTTTCATGGTATCAATGCAATCGCCCACCATCTTCTCAGCGCCGTCGCGTTTAGCGAACGACTGCGCATAGAAACCAGTCATGGCGAGGGAGCAAAGTTCGAGGTTTAATTCCTTCGCTTTGTCGAGGTACTGCTGCCGCACCGCCGGGTCGGCAAGTTTGTTATCAAAAGTAGGCCGGTCGCCCAGGCCGCCCATATCCACTTCCAGGCCGTCGGCACCGATTTCGTCGGCGAGCGGTAATGCACTCAGCTTCTGGCGTTTCAGGATCATCAAATCGATCACGGCAATTTTATAGCGTGTCTTTTTCGACATACCGGGCGTTTCTCCGGCCCACGCCGACAACGGCAGCGCCGCCAATCCGACAGCGCATGCATTTAAAAAGCTTCGTCTTTTCATTGTTTCGAATTCAAATAGGCCACTGCTCTTCCACGATCGCCTTGCCTTTCAGCTTCGACGGATCGATTTTCACATGCTTGATACGCTGCCTGCGCCAGGTATACACGATATGCACCATGCCGTCGGCCGTCTGGATCACCGACGGGTACGAATACTGGCTGATCGGCGAATCTTCCAGAACAAGCACGGCATCCCAGCTTTTGCCATCTTTCGAAACAGCCACATTCAAAGGCGTCCGCGGTCCTTTTGGTTGACCAACCGGCGGTTTCACGTGATTATAAACCAGCAATTGCCGGCCATCCTTTAAAGTGACAGCGTCGGTACCCGAGTTATTGTTAGGCAAAGAAGAAGGTGCCACCTCCGACCAGGTTTTGCCGCCATCTTTCGACCACGATTCAACGATCGAACGGCTCTGGCTGCGGCAAAGGATCTGCATATCGCCGTTAGCGTAAGTCAGCAGGCTTGGCTGAATGGCTTTAATCGTCTTTCCATCGTTCAGCGGCCCTACTTTTCGCCAGGTTTTGCCAAAATCGGGCGTGACCTCGAAATGCAGTCGCCAGCCATTGTCACCTTCCGTGCTCGACGGGCACCAGAGTTCCCCGTTCGCCAGTAGCACCGGTTTGTTCTTCACCGGCCCAAGGAACCCTTCCTGCAATTCCACCGGCTTCGACCAGCTCTTTCCATTGTCTTTGGAAGTGATGAGGAAGCCCTTCCAGCCCGCCACATTCGGCCCTACTTTATAAAAAAGCATCAGTTCGCCTTTGGGTACCTGGTATAAAACCGGGTTCCAGCAGGCGTAGCGAAGCTTTTCATTCACGATACCATTCGCTACTTCTAAGGGTGCGGTCCATTTATCTTTTTCCAAACGGCTTACCCAGATTCCCACATCGGGATTCCGCTCTTTCGTCCCGCCAAACCAGGCAGCAACAAGCCCGGAAGGCGTTTCTGCAATCGTGGAGGCGTGGCTTTCGGGGAACGGGGCCGTTTCAAAAATGTTTTCGTCGACAAGAATGCCATCCTTAAAGTTCTGGGCATTGGCCGACAGCGCGAATACTGTCGCAGCACCGCAGAAAAGCCATTTTAGTAGTGTCTTTTGCATGGGTTTGGGTCTTTGTATTATGGGTTAATTAAAATTCTTGAAATCGTTTTCGCTGAGCCTGCTTTTCTGCCGTTCACAAAAACCTGCAGTCCCGCGCCCTTTTTGTAATGGCTGCCGTCGCGGTCCCAAAGGATGGTCAGGCGCTTGCCCTGGTAAAGCACGTCGTCGAGGCAAAACCAGTCCCATTTATCCTGCGGTATGAGCGGGTTCACCTCGATCACCTCGTCCGCACGCGGGCGCAATCCCACGAGACCGGTGATGATCAAGTCGTTGAAAGTCGAATGGTTGTAATATCGGCTCCGTTCCTGGTCACCTTTGAGCCAGTAGCCCGTCTTTTCGTCCAGGTACTCCCCGATGTAAGGCTTGCCGCGGTAATATTGCGACTCGACGTATTTTTCCAGCAACCCAAAATAGGTCGTATCGGCCACCACCTCCGGCTTCGGCGCATTGAGGCGGTTGGCAAGGCCGGTCAAAGTCTGGGAAGTGGCAAACGGCCACACGGCACCATCCCATTCGCATTGGCAGCAGCCGTGCGTGCGGAACTCCGGATGCCTGCGCTCGGCGGTAGTAAGGCCGAACGGCGCATTGAAGCCCGTCTGGTCCGAAACTTGCTTCCATGCCGCGTCGTGCTTTTCTTCGGCGAGATCGAAATACCAGGGAATGAAACCAATAGCCTCGCGCACACCGGCAAAAGGCCCTTTGCCGCGCTTCTTTACTGTTTCAAAAAAGGCGCTGTCCGCGTTCCATAACTTACTATCGATCAATCGCTTCAAAGTATCCGCCTTGCTTTGATAAAGTGCTGCCAGCGTCTGATCCCCCTTCAACGCGGCAATGGCCGAAAGCGCTTTCGCATTTCCGTACATATAACTATTGATGGTTGGCCGTGCATTCTGTTCCCTTCGGCCGCCGCTGAGCGATTCTTCCATGCCGTCTTTCACGTCCGTTTGCCAGAACAGGCCGGTTTCGGTGCGGCGGTCTTTTTCCCAGGCTTTGTATTCCGAGTCGAGATCGGGCAGCATATCGAGCAGGTACGCCTTGTCTTGCGTCACTTTATAGCGGTTGTAGAGCGCATCGGCCGTCCAGCTGCTGAAATTGAGCAGTTTTTTCATGCGGCTCCCCCCGTTTCCCCGGAACCAAACATGCACATTGTCGTTCAGATAGCGCTGATCGTGCAGCCAACGGCCTTCGTAAATGTGATGGCCGAGGGCGCAACTGATCATATTGTATTTATCTGCATAATTCCTGTCGACCAGAAACTCCGTAATCACAAAGCCCTGCGGCGTGTTGTGAATGTGCTTCCGGTAGGTCCACCAGCGGTAGTAGTAAATCTCCCGGAAGTTATCCTGCGGACAGTCGAACAGCGGCACGTTCGCCTTCATCCACGCCCATGACTGTGCATTTGGGATCGCATTCACCTTGTTTTCATCCTCCATCCGGTTGAAATACGTCACGTGATGTTTGTAATCGTCCGCTTTCAAAACCGCTGGTCCGGTCGTTTTCCGTGAGCAACCGGTAAGGCCGAGTAACCCGGCGCAAACTATCCCAAAACCAATTTTTAAATACCCCATTACTTTTTCGAAAACCAATAGATAACTGGTACCGACTCTTTGGAAGCCAGCATAATCACTTTTCCTCCTTTTATTTTTTCAGGTTTACCCAAAACAGCTCCTGTTCGTGCATTGATGCGCTGCAATTGATAATTACCATTGAACCCTGTCAGATCCGCTTGCAAAGCGGCATTAGCCTCTTGATACATGATCAATCCATCGCCTGCTTTGGCTAAAATGTATTGTGAATTACTCTTCGGTAGCACAGGCTCCATTTCTGAAACCGCTTCCAGAAACCCTTTCGGCAAAGCCGGTACCGCGCTTACCGACCCGCCGGCCAGTAATACCGCCCAGGCATTCTGTTCCGCGCCATTGGCATTGTATAACACCGCCTTTTCAGGATATTTATTTTTGTATTCCAAAACCGCATCGTAAACAGAACTGAACGACACTTTTCCTACTTTCTGAATACGCGCATGTTGACGCGGGGCGAGGTTTTTGCCGCCCTCGGGCGCATAATCGGTGCCGTTTTCGCGGCGGTGCCAGTAGCGGATGTCGATGATATCCACCAATGCCGCGTATTTGGGATCGGCCAGGATCGCGTCCTGCACGTCTTTGGTCGTACTCAATGCCACCAAGGCATTCTTACCTTTTTCCCGCTCCCATTCACCGATCACACCCAGCCAGAACTGAACAAATGACAACGGCCCGGTGTATTCAGCACTAATAAACTGAATGACACCACTTTGACCAACAAAATTATCGAGGCACTGCCGTATGTAAGCCCGGTGCAATGCTTCCCGCTCCGCATTGCCAATGTCGTAAAATTGATCCGCGATGAAAATGCGCTTGTCGCCCGCATAGGGCGGCGGCTCCGGGAAGCCTACCGGATTGATATTATTCGCAGTGCGCCACGGAAAATCCGCGTAATGCGCCCCGGCTTCGAGGATATTATGCTGAAAATAGTTTTGATGGTACAACAAAAGCCCTTTCTGGTCGGCCAGCGTCACGAACTCGCGCAGGCGGTTCCAGTACCATTCATTGTAATGCTGTAAATCGTATTTACTCAAATCGTCCCAGGCGGCATCCTTCCCGCTCCGGGCAAAGGGCTGTTCGTAGAATGGCGGCCAGGTTTCGCCGTCAATGCGGCGAATACGCTCGTGGTCGTCGCGGCGGCGGTCGTACCACAGGCCGTAATTGTGGTCGACGACGGTAATGTGCTGTTTTTGCAGCGAATCGGTCATTTCCGGCAAATCATCGGTCACACCTTTGCCCACGCGGCCAGGCACATAGCGGGTAATGTGCGGTTTGGCGGCATTCACGTCGTGCGGACGGATGCTTCCGCGCCACCACGGCACTTCGTGGCGCGCGCCGATAACGAGTTCGTTCCCGCGTACCAGTCGCCCGCTGCGGATGGTTAATGCAGGAAGCGTGTGAGTGTCTTTTATTGGGTTAAAATTGATTTCATCAATGGATTTCGCCGGACCTGATACCGCAGAGAGCGCCACTGTAATAGGGTTGCGCAGCGCCGCCTGATCGATCCAATCTGTCAGCAAAACTGCGGGCCGATGCGAACCTGCGACCAATGCGGCCGCCTGGTCGAGGCTGGGGCTGCTGGATGCCTCCGTTTCCTTGGGCAGGAGAAAAGATCTGGCCAAAACCTGCTTGCCAAGACGCTCTGCCAGTTGCGCATAATAGAGGCTGCGCGGCTGAATGTGCTCATTTACATTCTCCCAAAAACCATCTCCGGCAAAAGCCGCCCACGCCCCGAATGCAAAGTTTTGCGTTCCCGGCGGTGCGAAATTCTCGATCCGCGAGGCCGAGCATTGCCAGAACACAGAGTTAGCGGCCGTCCAGCCAGCTCCCTGACCATCCTGGCCCCGGTTTGTAAAACTCAATGCATGGCCATCGACATTAACGATGTCAAAAAGCACGCCGGAAGCCCAGCTGTCAATAGCCCCGCTGAAACCGTTCGGTAACCGGGATTCGCATTGTACAAAAGCATTCGGGCCGGGCGCCATATAGCCGGTAGCGAAATCGTGCAGGCCGTTTTCGGCATAGCAACGCTGGAAAAGCATCTGCCCGCCTTGCGTAAAAAAGGTATTCCGCCGCTGCCCGGCAATCTCCGAGATCGGTTCAAGCGACTTGCAATCCTCCACGGTAACCTTCGAAGCCGACTCGTAAACCGCCACCGCCGAACCAGCCAAATGCCGGAATGTTACCTGCCTCACCCAGGCGTTTTCAATATTTTCAAAAGTGACACCCATCCAGCGATGGTTTTCGTCTTTCAGGTTTTTAGGGTCAAATGTCGATTCAATGCTAAGATTTTCAATTCCGACATTACTAATGCGGTCCGTCCATTGATAAGGCACCACAAACCCGCCGCCGAACTTACCGTCCAATGCCGTCGTAATCGGCGCATCGATAGTAATGCTGTTCCCCGAAACGGCCGTCACGGTCCGGTCCCAGGTAATATCCCGCTGTCCCGGCTTCCAGCCGAGCCAGCCGGTTTCGCCCCCAAATTCTTCCATTTTCAGGCTCTTGATCCATTCAGCCGTAGAAGGCCGCACAATGCGGATGCGGTCGCCCACTTTCAGCGAACCTGTATTTTCAATTTCGAAATGCATTGCATTCACCGGCACATACGCATCGGCAATGCGCAGTCCAGGTTTTAATACAGTATTATTTTCCCCAAAAACCCGAACCACCGTTTCCCGCGTACGCCCGTCGCCGAGCAGCACGGTACCGCCTTCTCCCATTCCCGACCCGCGCAAAACCACACCTGACTTCCTGATGACCAGACCAGACAACACCCGGTGCACACCTTTGCCCAGCAATACCGCCCCGCGAAGCCCGCTGGCATCCATCGGCAGGTTACCCACATAGTCGATCGCCGCCTGAATGCGCGCCGTGGCATCGCCCTCGCGGGCAGGCACGGTTACGCGTATGGGCGCGTCTGGGATCGCCTGTGCGCCCGCCATGTAGCCCGCGTACGAGAAATCGACGATACGGTTGCCGAGCGAATCGGGCGCGTAAGCCAGCCTCCCGTCTTCGGTTAATGCAACCGGCGAAGGCTTTTTAGGCTTTTTCTGGCCGAATGCCAGGGGTACCAAAAGAAAATACAATCCTGTCAGCGACAGGATCGTATCGAATTTCATCACCTTAACCAAGTAATTCAGTCTGTCCAAAGCATTACTATTTTTGGCCCGGCGCGCCTTTCAGCGAAGCCAGGGTATCATGGTTGTTTTTAGGGTTTTTCCAATCCATTTTCTTCTTCGGGTCGATGCCGTTGATAAACTTCTCGATATTGGAATAACCGTCGCCGCTCATATCTTTCCGTGCGTCCGATGGGTCTTTCGGATTCAAGCCATACTTCACTTCCCAGTCGTTCGGCATACCATCGTCGTCCGAATCGGAGTAGGGCGTGCCTTTGTATTCGGGATAACCTCCTACCTGCGAAATGTCAGTGATAATGCCGTTTTTGTACGAATCGATCGGCAGGCGGCGGTGCTCGAACTGCTTTTCCGGCAATTTTACATTATCCAGCGGATTGATCTTTCCTGTACGTACCTGTGTGGTCACACGCGCATCCACGGGATCGCGGCGCGGGAGCGTGGCCCCAGCATTGGCGATCACATAATCGAACGACTCCTTCGCGCTCATGATCGGGAACTGCGGCATCGGTAGCGGCTCATGCCATTTGATATTGTCGGTGTACTTGCCTGCATTCGGCTGGTCCTCCACCTGCACGCCGCCGTCCCAGTTGTTTTTCGTGATTTTATCGTAGCCTTCCATGATGTTGCCATTCACATAAGCACGACCGTAAACCTGGTATTTCAGCTTGCTGCGGCCTGCTTCCGGTTTCAGGATGCGATAGCCGATCGGCGAATCTTTCGGTGTTTCGGGACCCGGTTTGAAGTAGTTATTCATGATATTATACATCGCCCGGTAGTCGCCGCCATCTATCGAACGGTGCACCCAGTTGAAGACGACATTGTTTACAAAATTGAATATCCCGAACCAGCCGATCGACGGGTTGCGGCCCGCATTGTTGGCCCAGAGGTTGCGCATGAACGTACAATTCTCGCCGCCCAATGTGCTGCCGAATGCATGGTTCCAGGTATCGAGTGTTTCGGAGAAAATCGAATTCTGAATGGTAATGTTGACGGTCGGCAGTTTCTGTTCCTGCGCGCCGGTGCTGTCGTTGTACATATGGCGGTACATCGACATGTTTTCGTCCAATCCCCAGCTCGCCGACACGTGGTCGATCATGATGTTGCCAATGGGGTTACCGCCGATGGAATCGTCGCGGCGGCCAACGAAAGTCTCCCCGCGGCGGAAGCGCATATGCCGTATCACCACGTCGTGCGTATTGATCCACACGCTTTCGCCTGCCACGCAAACACCATCGCCAGGGGCCGTTTGTCCCGCAATGGTAATGTAAGGTGCCCGGATTATGAGCGGCGTTTTCAAACGGATAATTCCCGCCACATTGAACACGATAATGCGTGCACCGCCCTTTTCACAGGCATCCCGCAGCGTACCCGGACCGCTATCCGCCAGACTTTTCACCACATACACCTGCCCTCCACGGCCACCGAAGCTGAATGCGCCACCGCCCTCGGCACCCGGAAACGCCGGAATGTCAGACTGCGGCAGATCCACCGGACGTGCTGCCCAGGGGATATAGGGCTTACCCTTTTTAGCCTCGGCTTCGATGATCGGCAACGCCTTCTGCCACGCGATTTCCGATTTGCGTTCGGCCTCTGCAAGGAGCGAGTCGCTTGTTTTTTTGGCTGCCGAAGGGATTTTCGGGTACTGCGCGAAGGCGGCTGTGCCGAGAAGCATGCCGGCGAGGGCCAAATTAATGGAATGTTTAGGAATGGATATCATATTACAAATATTGTGGTGCGTTGCACCATGGTTTGATTTGATTATCGTGTTCTACAAATCTTGCGGTGCGCTGCACCTTGGACTGATTTCATTACCGTGTTTCTACAAATATTACGGCGCTCTGCGCCTGTCCCGTAAAGGTGCAGCGCACCAAAAGATTTGTAGGTGCAGCGCACCGTAATATTTGTAGGTGCAGAGCACCGCAATATTTGTTGATCGGCATTTTTTATCATTTCAAAGGATCGAATGTCCCCGATGGCCAGCCCAGGTTTTGTTCCAGCCTTGGGTTGTTGGTCAATGCCTGCTGCGGGATGGCGAAGAAGTAGTATTCCGGCTTCCAGTTGACCAGGTATTTGGTATCCAGCTTTTTAGGCACGATTTCGAGGTAATTTTTGTAAACAGAATCGAGGTTCATACCATCGCGGGTGGTGGCGAAATCTGCCGGGGCGGTTGCTTTCAGGTTGATCGTCACCCCGTTGCGGCTTTTGCCATTGAGCACCGTCTCGAATTTCTTCCACCGGCGAAGGTCGTAAAAACGCTTTCCTTCGAATGCCAGCTCCACTTGTCTTTCGTGCAAAATCGCTTCGAACATTTCCGCACGCGACATTTTGGGGTTCAAACCATAGTAACCATCGGCACCCGGATCTATACCGGCACGTTTGCGGAGCTCGGTCAGTTGGGTGTAGGCTTCATCGAGCTTGTTCACGCCGCATGCGGCTTCCGCAAAATTGAGCATTACTTCGGCATACCGCATTTCGATCCAGTCGGTACCGGCATTGGCTACCGCGCCAGGGGCGAGGTTCGGGTCGATCGCCTTGCGGCAATAGAAGCCTGTGGATGTGGCCTTTTGCTCTACTGTTTTATTGTTTACAAAATAGGTCCACAAACGGTAGTTAGGATTGCCGTTGATCTGCCAGGTAGCACCATTGAATGCGATGGTCTGGTTGAAACGCGGGTCACGGTTTTTATAGAAAAGCTGCGCGTCGTAGCCCGAGCCTTTTTCTTCGACATTCTTGCCGTTCTTCATCGGGAATGCCTGCACGACCTCCCAGGTAGGCTGATTGGAACCTCCGGCGGTGCCCAGGTACGAAGGGCGCGTGCCATTGTCCCAGGTCATGTTTTTGTTGATCTGATCGCCCACCTTGTTGTTATAGCAGGTCACCCAAACCGCCTCGGGGTTATTCACCTCCTGGAACCACAAATCGCTAAAACTATTGTGGAGTTTGAAACCATTGGCCGTAAGCAGTTCGATGGCTTTTTTGTTAGCATCATAGGCCGCCTGCCAGCGCTCTGCGAGGTCGCCCGGATTGTGTTGCGGACTTGCGTAATGCAGCAGAATGCGGCCTTTGTAACCTGCCGCGGCACCGCTCGTAATGCGGCCCCAGTCGTTGGTATTGCTCCAACGTCCCGGCAGGCTGGCAATGCTGTAATCGAGGTCCTTCACGATGAGCGCAATGCTTTCGGAAGTGCTGCTGCGTGGAATGGCGGCCTCTTCCTTGGCTTCATCGCCGACGCCTTCGAGCGGTTCGAGCACCATCGGCACGCCGCCGTAAAGCTGCACGAGGTCCCAGTAGCGGAACGCGCGGAAGAAAGTAACCTGCCCCAGCAAGCGCTTCTTGGCATCCTCACTCAGGGAACCCGCCGGCAACTTGGTCAGGAATTGGTTGATCGAACGGATCTTGCCATAATTGTTGGTCGCGTTCACGCCTATCCCGAATTCCTGAACGGTATTCACCTGCACGGTACCTTCGAAAAACCGGCTTTCGCCTCCTATTTCGTCCGTACATTTCAGGAAATCGCCGCTGGGCCAGGTAGGCAGGTTTTCGTCATACACATAATCCACATAGCCTTTCGCCAGCAGGGTGTCGTTAAAAACCTGCTCCTCGTTGAAGGCGGAAAGGTCTGTCTTGTCGAGAATATTTTCGCAGCCCGTCAGTGCAAGACCTAGAAATGCTGCTATTATCCAATGCTTTTTCATCGCTGTACCGATTTTTAAAGTGTAAGGTTTAATCCCAATGACCACGTGCGCATTTGCGGGTACACATTGTAGGCGCCCGAGGCGGCTTTGTAGTCGTAGGGGTTGAAGAAGGTGACGGGGTTCAGGCCCACAGCAATAATTTTGGCCGAACTGATTCCCAGCTTTTTGGCGACGTTCTGGCCCAGCTGGTACGATACGTTAAGGCTACGCATATTGAATGCGAATGCATTGCGGAACCAGAATGACGATACCATCGAGTAGGTTTCCTCCCAGTAAGGGTCAGGATATTTCGCACCAGTGTTTTCCGGTGTGTAGTGGTCGGCCCAGAAAACAGGGCGTGAAACGTCCTTGGCCGCTTTCTTGCGCGCGTCGCCGTCCACAATGCCCTGCCCGCCGAAAGAACCGGCTGTTACGATATCGACCTTGAAACCCTTAAACCCGAAACCGAAAGAAAGGCCGAAAGTGTAATGGTTATTCTCCTTTTTGGTCAGGTATTCCTGATCGTCCTCGGTGATCTTTCCATCCGGAGCGGCATAGCTGCCATCGGTCTGGCGCGGGCCGCGGATATCCTGGTAGTAAAGCATGCCTGGCTTCGGCGCGTACCCCATAATGGTGTAATCCGGGTTCTTTTCGAGGAAACGATCCACGTCTTGCTGCGAGCGGAACATACCCAGGTAGCGGTAGCCCTGCAACCCCCGGTCGCTCGACCGGCCGGTTGGGTCCTGCCAGCTGCCGCGATTAGTGGTGGCCACGTCCACAAGAATGTTCTTGTTGTCGCTCCAAGCCAGGAATGCGCCGATGTTGTAATCGATGTTCTTGCCGATGCGGTCGCTCCAACCGGTTGCAAATTCGAGACCGAATGAGTTCACCGTTTCAAAGTTCTCGGCCGGCATCACCGAACCGATCGTAAGCGGTACGGAGGAAGCGAGCGTGGTGAGCAAATTGTAACCGTGGTCGTGGTAGGCATCGATGGTCGTCGACAGGCGGTTGTTCAGGAAAGACGCGTCGATACCGACGTTCTTTTTGGTAACATCATCCCAGCGCCCATAGTAGTTGGGCAGTTTTTCGAGTTTGATACCCACCGTGCGGTCGCTGTTGCCGCCGAACACCGCGCCGTTCGAAGCCTGGGGCGTATAGCGTTGCAGCCATTGCCATGCGGCGGTGCGGTCGCCGCCGAGGAAGCCGATGGACGCACGCAGTTTCAGGTTGTTGATGAAAGGTAATTTTTCGCGGAAAAATCTTTCTTCCGACATGACCCACCCTGCCGAAAGCTGCGGGAATGTGCCCCAGCGGTATTCCGGTGCAAATTTGGTGGAAGCATCGCGGCGGAAGGAAACTTCAAACAGGTAGCGGTCGGCAAATGAGTAATTCAAACGCCCCACATAAGAAAGTATGCCGCTTTCGTTGGCCGCATTCGGGCCAATGTCTTTTGCGCCGAATGCCGACATCAGGTAATCGTTACCGCCTTCGAAAATGCCCTCTTTCATCGTGGCAATGCTTTCGGTATAAATTTCCGATTGCTCCACCAGCGCGAGTGCGCTCACCGAATGCCGCCCGAAATCGCGTGCATAGCTCAGGTTGAAGTTCAGCTGGTAGCCGTCGGTGTAGCCGGGATTGAAGCGCAGGCGGTCGCCATTGTTGAGGCGGGTAGGCGCATTGGGCGTGCCGCCGTAAATGTGCTTGTTTTCGCCCAGCATGGAGAAACCATATGTCTTATAATAGGTACCAAACTGCTTGCCCCAGTCGTTGCCCAGGTTTTTGTTGTAAACCGTGCGGAGTTTCAGCCCCTGGATAAACGGCACATTGTATTCCAGGTACGCATTCACATTGAGCACCACATTGCGGGCACGGGTGTAGTTATTCAGCTTTTGCGCCTCGAAAAAGTGGAAACCGCTCGCATTGGAACCGCCGGGCAGCAATACCGGCAGGC
>CBFGMV010000075.1:0-43089 GCA_965649915.1 uncultured Dyadobacter sp.
TGGGCATTGAATCCTGGCTCAGCGCTCAGGAACATCTCGACATCATCCGGGCCGTTGGTTCGCCTGCTGTGAAGGTTTATTACGATTTCCGGAATTCAACCGACGCCGGCCATGACATTTTCAAAGAGATCCCGATGCTGGGCAAGGACATGATCTGTGAGATCCATATCAAGGAAAACGGTCAGCGACTAGGAGAAGGGCCATTGGACTGGCCGCGTGTAGCAAAAGCGGTGAAGGAGATTGGCTATGAGGGCTGGATGCAGATCGAAGGCGCTACACCTCAGGGAGCCGACATTATCGAGTGTTACCAGCACAACCGTAAATACCTCGAAGGACTGTTTTCTTTTAAATAACCCTACTTGCCCGGCCGTAATTGGTTCGGTGATTTGCATTAAAACCTATGCACCATCCTGCTAATGTATCGTTTTTCAGTCGCCCGGTTTACCTGGCGGGCGGCTTTATGTGCAGCGCATTCGCATTGCTGACCATTCTTCCGCCATCCGCACAGCCGGAGCAATCGTCCTTCACACCGGTGATCGCGGAAGATTCTTCGCGCCTCTATGTGCCCGATGACCTGGAAGCAACATTATGGGCTGAGGCGCCGATGTTTTACAATCCCACTAATATGGATATCGACGCCAAAGGGCGCGTTTGGATCACAGAGGCGGTCAATTACCGGGATTTCAATACCAAACCGGGCGAGCGCCTCAGTCACAAGCAGAAAGGTGACCGGGTGATGATCCTGGAGGATAAGGATGGCGACGGCAAAGCCGAAACCTCCAAAGTATATGTTGAGGACTCGCTCCTGACCGCGCCCCTGGGTATTGCCGTAATCGGGAATAAAACCATTGTATCCTGCGCACCTAATCTGCTCGTGTACACCGATACCGATGGAGACGATAAGCCCGATAAACGCGAAGTATTCCTGACCGGTTTCGGCGGCTTCGACCATGATCATTCGCTGCATTCCATGATTGTAGGCCCGGATGGCAAATATTATTTCAATACCGGCAATGCGGGCCCGCACAAAGTCACCGACAAGAGCGGCTGGACTTTGCGTAGCGGCAGCCTCTACACCGGCGGCACGCCTTACAACAAAAAAAATGAAGGGAACCAGAAGTCGGACGACGGCCGGATTTGGGTCGGAGGGCTTGCATTGCGCATTAACCCTGATGGTACAGGTCTGAAAGTGCTGGGCCATAACTTCCGGAACAGCTATGAGGTGTGCCTGGACAGCTATGGCAATATGTGGCAGAATGATAATGATGACCAGGTCATTACCTGCCGGGTTTCTTTTTTGCAGGAAAATGGTAATGCAGGGTATTTTTCGGCCGACGGGACCCGCTACTGGCAGGCCGATCGCCGCCCGGGCCAGGATATGTTTACGACGCATTGGCATCAGGAAGACCCGGGTGTAATGCCTGCCGGAGATAACTCCGGCGCCGGCTCGCCCACCGGAATCATGTTTTATGAAGGAGATGAATTGGGCAAAAATTACCGCGGAACGTTACTGAGCTGTGAGGCGGGCCGAAACGTGATTTTTGCGTACCAACCTCAAAAACAGGGCGCAGGCTTCGCGTTGCACCGTCGTGACCTCATCAGCTCATTCCCTAATGTCTCCGAACGTTACGAATGGTATGAAACCGACCAGGACTACCGCAAATGGTTCCGGCCTTCGGACGTAGCAGCAGGCCCCGATGGCGCTATTTACGTCGCCGACTGGTATGATCCCGTTGTTGGCGGCCACGCAATGAAAGACAAGAAAGGATACGGACGCATTTACCGCATTACTCCGAAAGGAAAGAAGCTGACAATTCCAAAACAGGATTTCACGACGAGCGCCGGTTTGATTAATGCATTGAAAAGTCCTGCAATCAATGTCCGTGCAATGGGTTTTGAGGGGCTGAGAGCAAAAAGTGAAGGTGCGGTACAGGAAGTAAAACAGTTATTGACAGCGGAAAATCCCTACCATCAGGCACGGGCTATCTGGCTGCTGGCGCAATTGGGCGATGCAGGCCATGCGGAAGTGGTCAAATTGCTTACTTCTCAAAATGCAATGCACCGGCTGGCTGCGTTCCGTGCATTAAAGTCGACCGGCAAAGCCGATACCTACTTCGAACAAATGTCCAAAGACCCCGATCCGGCGGTGCGGCGCGAAGTAGGGATCGCATTGCGTGATGTTCCTTATAAAGAGGCATTTAACAGTATTTCGAATCTCGTCAAAAATTACGACGGCAAAGATCCGTGGATGCTGGAAGCGATCGGAACGGCTGCCGACGGAAAGGAGGAAAAGGTGTACGCATATGTAAGGGAGGCGTTCAAAGCTGACCCGGCGAATTGGAAACCTCAGCGCGCGGGGCTGGCATGGCGGTTACATCCTGCGACGGCAGTCGAGGAACTGAAAGTCCGCGCCGGCGCTGCAAAAGTACCTGAGCAGGAGCGCCGTAAGGCATTGACGGCCATTGGTTTTATCAAAGACAAAAAAGCTGCGGAGGCGATGATCGCATTGTCCAAATCGCCGTTGCCGGATGTGGCGTCGCAGGCCTCTTACTGGATCAATTTCCGGAAAAGCAACGACTGGGCCGACCTTATGAACTGGGAACAGGCCACCGCTCAGGTCATGACGCCCGCGTACAAGCACATGCTGGACCTGAAAAAAACGGTAGCCGACAAGGCACAGCCCATTCCGCAACGCATTGAAACCGCCCGGAAAATGGCCGTGGACAGAGACGGTGGCAATATCCTGGTGGACATGCGTGTACAAGGCCAGCTTCCGGATACCATCGCGCGATCGATCAGTGACATCATTTTCAAAAATCCCGATCAGAATGTACGCGTTGTGGCCAGTCAGTTTTTCCCGCGAAACGGAAAGGTTTTGAAAACGGATTTTATCTCAAGAATGAATGCAGACCCGATTCATGGAGAAAAAATTTTCTCCGCGACCTGTGCGGCCTGTCACAAACACGGCAAAACAGGCGCCGAAATCGGGCCGGATTTGACGACAATTCATAAAAAATTTGATAAAGCGGGTTTGCTCGACGCGATCGTCAACCCGTCGGCCAGTATGGTTTTTGGGTATGAAAGTTACACCATCGTCACCAAAAAGGGCGAGACCTACTTTGGTTTTCTCATGAGCGATGGTGCGAATGTGGTGTTGAAAGACGCTGCGGGGCAGCAACACGCCATCAAGGCCGATCAGATCAAAACGCGTGAAAAAATGCCATCGTCGCTGATGCCCGAACCTACTGCATTAGGCCTCAACGAACAGGATCTGGCTGATTTGACTGGGTATTTGTTGAATTTTAAATGATGGGTTAAATCTGGGGCAAAAATCTGTTGCGGTACATTGTACCCCAGACGCCTCTACCCTTTTCTACAAGTATTTCGGGGCTCTGCCCCTGTTTATTGGCGCCCCTTTTTTGAAAACCGCTGCTATGAGTGACTTGGCGGTTTTCGGATCGTGCAAATTCTATAACTGGATAATAAAAATAATTAATATAACTTTGCCAGATTCCTGTTTCCCTGATCCCTAACAAACCATGCTGTAATGGTGGATAACGACAAAGCCGGCCACCTGCTTCTGGCATTGCAAAATGGCGATGCGGATGCTTTTACGGCCATTTATAAGGCATATTGGTACGAAATGTTCCTGGTCGCTTACCGTAAGCTGCGCAACAAGGAGGCGGCGGAAGAGATCGTACAGGATATCTTTCTGCGGCTCTGGAGGGAACGGGAAACGCTGCGGATCCAGCATCTCAACTACTATCTTTTTTCGGCCGTCCGCTACGAAGTTATCGACCATATACGCGCCAAAGGCCCGACGATCGAGTACCTCGATTGTTACGAATCTTCCAACGGTGTTCAGGATCTGAATACCGAAAATCAGCTCGCGCTTGACGAACTATTGCGCGTCCTGGATGAAAGCCTGCACGTTTTGCCTGAAAAAACGCAGGAGATTTTTCGCCTTCACAAATTAGAATACTGGCCTGTCGCACGCATTGCGAAACACTTCGGCCTGTCGGAAAAAGCGGTGGAATACCATCTCACAAAGTCGGTGCGGCTGGTGCGGCAACATCTCAAAGAGGTGATGATACTGCTGTTGGCGCAGGTCGCCGCTGCCGGCCTGTTCTGATATCCTGTTTCCCTTTCTGGCATTATTCAAAGAACTTTCTGCGGTTCCCTTAGATCTAATGGTATTATTCGAATATTATTTAAAACCTATTTAGGGGTTTGGAGGATTTTTGCGGCTTATCATCAGAAGGCTCCGGTCGTTTTACCCGATTTTGAAATCACGCATCAATGAACCATAACGAATGGCAGGCCCTGCTCCTGAAATACCGGGAAGGGAATTGCACCAAAGAAGAAATTTTGAAGATCCATCTCTGGTACGAAGGCCTGAATGCGGACGCGCTCGCAGGTCTGGGCGACCGGGAGCGCCTGGAAATGGAGGGACGAATGCTTCGTAATCTGAGATCCGAGGCGCAGGAGATCGAATATGCAGAGCCATTCGCACCCCGAAAATGGTGGTGGAGCGCAACGGTGTATGTCGCCGCCGCCGCAGCGCTGCTGATGGCCATTGGTTATTGGACGTTGCTTGGCAAGAAAGATATCCGACCTGATGCAAAGCATGAGAAAATGTATGTACAGGCATCCGGCGGTCAACTGATCACGGAAGTAAATGAAACCGCATTGCCTAAAAAAGTGAAGCTGAGCGACCAAAGTACCGTGACGCTCGAACCAGGCAGCACGATCGTTTACCCGGCGGCATTCAAAGGCGATAAACGTACGGTCCAGCTTATCGGCGATGCTTTCTTCGAGATCACCCGCAATCCCGACCAGCCCTTCCTCGTGTACAGCGGCAAAATCATCACCCGCGTTTTGGGAACCAGTTTCAGGATCAAAACCAACAATAAGGACAAGGCACTGGAAGTGGAGGTAGTCACAGGAAAAGTGTCGGTTTTTGAAAACAGGGAAGCATTCAGCGAAAGTGATTCGCTTGAAAATGTGGACAATGGGGTCGTGCTGACGCCCAATCAGCGGGTTACCTATTTCGCAGAGAGCAGGCATCTGATGACGGGCCTGGTACCGGAGCCCGTGAAGGCAATATCGACGATAGACGAGACGAGACTGGTTTTCAACGACGAAAAACTGGAAAAGATAGCGGCAAAACTGGAAGAGGCTTATGGCATCGAGATCGTGTTCGCGAACGATCAGCTTGCGCATTGCACGTTTACCGGCGATCTGGCCGACATGCCACTTTACGACAAACTCGCGCTGGTTTGCAAATCCAACGGAGCTAACTACGAGGTAAAAGGAACGCGCATTCTCATCAATGGTCACGGCTGTGACTGAGTTTTAACCTAAACCCGAAGCTATGACGCTATAAAACTACCCAACCGCCCTGACAACAAAGAAACCGATAGTGTACCACCACTACCGGCTTCGGTAAAATGCCCGCTCACGAGATCCTGGACAGACGGTGAGCAGACAGGTGTCCTGTTTTTCACAAATAGAACCTTCAAAAATATGCAAAAAAACATACAGTTAAAATGGTGTGCATCACTATGCATGGTCATGAAAATAACATTTGCCCAAATCCTTTTTGCAGTGGTTTTCACGACGCTTACCCACGCTGCGAGCGAAGGGCGGGCGCAGGAAGTCATGGAGAGAATGGTGACGATCCATGCACAGAATGCAGAACTGCGGAATGTCCTGCGTGACATCGAGGAGCAGGCCGACGTCAAGTTCGCGTACAGCCAGAAAAACATCCGGGCTGAGCGCACGGTCGATGTTCACATTAACCGGCAAAAGTTGTCGACTGCCCTGAACACCTTGCTCGATCCCCTGCACATCGCGTATGAACTTACTTCGGGCCGGATCTTACTCACCGCCGAAACGGGTACTATTCCCGAAACGCAACAACCTGAGCCGGCCGCTCCTGTAAATGTAGTTGTCGCTGCGGCGATCAGGGGGAAAGTGGTGGATGAAAATAGCGCCGGACTGCCCGGCGTGAGCGTGATCATCAAAGGAACTCAAAAAGGTACCACGACGGACCAGGAAGGCGCATTCTCGATCGAGGTCGATCAGAGCAGTGCGGTGCTGGTTTTCAGTTTTGTGGGTTACAAGCCGCAGGAAGTGGCGATCGGGAGCCAGACTACCTTGTCGGTAACGATGCAGCCCGACAACCAATCGCTGGAAGAAGTAGTGGTGGTAGGGTACGGTTCTGTGAAAAAAAGCGACCTGACCGGCTCGGTATCGAGCATTAAAAGCGACGCGATCCGCGAGATGCCGGTAACGTCGGTAGATCAGGCCATTCAGTCGCGTGCGCCGGGTGTACAGGTAACGCAAACTTCCGGGGCACCGGGCGGTGGTATCTCGATCCGTGTCCGGGGCGCCAACTCGATCAACAGTGGAAGCGAGCCGCTTTACGTAATCGACGGCTTTCCAATTTACCCTGATAACGGCGCGTTGGGCACGAGCGGCAACCGCCAGCCTACCAATGCCATGGCGACCATCAATCCCAACGAAATCGAGTCGATAGAAATACTGAAAGATGCGTCCGCCACCTCGATTTACGGATCGCGTGGGGCCAACGGGGTCATTCTGATCACTACCAAGCGAGGCAAGGAAGGCCAGAGCCGGGTGGATTATGACGGCTCCTATTCTTTCCAGACTATCGCACGGGAAGTAGACGTACTGAATGGAAGCGACTATGCACGCTACATCAACATGCTGGAACGCAGCCAGGGAGGCAGCCCGCGCTACACCGATGCGCAAATCGCGCAGATCGGGGCGGGAACCAACTGGTGGGACATCGTTTCGCGCACCGGTGGGCTGTCCAACCACCAGCTCTCCTTTACAGGTGGTAACAAGGGAATGCGCTATGCATTTGTCGGTAATTACCTGGATAATAAGGGTATTATTAAAAATACGGATTTCAACCGCTACGGTTTTAGAATGAACCTGGACAATGACTTCCTGAAAGGGAAGGCGACGTTGAGCAATAGCTGGTCGTTCAATCGCTCGGGAAGCAGCAATGTGCCTACCGACCGCGGAGGTCCCGGCGGTATCGTGATCTCTGCATTGGGCCTCGACCCGACGGGCCCGGTGTATGATCAGAATGGACAATATCAGTACGCGAGCTACGATCAGCGCTTCCTCACCAACCCGCTTGCCGAGGCGGTGGAGGGTTATGACCGGGACAATACGAACCGCCTTTTCGGTACCTCTGCATTGACCGTCAACATTATAGAAGGCCTGAAATTCAGAACCAGTCTCGGGCTCGATATCGTGAACGCACGCAGGACTACTTTTTACAACAACTATACTTACATCGGCCGGCAGAATGGCCGGGAATTGCAGAAAGCAAACCGGAGTTCCAATAACGTTCTCAATGAGAACATTTTAACCTATAACAAAGAGATCGCGAAAGGGCATTACCTGGACGTGACCCTGGGATATACCTATCAGAAAGAGATCAACTATTTTGAATCCAATGCGACGAGGGGACTACCTTCCGACGATGTGGATGCCGTAAATATGCAAAACGGTAGCCGCCCGTTGGTACCATCCTCGGGGCGGATAGAATGGGAATTGATGTCCATGCTGGGGCGGGTTAATTATAATTTCAAGGATCGTTACCTGCTTACTGTAACGCTCCGTCGTGATGGCTCTTCTAAATTCGGACCCAACAACAAATGGGCGACGTTCCCGTCCGCAGCGGTCGGCTGGCGCATTGTGAATGAGGATTTTTTCAAAAATTCCGGACTGGCCAATATTTTTGACGACTTCAAGATCCGCGCCAGTTACGGACTTACAGGTAATTCGCAGATTCCCGTGTACCGTTCGGTGGCTGGTCTGGTACCCTACAACTATGTTTTCGGCGGCACACCTACGTTGGTATCGGGCTATGGCCCCAACCGGATCTCCAATTCCGACTTGAAATGGGAAAGCACATCGATGCTCAATGTCGGACTGGACTTTGCATTGTTCAACAACAGGCTTAATCTGACGATCGATGCATTTAAGAACAAAACCACCGACCTGCTCCTGGACGTTTCGATTCCGCAAAGCACAGGTTTCAGCACCATTATGCTCAATTCCGGATCGCTCAGCAATAAAGGACTGGAATTTGCGGCCAATTACAAGTTAATAAGTACCAATGCGCTCACCTGGGATGTAAGCGGAAATGTTTCCATGCTGCGCAACAAAATCCTGGACCTTGGAAAAAGCACTCCGTTCTTCTCGAACAGTACCAGTGGCCACCTCGGCGTGCTGGGTAGCTGGGTGGAAGGCGGGAATTCCATCGGGGTGTGGAGCGGCTACAACTACATCGGTCTGTTTCAGTCGGATGAGGAGGGAAAAAGTTATTCGGCAAAAGCAGGTTATCCCAAATACGAGGACGTCAATGGCGACGGCAAATACACGACCGACGATTTTCGGATCATCGGCGATCCTAATCCGAAATTCACCTGGGGCTTCAACACCAGCGTGAAATACAAGGGATTCGACCTGTCGGTCTTTTTCAGAGGTGTGCATGGCAACAAGGTGCGTAACCTGCAACAGTCTGAAATGGGTGACGGCGTTCAGAAAATCAATCAGATCGCTAATATCCTGACCGACTCCTGGACACCGGAGAACCCCAATGCACCCCGCCCGGTGATCGATGGCCGTCGCGACTTCATTGCTTTTCGCAGGTCTTCATTCTTCATTCAGGACGGCTCGTTCGTTCGTCTGCAGAATCTCTCGCTCGGGTACACGCTGCCCGTCAAGAGTGCCTACATCCGTCATGCACGCGTGTATGTGAGCGGCCAGAACCTGTTCCTGATCACCAAATACAAGGGGTTTGACCCCGAAGTGAATAACCAGGGCCAGAATAACCTCAATCGTGGCGATGACTACGACGCCTATCCGCGCGCTCGCATGTTTACGTTGGGAGTGAACCTTGGTATTTAATTTATCATAATGTAAATGAGGTTATTATGAAAAAATCATTGCTATATAAAACCAGACTTGCGTGCTTTTCTGCATTCATGTTAGCCTTCTCAGGATGCTCCGATTTAAAAGAGAAACCCGATTTTATCAATCCTGACACATTTTATAAAACGGCTGCCGAGCTGACTTTGGGAGTGAATGGAATTTACGATGACCTGAACTCGCAATACTCAGGCTACTTTTACGATCGTTATGTATTTGAATGTCTGATCGGTTACCAGGTGGGATGGGAGAAGGGGCCGCTGCAGTACAACCTGGGCAACGTGAATCCGGCCGACGAATATATCGAGGCCTACTGGGGCATTTGCTACCGCTCCATCAACCGGGCAAATGCGATCATCGAAACCGCCGATGCTATGAACGATCCTACTAATGAGGCATTGATCAAGAGACTCAAAGGCGAAGCGCAGTTTCTGCGGGCGTTTTACTATTACAGCCTGCTGAGCTACTTCGATAATGTGCCGTTGTCGGTCAAATCGACGCAGAACATTGCCGAACTTCCTTCCAACAGCGGGGGAAAGGCAGCGGTGATCGGACAGATTTATGCCGATACCAAGGCAGCGGCGGAGGTACTGCCTGCGAGTTACAGCGGCGGCGACCTGGGGCGCGCCACCAAATGGGCAGCGAAATCAATCCTCATGAAAACGCAGCTCTGGGACGAGAAATGGACCGATGCAAAGGCAACTGCCGAAGACATTATCAACAACAGCGGCCTGACATTGTTCGAAAACTTCTCCCATAATTTTGACATTAGTCATGAAAACATGGGTGAAAGGATCTTCGAAGCGCAGGTTTCAGCCACAGCTAATCCCAACGAATTCAACGTACATTCGATGCATTTCAACCCCGAGGATTTCCCCAGTGAGCTGGGTGGTTCGGGATGGAGCTGGCTGAGTGCCACCCAGGAATTCCGTGCGGCCTATGATCCCAAGGACAAGCGTATCGAGGGTACTTTTATCGAGAGTTACCCGACAGGTCGTTTTGGGAAAATCAATGGTGCATTCCCTATTGTGCACTGGAGTCCGAAGGCCGACTATAATCTTTCCCGGTTCGGGGGTGTCGTCAAATCGGACGCTAATCCGAAAGATCCGGCGCAGATGATTTTCGGCAAAGCCTGGGCGGCCAAGATCGTTGAGCTGGATCGCAGTAATGCGGCTACGGAGAAAAATACCATTTATATCCGGCTGCCGGACATTCTGCTAGGTCATTCCGAGGCGTGCAACGAAAGCGGTCAGGGCGATGCATTCGCTTCGATCAACAAGGTACGGACACGTGCGGGACTAAGTGCGTTGAAGGGACTGAGTCAGTCGGCACTGCGCGACGCGATCATTCATGAGCGTATGCAGGAGTTTGTTTTCGAGCAGGTAATGTACCCCGAGCTGCGCCGCAAAAGCAAGCTGGGAGGGCCGCAGGACTATCTTGGAAAGGAAATCAAGCATTTCGCGGAAAAATATAATCTCGACCGCGTGCCCAAAGCGCGGGATTACGTGCTGCCGTTGCCGCTGAAAGAATTGCTGGGCAATCCGGGCGTCAAACAAAACGCGATCTGGGAATAGCAGAATGCAAGGCTGTACGGTGCCGCGATGATTGGGTATTTTTAGTTAAATTGATTCTTTATATCAGATTAACAACAGGATAAGTGAAGCCGACTCCTCGTTCAAAAATCCGGCGGAATGTAGCAGCGGCACCGTACATTGTCAATACTTGTAATCACACTGTTAACGAAGGATGCTTTGCCGTTTCAATCAGCCATGGTTTAGTATCAACAACAGGCCGATGCATTTGTATTTTTTTGAAGTAAAAACATTATATCAGATTTAAATCAATGCGTACCAGATTTTTGATCGGTCTAGTAATGATCGGGGTGCCGGTAGTGTACTATTCCTGGTTTGGTTTACCCTGGCAGAATAAGATTGATTACAATGCACAGGTCAAGCCGATCCTCAACAAACATTGCATGGGCTGTCATGGAGGGGTGAAAAAGGCAGGGGATGTCAGCTTTCTGTTTGAACACGAAATGCTGGAACCGGGCAAATCCGGCAAAATTCCGGTTGTGCGCGGCGATGCGGATGCCAGCGAGATGATCCGCCGGATTCTGACGGACGATCCGGACGAAAAAATGCCAAAGAACGGCACGCCTCTGAACAAGGAGGAGATAGGGATTTTGAAACAATGGATCAACGAAGGTGCAGAATGGGAGACGCATTGGGCTTACAAAAAAGTTGAAAAGCCGGATGTTCCTTCTTTAAACGAATTCGGCAACCTTTTCGGGCTGTTGAATACAGGAGACAAAGCGTGGTCAAAGAATGAAATCGACCATTTCGTCGCGGTAAAACTGAAAGAACAGGGAATGTCGGTTTCAGCCGAGGCCGACCGTGCCACGTTGCTCAGGAGGGTGAGCCTGGACATTACGGGCCTGCCTCCCACCGAAAAAGAGGTGCAGGATTTCCAAAACGATAAATCACCGGATGCCTACGAGAAAGTGGTGGACAAGCTCCTGAAATCTCCGGCTTATGGAGAAAGGTGGACATCGATGTGGATGGATCTGGCGCGATATGCCGATACCAAAGGCTACGAAAGCGACGGCGGGCGCACGATGTGGCGCTACCGCGATTATGTGGTGAAATCTTTTAACGAAGACAAACCGTTCGACCGTTTTACGATCGAGCAGCTGGCGGGGGATCTGCTGCCGGAAGGAAAAGACGGTTTTCCGAAAGAGGAAAATGTCATAGCCACCGGTTTCCATCGGAATACGATGACCAACAATGAAGGAGGTACGGATGACGAAGAGTTTCGTACAGCGGCGCTGATCGACCGGGTCAACACAACCTGGGAGGTTTGGCAGGGAACCACATTCGGCTGCATTCAGTGCCACAGCCACCCCTATGACCCGATTCCGCACGAGGATTATTACAAGTATGCGGCCTTTTTCAACAATTCCCGCGATGAGGATGTGTGGGACGAATGGCCTAAGCTGCGATTTTATAAAGGCGAAGATTCCGCCCGCGTGGAGCGTGTGAAGGAATGGGTCCGGAAATACAATCCGAAAGAGTTGGAAGAAAAAACGCAGTTCATGCGGGTGATTGAGCCAAAAATCAATGCACACAATTTTGTAAAGGGCGACCAGTCCACGGTGTTACAGATCTCTTATTATGGTGTCAAGAACCAGGGCAATGCCCGCATACCCCAGGTCAATCTGTCGGGTGTCGACAATGTGCTGATGAATGTGGGTACTAGGGCCGAAAACGCGGTGCTCACCCTGCACCTCGATAAACTCGACGGCCCGGTTATTTCAACCATTAAACTACCGGTCCGCGACAGCGTGATCATCGCTCCCGTAACCAGGACGACCGGAAAACACGATATCTATCTCTCATTAAGCAGCCCTAAATCACCCGACGAATGGGTACGGATCAGCTGGGCGTCCTTTCAGCCGGCATTGCCGGGCGCAGGGCAGCCAGGCTATCAACAGATCGTCGCCGACTATGCAACGGCATTGACCCGCCCTATCGAAAGCATGCCTGTCGTATGGGAAGGGAAAGGTGATTTTGCTCGAAAGACCAATGTGTTCGTGAGAGGTAACTGGATGGTGAAAGGCCCTGAAGTAAAACCTGATGTGCCCAAACTGCTGGCGTCGTTGCCCGCGAATGCTTCCCGTGACCGGCTCGGGCTCGCACAATGGATGGTGAGCCGCGACAATGCATTGACAGGCCGGGTGGTCGTAAACCGTTTCTGGGAACAGCTTTTTGGGCGGGGCATTGTGGAAACTGTCGAGGATTTTGGCTCCCAGGGTGCAGAGCCCTCTCATCCGGAGTTGCTCGACTGGCTGGCGTCATCGTTCGTCGACGATTACCATTGGAGTATAAAAAAGCTGCTGAAAACCATAGTAATGTCGGCCACCTACCGCCAGACTTCTCGGTCTGACGAGAATCGTAAAGAAAAAGACCCGTATAATGTATGGCTCTCACGCGGGCCACGCGTACGCCTCAGCGCGGAGCAGGTACGCGACCAGGCACTCGCATGCAGTGGGTTGATCTCCGATAAGATGTACGGGCCGAGCGTCATGCCCCCTCAGCCGGACAAGATCTGGCAGTCACCTTACAGCGGCGAGAGCTGGGTGGTGAGCGAAGGCGAAGACAGGTATCGCAGGGGAGTTTATACTTATTGGAAAAGGACCGCTCCTTATCCTTCCATGACGACGTTTGATGCCCCAAGCCGGGAGTTTTGCCAGTCGCGCCGGATCATTACCAACACGCCGTTGCAGGCCCTGGTAACGCTCAACGACCCGGTTTACCTGGAAGCAGCTGAAAAGCTGGCCTCCAAAATGAAAACGCGGGGCAAGACGCCGGAGCAGCAGCTAAAAGAAGGTTACCGTTTGCTCACATTCAAGCCTATTGAACAAAAAAGCCTGAATGTATTGATGAAGGTCTACAAGGACGCACTCAACGAATACCGGCAGAAACCATCGGAAATGGACAGCATACTGGTTTACGGAAAGGAAAAATCCCCGGAACTAGCCGCGCTGACGGTCTCCGCCAACGTCCTCCTGAACCTCGACAACGTGGTGACGAAGGAGTAACCACAAGGCAGCCGACCGGGTCAGGGCTTTTAAGCCCGAGCCCCGCGACCAAGATAACGAAACGCCCCAACCCCAGACCCCCATGCAGGTCCAACCCCAGGTTTCAACCTGGGGGACACAGCCAGGGAAAGGCCCCAGTCAGACTCAAACCAAAAATGGAAAAGCTACTAAAAGAACTACAACACGCCGACTTGCACCGCCAGACACGCAGGCACTTCCTGCAATCGACCGGTTTCGGGCTGGGCGCACTAGGCCTGGGATCACTTTTAGGCTCCTGCGGTTCATCCAAAGCAGGTGAAGCTGCCTCCTCGGAGTCGCTCGCGGCGGCCGGGGTCCCTCAGTTCGCGCCCAAGGCAAAGCGGGTGATATACATCCACATGGCGGGCGCACCTTCGCAGCTGGAATTATTTGATTACAAGCCGGAACTGGAAAAATACCACGGTAAGGATTGTCCGGCGGAATTTTTGGAAGGCAAAAAGTTTGCATTCATCCAGGGCGTACCCAAAATGCTCGGTCCGCAGGGGAAATTCAAACAATGTGGGCAATCCGGCGCCTGGCTTTCGGACTACCTGCCCTATTTGCAGACCGTTGCCGACGAGATCACATTCCTGAAAGCCATGCACACGGACCAGTTCAATCACGCGCCTGCGCAGTTGCTGCTGCATACGGGCAGCGCACGCCTGGGGCGGCCGAGTTTGGGTGCATGGGCAGTGTATGGCTTGGGCTCCGAAAATCGTAATCTGCCCGGCTTCATCGTGCTGGCTTCCGGCGGCCGTCAGCCCGACGCGGGTAAAAGTGTATATGGCAGCGGCTTTTTACCATCGGTTTACCAGGGTGTGCAATGCCGTACCGGTGGAGACCCGGTATTGTACGTGACCGACCCCAACGGAATGAACCGGAATATCCGGAAGCAGACCATCGAGGCGATCAACGAAATCAATCGCCAGACTTATGAGGATGTGCAGGATCCGGAGATACTGACCCGCATCAGTCAGTACGAAATGGCTTTCCGTATGCAAATGTCGGTGCCGGAAGTAATGGACGTCTCGAAGGAGCCCCAGTTTATTCTGGATATGTATGGGGTAAAACCAGGCGAAGGAACCTTTGGTATGAACTGTCTGCTGGCGCGCAAGCTCATCGAGAACGACGTGCGCGTCGTGCAGCTGTTCGACTGGGGTTGGGACGGACATGGCACCACTGCTTCGGACAATATAGAAGGTGGTTTAAGGGGCAAATGCCAGATTTCGGACAAACCCATCGCCGCATTGATCCAGGATCTGAAAATGCGCGGTTTGCTGGAAGAAACGCTCGTGGTGTTTGGGGCAGAGTTTGGCCGGACACCTATGCAGGAAAATCGTAATGGGCTGGTAATGCCCTACATGGGCCGCGATCACCACCTCGAGGCCTACACCATGTGGATGGCGGGCGGCGGCGTAAAACGCGGGCATACCCACGGCGAAACCGACGAATTGGGGTACTACGGCGTGAAAGACCGTGTGCATGTCCACGATTTGCAGGCCACTATCCTGCATTTGATGGGCTTCGATCACGAGAAATTTACATATCCGTTCCAGGGCAGGAATTTCCGGCTCACCGACACCGAAGGAAAAGTCGTGAAGCAGGTAATCGCATAAGCAAATTTTTTTTACAGCATTTAACTCAACTCATGGCGCAGGATTCAGTAAAGGCATTCCGGATGCAACTTAAACCGGGATTTGAAGCAGAATACAGAAAAAGACATGACGAAATCTGGCCTGAATTGGCGACGTTCCTGAAAGAGGCGGGAATAAAGGAATACTATATTTTCCTGGATGAACAGACGCTGGCACTTTTTGCATTCCAAAAGCTGGGTGCCGATGATACCACGGGCAGCCTACCGGGCCTTCCGATCATGAAAAAATGGTGGGATCATATGGCCGATATCATGGAGGTCAATGCCGATAATTCACCTCAGGCGATTCAATGTCCGGAAGTTTTCAGGTTGTAAAAGACCAAAGCCTTATCTATTAAAACTGTTGATCCTGATTTCAAAATGCTGACTTTCGGTATGTTATCCCCTCTACTTGAAGCATCGCCCTGGGCACTTTTCATTGGACGTTTCCATCCGGTACTGGTGCATTTACCTATCGGTTTCCTGCTGATCGCCGCATTGGTGGAAATAGGCAGAAGAAGTGGTAAAATCGCTGTTAGCGAAGCCACCGTGTCGTTCATTCTGTTCTGGTCCGCGGTAAGTGCGACTTTCGCCTGCATTGCGGGGTATCTGCTGTCGCTTGGCGGCGGGTACGACGAAGATCTGCTGGGTGCGCACATGTGGAAAGGGATCGGTGTAGCCGCATTTGCCTGGGTAGCATGGTTGGTTAAATCGGAGCGTCTGAGTGGAAAAATCTCATTTGGAAAAGTTGTTTACCTGCCCGCATTTGCCCTGGCTGTATTGTTGACCATGACGGCCGGCCACGATGGCGGATCACTGACGCATGGCGATGGTTACCTCACCCAATACACTCCCGAGCCTTTCCGGAGCCTCGCGGGAATGCCTCCTATTCAGGAAAAAACGGCCGAAATCAAGCCAATAGCTGATGTACAGCAGGCGGTGGTTTACAAAGATATAGTCCGTCCGATACTCGAAGCGCGTTGCACGCAATGCCATAACGCTAGCAAGAAGAAGGGAGACCTGCGGATGGACGAGCTGGCATTGTTGATGAAAGGAGGAGAAAACGGACCTGCATTGGTAGCGGGAAAAAGCGTGGAGAGCGATATGATCAAGCGTTGCCTGCTCGACGAAAGCGATGACAATCACATGCCTCCGAAGGGAAAACCGCAATTGAGCACCGAACAGATCGCACTGCTGTCGTGGTGGATTGACCAAGGTGCTCCGGCGGACAAAAAGGTATCTGAGCTGGCTGTTTCGGAGCAGGTCAAACCGGCATTGGCTTCGTTGGGCAGTGGAGGTGCGTCGGCAACAGGCTCCGGCGGTGTTAAAAAACAGGAATCAGCCATAGCGACGCTTAAAGTAAAACCGGCGAAAGAAACAGATATCCAGGCATTGAAAAAGGCCGGATTGATTGTGAATACATTGGCACAGGATCAGAATTTACTGGAAGTGAGCGCGGTGAATGCACCACAGTTTGGCGATAAGGAAATGGCTTTGCTAACGCCATTGGCGGAACAGATTACCTGGCTCAAATTGGGCGGCACCAAAATTACTGATAATGCATTGGCGGAAATAGCCAAGCTGAAAAACCTCACGAAACTACACCTGGAACACACCAGTGTCACGGATCAGGGCGTGGCGCAGATCAAAAGCCTGCCGCATCTCGAATACCTGAACGTAATTGATACAAAAGTGGGCGACGCCGGACTGAAAAATGTAGCCGCAATGAAAAGCTTGCGTTCTGTTTACATCTGGCAATCGACGGTAACCGACAGCGCCGTAGCACAGGTAGGCAGGCAAAACCCCGGCCTAATGGTTGTCAACGGATTCACGGAAGCCGAAGTAGCCCAGTTTCTCAAAGCCGGAGATTCCACCGCAACCAAACCGGTAACCGCGTCGAAGAAATAGTCACGACGTGTTTTGGTGGTCGGGGGATTGTCAGGTGCGCGGTCAAGTGTAGTCATTAATTGATTTACAACACCAGACCTCAATGACTACTTATTACCATTCCTGACGACACCTGATGACCACCATCACCCATTCAGTCATTCAATCATTCAGTCATCGCACCGGCGACCCGGTCAGTCATTCAAAATTAAAAATGAACCGAAGAAATTTTATTGGCTCCGCTGCAGCCGCAGCCGGTGCATTGACCGCCTTCGAATCCATCGCGGATGCGAACAAGGCTACGGTGCAGTTTGAAAACAAATTAGCGTTGAAGGTACTCGGTACCAATTGGGGATTTCAGGGCACTACGGACCAATTTTGTGCCGCTGTCAAAAAAGAAGGGTACGATGGCATCGAAATGTGGTGGCAGGGCTCGAAAGACAAGCAGAAGGAGCTTTTCGATGCATTGAAAAAACATAACCTGGAAGTAGGATTTCTATGCGGATCGGGTGAGCGGGATTATAAAACGCATTTGAATGCATTCAAATCGCAGATTGATGCGGCGACTACGCAATGGCCTGTCAAGCCGCTTTATATTAACTGCCACAGCGGCCGCGATCATTTCACTTACGATCAAAACAAGGCATTCATAGATCACACTACGGAAGCATCCACCAAAAGCGGCATTCCCATTTACCATGAGACACATCGCGGGCGCATGCTTTTTGCGGCCCACATAGCCCGAAATTTTATCGAGAAAAACCCTGCATTGCGGCTGACGCTCGATATTTCGCATTGGTGCAATGTGCACGAAAGCCTTTTGCAGGACCAGGAGGAAACCATTCAGCTCGCGCTCGCACGCGTAGGTCATATACACTCGCGTGTAGGCCACGAGGAAGGCCCGCAGGTGAACGACCCCCGCGCACCGGAATGGGAAGCTGCGGTGAAGGCACATTTAGCCTGGTGGGACAAAGTGGTGGAGTATAAGGTTAAAAGCGGGGAAACATTGACGGTACTGACGGAATTCGGGCCGCCGAATTACCAGCCGACAGTACCATTTACCCATCAGCCGCTATCCGATCAATGGGGCATTAACGTGCATATGATGCATTTGTTAAGAAAGCGGTATTTGAAATAAAAGACGTGCTGCAGGCTGGTTTTACACTTCCATTTTTCTCTAATTTGTGGTGTTAAAAATCAAACTGCTTTATGAAGAACACACACTTCCTGCTGGCCCGGGAAGAATCCGATGTCCGAAAAACATTCCTGGGCGGATTTATTGCCCACATTGACGGAAGCAAGGCTAAGTCCTTGAAAGAGTTTCACGATGCGATAGCCAGCGCCATGCACTTCCCCGATTATTCCGGGAAAAACCTCGACGCGCTCGATGAAATGCTGAACGATCTCGAATGGATCAGCGAAAAGAAAGTCATCATCTATATCGACCATTCCGCTGATTGGCTTTCCAGAGAAAAAGCCGACGACAAGATCCTTACCATTATCGACATTTTCGATGCAACCGCCGAAGACTGGAAGTGGCTCGATGAGGAGGAAGAAGGTGTGGCGAAAAAGGAACTACAAATCGTCTTCCAGGACTCTGGCCGCATTCGGAACTTGCTGGAAGACCAGGAGATACCTTTCGATACGCTGGACTAGGCGCTGATCCGAACCAGGTCGCGCCTCCATTGAATGTAACCCAGCACTGCAAGCAGGAGGAACACGGCATATAGAATGGCGGTGAGATGCAGGCCTTTGTAATAATACATGACTACATAGGCGGCATCGGCGACAATCCAGACGATCCAGTTTTCCAGGTATTTTCTCGCCATCATCCATTGGCCGATCAGGCTAGCTACGGTCAATGCGGAATCGACGTAGCTCAGACTTGCATTGGTAAACCTGCCCAGCAAAAAGCCCCAGGAAAGGGTTACAACGATGAAAATCAACCCGAATACCGGATAATGTCTGGCGGGCGTAAGCGTAACCTGAACGCCATCATGGTTTTGTCCGCCAAATTTCCACATCCACCAGCCGTAAATGCTTGTCAGAAAATAATAGGCTTGCAGCCCCGTATCCGCATACAACCGCACCTGCCAGAACACCATCCCGTACAGCACCGCATTGATAATACCAAAAAACCAGCCCAGGACATTCTGCCTGGTGTTGAGATAAACGCAGATAGCCCCGGTGATAAAACCGAGGATTTCGAGCGGGGTCGTCAGCAGGCCGGAGAGGGAAATGGATTGATTGAGCCAGTCGGTCATAGAAAAGAATGTTCTGAAAAGGTAAAAATAAAATGATATGCATGATTTTTGCACACATTGATTTCGACCTATTTTTGTAACCTGGTTCCGCGCAGCAACAAAATCCGCCGGGCCTTTGTTATCCTTTTTGCCGGTCGGGAAATTTCCGAAACGGCTTTTTGCGTTTAAATTCACTGCGGCCGCGGCCGCGCAGCATAGATTATACTTGGAAGTCAGAGACTTATTAACATTATACGGAGGCGACAGTTACCTGGACGTGCTGAGCGCACAGATTGCCTCGAAAGATGCGGATGCGGCACATGTGCAGATCAAAGGATTGGTGGGCAGCCTCGACGCCGTCATCGCGGCGGCTGTCCAGCAGCGGAAACAAGCACCGTCGCTATACATCCTGAGTGACCGGGAGGAAGCGGCCTATTTCCAGAACGATTTGCAGAATCTGCTCGGGCCTGCGGAAGTCCTTTTTTACCCAACATCCTACAAAAGGCCTTACCACTATGAGGAAGTGGATAATGCCAATGTGCTGATGCGGGGTGAGATCCTGAACAAACTCAATACGGGCCGGTCGACGCCCATGCAGATCGTCAGCTATCCGGAAGCATTGTTTGAGAAAGTGATCAACAAACGGTCGTTGCGTGCGAACACTTTTTCTGTGAAAGTGGGAGAAAAGCTCGATCCTGCTTTCCTGACCGAGTTTTTGAATAGCTATGGATTCGAAATCACCGACTTTGTGTTCGAGGCGGGCCAATTCTCGGTGCGCGGAGGGATTCTCGATGTGTTTTCGTTTGCCAACGAGCACCCCTTCCGGATCGAGCTCTTCGGAGATGAAGTAGAGAGTATCCGTTCATTCGACCCGGACACCCAGCTGTCCATTGAGAGTGCAAAACAAATCAACATTGTCCCCGATATCCAGCAAAAGCTGTCACACGAAACGCGCGAATCCTTCCTTAATTTTTTTCCCGACGAAACGGCAATATGGTTCAAGGACGCGGAGCTGACGCTGGAAGTCATTGAAAAATGTTTTGAAAGGGCAGAGAAAGCCCTGGAAGAAGTAACCGGCGGGGGCGTGCAGATCGTATCGAACCCGCAGGAGTTGTTTGAAACGCGACGCGGTTTTCTGAATCAGGTCAAGAAATTCAAAACCGTCGAGTTTGGTAAGAAATCTTATTTCAAAACAGAAAGCAAACTACCCTATTCGTCGAAACCGCAGCCTTCATTCAATAAGGATTTCAAAAGACTGCTGGATGATTTGTCTGAAAATCAATCGAAAGGCTTCGTCAACATCATCGTAGCGGAGCAGCCCAAGCAGCTCGACAGGCTGGAAAGGATTTTCGAGGATCTCGACCCTTTCGTCAAGTTCCAGCCCATGCATATCTCTTTACGGGAAGGATTTATTGATGAAAACCTTAAAGTGGCTTGCTACACCGATCACCAGATCTTTGCGCGTTTCCACAAATACCGGCTGAAAGAAAAATTCAGCAAGTCGAAGGCAATGACCCTGAAGGAGCTGAAATCGTTACAGGTTGGCGACTTCGTGACACACGTCGACTATGGGATCGGGCGGTTTGCCGGAATGGAGCGGAAAGATGTCAATGGCAAAGAACAGGAGGCCGTACGGCTGATTTACCGTGACAATGATCTGTTATATGTGAGTGTGCATAACCTGCATAAAATCGCGAAGTATACCGGCAAGGAAGGTACACCTCCGGCGATGAGCAAACTGGGTTCGGGTGAATGGGAAGCCAAGAAATCGAAGGTTAAAAAGCAGCTGAAAGATATTGCCCATGAGCTGATCGCATTGTACGCGAAACGCAGGCAAGCTCCCGGCTTTCCGTTTTCACAGGACAATTACCTTCAGGTGGAGCTCGAATCATCCTTTATTTATGAAGACACCCCGGATCAGGCCACTGCGACGTCCAATGTTAAAGAGGATATGGAAAAGGCGCATCCGATGGACCGGCTGGTGTGTGGTGATGTAGGGTTCGGCAAAACAGAGATCGCGATCCGGGCGGCATTCAAGGCCGTTTGTGACAGCAAGCAGGTGGCAGTACTCGTACCGACCACCATTCTCGCGATGCAGCATTTCAAGACTTTCAGCGAACGTCTGGCCGATTTCCCGGTTCGTGTAGGTTATATCAACCGTTTTAAGTCTACCAAAGAAATTAAAGAAACATTAAAGGAGGCTGAGGAAGGGAAGATCGATATCCTGATCGGCACCCACCGCATTCTGAATAAGGATGTCAAATTCAAAGACCTGGGCCTGCTGGTTGTCGATGAAGAGCAAAAGTTCGGAGTAAAAGCGAAGGACAGGCTGAAAGAAATGCGTGTGAATGTGGATGTGCTCACCCTCACGGCGACACCGATTCCCAGGACGCTGCATTTCTCCCTCATGGGCGCCAGGGATCTTTCGGTGATTGCAACGCCGCCGCCGAACCGTCAGCCTGTCACAACGGAAGTGCATACATTCAGCGAAGAGTTTATCCGTGACGCGATCAGCTTTGAAGTGCAGCGCGGCGGGCAGGTCTTCTTCGTGCACAATCGCGTGAACGATATCGAATCCATCGCCAACATTATCCTGCGGCTTGTTCCGGATGTACGCATCGGCGTGGCACACGGGCAGATGGAGGGGGATAAGCTGGAAAAGGTGATGATGAACTTCATCGACGGCGAATATGACATTCTGGTGTCGACGAACATCATCGAATCGGGGATAGATATCGCTAATGCGAACACGATCATCATCAATTCCGCGCACATGTTCGGGTTGTCGGACCTGCATCAGATGCGCGGGCGCGTCGGACGCTCGAACCGGAAGGCATTCTGCTACCTGCTGACGCCGTCGGTATCGACATTGGCGAGCGATTCACGGAAACGTTTACAGACGTTGGAAGAGTTTTCGGACCTGGGTGACGGCTTTAAGGTGGCGATGCGCGACCTGGACATTCGTGGTGCCGGTAACCTGCTAGGAGCAGAGCAGAGCGGATTTGTAAATGACCTTGGCTACGAGCTTTATCATAAAATGCTCGACGAGGCGGTGCATGAGCTGAAAAGCAATGAGTTTAAGGACCTTTTTGAAGGGGTTTTCAGTCTGCCGAAAAAGCTGGTGCCGGATACGCAGATCGAAACGGATTTTGCGACGCTGATCCCGGACAATTATGTCAAAAATATTTCAGAACGACTATCGTTATATACCCGCCTCGACAATATCGGTACTGAGAAGGAGCTGGATGAATTTGAGAAGGAGATCGTCGATCGCTTCGGGGCTATTCCCCCGGAGGTACAGGATTTGTTAAAAACGGTGCGTTTACGCTGGGAAGCAGAGGCTTTGCAGCTTGAAAAACTGACTTTGAAAAGCAATACGATGAAAGGCTACTTCGTTACTTCGCAGAATGACGAATTCTTTCAGTCGGCGAAGTTTGGGCAGGTGATCGATTACATTAAAAAACACCCCCGGCGGATTTCACTTAAAGACCAGAAAGGCAAGCTGATATTGATTTGCGAGGATGTAAAAACGATTGATCAGGCACGCCAGGTTTTAATGGAGATGACGCAATAGGAAAGTGGCTGTATTGACCTGATAATTGATTTTTTTAAAAAATACCGATTGATTTCATACATTTGCGGTTTCGCATACTATCAAATACCAAACACTTAAGTCACTTTAAAGCAATGATTTGCATGCAAAAGATGGGTACCCGGTCGATCGTGTTGATTCTGATTGTGTTAATGGCGGCTACTGCGTGTAGTAAAAAGAAGCCAACCAGCTTGAAACCTGGTAAAACAAGTTCCAAAACGGGCTTGGCTTACAACGGTAAAGACGGGTTCGAAGTAAAGCAATACAAAGCTTTGCCTGCCGGTCCTGACCTTGTCTACATCGAAGGAGGGCGTTTTACGATGGGTTCATTGGAGGAGGATGTGATGACCAGAAGGGATAACCCGAAAAGAACCGTCAGTATTCAGTCTTTTTACATGGACCAGACGGAAGTGGCTAACGTTCACTACCTCGAATACCTGAATGCGGTTCAGAGAGATTCTTCCGAAGAGTTTTACAGCAAGGCACTCCCCGATACGAACGTTTGGTTTAATGAGCTGTCATTCAATGACTCATATGTTACTATGTACCTTCGCCACCCGGGCTTCCGTCTTTACCCGGTAGTAGGTGTTTCATGGGTTCAGGCTAACGACTACTGTGCATGGCGTACCGCGGCTGTAAGCCAGGCCAACAACACGGCCGGTGCAGCAGCGTCGAGTGGCAAGAAGAAGAGAGGATTTTCTTTTGGTAAGAAGAAAAAAGCCGAAGGCGAGGCGGTTGCTGCCGCAGACGCTCCCGCTCCACAGCTCAGGATCGAAAGTGGCTACGTAATGCCTCCATACCGACTACCGACAGAAGCAGAATTCGAATACGCGGCGATGGCAATGATCGGAACCCAATATTCGGATGAGAACCAGGCCAACTCGAGAATTTATCCATGGGATGGCTCAACAATGCGTCAGCCTCGTGGTCGCAAGCAGGGAACCATGCTGGCGAACTTTAAACGTGGTCCCGGTGACTATGCAGGTATCGCAGGTAAATCCAACGATGGCGCGATCATCACACAGGAGATCCGCTCCTACCCAGCCAACGACAATGGACTGTATGATATGGCTGGAAACGTAAGCGAATGGGTGTATGACGTGTATCGCCCGCTTTCCAACAGCGATGTAAATGACCTTAACTCTTTCCGTCGTGACGGATACCAGGATGAGGCTAAGAACTACGATACCAAAAACAGTAACTCGATGGTTGACGACAAACTGAGAGTTTACAAAGGCGGTTCATGGTCGGATGTCGCGTACTGGTTGTCTCCCGGAACGCGCCGTTACATGGATCAGGATTCTGCAACAGCAATGGTTGGTTTCCGTTGCGCCATGATCGCTACCGGAAGCCACAAAGAATAAGTAGCATTACGAGTGCAAAAAGGCCGTCATGATTGTCATGACGGCCTTTTTGCTTTAATGCTGGGCTAATGCGATAGTGAGGATATAAAATTGCCTGCATCCGGTAGTCATCAGTGTTCGCGCACATTCTTCGAGCGTAGCGCCAGTGGTGAGAACATCGTCGATGATTATGACGCCCTTGGGTGAGAAACCCTTTTTGACGGTAAAAACCCCTTTCACATTCTCTCTTCTTTCGAACTTACTTTTGCCGGTCTGGGTAGCAGTGTGCCGGGTCCTTTCCAGCATTGTTCCCGACCATGGAATACCCGTTGCCCTCGAAAAGCCTTCCGCGAGCAGATCGCTTTGGTTGTAGCCCCGTAGTTTCTTCTTTTTCCGGTGCAAGGGCACACTCAGAATGATTTCCGCATCAGGACGATTCCCGGATGCCAGGAGTTCCTGGCCAAACATGTACCCGAGTAGTATTCCTACTTCCTTGCTGCCCTTGTATTTCAGGGCATGCAACAGCTTCTGGACTTTGCTTCTTTTGGTAAATAGCAAAAAGCAGTACGTGGAAACCACCTCAGGCAGGTTTACAAACTTCAATTGCAGCGACTCGCCATTGAGCCTGTCATACCCTGCACGCGGCAAGGTAATGCGGCAGATGGTGCAGATCGTTTTTTCGTTGCCCTCGAGTACCTGGTCGCAGCTTTCACAACAGCGGGGAAAGATGAGATCGGCGAAGTCTCGGAGGAATTGACGCAGGTTCATTTTTATAGATTTTCAATGAGTGAATTTCGGCTGGTCTGAATACCTTTGCACGACAAAAACCAATCGCCGCACATGACAACGCTGATCGTAAATGCACAGGTCGTAAATGAAAGCCAGGTCCAGTATTTAGACGTGATAATTGAAAATGGTCACATTAAAAAAATCGGGAAGGACTTGCAGCATATGGCGGCGGACAAAATTGTGGACGCAAAAGGCCTTTACCTGATGCCCGGCGTGATTGATGACCAGGTGCATTTCCGGGAACCCGGGCTTACGCACAAAGCCAATATTTACACCGAATCGAAAGCTGCCGTTGCCGGTGGGGTGACTTCTTTTATGGAGATGCCCAATACGGTACCCAATACGCTTACGCAGCAGCTCCTGGAAGACAAATACCAGATTGCAGCCAGCACCTCACTGGCCAATTACTCCTTCTTCATGGGTGCTTCCAATGACAATTATGATGAAGTAATGCTGACAGACCCCACACAGGTTTGCGGGATTAAGATATTCATGGGGTCGTCGACCGGGAACATGCTGGTGGATGCACCCGAGGTGCTTGAAAAGATATTCGCCAATGCACCCTGCATAATCGCTACGCATTGCGAAGATGAACCAACTGTGAAGGCCAGAATGGCTTATTTTAAAGAAAAATACGGAGACGATGTCCCCTATGATATTCATGCATTGATCAGAAATGAAGAAGCTTGCCTGACGTCTTCATCATTTGCAAGCGCACTGGCCCACAAGCACGGCACACGACTGCATATCCTGCATATTTCTACCGGCGACGAAGTGCATTTATTTGAAGTAGGGAACCGGAGCAATGGGAAGATCCTGCTAGCGGACGGAAAGCCAAAACTCGTTACCGCGGAGGCCTGCGTGCACCACCTATGGTTTGATGCCGAGGATTACCGGACGTTGGGTAATAAAATCAAATGTAACCCGGCGATTAAGGCCCCGCACCACAAGGAGGCGATCTTACAGGCTGTCCTCGACAATCGTATCGATGTGATCGCGACGGACCATGCACCTCATACCGTGGATGAAAAGGCGCAGCATTACTGGCAGGCGCCTTCGGGATTGCCGTTGGTGCAGCATACGTTGAATGTCATGCTGGAATTGAGCCGTGCGGGAAAGATTTCGATAGATCGCGTTGCTGAAAAAATGAGCCACGCTGTGGCCGACTGTTTTGATGTTAAGAATCGTGGGTATATCCGCGAAGGTTATTGGGCGGATCTGGTCCTTGTCGATCTGAATGCGACAACGACGGTAAATCCTGAAAACATTTATTCCAAATGCGGTTGGTCACCGTTTGAAGATACGGAGTTCCATTCCCGGATCACCCACACGTTCGTATCGGGGCACCTGGTTTATGAAGATGGGAAATTCGATGAAACCGTGAAAGGGAAGCGGTTATTGTTTAGTCGCTAGGTAGTCGTAATAGTAGCGGATCACATTCAGGTCGGCCTCTGTCCAGTCGAGCGACGGCAGGTCGGCCGGATCGAGCCATATGATTTGTTCGTGTTCGGTGAGTGTGAAATCTATCGTATCTACCGTGCATATAAAAGGTACAAGCACGATCTCACGCCAGCCCTGGTCTTTTGAAGTTTCAGGTAGTTTGTGGATAATTTCGACGGATACGTTGAGCTCCTCCATGATTTCACGGAACAAAGCCTGCTCGTCTGTTTCACCTTTTTCGAGTTTTCCACCGGGAAATTCCCATTGGAGAGGAAAGGATAATGCCGCGCTCCGCTGCCCTGCGAGTACTTTTCCATCATGTTCTATCACAGCACAGGGCACTCTCACAACTAACTTTTCGGAAACCAGTACTTCGATCATAGAGGCGGTTACACTAATTTACCGCAAAATTACTATTTCTATTCCTAATTTGTATCCGAGTGTTAAAACTTCTTAAAAAGTTAAAGCTTAGAACAACTCGCCTGAACGGTGCCGGGGTAAAATGCCTAAATGTTTGAATGCCTTTTCGGTAACTTCCCGTCCCCGGGAGGTGCGTTTCATGTAGCCTTCCTGGATCAGGAAAGGTTCGTACACTTCTTCGATCGTCTCCGCTTCCTCTCCGCAGGCCGTCGCGATGGTCGACAAGCCGACCGGGCCACCTTTGAATTTCTGTATGATCGTGCTGAGAATCCGGTTGTCCATTTCGTCGAGACCGTTCTGATCCACATCGAGCGCCTGTAACGCCATTTCAGCAATGGCGACATTGATCCGTCCGTTGCCCTTCACCTGTGCAAAATCCCGGGTGCGGCGAAGCAGGTTATTGGCAATACGCGGAGTCCCCCGGCTTCTCCGGGCGATTTCATAGGCTGCATCCTCTTCCAGCGGCGTTCCGAGTATCGAGGCGGAACGTTTCAGAATGGATGACAACAGTAGCGCATCGTAGTATTCCAGCCTTGCATTGATCCCGAACCGTGCACGTAAAGGCGACGTGAGCATCCCCGCTCGTGTGGTGGCGCCGATCAATGTGAATGGATTGAGTCCGATTTGTATGCTTCGTGCATTGGGGCCGCTATCGAGCATAATATCGATTTTGTAATCCTCCATGGCCGAGTAGAGGTATTCTTCGACCACAGGATTCAAGCGGTGTATTTCATCGATGAATAACACATCGTGCTCCTGCAAGTTGGTAAGTAACCCGGCGAGGTCGCTGGGCTTATCCAGTACCGGCCCCGAGGTGATCTTGATACCCGACCCCAGTTCGTTTGCAATGATGTTGGAAAGCGTGGTTTTGCCCAAACCCGGCGGGCCGTGTAATAATACGTGATCCAATGCATCACCCCGCTGGCGTGCCGCCTGTACAAATATTTTCAGGTTTTCAAGAATTTTATCCTGCCCGGTAAAATCGTCGAAAGACAACGGCCGCAATGCACGTTCGATGTCTTTATCGGTATTGGAAAGGTTTTCTTTATCTCCGGACAGATAATCCTGGCGCATAGTCAGTTGAATAGACAGTGAAAACCAGCTACCGGCAAATGGCGATAGCTGGTTGTTATTATTTAACCAAAAATAATCGTTTTAATTAGCAAAAGGAAGGACTACCGGATGACCATCACCGAACCGCGTTTCACGATCGGTGCACGCTCAGGAAAGTAAAGTGCTTCGTAGGAAAGAACATACGGATAACTGCCCGGCTGAACTTTGAGGCCCTTGTAGGTGCCGTCCCAGCGAGCCTCGATGTCCGAAGTTGCATAAATAACTTCGCCCCAGCGATTATAGATCCGTATCGAGAATTTGGTATAATAGGCTCCGAATATTTCCAGAATTTCGTTGTGGCCTTCTCCATCAGGTGTAAAGGCATCCGGAATGAAGAATCGGGGTTCGCACCTGTCTTCAACCTGGGTGGTTTGCTCGGTGACACAGCCCTCCTTATTGGTTGCCCGCACAAGGTAAGTGCCTTCCTGATTCACCGTAACCGTCCGGGTTGTGTCGCCTGAGTGCGGCCACAGATACGAGTAGGGCCCCTGCCCCCCGGCATCGAGTATCACGGATTGACCATCGGGAATGCAGATCGCATTTTCAGGGGCAAGATTCAGAATCGGGGATGGAAGTTCCCCAACCGACAGTGTATCCGAGTTGTAGCAATCGTTACGATCTTTTACGATTACAAAATAGGATCCGGGCTTGCTGATGGTCACCTCGCGGGTATCTTCACCGGTACTCCATTTGTATTCGATCCAGCGGTCGCTGCCCACACGCAGAACAATGGAGCTGTCGCGGCATAGCGTCGTATCGGGGCCGATAGAAAAGGCTGGTGGCTTACGCAATGTGATTTCAATGGTGTCGGCCGCATAGCAATCGCCCTGCGGACCGTTGAAAGCGATGGCAATGTACCGTCCGGTTGCTGTCGCATTGTAGGTTCTTCCACGCCCCACAACTCTCCCGCGATTGATCCAGGCGTAGACTTCGGCTTTCACCTTCATGTCCAGGGGAACGTAGGCGCCACAGGTATCTTTGTCGGGCCCGAGATCTATGTTGGAGGGTGTTTCGTAAATCGTAACTTCTTGTACGATAGTGGTATCCGTACACTTGTTGGTAGCCCGCATGGCAACCTTGTAGGTGCCCGGCTCCGTATAGGTATAAGTGGCCTGTTGTTGCTTGGAAGGCGCGGTAAAAGAGCCATTTCCAAGGAAATCCCACGAATACTGGTCTTCAATAGGGTCGCACATCGGACTGGCCTGGAATGTGGTAGGCTCGTTGGTACAGAAACCATCCGCTTCAAATCCGGGCCCCTGGGATTCCTGTGTAAAGTCCTGGACCATATTAGGTAATCCAAGCTGACTTTTTTTACCACCCAGATTGACGCCGTCCCGCTCATAATCGACACCGGTTAAGGAATTTCCTTCCGGTTCACCAATGACAGCCAGGTATTCACTACCCTGAATGGCCATATAGATCCTTCCGTCCGGGCCAAATTGTAATGCGCCGTATTTCTGGGTTGAAGAACTGTCGATAGTGATCGCGGTTTCAGTCAAAAGACTGTCGGGCAAAGTCAGGTCGTATTGTTTCAGAGAGGATTTGGTCCCATTTTCTCCCTGAAACGATATGTACATTTTCTCTCCGCTCGGAGAAAACTCAATTCCGTAGGCGATAGGCGGCGCAGGGCCGAGGTCCATCGTCTTGTCGTAGGTCAATGTACCCGTAGAGTCGTTGAAACTGAATAATTCGACATAGTTCCGTGCAGGGCCGGGGATCACGACGGCAAGCCTGCGCTGACCCGTGGTGCTGTCGGGTGATGAAAATTTCATGTAGCCTTCGGCTTTGTTCAGGCTGTCGTGTGACATGCCGAGCTCAGGTGCATTCACTTCCACGAGCCCGCCTTCCGTAGCGTGAAAAATCCGGAACTTGTTGGTGCCATAATCGTGGGAAACTACCCAGTAAGTGCTGTCACGATCATTCCGCACCGAAGCAATGCGCTCTGTTGTAGGCTGTTGCAAGGTTGTATTTTGCTCGATGATCGCTCCCAGTCCATTATTTCTCCTCATATCCACCACGCTGACAGTCAGCAGCTTCTCTCCGTTGATATCTGAGGTAGTAAATACATTGTAAAGATACTCGCACCCTTTACACGTCGGTTGCGGAACAATCAGGACAGACTGCGTGGAATTCGGGCTGCCTTTCATCGGGACGCACGTTCCCGTAAAACAGGGCATGACATCCCCGTTTTTGTTCCAGATCGTTATACCGTCAGAATAAAACAATAGCTGCCCTTTTGTATTTGAAATGGACGAAGTCCCTTCGGGCGTATTCAGTTTCCCATCCGTGATCGGTGAAGGAGGACTATTCGAGAAATCCAGACCTGCATTGCCGCCGAAATACCACTTGGCACCTTCCTGATTGGTCGGTTCCATACAGATTTTGACATTGATCCGATCCTGGATTTTACAGCCGTTGGGCAGAATCACTTCCACCGAGTAACACCCTGAACTGTCTACTTTTAAGGTCTGTGTAGTATCGCCCTTAGGGTACCATACATATCTCGCTCCATCGGGAGCTCCGTTGGGATAAGGGTCAAGAATGAGTGTGTCGCCTTTGCAAATGGTCGTATCTGTTTTCCATTGCTGGAATTGGGGAGGCAGTTCGCCGATCTGGACCACTTGTGAAACCAACTCGCTGGAACCATTTTTCAAGGTGCGGGTGAGCGTAACGGTATAGGAGCCCGGAGCCATGTAGGAGTGCTGTGGGTTGCGACGGGTATCGGTAGCGCCGCCTTCCCCGAAGCTCCACCGCCAGGCAGTGGCCGTGGAAAGTGTATCTCTGAAAGAGGTGGAATCGGCATCGCAGTCGGGGTTCTGCATGCACTGCCCTTGTACCAAAAAAGGTGTTTGAGCTTGCGCAAATGCGGCAGACAGCAGCAGGAGCAAGGATAGAATGTAAAAAAATTGCTGGTACCTATTATAAAATCGCCCCATGTTTCGTTACTTGTTCAAACACCCCTAGCCATCTCTTGGAATATTCAGATTACCCGACAATACTAACGAAAATAAAATGTTAAAATTTTGTGCGGGATTGTCGTGAAAACCACTCTAATTTGAATATTAATACGCAATTTGAGGATATTTTGTGAAATTAATCAGGTAAATTTTTTGTGCCGGAAAAGGGATAACTTTTCAAAATGCGGCAAGCCGATAAATCTATGACCAAGCGTTTACTTTCCCTTTTCATACTGACACTGCTTTGCCTGAAAGGTTGGAGCCAGGATCCTCAATTTTCACAGTTCTATGCGAACCCGTTATACCTGAATCCAGCCCTGGCCGGAGGTGCGCTGGCACCCCGTGCGACGATCAACTACCGCAACCAATGGCCGTCGCTCTCGGCGAACTTCGTGACTACCTCGATAGGTGCCGATATGTTTTTGCCTAACCTGAACAGTGGTGTAGGCGTACTCGTTACCATGGATAGCCAGGGATTAGGAAACCTCAAATCGACCGAGGCGGCATTACAATATTCCTACCAAATACAATTTAATGAGCTGACATCGCTCCGCCTGGGTATCCAGGGAGGAATTGCTTCGCGGACGCTGGATTATTTCGGCCTCACATTTGGTGACCAGTATAACAACGGCGGATTAACCGGGCAGCCCTCGGAGGACCCATTTGCGAAAGGCGGTCCCAACGTATTTTATGCCGACTTTGGTGCCGGCGCGATGCTTTATTCGGATTGGTACTGGGCCGGCGTCTCCGCGCATCACCTGAACCGGCCGGACCAGGCTTTTTCTGACCTCTCCCAGGCTCGTTTGCCTGTGAAGGCGAGTTTGCAGGCCGGTTTACGTATCCCTTTCGCGGGTTATACCTTCCTGGGAGATGAAATTGATAAGGAAAAGACGATCTCTCCCGCGATCATGTATAAAAAGCAGGGTAAGTACGATCAGTTCGATGCCGGGATGTATGTGACCATTGAACCGCTTGTGATCGGGGCATGGTACCGGGGCATTCCATTCAAGAAGTATGAGCAGAACATTAATAACCACGAATCCCTGATTTTCCTGGCCGGATATCGTCAGGACAAGTTCTCGATCGGGTACAGCTACGACCTCACCATTTCCACGCTGGGTGCAGGAAGCGGAGGAGCTCATGAAATATCCCTGTCATATATTTTCGCTCCGCTGGAATCTAAGCCGAGACGCTCCAAAAGCAGCAAGCGCCAGCTTTCCTGTCCTAAATTCTGATCCTCTTCGAAAAAAATTAGTAACCCCGTGCGCAGGGTAAACTTTATCGGCGGCAGTCTTTTCTGATGGTTATCCACTATTAAAGACGTCATTTTGATATGATCAGTTTCCGAAACCTTACGTTACTAACCGTTCTATTTTGCCTGACAGTCGCATTGAGCGTTGTTGCGGCACCTCCCAAACGGGAATTTTACGAGATCAAAATCTACCATCTTAAAAATGCAGAGCAGGAATCCCGGGTAGAGGCTTTCCTGAAAGATGCATACATCCCGGCGGCGCACAGAGCGGGAATTAAAAACGTGGGTGTTTTCAAGCCCGTCCCTTCCGACACAATGGCCGGCAAGCTGATTTACGTTCTGACCCCTTTGAAATCGCTGGATTTACTATTGTCATTGCCAAAAACGCTTGATAAAGACCAGGCTTACCTCTCAGCTGGAAAGGATTATATCGATGCGAACTACAAAAATCCACCTTACGCCCGGTTCGAATCGATTGTTCTGCAAGCATTTACAGAAATGCCGGTTCATGCGAAGCCCAACCTGGACGGACCGAAAAGCCAGCGTGTTTATGAGCTGAGAAGTTATGAAGGCCACACCGAGAAGATCTATCAGAACAAGGTGAAGATGTTTAATGCAGGTGGTGAGGTTCCGTTATTCGTACGCCTGGGCTTCAATGCGGTTTTCTACGGCGAAGTAATATCGGGCAGCCACATGCCGAACCTGATGTATATGACGACATTCGCGGACAAAGCATCTCGGGACGCACATTGGAAATCCTTCTCAGAAGACGCTGAATGGAACAAGCTGAAGGTGAATCCGGAATATCAGAACAACGTATCAAAAAACACAAGCTTCTTCTTGTATCCCACGGAATATTCGGATATATAGCAACTGAAAACGGTTCAAATCATTCTGAAATGATGAATTGGGCGAGATCCGTTTTCGGATAGGCCGATTCATCATTTTTTGTTTAAATCAATATTATGAAAGCCGCGATACTAAAGAACCTTCATGAGCCGCTGGTAATTGAAGAAATGCAAAAACCCGATCCCGGTCCCGGCGAAGTACTCGTCGAGGTGAAGGCGGCATCGCTTAACCACCGGGATGTTTGGATTCAGAAAGGGCTTTATCCCAGAATTACGACACCCATTATTCCCGGCTCGGATGGCGCGGGTATTGTGACAGAAGTAGGTGACGGGGTGGCTAAAAGCTGGATTGGGAAAGAGGTTATCATCAATCCATCCCAGAACTGGGGGGATAACCCCGATTTCTACGCTGAAGATCACAAAATCCTGGGCCTTCCCGACAATGGTACATTTGCCGGTTATGTCAAAACGGAAGCGAGATATCTGGTAGAGAAACCGGCGCATCTGTCTTTTGAAGAAGCAGCTGCGCTGCCGATGGGCGGCCTCACAGCATGGCGCTCGCTCGTGACGCGGTGCCGGTTCAGGCAAGGCGACCGGGTGTTGGTGACCGGTGCAGGCGGTGGGGTGGCATTATTTGTAATCCAGTTCGCGATCGCAGCGGGAGCGGAGGTGTGGGTTACCTCCGGCTCGGATCAAAAAATTCAGAAAGCGATCGAAATGGGGGCCAAAGGAGGCATTAACTATAAAAACCCAACCTGGTTCCGTGACCTGCTGGTTAAGGCACGTGGTCCCAAGACGGGCTATTTCAACGTCATCGTGGACAGTGCCGGCGGCCCCGGCTTTGCCCGGTTGATCGATATTGCGGCTCCCGGCGCACGGATTTGCTTTTACGGAGGCGGGACCGGCAACATTACGGACATCGTACCAGCCAAAGTTTTTTTCAAGCAGCTCAATATTTACGGCAGCACAATGGGGACCGAGCAGGAGTTCAGCGATATGGTACGGTTTGTATCCGACAAGCGGATCGTCCCTGTCGTGGATAAAGTTTTTCCGATCGAACAGGCGGAAGAGGCGCTACGGTATATGGACGCAGGGCAGCAGTTTGGTAAAATCGTGCTTTCGATCTGACTATTTTCTCACCGCATCGATGGCTCCGCGGACGCTTCCGTGCTCGTCGAGCAGTGACTGCGCTTCGTCCGGCGAGATATTCAGTTCATCCATGATCATATTCAACGCCCTGTTGACGAGTTTTTCATTGGTGAGCTGCATATCCACCATTTTGTTTCCCTTCACTTTACCCAGGCGGATCATCACCGAGGTCGAAATCATGTTCAGCGCCAGTTTTTGGGCTGTTCCTGACTTCATTCTGGTGCTTCCTGTTAAAAATTCGGGTCCTACCACGATTTCAACCGGATATTCGCAGGCTTTGGCGACTGCGGAACCATCGTTGCAGACGACGCAGCCGGTGAGCAACCCCGCATTGCGCGCTTCGTTCAAGCCGCCGATGACGTAGGGTGTCCGGCCGGATGCTGCTATGCCTATCAATGTATCGTTGTCATTGGGCGCATAGGTCGCCAGATCGATCCAAGCCTGGTTCCAATCGTCCTCCGCATTCTCGACAGCCTTCCGAATGGCCGTGTCGCCACCGGCGATAATACCTACAACGAGATCGAACGGCACGCCGAAGGTTGGAGGGCACTCCGAAGCGTCGACCACGCCCAAACGTCCACTGGTACCGGCGCCGATATAGAAAAGCCGGCCGCCTTTTTTCATCCTCGGAACGATCTGCTCCACCAGCGCTTCAATCTGCGGGATCGACTTCTGGACGGCAAGAGGGACCGTCTGATCCTCCCGGTTAATGGAGGTCAGAATGTCGTTGACACTCATTTTTTCAAGATCATTATAGTTCGAAGACGATTCGGTGGTCATCATGTTGGTTCGTGATTTTTGGAATTCAAAATTAAATGTTTTCCCATAACGATGTTACGCCGGGAGGAAATTTGGTATTTATCATAGATTAATAACAAAAAAAGCTTTGAATGTTTGGAAAATAAAAAGATTGGCTCCTAATTTGTAACACCAAGTTAAAAGCAGCGAAATTTCGCTAGATCTTAAAGTTACGCTAAAATGAAATTGACAATTATCGTCCCGGTCCTACTTATCGTCACGCATTAGCGTGAGTGGGACGATAGCACATATCTGGCACCTCACTCACTAACCCGAGTGGGGTGTTTTTATTTCAAATACAATCATTCACCAATGGCGACAGAATTAAACAGATTTTCGAAGACCCTGACCCAGGAAGTTACCAATCCCGCCGCGCAGGCGATGCTTTACGGTATTGGTTTGAAAGAAGAAGACTTTGTTAAACCACAGATCGGGATTGCCAGCACAGGTTATGAGGGTAACCCTTGCAATATGCACCTGAACGGCCTTTCGGTGTATGTGAAACAAGGCGTGACTGCGAACGACATGGTGGGTCTGATTTTCAACACGATCGGTGTTTCGGATGGTATGACCAACGGTAACGACGGTATGCGCTACTCGCTGCCAAGCCGTGATATTATCGCGGATTCGATCGAAACGGTGGTGGCAGCACAATGGTACGACGGTGTGATCGCCGTGGTGGGTTGTGATAAAAATATGCCTGGTGCTATTATGGCCATGGCGCGTCTTGACCGCCCTTCCATTATGGTGTATGGCGGAACCATCCGTTCGGGACATTATAAAGGACAGAAACTCGACATCGTTTCGGCATTCGAAGCATTGGGTAAGAAGTTCGCCAACAATATTTCTGATGAAGATTATAAAGGAGTAATCCAGAATTCGATCCCTGGTCAGGGCGCTTGCGGCGGAATGTACACTGCGAACACGATGGCTTCTTCGATCGAAGCGATGGGATTGAGTCTGCCATTCAGCAGCTCTTACCCGGCTACGCACGAAGGCAAGCAGGAAGAATGCAAGAAAATCGGTGCTGCAATGAAGAAATTGCTCGAACTGAACATTACTCCGAAAGATATTATTACCAAAAAATCACTGGAAAACGCGTTGACGGTGGTCATGGCCCTGGGTGGTTCTACCAATGCGGCATTGCATTACCTGGCGATCGCGCGTGCAGCGGGCATTCCATTGACATTGGATGACATTCAGGCGATATCAGACCGTACGCCATTCATCGCGGATTTGAAGCCTAGCGGTAAATACTTCATGGAGGACATCCTGGAAATCGGCGGTGTTCCTGCTGTTACCAAGTATTTGTATTCAGTAGGGCTGATCCACGGAGATTGCATTACCGTAACAGGTAAAACAGTTGCTGAAAACCTCGCCGAGGCTCCTGACTTGAATTTTGAAACACAGAAAATGGTGTTCCCTATCGAAGGAGCGATCAAGAAAACAGGCCACATCCAGGTACTTTATGGTAACCTGGCTCCCGAAGGTTCGGTTGCAAAGATTACCGGTAAGGAAGGTCTGACATTCGACGGCGAAGCGAAAGTGTGCGAGCACGAATCGGAGATCATCGAAATGCTTTCCAAAGGTGAAATTAAGGCCGGCCATGTGGTGGTGATCCGTAATGCAGGTCCGAAAGGCGGTCCGGGTATGTCGGAAATGCTGAAACCAACCTCTGCGGTAATGGGTGCAGGCCTTGGCGACAAGATCGCATTGATCACCGACGGTCGTTTTTCAGGCGGTACGCACGGTTTCGTAGTAGGTCACATTACCCCGGAAGCATTCGACGGCGGCCCGATCGCATTGGTGAAAGACGGCGACCGTATCAGCATTGATGCCAACACCCGCGTACTGACCCTGCACATTTCCGACGAAGAAATGGCAGCCCGCAAAGCCGCCTGGGTACAACCCGCGCCACGCTTTACAAAGGGTATGCTGGGAAGATATATCAGAACCGTGAAATCAGCCAGCGAAGGTTGCGTGACTGACGAAGCGTAAAAAACAAAGCATTATGTCGGAAGGGAAATTCAAATTGGATAGAACGGCCTTCCATGCCGGGACGCATTCGGAGACTGAAAAGTACTATGCGAGAAATCAGCCGACGACTTTGAAGGAAAGGTTAGAGGCAGCGCATTACCTGAATAGCCTTGCATTTCAATTCGATTTGCAAAATCCGCCCAGAATGGATAGAAGTGTTTTTTCAATGCGAAAACACCCGGATATAAATGACATTGAGAATCTTGAAAATTCATCCGACTAAATAATAGAAAGTCATGGGATTTAATGAAAATCAAACTGCAACAATTCAGGCTTCGGAACCGGTGGTTTCGGTGGCCAAGCCGGAGCTGATCAATGGCTCGCATGCGGTGATCCAGTCGCTGATTGCGGAAGGGGTGAAAACCATTTTCGGCTATCCGGGCGGCGCGATTATGCCGGTGTATGACGCGATCTATGACTATCAGGACCAGGTCAACCATATTCTCGTGCGCCACGAGCAAGGCGCTGCACATGCAGCCGAAGGTTTTGCGCGCATTACGGGCGAGGTAGGGGTCTGTCTGGTAACGTCGGGACCGGGTGCTACCAACCTCGTAACAGGTATCGCCGACGCGATCATCGACTCAACGCCGATGGTCTGCATTATCGGTCAGGTGGCGTCGCATTTGCTGGGTACCGACGCTTTCCAGGAGACGGACGTGATGGGTATCACCATTCCGATCACGAAATGGAACTACCAGATCACCAATGCGGATGAAATCCCTGAAATCATTGCCAAAGCATTTTATATAGCCAAATCAGGCCGTCCGGGGCCGGTTTTGATCGATATTACCAAGGATGCGCAGCAGAAGCTGATGACGAAGCCTTTTGTCCACAAAAAGACGGAGAAATTGCTGAGCTACCATCCGCGTATGGCTCCGAAAGATGAGCAATTGGCGGCGGCTGCGAAGCTGATCAACCAGGCGAAACGCCCGTTCCTGTTCGTAGGTCACGGCGTGCAAATCTCCGGCGCGGAGCAGGAATTGATCAAGTTCATTGAAAAAACGGATATTCCGGCGGCTTCTACATTGCTCGGGCTTTCTTCCATGTCGGTTGACCACCCTAACTACATGGGCTGGCTCGGAATGCACGGGAACTACGGTACCAATGTCCTGACCAACCAATGCGACCTCATTATCGCTGTCGGAATGCGTTTCGATGACCGCGTAACCGGCGATTTGAGCCGCTATGCGAAACAGGCGAAGGTTGTACACATCGAAATCGACCCGGCGGAGATCGATAAGATCGTGAAGGCGGATGCGCCGGTAGTAGGTGATGCCAAAATCGCATTGGAAATGCTGCTTCCATTGGTGAACGAGAACAATCATGAAGCCTGGAAAGCGGAATTCAAGAAGTACGACGCGATCGAGGACGAGAAAATTACCCAGCCGGAATTGGCTCCTACGACGGAGAAAATTAAAATGGCCGAGGTAATCCGTACGCTTTCGGATAAAACCAAAGGCGAGGCGGTGATCGTGGCGGATGTGGGTCAGCACCAGATGATGACGGCGCGTTATTACCAGTTTAAAAAACCGAGTTCTTTCATTACATCAGGCGGCCTTGGAACGATGGGTTATGCATTGCCGGCTTCATTCGGGGCCAAAGTAGGTGCGCCGGATCGTGAAGTGGTGGCGATGATCGGTGACGGTTGTTTCCAGATGACCATTCAGGAGTTGGGTACGATTGCGCAAAGCGGTTTGCCAGTGAAAATCATCATCCTGAACAACAACTTCCTCGGAATGGTACGCCAGTGGCAACAGCTTTTCCACCAGAAGCGCTATTCGTTCGTGGAGCTGCAAAACCCTGATTTTATCACGATCGGCAAAGGTTTCGGCATCGACGGCCATACCTGCGCGAAACGCGAGGATTTGCATGCGTCGCTCGATACAATGCTGGCTTCCGACAAGCCTTACCTGTTGGAAGTTTTGGTAGAAAAAGAAGAAAACGTGTTCCCGATGGTGCCAACGGGTGCTTGCGTAGCCGATATCCGTTTGGAATAATATAAAAGAGGAAGAAAATATGACATCATACACCATTTGTGTCTTTACTGAGAACTCTATTGGTATTCTCAACAAGATCACTACGATATTCACCCGCCGACGGATTAATATCGAAAGCTTGACCGTTTCGGAAACGGAGCGTAAGGGTATTTCCCGCTTCACGATCGTCATTCGTAGCGAATCGCGCGATGCAGTGGAAAAGCTGGTCCGCCAGATCCGCAAGATCATCGAAGTACTCGCTGTTTTCGGGTATCTCAATGAGGACATCGCGTATAACGAGATCGCATTGTTCAAGGTTTCGACGCCGATAGGTGCAAAACCACTCGATATTGAGACCATTAACAAGACCTACAAAGCGTGGGTCGTGTACTGGCACCTCACGTACGTGATCATTCAGAAGACGGGTACAGAAGAAGAAATCTTTGAGTTTTTCGACTATATCAAACCCCACGAAATCCTCGAATTCGTTCGCTCGGGACGTGTGGCGGTAAGCAAATCGCCTCAGACACTGGTAGATTATCTGCCGGAAGCTGAGTGGGAGTATTACCAATAGTCTATAAAGTTTTAGTAGTATTGCTTTTAAATTCGTAGTAAATCAATAATCCAATCAATAATCAATGGCAAAATTAAATTTCGGCGGGGTCGAAGAAGAAGTAGTAACCCGTGAAGAATTTCCACTCGAAAAAGCGCGCGAAGTACTTTCCTCTGAAACTATCGCTGTAATTGGTTACGGCGTACAAGGCCCAGGCCAAAGCTTGAACATGCGTGACAACGGATTCAATGTAATCGTTGGTCAGCGTAAAGGTGGTAAGTCTTGGGACAAAGCCGTTGCTGACGGATGGGTACCAGGCGAAACCCTTTTCGACATCGAAGAGGCGCTTGCAAAAGGAACTATCATTTGCTACTTGCTTTCTGACGCTGCTCAGATCGAACTTTGGCCGACTGTTAAAAAACACCTTACTGCCGGAAAATCACTGTATTTCTCACACGGTTTTGGTGTAACTTATAAGGATCAGACTGGCATCGTTCCTCCTGCTGACGTGGATGTATATCTTGTTGCTCCAAAAGGATCAGGAACTTCACTACGCCGTTTATTCGTAGAAGGAAAAGGCTTGAACTCTTCTTTCGCGGTATTCCAGGATGCAACTGGTAATGCACGTGAAAAATGTATCGCAATGGGAATCGGTGTAGGTTCAGGTTACCTGTTCGAAACTGATTTCTACCGTGAAGTAACTTCTGACCTTACAGGCGAGCGTGGTACTTTGATGGGTGCTATCCAGGGTATTTTCGCTGCACAATACGAAGTGTTGCGTTCAAATGGCCACACGCCGTCAGAAGCATTCAACGAAACTGTTGAAGAGCTGACTCAATCGTTGATGCCACTGGTTGCTGAAAACGGTATGGACTGGATGTATGCTAACTGCTCTACGACTGCACAGCGCGGTGCTTTGGACTGGTGGAAACCTTTCCGTGATGCTACCAAGCCTGTTTTCGAGCAACTTTACAACTCTGTAAAAAGCGGCGAGCAAGCTACCATCTCTATCACCCGCAACTCACAGCCTGACTACCGCGTGAAATTGGAAGCTGAATTGGCTGAACTCCGCGAATCAGAAATGTGGCAAGCAGGTACAACTGTACGTGGTTTGCGTCCGGAAAGAAGCTAGTACCACAAACCCCGGACCTTAGTCCGGGGTCTGATAGAAATCTAGAGCTTTGCTATTGCAAAGCTCTTTTCATTGATACTCATCATGAGCACTGCCCATCAACTACCGACACTCGACAATATATTCCTCGCCGCAGAACGCCTGCGCGGGGTCATTAACCACACACCAATCTTTTTTAATGCACACCTTTCGGAGCAGTATGGAGCTAATATTTACCTGAAAAGGGAAGATTTGCAAACGGTACGCTCCTATAAGATCCGCGGAGCTTACAACAAGATGGCGAGCATGACGCCGGAAGCCCTCGCGGGCGGGATCGTGTGCGCGAGCGCCGGCAACCACGCGCAGGGCGTAGCGTACGCGTGCCGGAAAATGGAAGTGAAAGGCGCGATTTTCATGCCTACCACCACGCCGGCGCAGAAAGTGAAGCAAGTCCGGCTGTTCGGTCAGGAATGGATTGAAATCCATTTGGTAGGCGATACTTATGACGACGCTTACCATGCGTCGATGGCCTACAGCGACAGTACCAACGCCGTTTTTGTGCACCCATTCGATGATTTGCAGGTTATTGAAGGCCAGGGAACTGTCGGGTTGGAGATTTTCAAGGATGCCGATTTTAAAATCGATTACCTGCTGATGGCTATTGGTGGTGGCGGGCTGGCGTCGGGGATTTCCACGGTTTTCAAGCAGCTATCTCCCAAAACACAACTCATTGGCGTGGAACCGGAAGGCTCGCCCAGTATGCACAAATCCATTCAGGAAGGGCATGTGGTGACGCTGGATAATATCGATAAGTTCGTCGATGGTGCGGCTGTCAGGCGTGCCGGCGACATTACATTTGAAGTTTGCAGCAAGAGTTTAAACCAGATTTTGCTGGTACCGGAAGGAAAGGTATGCTCCTCTATTCTGCAACTATATAACGAAGAGGCGATTGTGGCAGAACCGGCAGGTGCATTGACCGTCGCTGCATTGGATTTGATCCGTGAAGATATTAAGGGCAAAAACGTGGTCGTGCTCATTAGTGGCGGCAATAACGACATTACCCGCACCGAGGAGATCAAGGAGCGTTCGCTATTATATGAAGGCTTGAAGCACTATTTCATCATCCGCTTTCCCCAACGCTCCGGCGCATTTCGTGAGTTTCTGAACGTGCTCGGCCCGAACGACGATATTGCCCGCTTCGAATACGTCAAGAAAACTAACCGCGAGCAGGGGCCTGCATTGGTCGGCATTGAACTGAAAAACCGCGAAGATTTTGCGCCGCTCATTGAACGAATGGATGCGAACCGGGTGGTTTATGAGTATCTGAATGATCAGCCGGATTTGTTTCAGTTTATGGTTTAAATGCGTTTGCGTCAATGAGGTAAGATTTTTTAACTTGTTGTCAAAAATCCAGACTTATCATGGTCACATCGAAGAGAGACATTATTCAACAGATTCAAAGCAAAGCCTCATCGATCAAGGCATTGGGGGCTGAACGGCTTGGCCTTTTTGGCTCTTTTGCACGTGGCGAGCAAAAGGAAACAAGCGATATTGATGTGGTCGTCGAGTTCCGTCCTGGAATGAAGACTTACAGCAATCTGTTTGATATGGCGGAGCTGCTTGAAAAGCTTTTACAAAAAAAAGTCGATTTGCTCACGTGGGAGGGAATGGCAGGTTTTGTTCAAAGTGAAGTGCAAAAAGATATTGAATATGTCTCCTTCGTTGATTGATTTCCTCAAACACATCCAAAAGGAGCTTCATTTCCTGGTGAACCGATCGTCTGGAATGACATTCGAAGAGTTTGCTGACGATGATCTGGTCTCCCGGGCATTTATTCGCAGTTTGGAAATTGTAGGTGGGGCTTGTAAAAAGGTGCCCGATGAAATCAGATACAAATATCCCCAAGTTGATTGGCGCAGGTTGGCCGGTTTAAGCGATGTGCTGATACACCAATATTTCCAGGTCGACTACTCAATCGTCTGGGATGTAATTCAAAGTAATGTTCCTTCTGCAAAAGATTGGATCGACTATGTCATCGAGCAGGAGCAACAAATCTAACTATCAATGCTCCGCGTCCCATCCGACATCAGCTCCCAGGAATTTGAGTCCCTGAAAATCCAGGATATGACCTTCGTGGCCTATCGCAACGAGGTGTATCCTTCCAAATACGACGTGTTTTTTGAGGAACATGCGGTGATTGTGGTGCTGGAAGGCGAAAAGAAATTTACGAGCCCGACGCAGGAAGTGCACGTTGAAAAAGGAGATATTTTGTTCATTCAGAGGTGTTTTTACTTTATGTCGGAATCCATTCATGAAGCTTACAAGAGTCTTGTTTTCTTTTTAGACGAAAATCTGCT
>CBFGMV010000076.1:0-41244 GCA_965649915.1 uncultured Dyadobacter sp.
CGAACCCTGCCCGCTGAATGGCGTAATCATCTGTTTGACGATCGTCGTTTCGTAGCTGAGATTACCGTACACAGGCGCACTATTGACGATCGTGGTATTCAGCTGATAGGCGGGATCGACCGCCGTGAGGGCGATGGGATTGATATTCATTTTATCAAAACCACTGTCGCAGGAAAGCATCATCGTAATGCTCAACCCGCTGATGAATATTTGAATGGCCTTTTTCATAGTCAATGGTTGGTATTGGCTTAGAATTTCAGGTTGAGATTAAAACCGGTGCTTCGGGTAATGGGCAGTCCGGTCGCTTCCAGGCCGATCAGGTTGTCGGAAGGGAATCCGAACTGGTCGGGATGGATGGTAGGCACCCATTTCTTGATCACGGCCACATTGTTGGAAACGATACTCAGGCGCGCACCCTTGATAAAAGGTACATTCCTGGGCAGCAGCTTCGAAAAATCGTAACCGAACGTGATCTGCCGTAACTGCCACAAACCCGCATTATATACAAACTGCTCGGCGATATTTTGCGACCGCACCGTCTCATAGTAAGCCTGCACGACCGATTTTGTCTGGTTCACCTCTCCGTTGGGATTCACACCGTCGCCGATGACGAAGCCCTCGGCACGGCCGGGAAGCGTTTCTTTCAGTAACCCGTGCCGCCATGCATTGTGGTTCGTGCCGGAGATCATCTTATGCCCGAGTTTGAAATCGACCAGAACCGACGCGGAGAAGCCTTTGTAGCTAAAACTGTTTGTGATCCCGCCCACCCATTTCGGTAATGCGCTCCCGAAGGAGATCTGCGTCGGTGTCCGCAGCGGGCGGCCATTTCCGGCATCGAATACCTGCCTTCCCTGGTCATCACGGAGATAACCGAAGCCGTAGAGTTGCCCCATCGACCGCCCCACCACCTGGCGAAGCTCGCCGGTGAAATCGCCCGTTCCGACAGTGATCATCGCATCACTGATATCGCCTCCGAGATCCAGCGTTTTGGTCACATTATAGGCCGCATTGACATTCAGGTTCCAGGTAAAATTCTTGGTTTGGTAAGGCGTCACGTTCACCATCATTTCCAGCCCCCGGTTGCGCCCCTTCCCGACGTTGATCAGCTGGGTGAGGTAACCCGAGGCGTCTGAAGTCTGCGCCTGCAAGATCTGATCGGAAGAGAGTTTATCGTAGTAGGTAAAGTCGAGCCCAAGCCGGTTCTCGAACAGTTTCAGCTCCAAACCCACTTCCTTTTCCGAAACCCGCATCGGCCGCAGATCCGCATTGGGCACCGTGGAGCCACTAATGGTCGCAAGCGGTTGCCCTGCCCCGTTAGGATTGGGAAATTGCTGGGGATTGATGTTATAAAACAGGTTGTTGGCATAAGGCTGCACATCCGTATCGCTCCCCACTTCGGCATAGGCCACGCGTACTTTACCAAACGAGATCCATGCGGGCAACGAGGCGGTGAATGCCTGCGAGAACACGAAACTGGCGGTCACGGATGGGTACACAATGCTCCGGTTGGCGGGTGACAGGGTCGAAAACCAATCGTTGCGGAGGGTACCATTCAGGAAAAGAAAGTCATTGTAGGAAATCTCCGCCGCCCCGTACAGGGAATTGACCTGCCGTTTGGAAAACTCATAAGTCGCATCGCGCTGCCGGCCGTTGCCGATCGTGTACAGGTCGCGCACGTAAAAGTCCTGCACAAACACATTATGGCGGCTTAGCTTGCGGTACATCTGGTTACCTCCCGCATTGATGTTGAGGCCAATGCGTCCGAAGGTTTTATTAAAGGAAATCAAAAAATCGGTATTCATTTCACGCACCGAACGGTTGTCCTGCACATACTGTCCATTGACAAACCCCTGAGGCGCAGCCGCCTGGCGCTGACTCCCGGTCGGCAGGTTGTAGTCCTGCTCGCGGGCGAAGTAATCCTGCCCTACCCGTACCTGCGCGTAAAGCCAGTCGGTGAAGGTGTATCGAACCGACAGATTACCGAAAATGCGGTCCTTTTCCACGTTTTCAAATCGCTTCAATGCAAAGTAAGGGTTGGTCCGGTTCGTGAAACGCGACCATACGTACTCGTTTCCGTTGGCGTCGGTCGCATATTTTTCGAGCAGGTCGAGCGGCATCGAGTTCGCCATATTGTAGAGCACCACCGGGCTGTAATCCTGCTCGGCGATGTTGGGCGGGTTTTTCCGGTCTTCGTTGGAATAATTGATATTACCCGAAACCGTCAGTTTTTTGGCCATGGTTTGCGTGAAACCCAGGTTCACGGTCTTGCGGTGGTATCCCGATCCGGGCAGGATCGTTTTGTTGTCCAGGTTCGAAAGCGACAGGCTGAAACCGCCGAATTCTCCGCCCGACGACACGGTGATGGTGTTGGTGAATGTACTTCCTCGGCGATAGTAATCGGTAATCTGATGTTTTTGAGGGACATAAGGCACCTCCACGCCGTCAAACAGGACCTGCGTCATGCCAGGCGCGAACTTTTCCCCAAAGCTCCACTGGCCGGACGTCGGGTTTGGCGTCGTAGGCCGTTTGCCATTCTCACCCTGGCCGTATTCGTACTGGTAATCCGTGTAATCGAGCGGTGTTTCCGTAGTGAAGTTGGAGTTGAACTCGATACCGATACCAATGCCGGCCCCGCGGGTTTTGGTGGTGATCATAATGACCCCGTCTTTGGCACGGGAGCCATACAATGCCGACGCTGCGGCACCTTTCAGGACCGTCATCGATTCGATATTGTCGGGATTAATGCTGCTGAGCCCGTCTCCGCTGTCGGAAGTACGGTTCGAGCCTTTGTCGGCCCCATCGCCGCGGGCCCCGAAGTTACTATTGTCGATCGGCACGCCATTCACCACGATCAGCGGCGAGTTGTTACCCCCGAACGAGGACTGCCCGCGGATCCTGATCTTGCTCGTTCCCGCCGGGCCCGAACCCAGCGAGGTAATGTTGACACCCGCCATCTTGCCCTGCAATGCATTCATAAAATTGGCGGTCCGGTTCACCGTCATTTCCTCGGTAGCCACGCTGGCCGTCGCGTAACCCAGACTTTTGGCTGCTTTTTTGATACCCAATGCGGTCACCACCACCTCTTCCAGCGCCTTGCTTTCCGGTACGAGCGACACCACAAGGCTCGTCTGGTTTCCCAGGATCACTTCTTTGGACTGATAGCCCACAAAACTGAACAGCAATGCGGCATCACCGTCCTGCAAGTCGATCTCGAATGTACCTTCGGAGTTCGTGGTCGTCCCGCGCTGGGTTCCTTTGACAATGATATTGACGCCGGGTAATGCCGCGCCTTTTTCATCGGTAACTTTTCCTGAAAGGCTTTTTTTGGGTGAAGCATTCAGCAAATCCACATCAGGGAGCAGCTGCCCGCTATCACCGGCCGGAACTTCCACGGCAGAAAGGATGATCTTCCTTCCCGCCAGTTCGTATTTGATCCTCAATGGTTTGAGGAGCTTGTTCAGCACTTCCTCTAACGGCGCATTCACCGCTTTGATGGTCACCTTCCGCGAAGCTTCCAGCACATTGGAACTGTACACAAACTGCACGTCCGTTTCCTTTTCAATGTGGGCCAGCACCTGCTTCACAGCACGGTTCTCCGCCTGGACCGTCAGTTTGCGGTTCAGGTATTCCTGTGCTATGCTCGTGTGTGCGTATGCAACGCCTGCGAGCAATAACATGACTAAACTCTGTGTGATTGAAAACCTCATAAGTTTCAGCCAGAATTTTCTGGTAATGCGTTTTTTCATACTTTTGATTAGGGTTAATGGTTCTTTTAACCGGGAACTTGCAGGTACCGGGCGCGTTACTTTGGCGAGTGGACGCTCGATACTCCAACCTGATGGCAGTGGCTGACACTGCCATTTTTTATTGCACTACCTGCAACCTTTTCCGCTGACGATGATCTGTCCGTCGACAATCTCATAGCTGGCAGAAACCGTTTTGCAGAGCGTGCTCAACTTGTCATACATGCTTTCATCCGAGAAAGCCACCGTTATTTTACAGGTCCAAAAACTATCCGCGTCAAACTGCACCGGTATTCCGTAAGATTCCTCGATATCCCTCAGAATTACCGGCAAAGGCACTTCATCATATTTTAGAATACTCTCCACCGCCCCCCGGGCCAGCTTTTCCGGGTTTTCGACCAGTGTTTTGGACAGCTGATTGGCATTCTTCTCAAAAACAGCGGCCTGATTCGCCGTGATGATCAAACCCTTCACTTCCGTAGTAGAAGGTTTATCGACATACACCGACACCTTGCCCGTCTGCACCTGCACGGTGATGTTTTTATCCTCATCGAATGCGCTCACGAGGAACCGGGTGCCGAGCACTTTGGTGATGACCTTCCCCGTGTAAACCATAAATGCCTGACCTTGCTTTTTAACCGAAAAAACAGCCCCGCCGGTGAGGTAAACGACGCGGGCGCTGTCCGCAAACTCCGACGGATAGCTGAGGTAACTCCTCGGGCTGAGTGTTACCTCGGAACCGTCATGCAGCATGATTTTCAAAGGCTTACCGGTGTCGTTACTCGTTTTCACCAGGTTGAGCGGACTGTCCGCAGCAATGGCGACGCCTGGTGTGCCGGCTGCATTCTGGTAGTAGTACCACCCGATTCCCGCCCCCAGCACAAAAACCGCCGCCGCCGCGACGAGCCAGCGTTTCCATTGCACAACAGGCTCCTCTTCGTCGTCCTCTAACGAGGCTCCGGTGGTTTCGCGGCTCGCCCTGGTGATGAACTGCTCCACCTCCGCACGTATCTCCTTCTCACCGATCGGATCTGAGTCCACATTCACTGCGCGAAGGAACTGTTCGGCCTGCCGGAAAGCTTCACGCTGAGCCGGATAGGCTTCCGGAAACGACAACCAGAAAACCTCTTGCGTACCTTGCCTCCGCACCCATTGCCGGAAGCTCTCGTCTTCCAGAAAATCTTCCACGGTGTAGGATTCGTAAGGCTTCATCCGGTTCTGGTTTTTTAATTACGTTGTACATTATACGCCAAGTCGGCGTGTCAGGAAGAGAGGTCGTAATGCTTTCGCAGACTTCCCAATGATTTTTGCAGGAGATTGTAGACCGACTGCCGGCTCAGGTTCATAACCTCGGCGATCTGTTCGAAACTCAGGCTTTGGTAAAAGCGGAGGTAGATCAGCTCTTTTTGCCTGCCGGAGAGGTTGTTGAGTACTCCTTCCAGCTTTCGGACCTGGTATACCTCATGCTCCTCGTCGATCAGCCGCAGGTCGGAAGAGAACTCCACCGAAAACGAATATTCATCCGACAGCATCGACTGGTGTGTCACGTGCTTCCTGGACAGCTCGCGTAGTATGCGCGTCTTCAATGCCACCAGCAGGTAAGAGCGCACATTCGCTACCCGCGCGGCCGACTGGTGTGTTTTCCAAAGGTTGACGAACATGTCCTGGATACAGTCCTTCACGAACTCGCGCTCGGCGTGCAACCTCAAACCCCAATGGAACAGATCGGAATAGTAGTTCTGCATGATGTTGGCCAGCGCGTACATGTCACCGGATTGGTAATCATTCCAAAGTTTCTGAGCTTCATCGTGAGTAATGCGTGGTCTCATCTCGTGTTAGCTGTCCCTTTTTCTAGATGAGACTCACTTTTCAGATATATACCCCATTATTTTTATCTTTTTTATCAAAATAATACACAACAATTGCAGGATCAGGCTCACGATTGCAATGCAGCCCTCTGTTGAAAATTTGTCAATAGCGCCATTCCCGACAACCACCTGGGTATAGTGCTACCATTCCTCGGGAAAGTTCAGAATGGATCAGGCGACGTCATCGCGCCCACCGAAAACGCGGGCGAAGAGGGGGCTGGGTTGACACGCGATCAATATCTCCGTAAATTGTGAGTAACTCCTATAAAAATGAGCCGAAACTTATGAGAAAACTGACCTCGACCAATTACTACAATCAGACGTTCCTGGAAGAAAAGTGCAGGCTGAACGAGCTGATCAACCTGCTCAGCAAACGGTGGCTGACCGAAGTCCTGTTCAGTATCGAGGAGGGCAATACCCGCTTTTCGAGCCTGAAAGAAGATCTTAAATACATCAGCGACAACATTTTAGCGGACCGCCTCAAATTACTTGAACAGCATAAGCTGATCATCCGGAACGACAATTTCCGCGAAGTACCCAGCCGCGTAGAATACAGTTTGTCAGAAGTCGGTTATAAGCTGAGCGAAATGCTCGACGGCCTTTGCCATTTCTCCGAAACGGAAATGGAATTCCCCGCATAAAAGCGTACCGGAGACCGCCCGCCCGGTCTTCGATACACTTTATCCGGCACTTCGGAAATTATGAGTGGCGTGCGGTCTCGCTCATGCAGGCGCATGCGGCCCCGCTTACAAACCGATCGCCCGCTTGTTGTACTTCGTCCGGTACTGGGCAGGCAATAGCCCCGTGATCGACTTGAACGAGCTCCGGAATGCCTTTGTATCCGAATACCCGACTTCGAACATGATATCGTTGATCTTTCGGTCCCCGAATTCCAGGTGCTTCTTGGCCGCTTCTATCTTGACCCGTTGAATGTACTCGTTCAGTGTGTTGGAGGTAGCTTTCTTGAAGCGCCTTTCCAGGCTGCGACGGCCTAATGCCAGCATTTCGGCCAGCTGATCGACGGAAATGCGCCCGGCAAAATTGCTTTCAATGTACGTCTGCGCCTTTTTGATCTGCTCATCGCTGTGCTCCTTCTGCCCCTGGAAGATGATGAATGGCGTTTGCGCGGTGCGTTCAATGTCGACCTGGAAAAATTTGGCACAATAAATCGCGACATCCCTGCCCGCGTGTTTCTCGACCAGGTAAATCATCAGGTTCACCATCGACAACCCGCCTCCGCTGGAATAAATGCCTTGCTCATCGGTGATGATCTTTTCTCTCACCAGTTCAACATGAGGGAACATTCTGTTGAAATGATGCGCAGCTTTCCAGTGCGTGGTACATTGCCGGCCATCGAGCAGGCCGGTTTTCGCGAGGAGAAACGCGCCCACACATAGGCTCGCGACTTCGGCCCCCTGCCGGTACTGTTCTCCAACCCAGCCGATAAGCGCCTCATTCTGGTTCAGGTGCACCTCGACATCCATATATAATGCAGGAATAATAATCAGGTCTGCTGCCCACGCCTCATCGATCGTCGCATCCATTCGCACTGCATAACGACCGTCGTTCAGCGAAACGTGACGCGTCGCACCTGTCAGTTTAACCCTGAACAGCGGCTCTTGTCCATTGCTGACCAGGTAATCATTGGCTTCGTTCAATAGGTGCCGGACCATCTCGATCCCGGATAAAACGCCCCCGATGGGCACAATAATCGATACATTCATCATAGTTATGGCTAATCGCACTTTTTGTTGTTTGACTTAAAATGCCGTTTACCCCGTGGTTCTAACCGGAAGCAAACGACAAATTTATCCAACGTTGCACGCAACTAATGGCTCCGGGGCAGCTTTCCGGATCTGCATTGGAATGGAAAAAGCACGAAACAAGCTCCGTCACACCTGGTTTTCTTCACTATTTCAATAAAAAATTTAAAAATAGTTTGCAAAAAACATGACGCTATGTAACTTTATTCAACAAATCATTTACATAGTATGAGCTGGTTGACTGAGGATATCGATATCGTTCTGATGGCCGCATTTGCCATCACCTTCCTGTTGCTTTTCATTAAAAACATAGCCGCATTTGTCATCAGAAAGCCCATTCCGGGACTCAAAAGAATCTGGACGCGACAGTCTAAAAATCATCCCTAACATCTTATTATTTTGAATTCAGCTGGTGCCCGAAACGGCCCGGCTGCTCATTCGAAATCAGGTCAAAAGTGACGGCCAAATGCGCTGTTCTTCGCATCAGACCGCTAACAGGAAAGAAGTAATTAGTTTTCCGTGTGTTCAAAAAGCTGCCGTCACTTCACTTCCTCCCCGATCAGATCTCTCAGCACCACTGAAGCGCAGGTCGCGCCGAAGGTGGCCGGGAGGTACGACATGGTGCCGTAAGCCGACTTTTTGTAGTTGCTGCCGTCGGTCAGGATCAGTGACTCGCGGATTTGCTCTTCGGTCGAAAACACGGCTTTGATCCCTTTGTAAATACGAGCCTTTTTAAGGTTTTTCCGGACCTGCTGTGCAAACGGACAGTTGAAGGTTTTCGAAATATCCACTACCCGAAGCTTCGTCGGGTCCATCTTGCCGCCTGCACCCATCGAGCTCACAATGCGCATATTGCGCTCGTACGCCAGTGTGAGGAATGTCAGCTTGGGCGTGACGCTGTCGATCGCATCCACAATGTAGTCGTACGGATGGGCCGAAAGAATCTCGTCCACAGCATCCGGAGTAATGAATGTTTTGACGACATGCAGGGTCAGTTCCGGGTTGATCGCCCGCAGACGCTCCGCCATGATATCGGCCTTGCTTTGTCCGTGATTAGTCGCTAATGCGGGTAATTGCCTGTTCCGGTTAGTGGGATCTACCATATCCCCGTCCACGATCGTCATGGTACCCACCCCACCCCGGCAAATGAACTCAGCGGCAAACGACCCTACGCCGCCCAGCCCGATCACCAGCACGTGCGACCGGCTCAGTTTGACAAGGTTATCTCTTCCTACCAACAATTCTGTCCGCGAAAGCCAGCTGAAATCCTCCATTATCCGATCGTAAATAGCTTGTTAAAATTCCGTTCAAGCTGCAAAACAAGTTTTTTTTCCGGAATCTGCCTTATGTGCCCGGCCAATTTGTAAATGACTGTAATGTCGGTCGCCATGTCGTCCGTTTCCAGAAACAGCTTGTCGATAGGTGCAGAAAGAACCGTTCTGTGAATGTTCCCATCCATTTGCAGGAGTGCTGTGCCGAACGACAGGTAGTGCCCGGCACGGATGACCGGTTCCACCAGCGAAAGCCTGTTGTTGATGCCATGGAAGATAACCGGCACTTTTACGCCCCGCAGAAAATGCAATGTTTCCTGAAATGCTTTCACACAATGGATGATCAGCGGTTTCCCGAGCTCCTCAGCGATCTTGATTTGCTGCTCAAAAGTACTGACCTGCAAGTCCCAGGGCGTTGCAGTCAGTTTATCCAGCCCACACTCCCCGATCGCCAGCACCCGGGGTTGGGAAGCATGCTCAAAAAGTGACCGGAGGTCCGCATGCAGCGTTTCCGCATTCAGGTACCACGGGTGTAACCCCATGCTTACGTACCCATGAATTGCCTCTCCGAAGCCACTGTGCAAATTCCTGACCCGGACAGCCTCTTCCGAATGGCTTGCCTGATGCGTGTGAATGTCGTAGTACATGTACCCTATTCGAACGGATTCACGGAATACATCATCTGACGGCCGGTTATTTCGCGGGAATCAGGATTGTTCTTGCCCCTGAAGCCGGTTACTGAGAGACGGTCGGTCTCCTGGTAAACAAAAGAAATCGTTGCCACAGGCTGACCTATGTTGAACATTTTCGAGCCCTTGTCGGTGTAGGCATCGGCCAGTTCGCCCAGTGTTGGTATGTCGGGAAATTCCAGGCATTTCAATGTAAAGCCGTCGCCGTCTCCATCCCAGTTGAGGTAGAGCAAATAGCGCTGCTCCGGTGCTATTTTGAAATAGAAATTGAACCGGGGCTGCCCCTCATAGGCCGCAGAGAGCTGTAATTCCTTCGATTCGGGGAAATAGGTTTTGATCTCGTTACGCAAGTATTCGAGTGACTCCATTCAGTTGACGGGTGCAGGTCCGGTATTAGGTGTAGAAACAAATATATCCAGCCTGAATTAGAATTTCAAGGCCTTGCCAACGCTTCCCGAGCGTTCCTGACCACCCGAAATGCAGTTTATTGAATCATCCCAATTTATTCACGGCATATTACCAAAATATAACCAGATTCCTTACCCCGGAAACATTCTGATAACGTGCTTAAACGTTTTACCGAGCGGCAAATCCCTTCCATTCCGCAACCGGATCACGTTGCCTTCGATGTAATGAACAAATTTTTTGTTCAGGATGAATGATTTGTGAATACGGATGAAAGTTTCACCCGGCAATTGTTCCTCAAAGCTGCTCAATGTCCTTTGTGTCAATAAAAAACCCTGCTCACCCCAAACCTTGACGTAGTTGCCCAGGCTTTCCAGATAACAAACCTCTTCGAGCGCCATTTGCACGAGCTTCTTATCGGATTTGATGTAGATCTGTCCGCTCTCGGCCGTTTGCAACGGAATTTCAGGGCTGGGGACGCCTCCTGCGCCCTGTTTCCGCAAGGTATGTAGTTCCAGGGTCCGGTTGGCTGCTTTCAGGAAACGGTCGAACCGGAAGGGTTTCAGCAGGTAGTCCACTACTTCCAGTTCGAAGCTTTCGAGTGCGTGCTCCTCGTATGCGGACGTGATGACCACGAGCGGAGGCTGCCGCAGCGTGCGCAGGAAATCGAGCCCGGTGAGCTTGGGCATCCGGATATCGAGAAAAATAAGGTCGACGGCATGGTTGCTCAGGAATGCGAATGCTTCGGTCGCCAGATAGCACTGCCCCGCTTTTTCAAGAAAGGGGACATCCTCCATGTAGCGCAGGATGATATCATGCGCCAGGGGTTCATCGTCAACGATCAGGCAACGCAGGTTCATACGAATTGCAATTCGAGTTCAGCGGTAAAAGTCTGTCCATCATCAACCGTTGCCATTCGGTGTTTTCCGGGGTAAAGTAACGCCAGACGCTGCCGCAAGTTACTTAATCCGATCCCTTCCTGTGCTTCCGGATGAGGTTCAATTGAATTTTTACAGCTAAAAAACAGGGAAGTACTGCCCGCACGGAGCGATATATGCAGAAATGCATCGCGCTCCGCCTGCTCGATACCGTGCTTGAATGCATTCTCGACAAAAACGATCAGCAAAAGCGGTGCAATGCCGGGCGCGTCGTCCTTTATGTCTTTTTCAAAGCGCAGATCGAGGTGTTTGCGGAGACGGATCTGCTGCAATTGCAGATAGTCTTCCAGGTATCGCACTTCGTCGCCGATACTAACCAGCGGCTCCTTGGCTTTATAGATCACATACCGCATCAGGTCCGACAGTTGCAGAATGCTCTCCGGCGTCTGCTCCGACCGTTGCAGGCTCAATGCATACAGGTTATTGAGGGTGTTGAAGAAAAAATGCGGGTTAAGCTGCTGTTTCAGCAAGTCGAGCTCAGCCCGGGACTTTTCCTTTTCCAATGCGCTGATCTGATTATTTTGACGTGTCCATTGGATGGCCAGCAGCACCGGCAGGCTGATCCCCAGCACAAGGACGGCCCCGAACGCGTTCTCACCGTCAAACGGATAAGAGGAAAACAGGTTGCCCAGCAATTTGCTCAGCGGCAGGTTTGCCAGCAATACGCCTAAAAATGGGTAGGAAAAACCTACGACGGCCAATCCGCAAAGCATATAGCGCAAGGCGCCGTGATCTTTCAGCACCTGCGGTACCAGCCATTTGCTGTTGATATAAAAGAAGAAAAAGCCTGTGAGATACATGAGCAGTAACTGTGCCGTGTAGCCCAAAAACGTGGGAAATCTCCGCGCAATTTTGAACAGATCGAGCTCGAAACCGATCAGCAATTGCTCCTTCGTGTGATAAACCGGGTTGTCCAGGCTGGAAACCGCCATTCCGCCCAGTATCATCGCCCAGACGATAATGGTAAGCAACACGGCTTTTTCAAGGCTTATCGCGTGGATCCGCTTGAATGCGGGCAGGTTACTCAGGTACTGGCTCGTCAGGATCAGCACGCATTCCAATATTGCAATGCAGATCCCGCCCTGAAAAACGACCGACCACATCTGTACGCCCGGACGCATCAAACTCCCCGAAAGAACCATGACGACAGGCAGATAGCAGCCCCAGAAAAGCCGCCAGTAAAACCGGCTGCGTCCCTCGAAACGGCCTTCGGCTTTACTTTCCCGCTGCCAGGCCAGCCAGAAACCAGGAAACCAGAACAGCACCGATACCAACAGCGCATTCCAGTATGTCTGCCATTGACCGCCGTCGCCTCCCCATACATTGGCTATGGATAACCAGCAAAGGGTCGCCAGATAAAGCAGGCTATCCTGCCGGCGTGTGAGTGTGCTGAACATAGGATTCGGATTGGTTTGATGCAAAGAAACCGGCGGCGGCAGTCGCTTCCAAAAAATAATGACGACCGTCCGGATTCCGGTGACATAGGTTCGGCAAGGCGGAAATGAATGCATTCGGGACGTTCGTCACCGGATCTCCGTCCCTCTTCACTATTAATTGGCGCTGCGGGCAACCGTATCGACTTTTGAGTTCCACGATTCAAAACAGATCCGATGCGATTGAACATCTCCAACCTTTCCAAGACCTATCCCGGCGGTATACGGGCGCTCGACCAGGTTTCGTTGAACATTCCAAATGGCCTGTTCGGCCTGCTGGGCCCCAACGGCGCGGGCAAATCCACCCTGATGCGCATCCTCGCCACGTTAGCTCTGCCCGACAGCGGCGCGGTCGTGTTCGATGGCCAGGATATCCATTCCCATCCGCGCTGGCTCCGTTCCCGGCTGGGCTACCTGCCTCAGGATTTCGGCGTGTATCCGGGTATTTCAGCCGCATCGTTACTCGATCACCTGGCTGTTTTGAAAGGAATATCTGACAAAAAGCAGCGGGGCGAACAAGTAGCGGCTTTGTTGCAACTCACCAACCTGTACACCCGGCGGAAGCAGGCCGTAAGCACCTTCTCTGGTGGCATGCGGCAACGGTTCGGCGTCGCGCAGGCATTGCTCGGCAATCCGCAACTGGTGATCGTGGACGAGCCTACCGCAGGCCTCGACCCGTCCGAACGGAACCGTTTCCACGACCTGCTGAGCGAGATCGGCGAGCAGATCGTCGTGGTCCTGTCGACGCACATTGTGGAAGATGTACATGACCTCTGCCCCGAAATGGCCGTGCTCGCGGGCGGACGTGTGGTATTGCAGGGGAAACCCGCCTCGCTGACCGGCGCATTGAACGGCCGGATCTGGCAAAAAATGGTGACCAAAGAAGAGCTCCCGCTGTTGGAGGCAACGTTCCGCGTCATTGCAACCCGTCGCATTGCCGGCCGGATTCAGGCCCACGTGCTCTCCGACCAGCGCCCCGACGCCGGTTTCGAGGCATTGAAACCAGAACTCGAAGCGGTGTACTTCGCCACTCTAGCCGGTGCAGGGAAGGAGGTGCAGCATGTTCATTGAGCTGCTTCTTTTTGAACTGCGGTATCATTTCCGTCAGATCACTTTTCGCCTGAGTGCCGTGCTTTTCTTCGGGCTGGGGATGCTGATGACCTACGGCAGCTTTGGCGGCCCGGATGTGCATCACAATGCCCCTTACGTCATCCAGATGATCCTGTGCCTGCTTTCCCTGTTCGGTATTTTTACGATCACGCTGGCCTGCGCATCGGTAGTACTGCGCGACGGACATTACCAGATGGAGCCGCTGGTTTTTGCCACCGGCATCCGCAAACAGACCTATTTCTTGGTCCGGCTCACCGGGCTGCTGATCGCGATGACCACTGTCCTGATCCTGGCTTTGGCTGGTGTAGGCCTGGCCATGCCGACTATATCGTCGGAACATCTGGGGCCGTTCCGGATCAGTCACTTCCTGTACCCGCTGCTGGTTTTCGGCATCCCGAACATCGTTTTTTGTAGTGCTATCCTGCTTGTTGCCGCCCTGCTGACGCGCCATGCGCGTTTCGTTTACGCGGCCGGGGTCCTGACCTTCATCCTCTATTTCGTAGCTTCGATCCTTGGCAATTCGCCCATCATGGCCGGCGCGACGCTCAAACCGGGAGGTCCGGGTTACCTGTCCATTCTGATCGATCCGTTCGGGTTCACGGCATTCTTCGGTGAAACCAGGAGCTGGTCGACGGCCATGCGCAACTCATCGCTCTTCCCGCTTTCCGCACCCTTCCTGCTGAACCGGCTGTTGTGGCTGGGCATATCGGTAATGCTGCTCTACTTGTCCTTTTTACGTTTCAAATTTGAGGTCTCCGGCGAAAAAAGTATAGGAAAAGCGAATGCAGAAAAGGGAGTTATCCGCACGCACGCCTTCTATTCGCCTGTTCAAACCGAGACTAATACCCTCTCCTACACATTTGCAACCTGGTTCTCCCAGTGGCAGCTCGATGCGCGGAGCGTTTTCAGCCAGGTGTTGTGGTGGATGACGATGGCACTTTGGGTGTTTTTCAATGCCTTAGAATTATTCGAAAACCTCAGCAACGGGATTTACGGAATCCGAAGCCATGTCACCACCGGCGTAATCGCCGAACAGCTGCTGGCCATGCGGCCCGCGCTCCTGCTCATTGTCTTTTACGCGGCCGAGCTCGTGCACCGCGAAAGGACGTTTGGCATGCAGGCATTGATCAGCCCGACACCGGTCCGTAGCGGGGTGATCTTCCTTTCCAAACTGGCGGTCCTCATTACGCTGATCTTGTCCCTGATTACTGTCCACATAGCCACCGGCGCAGCCGTGCAGGGCTTTGCAGGTGCCCATCCTTTTCAATGGGGCATTTACCTGTCATTGTACTATTACTGCGGCATGCCGCTCGTCCTTTTTGCGGTACTGGTAATTTTTATTCAAACCATTTTTTCAAACAAATACCTGGGCATGTTCGTCAGCGGGCTGCTGATCGCCATTTTCATTTTTGGCCGGAGACTGGGAATGGAAAGTTATCTGTTCCGGTTTGCGATCACGCCAGGCATGCGCTACTCCGATTTCAATGGCTGGGGGACACCCGGGGTCGCATTCCACGGCTATATGTGCTATTGGCTCCTGCTGGCGTGTGCGCTCGTGCTGGCCGGTATGCACGCCCGAACACCTAGCGGGCACGATACCCGGCTGGCGAGGATACGCGCAAGCCTGTCGGGGTGGAACAGCCTTTCCTTTGTCGCTTTTGCGATGTGCCTGGTGCTGTTTGCGGGTACCGGCATGTACATTCAATCCCAAACCACTTCCACGGCCAGCGAACGAACCGGGATGGCCAGTGAGTCGTGGCAGGTCGCTTACGAGCGGAAATACAAATCCATCGAAAACGTAGCGCAGCCGGTCATTAAGGCCATCAGGCTCCGTACCGATCTTTTTCCGGAAGAAAACCGCTACACCGTCCGGGGCAGCTACCTGCTTCGGAATGAGTCGACAGAGGCCATTATCCGTCTTTTGCCCGGCCTGGGCCCTGATGTAAATACCGTCCGTTTTGAAATCCCTAATGCACATGCGGCAGCATCCGACAAGCCCTTCGGCCGCTATGCCTACGACCTGCAAAAACCGCTGATGCCGGGAGACACCATTCGTCTGGAATTTGCAATGCAGGTAACCAGGCCGGTTTTCGCTCCGTTCAACAGCGAGCACTCCATTGTCACCAATGGCACCTACATCGAGCTTGAAAAATTCGTACCTCACCTGGGATACCGTTCTGATTTTGAGATCCATGACAAAGCAACCAGACAAAAGAACAGCCTGCCGGAAAGGACTATCCGCACTACGACCGACCACGACTACCATTTCATTGATTTTGAAAACCTCATTACCACGGCCGCGGACCAGTACGCCGTCTCGCCGGGAACACTGCTGAGCACGAAGCGTAACGGCGGACGGCGCTACTTTCATTACAGATCTTCGAAGCCCATGCGCCCCATGTTCGCGCTAGCCTCGGCGCGGTACCGGATCACCGAACAACGTTATCAGGGAGTCACATTCCGGGTATGCCATCAGCCGGGGCATGGCGCCAACGTACCGGCGATGATGCAGGCCATGCAGGATGCCGCCGGCTACGGCCATGCGCATTGGGACAGATACCCGCTTCCCGAGCTCACCCTGGCCGAAATACCGCAGTATCCCGGCTCCGCTACGGCTTATCCGGGTGTCATTTTCAGTCAGGAAAAGATCAATTTCATGGGCGATTTCAGCGACAGCCGCCGGTTTAACCACACCTATGCCACCACCGCGCACGAAACCGCGCACCAATGGTGGGCTAACCGCCTCTCGCCGGTCTACGGCCCCGGCGACGCATTACTGACAGAATCGCTGGCGAAGTACACCGAAGCCGTAGTAGCCGAAAAACGTTTCGGAAAAATGCTGCTCCAACAGTACCTCCATACCGACAACCAACTCTATTTCGCGTTCAGGGGTGCCGCCGGAACACGTGAATTACCGCTGGTGCAGACCTACGATCAGCCTTTTGTGCATTACCAGAAAGGTGGATTGGCATTATATAATTTAAAAGAAATGCTGGGCGAAACGCATGTGAACCAGGCGCTTCAAACCCTGCTTCGCCAACACGGATACCCTAACCACAAACCGCTGCCTGCCGATCTCGTGCGCGTGCTTGCCCGGGGAGCCACGCCCGCACAGGTGAAAGTGATCGAGGCTCATTTCAACCGCGTGATCACCTATCACAACCGTGTAAAAGCATTGTCGTGTAAATCACTACCAGACGGTCGGTTTGAAACCGTTCTGCAAATCCACGTCCGGAAACTGGACGAAACCGACGCGCATGCACAGTCGGTTCCGGTGGACGACGATCTCGAAGTCGGCGTTTTTAATACGCAGCCCGCTGAGTGGAACCAGCAGACGAAGCCGCTCTACTTACGCAAACACCGTTTTTCAAAGTCCGAAACCATCCTTCGCATTACCACCGATCGAAAACCGTCGTTCGCGGTGCTGGATCCAATGGGTTATGTCCTCAATGCGAATGGTGATGATGGTGGTGGTGTGTGTGAACTGCATCCAGCCCCTTAAAAAACTCCCAGATCACCACAGGCAAGTCGATATCCCGGTTCATATAGCCCATCGAACGGCTCGAAATGCGGAAATTTGCATTGGGAAGCGTGTGGCCGCCATCGACGATCCTGACGAAGCTGACCTGTTTGCCCGTCGCCTCCGAAAGATAGTTTTCGCGGATAGCGGTCGCCGCGCCCTTCATCCGGCTTTCCGGGTATTTGCGCACCGAATGCGGGATCGGGTCGCATTGAGCCGCTTCCAGCCAGTGTTCAAGGCTGCGTACGGTACTTTCCACGCTTCCGAACGCCCGACCATTCAGCACTAGCGCACCGCCTCTGTACGGGACCACGGGATCGGCCATCCCGCTGACATACATGAGCGAGACAGGCTCCTGGATACCTTTGAATGGGCTAGGGTCCCCAGCCGGTAAATTAGCGCTGATGACGGCAAAGCTTTTAAACCAACCGGGTTGCGCATTGGCCAGTCTGATCACCATTTGTCCGCCATGGGAAAAACCGACGGCATAAACTTCGGCTGGGTCGGTCGCATAGTCATGGATGAAAAAATCGATCAGCTGGCGCGTGAAACCGATGTCATCCACAGCCGGCTGGCCGGCCGGTACCGGCGTGTCGGGGGTGCAGCCATTCCAATATCCCTTAAAACCCTGCGGATACACGATGATCGCATCCTGGTCGCGGTCGGCGAGCAGATCAAACTCGTGGCCTGTGAGGATCTGCATCATCCAGGCTTTCAGCGTGCTGCCGTGGTAAACGATCACCAGTTTCGAATGCGGTTTCAGGTGCCTGGGAACGTGGTAAAGAAAGGTTCGTTCCAATCCGCCGGCTACAACCCGGCCTTTTTTCAACGGATGAAACACATTCCACCGATAGCAATACAGGAAAAGAGCGATCGGCACCCCGGCAAGTGGCAGAAAGATGATCAGTGACATCGGTAATGAAGACGTGACATTTCCTGACCAACGAAACAGCCCCGTTGCAGGTTCAATGCTTTTGGATTAACTTTTAAGCGACCTTCCGTGATTACCCTATCAACACCGCGCATTACACATGGATTTCAGCTTCGAAAAAGACATCAAAGACTCCTTTTCAGTCGTTCGTCTGGAAGATGCCGCGCGTAATGGTCGGGTGCCCGAAAGACTGGGTTACCACCGCATTATCTTCACGCAGCAGGCGCACGGTGAGATCGAAATCGACGGCGTTGCATTTCCATTCACCGGCGATAAACTATTCCTCCTTTCAAAAGGGCAGCTTTGCCGGTACACGACTTCCTCTGCCGCGCAAGGTTACGAGCTGAGTTTCGGGGATTGTTTCTGGGAAAGAACACCGGGCAGCGCCAGCAACTGCAAGGCTGTTTTGTTCAACAATACGGCTGAAAACCAATGCCTGCCGCTGACCGAGGTGAATGGACAGGAATTGACTTTCCTGTTCGAAACGCTCTGCAACGAATTCAACACCAGCGATTATGTCAACAAACTGGATGCATTGGCTGCTTACCTGAAAATCATCATGATCAAGATAGCCAATATCAATGCCGAGGCCGGGGCTGGTTTTGATAATTATGAAAAACAGGTGTACCGCCAGTTTATCGAACTCGTGAGCAGGAAATACCAGTCCGTGCACGAAGTGTCCGAATATGCCGCCGAACTGAACATCCCGGCCCGCCGCCTGACCGACATCTGCAAGCGTTGCGGCGGCAAAGGTGCCAAGGAGATCATCAATGGGCAGCTGATCGCCGAAGCCAAGCGCTCGCTGCAATTTTCGTCCCAGCCGGTGAAGGAGATCGCCTATCTGCTACATTTCAGCACACCGGAGCAGTTCAGTCATTTTTTCAAGAAAAATGCAGCCATGTCGCCCCAGGATTACCGGACGCGTTTCGTCAATTTTGGCAGGTGATCTGTAAAATCTGACATTCCCCGACCTTCGCAGGCAGCCTAATTTTGTCGAAACAAAAATCGATAAATTCATGTCTGCCAACAGATTGCACAACATCGCGGGTATCCGCATTCCCGACAGCAAGCTCGCCAACGATGCCACCGACCTCCTGCTCGAACATGGTACCGAGTTTATTTACAATCATTCATTGCGCGTATTTCTGTTTGCCTCACTGAATGGCAACCGCGAAAACCAGCATTACGATCCCGAGCTGCTGTACATCAGTGCGGTGTTCCATGACCTCGGCCTCACGAAGCATTACAGCAGTCCCGACAAACGCTTCGAAGTGGATGGAGCCGATGCCGCCCGGGCGTTTTTGAAAAGCAATGGGTTGCCCAAGGAATCTCTTCAACTCGTATGGGACGCCATTGCCTTGCATACGACCATCGGCGTGGCGGAGTACAAGGAACCTGAGGTCGCGTTGCTGTATTCCGGGGTGGGGCTCGATGTCATGGGCGAAGGCTACGAGCACCTGAGCGAACGGCACCGCACGGAGATCCTCTCCGCATTTCCGCGCAACGGCTTCAAAAACAAGATCATCCCGACGTTCTTTTCGGGCTTCGCGCACAAAACCGACACGACTTTCGGCAATATCAAAGCCGACGTATGCGCTTACATGATCCCGAACTTCGAACGCAAAAACTTCTGCGATTGCATTCTGCATTCGCCTTGGAGCGAATAGCGTCGGTTCAGGCCCGATTTCCGGTAATTGATCCCTGTCCCGGCAAAGTTGATCCCAATCCGATGGCGGCCCGTGTCGCCATCGGCTATTTTTGGGTATAAATCAATCCGAAAAACCATGGATCAAACCGACAAAATCCTGCTGTGGTTGTTTACCCTGAACCTGGGTACCGTATTTGGAGCGGGCATTTACGAAGCCCGGCTCGTCATTCCGCTCTGGTTTCCCCGGGCCACCGGCGGGCGCTATCTTGTAGACACCGCGGCGATGCAGACCATCGATTCGGGCCGCAGATTCTGGGCGATGGCTACCACCGTGCCGTTAACACTTCTGACCATTGCCAATCTTGTCAGTGCCTGGAACTACCAATCCACCGGCCCGAACTGGTGGCTGGTTGCGGGCTGCATTGTGCTGGCCGAACGCCTTTTAACCTTCACCTTTTTCATACCCAATGCCATCAGGGTCAGCAAAATAGGCGTCTCAGATCCCGGCCGAGCGGGCCGCCTGGCCGCATGGTGGGTGCGGGCCAACTACTTACGCAATGCGATCACGCTGGCCGGCTGGCTGTTGGCGATGATGGCCCTGGTGATGTAGGTCATTTCAAATACACCGGCACTTCCTCCACGATCGATTCGAAGAGCTTTTTCGCGCTGGTATGCTTCAAGACCGGCGCGATCTGGCCGCTCCAAAACATGATCAGGTCCCATTGCTCCTTTTCTGTTGCCGCTTTTCGGAGCGGTACGATAAACTGATTTTGCAGGGGGAATGGGAGTAGGTCTTGCTGGCCCGCCAGTGTTTCGGTATAACGGCTCCGGATACCGCGCCCCAGGCGTCCAGTGGACACGCGGGTCAAGGTAGTGTACCGGGCCGCGTCGGAATGCAGCATATTGCGGTGATAGGCCGTCGCGCCGGATTCCTCCGTAGCCAGGAATGCCGTGCCGATCTGCACGCCTTCCGCGCCCAATGTAAACGCAGCCGCAACACCACGCGCGTCGGCGATACCGCCCGCAGCTACCACGGGGGTTTTTACCTTGTCGCGGATCTGTTGTACCAATACAAATGTACCCGTCAGCGATGCTTCGGGCGATTCGAGAAATGAGGGACGGTGACCGCCCGCCTCGAAACCGGAGGCGATGATGACGTCCACGCCGGCATTTTCCAATGCAATGGCTTCGTCGAGTGTGGTGGCGTTACCGATGAGTTTAATACCTTTCTTACGGAATTCGTCGAGGATGGTTTGGGAGGGTATTCCGAAAATAAAACTGAAAACCGGCGGCCGGGTGGTAAGGAGCGCTTCCACCTGGTTTTCGAAACGGGAAGCATAAGCGGCAGGTTTAGCCGGCAACGGCGCTCCCAGTTCGTCAAAAAATGGCTTTACGAGTGCGGAGACCTTTTCAAAGGCTTCATCGCTGACCTCGCCGGATGGGAAATCCGAATCGGAGACCCAGAGGTTAATATTATAGGGCTTATCGGTTGCTTGTTTCAGTTCCTGGTCGAGCGTGATGATTTCTTCGGGTTTGAGCATATAGGCTCCGTAACCACCCATGCCACCCAGATTCGAAACGGTCGAAACCAGTTGAACAGATGAGAGATTACCCCCGAAAGGGCCTTGCAGGATCGGGTATTCGATTCCCAGCGTGCGGGAAACTTGGGTTTGGTTCCACATAAAAAAAGCAGCGGACCGGAAGTGAATGTCCGCTTTACAAAGAAAGCGCTCGACACCGGTGATTGTATGTGACATGGATCACAATTTTCAGCCATGCCGCTCCGACTGGTACAAACGGCTGAGCGTCTCGCGCGACACGCCCAGGTAGGAGGCGATCAGTTGCTTGGGTACGATCTGGTACAAGGTCGGGTATTGGGCCAAAAGGTCTTCGTAGCGTTTCTTCGCATCGTTGGTCATCAGGGAAAGCAGCCTTCTCTGGGCGGCAGCATAACCGCGGTTGGTGCGCCAGCGAAAAAATTGACCGATAGCAGGCAGCTCCGCGCAGATCCTTTCCCTATCGGCCGCCGAAATGGACAACACCTCGGCATGGGCCACGCAGTCCACATTCACGACCGCCCGGTGGTGATTGTACAATGCGTCGTAATCCGACGCCCACCAGCCCGGCATGGCGAATTGCAGGATCGACATTTTGAGTTCGTCGTTCAGAAAGTAGGTTTTGAGGCAACCGTCCAGCACGAAATATTCAACCGTCACCTGGTCTCCTTCCCGGATGAGCACCTGCCCTTTCCGGAACGATTCGTGTTTGAAACATGCATAAAAACCGTCGAACTGCGCATCGGTCAGTTCGACGGTTTTGAGAATATGGTCTTTAAGGATCTGCCGGGCGTCCATCTCTGGTGTTTTAAGGCCGAAAGATAGTGCTTATTCCGTATCTAAGGCACGGGCGGCATTACCGATATTCCAGCCAGGCCGTCGCCTCGCAATCCTTGTCCGTTCTGAACCGCACCCAGCGTGCCGAGAAACCCTGCGGAAAATCGAAAGAAACCGTTTGTCCGGGCTTCACCGTGAATGTCTTGTACACCATCCACGGCCCATTGCCCACCGGATCCACTTCCATTGTTACGGTAACAGGCGTTTTCGACTGCTGGGAAAGTTTCAGGTTCTTCCGGTCGTAAAAGCCGATCAGGTAGGGGTCCGACAGCTGACCGGCTTTTAAACTGGTGCTTTTCCATGGACCGCCGTTTCCAATCGGCTTGCCAAGCTTCCACAGGTCATCGATCGCCCCGGCCCACACCGCTGCTTTCCGGTCGTCAGACACCACGATGTGTTCGCTGTTCTCCATGGCTTTCGGTTCAATGCCCGTCATCACGAGCAATCCCCGGTAGGATGCGTAATCGTGGATCCGCAGATTGTGGGAAGATACCGGGCGGATTTTGGCATAACCATCTGCATTCTCGGCGGGAAGCTCGTAGAAAGTACCATGGCAGTTGAACAGGTCGCGCTCTGTGGCGACCTCACGGCAAATGCGGAGTGCATTCTGGTCGGTTAAGCCGGTAAATGCATTGTTACCAAGCGGCAAACGCCACCGGCGGCCCTTGTCGTCTACCACCAGCACCGAAGATGCCTCAACGCTCACCACCTGCCGCGGAATGGCAAACTTGCCTTGAATGAACGACAGCGTTTTCGGATCGTCCCGGCGTACCAGCTTCATGTCACCGCCCAGTTCATAGTACCCGATCCCGGAGGATTGTGTGCCGTTGAAATGCACGGCTGCCATGCCCAGTGCGCGACGGTTTTCACCCAATCCATACAAAAGGCCTCCGTTCGCCTGCGTCGCATTCACAGGACTTAATCCCTTGAAAACAGGGTCAGACAGGGCACCACGGGCGTCGTCAGATGTGTAGGAGAAATGTGCGGTCGCGGTAGTGGGTTGATCCGGCCTGATCCGGATCCATTCCCCGGCTTCGGCGGCGGCAAATTCGGTCCTCGATGCACTTTGTGCTTTGACGGTCACCGTTTTGAGCGACGTCCATTGCCCATTGCCTTTTTTGTCCACTTCATACACAAAACGGACGTCCTTGGCACCGTCGTTCCGTATCCATGCTGCACGGTGTTTCCAGCCTGCAAAGAGAAATGGTTCCGAGCTTTCGCCTGCCTTGACAGCTTCGTGGATCCAAACCGAACCTTCGGCGTGATCCGGCCCCAACTGGTCGGGTTGGTTCAGGGAAGTGAACCAGAGATTGGAATTGGACTGACCGGGCCCTTCAATGCCGCCCTTCGCTTTTCTTTTATTTAAAAATTCGCGCTGGGCCGAATCGTCGCAACCAAAAACCAGGCGGTCGTTCCAGCGGGTAAAATCACCGATCACTTTCAGGTAGGCCGATCTTGGACGGATACCCGCACTGTTTTGGGAGGTGAATTGCCCGGGAAATTTCCAGAACATCCCATGCATTGTCATCAGGTAATCAGGCTTTTGCGCCGAGCCCACATCGCGGATGCGAGGCCATTCGGTGTTCCAGCCGTGGGCACCGTCGTAGCTATGGCTGGCTTTGGGCAACCTGAAAAACGTCCATTTCCCATGGTCGCGCACGCCCAGCAGCACCGATTTATGGTCCCAGCCCGTGGCCCAGATGGGGTCCGTTTCCGGGTTTTTATTGCCATCGATTCCGCCCGGTCCGGTTACTTCCACAAACTGGTTGCGGCGGACTACCTTCCAGGTCTTCCCATCCCATTCGGAAAGCGAGCCGGATTTGATATCGAACTGTATCTCCGCCTGACGTCCGGGTTCGCCATTATTGGAATAAACAGCTACACCCTGTCCGGAATAAAAGCCCTTCCCGTGCGTGCCCGGGAGGAGTCCTTTGGTCTGGTAAATAGCTTTGCCCGTTTCCTTGTCGCGATCCACGTTACCGTCCTCGTAAAGCATTTTCGGTACCAGTGTTTTTGCATTTACCTCATAAAAACCTTCTTCCATCGTGCCATAGAGAATCTTATTCGCGGGGTCGGTGAGGTGCCGGGCGTTACCGGTGTGCCTGCCCGGCATTGTTTTGTAGGGAATGACGCGCACATTTCCTTTTTTGTCAATGGCATAGGGGCCGATAAAAAGCTGGTTGCTTTCGGGATGGATCATCCGGTTCGCGGGGGTGCCGCCTATGCTTTCCGGCCTCACGGTCTGTTTCAGGTCTGCGGAAATTTCATAGAGCTTGTCCAATGACCCGAAGGGTAAATGCGGGCCATAGGTAATCGCCCAAAGCTTGCCAGCCCAGGGCACAACGGCACCGGTACCGCATTCGCCTTCATTGTTGTACATCGCCAGATGCGGGTAAATGCCACTGAAAGCACGCGGGGCCTGAGCCCACGAAAGAGGGGCTTTCAACAGCAACGAAACGGCCAGCGCGGCCCCGATTAGGTTCTTCTTCATTCAAAAAATCATTAGGTTGAAAATCAGCACTATTAAGCTCCCGTCGATGCGGGAGCGTTACTATCAATATCCTGCATTCTGGGTTATCCCCGGGTTCACGCGGCGTTCGACGGCCGGAATGGGCCACAAATACTGGCGTGTTTTGTCGAAACTGCGCTGGGCGAGAGACTTTACATCGGTGCCAAAGCCCGCATAGTCGGCCAGGCCATCCGCGTCGATGGGCGTGGTGCCGGGAAACGGCCATTTGGCCCGGTTCTGCGCAGCCGGGTCGGGCAGGCCGACAACCGGTTTTGTCAGGATCTTCTCGGCTAACTTCCAACGGATCAGGTCCATATAACGGAGTCCCTCCCGGGGAAATTCTACCCTTCTTTCTGTTCTCAGGATTGCCCGGAGCGCCGCAACGCTGGTCGTCGTAACGGCCGGATAGGCACTGGTCTGCTCCACACCCACCCCATATGCTCTCGCCCGTACCTGGTTGATCGCGTGAAGGACGTCGGCATCGATCTCGCCTAGTTCGATCTTCGCTTCGGCATAGGTCAGCAGTATTTCGGCGTAGCGTACAATGATCGCGTCATTGTCTTCCACGAGCCGGTCGGGCCAGGTCTGATCAATGCCCTTTTTCCAAAGAAAACCTGTGAAACTGGCAAATGAAGCGACTGCGCGGCTATCCTTATTGGGCACCCGGCGGTTTTCCTTCGAGCTGAATACCGTCAGTGAATCGGGGTGCGGCATATAATTGTAACCCAGCCATTGCGTATTGAACTCCACAATGGTGGCGGTGAGCCGGGGATCACGGTTTTTGAATGGACTTTTGGGATCATACAAAGCCGATTCATCAATAGGCTTCCCGTCCGTGCATTCATAGGCGTCCATCATATCCCGCGTAGGCAGCTGCGCCCCAAACCCGCCCGCATTGCGTGAAATGTTGTCCTGTACATAGCCTGCTGCCCCGAAAACCTGCTGTTTTTCATCGCGTGGAATACTGATGATCAGCTCTTTACTGGCCTCTCCGGATTTCAGAAACAATGCGCTATAATTACTGTGCAATGCGTAGCCAGCCTCCTTTAAGTCCATAATGGCCTTCGCCGCGTCACGTGCCAGCGCCCATTTACCCATATACAATGCCATACGGGCTTTGATCGCCCATGCTGCTCCTTTTGTGAGGCGTTTGGTGTCCGCCGCTGGATAGGCTGCGGGCAGGTTCGACGCCGCAAAATCCAGTTCACTGAATACAAAGTCGAGGATCTTCTCCTGGCTGGTCCGTGCAATGCCGTAGGACTCTTCCAGGGTTACCGGGTCGGTCAGGAAAGGAACGTCGCCGAAATGAGTGATCAGTCGTGCGTACTGGTAGGCTCTGATAAGCCGCATCTCCGCTTCCAGCCGCGTCATGACCGGGGCCGGTGTCACGGCGGCGGCGCGGTCTTTGTTGGCCAAGAAGGAGTTGGCCCTAGCGATGGCTTTGTAGGAATTCAGCCAGTAGGTCTGCACATTGGCGTCATCGGCATTCATGGTACCACCGATCACCGCATTGGTGAGCTGGCCGCGATGCCATTCGTTGTCACTGAACAGCTCGTTGTCGTTTCCCCAGAACGCCAGCCGGTACAGGTCGTTAACGGCCAGTTCGAGCTCGGTCTGGTTGGAATAGAACGTCCCGGTGGAAGCCTCCGACAGCGGGGCGAGATCCAGGGTGTGGCAGCCGCTCATGCCTGCCAGGAGGAGTAATGCTGCAATTTTTTTCATGTCAATCAAAATCAATGTGGGAAGGAATGGTCATCAGAACCGGATGGTTGCCCCGGCCATAAACGTTCTTACAATGGGATAGGAATAGCTGCCCGACTCGGGATCAAGGTATTTTGGAAATTTACTGACCGAAAAGACGTCGTTGGCCGACAGGTAAAGCCGCAGGGACTGCACCCCCACCCGCTTCACGAGTTCGGGCCTGAGTGTGTAACCGACCGTCAGGTTTTTTAGCCGGAAATAGGCACCGTTGAGCAACCAATAATCAGAAAGCGCATAATTGGCGCTGTTCGAGGTCCTGGAAAGCCTTGGATAAGTCGCTTTCAAGTTCTGTTCCGGTGTGTTGCGATTACTCCAAAACTTCCCCACCATATCCGAGGGCATATTGCCGAACGCTTCGGCAAACGGCTGGGTTACCTCGCTGCTGAGCCGCGAAAGCTTTTTGGCAACGCCCTGAAAAGTTACCCCGAAATCGATACCGGCATACTCGGCACGGAGGTTACCGCCGTAGAGGTAGCGCGGCAATGCACCGCCCAGCAGCACTTTATCGTCGGTCGTGATCTTTCCGTCCTTGTTCACATCCACATAGCGGACGTCACCTGGCTTGGTGGTTACGTTCAGGACGGGCGCGCCGGTGATCTCGTCCTGGGTCTGGAAAAGGCCATTGGAAAGGTAGCCGAACCATTCGTTGTACTGGCTCCCGTTGCGGATCACCTGATCGCCCCGGAACTCGGTGCCTTTCAGGTCGCCCACCGTGGATTTGGCATCGGAAAGGTTAGCCGCTACCGAGTAATTGACCTTACCGAAATGGTCTTTCCAGCCCGCTTCCAGCTCCCAGCCATGCACATTCAGGGTGCCAGCATTCTGGTTGGGTTTGTCATAACCCAGGTAGAGGGGAATATCAAGCGGCAGGAGGATGTCCGTCGTGGTTTTCCGGTAATAGTCGGCAGCCAGGGTAAGGCGGTCGTTCAGAAATGCTGCATCGAGACCAATGTCGGTGGTGCGGCTGGTTTCCCAACTGATGTTCTGCACCGCGTAGACCTGCTGGCCTCCGCCCGTCAGCGGTACTACGCTGCCGTTCTGGTAGAACAATGCGCTCGAAAAGTCGATCGTCGCCATGTAGGGATAGTAGGCCGGGTTGCCGTCCTTGTCCAGCAGCCGCTCATTGCCGGCCATACCCCAGGAGCCCCGGAGTTTCAGGAAGGAGAGCCATTTGGTGCTTTTCATGAATTGCTCTTCCGAAATGGTCCATCCCGCGGATAGCGAAGGGTACACCGCCCTGCGGTACTGCGAGGCAAAACGCGACGAAAGGTCTGACCGGAGGTTACCCTGAATGAAATAGCGGCTTTTGAAATTATACTGCAACCGTCCGAAAAATGAATGCAGGCCCGATTCGTTGGCACTGCCGGAGTTGTCGCGCAGCTCGGTGGAACCGGAATTGAGGTAAGGAAAATCGGTCAGTGCAAAACCGCTTCTCGAAGCGCCCAGCGTTTCCACAGAACGATAATTCTCCTCAAAACCCGCCAACACGTCGAGTGCATGTCCGCCATTGAATTCCCTGGCATAGTTAGCCAGCAGTTGCCCATTGATGTTCACGCCTTCCGACCGGCCTTCCGAAAGCACGGTGCGCGCCTGGTTCATGACGGTACCGGGTCTGCCGTCGGGATTGGTGAAGCGGATCTGTTTGGAAAAGTATTTGTTTTTGTCCAAGTCAAAAACGGGTGCCACCAGCACCGTCAATGCCAGCCCTTCAATGGGTTTGTAATTCAGCTGCATTCTTCCGCCGATCTGGTTGGTGAGCTGCCGGGTGAAACCGCCATCGCGAATCTGCGCCAGGGGATTGCGTCCGTCCTTCCCTACCGCCAGCCGGCCATTGTCATACACATCATCATAAATCGGCGGCATCACGCGCGCTTCATATATCGGATTATAGCCCGTCGACGACAGTTCGTTCGCATTGCCTTCGTTACGGGTCCGCTTGTAAAACACATCCAGATTGACACTCATTTTGTCATTCACCTGCATATCGTTGTTGACCCGGAACAGGTAGCGGTCGTACGAACGGTTATCATAAAACGCACCGGCACTCGCATAGCCCAGGGAAGCTTTCGTTTTGATCTTGCCGGTTCCCATCGTGAAAACCACGTCATGCCGCTGGCGCGGGGCATTGCGGCGGGTCAGGATGGATTTTTGCCAGTCGGTATTCGGGAAGCGGTCCGGGCTTACCCGGTTGCTATCGAGATAGGAAGCGACCAGGGCATCCGGAAATGCACCGGTACTCGCCCCGTCGTTGACGGCCTGCTCATTGAAATACCGCATATAGTCCTGCACACCCACGTATCCGGGCGCGGCGGTGGCGCGCTGCACACCATACTCGTAGGTGTATTCCAGGCTCCCCTGCCCGCTTTTCGCGCGCTTGGTCGTCACCAGGATCACACCTGCGGCCCCGCGGGAGCCGTAAATGGCAGCCGATGCGGCGTCTTTGAGCACGGTAATGCTTTCTACATCTCCCGGGTTCACATTGTCGATACTGCTCACGGGCACGCCGTCGACGATCACCAGCGGGCTGTTCGTCCCGATCGTGGTGATACCACGAATGAGGATACTGGATCCCGATCCGGGAGCGCCGCTGCTGCGCGTAACCGATACGCCGGCGACGCTGCCCTGCAATGCGTCGGATACCTGTAAGGTCTGGCGGCCGCCCACATCTTTGGAACCGATGCTGGAAATGGCCCCGGTCAGGTCCTTCTTTTTCTGTGTTCCATAACCGACCACGACCACCTCCGCCAGTGCATTGCTGCCTGGTTTCAGGGTAACGTGCAGCACCGACCGACTACCCGCGTCGATGTCCTGACTTTCGTAGCCGACGAAAGAAAAGGTCAGGACTGCGGTGCCCTGATCCGGCAATGCCAGCTGGTAATCGCCGTTCACATCGGTAACGGTGCCGCGCTGTGTGCCTTTGACCACGATGCTGACGCCGGGCAGACCGTGAGCAGCCTCGTCGGAGACCCTGCCCGACACCTGCCTCGACTGGGCGAGCAACGGGCACAACGACCCCAGCAACAAGGCTAAGCCAAGTAGAATTTTTTGTCGCATATTTGTTAAAATTTAGGGTTTTGCGCCGGACAGCACACTGGTCCGGCACAGATTTGAAATTTGAGTTAGCAAATATAAAATTGCACAATACGAAGATTTGCAAGCGAACATGACCAGTTCGCTATTCAGAATTATGGACAACTTAAAATATTGACATACAGTATATTATTGTATGAACACAACCCAGAATGGACAAGGCCGGGCCCGCATTTCAGACGCTCTCGACGAATGTTGTCAGCGTGTGAGCGAAGCTTATGGCAAGCCCGACAGCACGGAATGGACCAACAGCGACTTCATCAGGCTGAGCCATATCCTGTATAAAAGAACCCACGTACAGATCAGTCCAAACACGCTCAAACGCATTTTTGGCAAAATAAAAACCGACGCCCGTTACTATCCGCAGAAAGCTACCCGCGACGCGCTGGCCCTTTACATCGGCTTTCCGGATTGGGATATATTCGTGGAAAAGCATACACTGGCACTGAATGCGGAAACGCTGATGCCTGCGCTGACCGTACCTGCACAGGCACCAGCCCGGGTCCGACCCGAGCTCCCCGTTCCGGTAAGGCGGCGGGCGAACCGTACATGGCTCTACGTCCTGTCAGGACTCATTCTGGTGGTTGTGGCGGTCGTTTTTTTGAAAAAATTAAAAGAACCCACACTTCCTGAAATCCGTTTGATCTGCAAAAATCCTGTCGGCGAAAACCCGCATTCGGCGGTGTTTGCATTGCGGGGATTCGAGGATATTGCCGAACTGCCCGACGGCTTCCGGATCGATTTCGGCGATGGCCGGAAAGTGCAGCTGAATGGCCAGGATAGCATTTATTCCCACTATTATGAGGTGCCGGGCCGGTATTTCGCAACACTCCGGCACAACGGAACTACGATCGACAGTGCCACGGTGTACCTGCATACGGATGGTTGGACGGCTACCGCCAACATGATGCACGACACCACGCGGGTGTACCCCATCGAAGTGCCCGCTCTGTTCCGGCACGGAACCTACGGCGTCAGCGCGCGGGAGGTGTCCCGCGCCGGTGTGGATACGAACCGGACTTTCTTCGTGGATTTCATCAACAGCCGCCCCACTGCCATCAGCGGGGACGACTTCCACCTGAAACTCCGGCTCAAAACCTCGCTTCCCCGCCCGGGTGTGCGCTGCTCGGAGGTGCGCATCACAGTGGGGGGCGAGGACACCTACCATCAGCTCGTGATCATGAAACCGGGCTGCGTGCATTGGACTAAAATGCAATTCTCCGATGTCCATCGCAACGGTTCCACCAGCGCCCTCGATTTCCTCGGCGCAGACCTCACCCACGGCGGAACGGTTGAACTGAGGGTGAAAAACCGGCACGCACGCCTGTTCATCAACGGAAAAGAGGTTTTTGAAACCACTTACAACCGCCCCTTACACCGCATTTACGGGTTAAGCGTGAAGTTTGCCGGCATAGGAGCGGTTGAATCGGTGGAGTTGAAGGATGCGAAGGGGAAAGCGGCGTTTGAGGGGAATTTTTAACGCGATGCCTGATCTGCTTCTGTTACGGCTTCTGTGTTCTTCCGGGCTCTTTTTCGAAAATAGCGCACAGCAAACAGTGTCAAAACGGCCAGCAATACAAACGGCCAGATCGTGACGAGGATCACTGCCAGGACGCGCAAGCTTTGCCATCCATTTGAGAATGCATTGCTGATCTCATGTGAGAATGACGACCCGGAAGGAATCGATTTGTAGAAAGTAATGCGCAGCGTAGAATATTGGACCTGGTCGGTCAGGTATTTCAACCGGCCCTCGCTGGCTTCGATCTCGGTTCGGATCTCGCCCATCTGCTTCTCAATTTCCAGTATATCCTTCACAGACAATGCCTTGCTCAGCAGCTGACGATAGCGGGATTCGATTTCTTTTTTGGACCTGACCCTTGCCTCATGGTCCAGGAAATCCTCGGTAACATCTTCGATCTCAATGGATCTTTCGCGAAATTCGGAAACGCCCTTCGTCGCCGATGTGAGTAGCTGATCGAAACGTTCGGCGGGCACGCGCACCACCATCTGATAGCTGGTTTCACCGCCTTGCTTTTCCTCACTTTCCGATGAAATGTATCCATTGAAGGCCTTTGCGGAAGCTATGATCTGTTTTCTCACAGCCATGGGATCCTCGGTTTCAAATGCAATGCGGCCATTTTTGATGAGCTTGCGGACAACCGTGGCAGTGATCGTTTTCGGGGGAGCCGGTGCCGACTCCTCCACGGCAGCTTCCTGCGGTTTAGCCAAATCCACTTGCATGGCAACACTTTCCTCGGCCGGTTTTTGGGTGCAACCCGCTATGAGCGCCATCATGATACAGAACACGAGATTTTTCATAGATATTTTTATATTTAATTTTCTTAAATATATATTTACAACATGACAAAACAAAGTCCGTGAACTTCCATCAAAAAAATGGCATATCAAAAGGAAATTGATCCGGAGGAAGAGCACAATGATCGTGGGAACCGCTGCATGCGGATCTGCCTGATTCTCTACATTTTGTCGGGTATGCTACGGGGCTATGGGCAATGCTTCGATTGCCTCGTGATCAGCGATTACCTGATCTACGGAAAGGATACCATTTCGCTGCAAGAGCATTTGTTTGAGTCCTACGCCCAGGGCCAGGCGTATCGGTTAAGTCATTTGGGAAAACAGTATACGGACAACCGCGAACGGATCTACTGGAAAATTGTCGGAGAGCAGGTCAAACTCATGGCCGTCCACAGCGGGCAAGCCAGTAAAAAACAGATCGACGAAGAGCTTGTGATGCTATTCGGCAAAAATCTGGATAGCGGGCCATTCCCTGTTCATTTATCCGATCGGGACCTGCACGGTAAAAGCGGAAGGGTTATTTGCCGCGGCCTAGACATGTTTTATATTTTTGAAAAAGAATGGGAGGTTGATTTTCGCAACGGCAGGCTGACCCGCATAGAGCAATTTGATAATTCGAAGTCACGAACATCGGTCTTTTTCACCAACACCAGTTTGCTTGTCGATTTTGTTTACTCCACCATTAATTGGAGCAAACTGCCACCGCTCGCTGGCAGGGAGGGGCGGGTATTCGTCACGTTTTCTGCTAACGACCAGGGCATTGTAGATCGGGTCGAGGTTTTGAAAAGTCTCGATCCCGTATTGGACCGCGAAGCCGTGCGGGTTGTCAAGCTTATTCCCGACTGGCCCGTTCTTTACAAAAGGGGCACGTTTTCCCGATTCAAATACAATTTACCTATTACCTTCACGGAGGAAATGCGAAAAAAATACCAAAAATAAAGCGCTATATTTGCAGCCTTATGTCATGGTCTGAAACTACATACCGCCCATCGTCTGACATTGCGGCCTAACGCCGGTCTTCTCTCTTTTTACATCGGAAAGACCAGCGCTTCCCCACTGCATTGATCATTTCTCCCCACGCTATGCGCGGACAGGCGATGTTTTGCCCATAGCCCAGACTTTACAAACATGACATTGTTATCATCTTATGGGTGGAATACCCATTTTGAACATCACTTTATTTCTTACCAGTTACAAGGCCTCGACGCGGGGCGCGTCACGGCCATCGAGGGGTTCAAACACAGGCTCATCACAGCCGCCGGCCCGGTTGACACATTGCTCGCGGGCGCATTACTGAACGGCCTGGACAACTGGGACCTGCCCAAAGTCGGCGACTGGGTTGTATTCAAGGCGTACGGAGACGAAGGGATTATTACAGGCATCCTTCCCCGGCAGAACGAGCTCAGCCGAAAAACACCCGGCCGGACGACCGAAAAACAGGTGATCGCGGCCAATATCGACTTCGCATGGATCGTCCAGGGCCTCGACAGGGATTTCAACCCAATGCGATTGCAACGCTACCTTTTGCAAATAACCCAATGCGGCATCAGGCCGGTGGTCGTCCTGAACAAGAAAGACCTCGTCCCCGATCCTGAGCAATACCGGAAGGAGGTAATGGGCCTGGGCTACGACTGCCCGGTGATCCTGCTCAGCGCCGTTCAGGAGAAGGGACTTCCGCAGTGGGCAGCGGAACACATGCTGCCGGGTCTCACTTATGCGCTGCTCGGATCTTCGGGCGTGGGCAAGAGTACGCTGCTGAATGCAATACTGGGCCATCGTTTGCAGGAAGCCGGTGCCGTGAGCGAGGCCAATAACAAGGGCAGGCACACCACCGTTTCCCGGAATCTGGTACTGCTGCCATCCGGGGCGATGCTGATCGACTCACCCGGTATGCGGGAGTTCGGCGTAACTCTGGAAGCCGGAGACGCCGGCATTCAGCACCACCCTTTGCTTGGCACACTCGCTTCTGAATGTCGGTTTGATGATTGCAGCCACCAGCACGAACCGGGCTGCGCCGTTGTGGCTGCGGTGAGTAGCGGGGACCTGCCACGCGGCGTGTATGAAAGTTTCCTGAAACTCGGCCGCGAACAAGCGCATTACCAAAGCGATGCGATGGAGCGCAAAAGGACTGAAAGGCAGTTTGGGAAAATGGCCAGACAGGTGGTCGAATACAGGAAAAAACGCAAGTACTGATCGCGCAGAACCTCCGCCTGCTCTAATGAGAATGCCCCCGGAAAGTGTGTCGCTTTTCGGGGGCATTGCAGGCGGGTGCCGTTTTATGGCTTAGGCTTCCGGAATTCGATTCCGCCCTCCTTCATGACAAGTTCGACGTCAAACAAAGACTTACGAAAATCCTTCGTCAGGTCGCCGCTGAAAACCGCGATATCCGCGTAGGCATTCTCCTTAATCACGCCGATCTCACCTTCCATCCCCAATATTTTTGCCGCATTGGCGGTAGTTGTTTTCATTACATCCTCCACCGGCATTCCCGACTGCCTGTATGCGTCGATGGTTTCCTTCGCATTCTCTCCCCGGCTGGTACCACCGTCCATATAAGCGTCGGAACCGGCCACGATCATGACCCCGGCTTTCCGGATCTGGCCCACCCATTTACCAAAACTTTGGTCGAAGTCCTTGCGCAGGTCCTCCATTTTGTATGCTATGTGCATGAGGTCCATGTACTGGGCACGAAGCTCAGGTGTCGCATAGGTCGGGACGGCATAGATCCCTTTTTGGGCCATTTTTTCCAAAGTAGCATCCTTGAAACCATAAAGGTGCTCCACGCCGTCGACGCCTGCTTCAATGGCGGCATGTACAGCCCAGTCGCGATCGCAATGGGCGGTCACTTTCACCCGTTCCGCGTGTGCGGTTTCCACGATCGCCTTCATTTCTTCCAGGCCTAATGTGAGCCTGTCGCCGATGGCCAGGATCTTGATCACGTCGACACCCCGGGCAATATGCTCCCTCACGGCTTTCCGCGCCTCTTCCGCCCCACTCACGAGCGTCTGCTCCGACCGGGCGATATGATCAAACTCCCTGATCGGAATACCTGCCGTGAGCTGACCATCCATGGAGCCGATGATCGGGCCGGACACAAACATACGCGGCCCGCTGATGTACCCTTTTTCGATAGCCCTGCGCATTTCGACATCCAGGTACTGCCCTGAATTGCCGACATCCCGGATCGTTGTGAAGCCTGCTGTGAGATAGCTTTTGGCAAAACCTGCAGCACGCAGGATCCGCTCCTCCGACGACCGCATGACGGCATCCACCGCAACCGTCTCACTAAGCCCCTGATTGGTGAGCAGGTGTGTGTGCGCATCCACGAGCCCCGGCGTTACGGTTGCGCGGCTGAAATCCAATACTTCGGTATTCGGTGGTGTTTCCAGCCTGGTGCCGACTTTTACGATCTTTTTACCGCGCACGAGAATCTGCTGGTCCTTTACAAAAATGTTCTTTTCCGAATCATACATCTGCCCCGCCTTGATGAGGTAATGCTTCTCGGGGGATTGCGCCATCAGGGCTGTGGCACTCAAAATGGATAAAAAAGCGGCTTTACCGAACGTTCGGGAAATTTTTAAAATCATGAAAACAGTTTAGTCAGGTTGCTTGAATTTGTGAATAACAACGAAATAATGGCCGGAATCTACGGAATTAATACCAATGGTGACATTTTGAAACATCAATACAAAGAAAAAGAGGAGCAGACACTCCTCTTTTTTCAAAAACTACAATGAAATCATTGTCTGGTTACAGACAGTGTACCAAAGCGGCCACCGGTATTTCTCTAATGCTATACGCCCGGATTGATTATTAAACGGACAGGCAGTTTTAAAACCAGCTCCCGTCCATTCAAATGCGCCGGGCAGGTCTGCATGCTTAATAGCCGGGATTCTGAACGATCTTTTTGTTCTGGTCCACAACCGGTTGCGGCACCGGGTTCATGTACATTTTTTTGGTAAAAACATGCGGGTGGTTGAGCCCCACCACCTCGTATACCCACTTGCCTTTGTTGTCATTCGGCGAGGTATTGGTGATTTTCATGCCGTGAAAGTCCTTGTTCATGACCTCCTCAGCGATCACCCAGCGCACAATGTCGTAAAAGCGCTTTGTTTCAAAGCATAGTTCGACACGACGTTCGCGGCGAATGGCCTGGCGCATGGTCTCCTTCGTCAAACCGGCGGCCAGCTCGGGCAAGCCCGACCGTTTACGGATCGCATTGACGGTTGCATACACCGACGCATCGGGACCGGCCGCTTCATTTTGCGCTTCGGCATAGTTCAGCAAAACCTCCGCATACCGGTAATACACAAAGTTCTGCCCGCTGGCGGCACCGCCCCGCGGTTTCAACGGGTTGATCTTCTTTTTGAAATAATAACCCGTATTCCCTACGTCGTCGGTACCAAAATCGATCTGATTTTTAGAAGGCCTAACCTTATCGATGCGGGTATAAATGGTGTCGGTTTTAGCCATCCAGTCCTGCTTGTAAGGAGCGCCATCGTACACAATGAAATCGTAGAAACGCTTTTCACGGTTTACGTAGGGTTTTTGCGGATCATAGCCCGATGCGGGATCTGTAATGGCTTTGCCGTTCGCCATTGCAAACTGGTCCACCAACTCCTGTGTCGGACAGTAATTGCCCCAGGTATAATACACCCCGTCGATCCAGACCGGCCCTCCGTACTGCTCATAGTTCGATCCCATGATCACCGATACGACCTGCCGGTCCCAGATCACTTCGGAATTGTACTCGTTTTTCTCCCACCAAAATGCATTCAGGTCAGAAAATAGCGCATAGTTGCCTCCAAAGGTGTCCATGAACTGCTTATTGGTCGCTGCGGCCCGCTCCCAGCGTTTGGCATCGAAATTCCCGAAACCGACCAGCTTATTCGGATCCGCACCCGCAGCAGGCGTCGCCGCATTGAATGCCGGGCTAGCCGCGTACAGTTCCAGCCAGCCTTTCAATGCCAGGGCGGCACCCAATGTGGCACGGCCGGCGTCGGCATCGCCGTTGCTGTACTTCACAGGCAATTGTTTGTTGGCTACGATCTCCCCCAGTTCTTTGGTAATAAATTCAAAGGTCTCCGCGAATGTGTTCCTTGGCCTGTAAAGCTCGTCCTCTCCCATTGTGGTGCGGTCGAGCACTTCGGTGATGATCGGCAGACCGCCCAGGTGCATGAAAAGCTCGCTGTAATAGTAGGCACGCAGGAAACGGACTTCGTCAATCCGTTTTTTCCGGTAGGCCTCCGAAAAGTTGGCGGCGTTTTCGGTCACTTTCTGGATGTACAGGTTGCATTTCCGGATTTTCTGAAAACCCGCCGCCCAGGAAGCATAATCGGTGGCATTGGCATTGGCGTGATCCATGGGCGTGCCGTTGTTGACAGCGGGGTCCACAATCCCCTGCCGCCAGCTGTACGATTTCCAGTAGAACCCGGCATCGTTGTCGTCCGTAAAATTGTCGAGGTTGTCCGGAGAGTTCCATTTATTGGACAGCGATGTGTAGACGTCGTTCAGGAACAGGTCCGCATTGCCTTCGGACGACCATTGCATTTCGTCCGTCAGGCGGCTTTTGTTCACATTATCGAGGAGGTCCTCATTGCAGGAAGTAGTACAAACGCTCACGCCCAGCAGGGCCAACAAGAAGTTATATTTTATTTTTTTCATTGGTTTCAAAGGTTTTTGTAAATGATTTGCTTGCAACGCCCGGCCTCGCTTTGTCACCCTGGGTGGATGTCTCTGTCACCCTGAGCGGACGGGGCCGCCCGGCGGTCGAAGGGTTTTTGCGGAGTGCATATGCCCTTCGACTTCGCTCAGGGTGACAATTGCAAGTGACAATTGCGGATGACAATTGCGGATGACAATTGCGGATGACAACCGGCCGACAGCAATGCTCAGGGTGTCAGTAACAGGTTACCAATTCGACGCAGGCTTCTCACAGCATTTCATCACACATTTATCACTCAGAATGTCACATTAAGCCCAAACACGTAAGTCTTCTGGTTCGGGTAGGCGGTTTCGCGGTCGGTGTAGCCTACTTCCGGGTCCATGAATTTCAACTTACTCATCGTCAGCAGGTTTTGGCCGGATGCATAGACCCGAACGCTTTGGATCCGCAGCGCTTTCACGATTTGCTTCGGAATGGTGTAGCCGATGATCGCGTTTTTGAGCCGTAAATGCGCCGTGCTCGTCATCCAGAAATCCGATAGCTGCGTGTTGTTCGCGTAAGGAGCCTGGGTAGCGCGCGGGTAGCGGGCATCCTGCGTTTGCGGGGTCCAGCGGTTGTCGTAATACTCGTAGCTCGAATTACTGTTGTTGTTGTTGAATGGAATGGTCTGGAACTGACGGATGTCCAGGCTGGCTAACGACGATCCCTGGAAAAACAGGTTCAGATCGAAGCCTTTCCAGTCGGCGGTCGCGTTCAAACCATAGGTCAGCAGCGGGTACACCGGCTTACCGATCACCACTTCGTCGTTCGAATCGATCTTACCGTCGGGTATGCCCTGCGGCCCGCTGACGTCAACGTAACGGATATCGCCGGGACGTAAAGCTCCGAACTGGGTCACATTATAACCGTCGCCGGCATTGATGAGCCCGTCGTCGTTCTTGTCATCTTCGGTGCCGAAAAGGCCGTCCGTTTTGTAGCCAAACTGCGTGCCCAATGCACGGCCTGTACGGCTGCGGTTCGGATTATTACGCGTGGCGGCAGTTTCAAAGACTTTAATCATCTTATTTTTGGCAAAACTCACATTACCATTGATGCTCAGTCTCAGATCATTCTGAAACCTGTAATTCGTTCCCAGGCTCAGCTCTATTCCCTTGTTCTCCATCGTCCCGCCATTTTCATCGGCCAGCGCGAGACCGTATTCAACCGGCACGCTCACCGCGGGCGGCAACAGCATTCCGGTCCGTTTTTCGTGAAAATAATCCGCCTCGATCGTCAGCATGCCTCTCCACAAGGATGCTTCCAGGCCGATATCCGTTTTGTTCGAGATCTCCCAGGTAATGTTCTTGTTGGCCTCATTCGGCACGACAGCGCCTTGTACCATCGAACCGGGACCGAATGCGTAGGCGTTACCGTTGAGGTTATAGCCTGTCAGGTATTGAAATGCAGTTCCCGCCAGGTTCCCCGATTTACCCCACGAACCCCTTACTTTCAGGTTATCGACCCAGTTGAAACCGTTTTTAAGGAAATTCTCCTCCGAAATAACCCAACCCGCGGAGAATGCGGGGAAGTACCCCCAGCGCTTGCCCGGCGCGAAATAGTAGTGCCCGTCATAGCGTCCCGATGCTTCGAGCAGGTATTTGCCGGCATAGGCGTATCCTACCCTGTACACGTAGCCGATCTGACTGCCGGTCGATGACGTACCGCCGTTATCGAAGTCGTTTTTATTGGAACTACCCATATTCAGCTCGTCCACATCCACGGCAAAGTTGTTGCGGCGGGCAGAGAACAGTTCGTAGGTATTGTTCCGCGCTTCTGCCACGAGCAGGCCGGTAAAGTCGTGCTTGCCAAACGTATTGTGGTAATTGAGGTAGCCCTGGTAGGTAAATGTCTGTGTTTTGATAAACTGCTGGGCCAGCCAGGAGAATGCGGCCGCACCGCCTTCCGCAGTCGAGATCTCACGTTTGTAGGTATAAGGCGTTGTCGTCAGGTCCTGGGTATAGTAGTAAAATGGTTTGTGATAACCTTTTTTGGTCCGCTGGCTGGGATCGTAGCTGAATGTGCCTTTGATGCTCAATCCCTTGATAAACGGCAGCCTTTGCTCGATCGCGATCGTCGTCAGCAATGTATTGTTGCCGTTTTTGGTATAACCGGCATTCAGCACACCTACCGGTGAGTTACCCGCAAATTCGCCCCACAGGCCATTGCTGTAATACAATGAGCGTATCGGAATGTATTTGAATCCGTTTCGAAACAAGTTCCCGGCCGACACAGCGGTATCCACCGACGAAATGCGCTCGACCGAGCCTATCAGCGACAGCGAGACCGTCGTCGTTTTCGTCGCCTCCGCGGTCAGATTCATGTTGTAGCTGTAACGCATATACTTCACCGGATCGAACATCCCGTTCTGTTTCAGGAAGCCCAGGCCGGTTTGGTACTTAATGCGCTCCGAGCCCCCGCTGAGCTGCAAAGCATAGTTCTGCATGGGCGCACGCATGTTCACGAGTTCCCTGGTATTGCTGATCGGATATTTGTCCGGGTTCTCGCGGTTCAGGTTCACGTAATCTTCCACCAGGTCGGTCGCGAAAGGAAGCTGGGTCCCGGTAGGGTTTTCATTGAGATAGGCTTCATTTTTGAGCCTCATATAATCCTGGGCACCGAGCAGTTTGGGGTAATAGGTCGGTGTCTGCCAGCCGTAGTAGGCATTAAAACTCAATGTAGGTGTTCCGGCAACTCCTTTTTTGGTGGTGATCAAAAGCACCCCGTTGGCTCCGCCCAAACCGTATGGCGCCACAGCTGCGGCGTCTTTCAAAACCGTGACGGTCTCGATCGATCCCGGATCGATTTGGTTGATATTGTCGCGGATCACGCCATCGACGACCACCAGCGGCTTATTGTTACCCGTTGTACCAATGCCCCGGATATGGATCTCCGGCGAATCGGATCCCGGCTGGCCGCCATTCGGGCGCATACTCACCCCGGCTACACGGCCTGCAATGGAGTTGGAAATGTTCGGCACCGGGTTTTCAGCAATGTCGCTGCCCTTCACGGCGGCGATGGCACCGGTTAATGTCGATTTCTTTTGCGTACCATAGCCGACGACCACGATCTCATCCAACGCCTTGGTGTCGGGCGCCAATACAATGGAGAGGTCGGTGCGGTTACCCACTGAGATTTCCTGGGACAGGTAGCCCACAAAGGAAAAGATCAAAGTGGCATTCTCATCCGGCACATCGAGCTGGAACTTGCCATTCACGTCGGTAGTGGTACCACGCTGGGTGCTTTTGAGGATAATGCTCACCCCCGGGAGCGGCTCGTTGGTTTCAGGCGTGGTCACCGTTCCCTTCACCGTCCGGTCTGCAACAGCGACGCTCTGTACAACGGCAGACTCGGGTAATGCGCCGGTTTTACGTTGCGCCCGGGAGAGCAGGATCTGATTGCTTCGCACACGGTAGCTGATATCCAGCGGTGCGAGGAGCCGGTCCAGCACTGCGGAAAGTTTCTCCTGCCGCGCCTCGATGGTCACCGGGCGGTTCAGGCCCACCAGGTTGCTGCTGTACGCAAACTTCACTTTGGTATCCTGTTCCAAACGGCTAAGTACTTCGTTGAGCGTCACATTTTTCAGCTCCAATGTCACATCACGGTTCAGCAGCTCCTGGGCGGGCGCGTGACTGGCCAGCGCCACCACCGAACAGAAGCTGATCAAAAATAACTGATAGAAAGTCAGGCGCATGATCCGGAGTAGCAATCCATGCCAGGGATGAAAAGGTTTTTTCATAATTTTACGTTTGACTGGTTGAAATGTTAGGAAATAACAATCCCGTCAGGCCTGCCATCGGCAAGCCTGCGAACCGCACGTTCGGGGAGATTTTTAGTCAGTTACCATCAGGGGTGTCGCAACCACTCCTGATTTTTTTTGACCAAAATGTGGAGATGGAGGTAGCTATGTTTTCATAATTTGCTGTTTGTTAAATGAATGAGTGAATGAGTGAATTTTGAATGAGTGAATGTGTGAATGTGTGAATGAGTGGATGAGTGAATGACTGAATGAGCCGCAGTGGAACTGTGAATGATTGACTGGGTCGAAGGGCGATGAGCCGTCGTGGAACGGGGAATGAGTGAATATTTAATCAATCAATTATGAGTCTGGGGATCTGAATCATTAAAAAAATCTTAACTATTCATTCACTCATT
>CBFGMV010000077.1:0-40101 GCA_965649915.1 uncultured Dyadobacter sp.
GGCCAGGACCGAAAACACCAGCCCGCCAGCGCTGATGGCTTCTATGGGGTCTTCTACCACAGTGGCGCCGAGTTTCGTCAATGGCTCTGCTTTGGACGCCGTTCTGTTCCAGACGACCAGTTCGTAGCCGGCTTCCAGCAGACTTTCCGCAATGGGCATTCCCAGGTTTCCAAGCCCGAGAAAAGCTATTTTTTCAGACATAAATCAAAGGTTTGAGTAAAAAATTAAACTTGAATAACACCTACATTGAAAGGCTTCTCAATAGGTGCCTGGTCGGCCGCCGCAATACCCTCCGCAATGGTGCGCCGGGTTTCTGCCGGGTCAATAATCCCATCGACCCACAGGCGCGCGGCGGCGTAGTAGGGAGACAATTCCTGGTTGTAGCGGTCTGTAATTTCGTCCAGCAACTCTTTTTCTGCTTCCGGCGTAATCGTCTCGCCTTTGGCTTTTAGTGTTGCAGTTTGCACTTGCAGCAGTGTCCGGGCGGCGGTTGCACCGCTCATTACCGCCATTTGTGCGGTAGGCCACGCGAATATTAATCTGGGATCATAGGCTTTGCCGCACATCGCATAGTTGCCCGCCCCATACGAGTTCCCGATAATGAATGTGAACTTGGGAACCACCGAATTGGCCACTGCATTGACCATCTTGGCACCGTCTTTGATAATGCCACCCTGCTCGGCCCGGCTGCCTACCATGAAGCCGGTCACGTCGTGGAAAAATACAAGCGGGATTTTTTTCTGGTTGCAGTTCATGATGAAACGGGCTGCTTTGTCGGCGGCTTCGGCATAAATCACCCCGCCCATTTGCATTTCGCCTTTTCCGGATTTTACCATTTTGCGCTGGTTTGCTACAATGCCCACGGCCCAGCCGTCGATGCGGGCATAAGCGCAGATCAGCGTTTTCCCGTAGTCGGGTTTGTATTCGTCGATTTCAGAGTTGTCGGTAATGCATTCGAGAATGGGACGTACGTCGTAGGGTTTGAGGCGGTCGGTGGGCAGGAGGTTGTAAATTTCCCCGGGCTGGCGCGAAGGAAGCTGTGCATTCTTGCGGTCGAAACCGGCGGATAATGGCTTGCCGATTTTGTCGATGTGCCTCCGAATGGCATCCAGGCACGATTTGTCGTCGGGAAACTTGTTGTCGGTAACGCCCGAGATTTCACAATGCATGGCGGCACCTCCGAGCGATTCGGCATCGATATCTTCTCCAATGGACGATTTGACCAGGTAAGGTCCCGCGAGGAAGACCGAGCCGGTCCCTTCTACGATGAACGCTTCGTCGGACATAATGGGCAGGTAGGCGCCGCCCGCGACACAAGCGCCCATAATGGCTGAGATCTGCACAATGCCCATTGCCGACATTTGTGCATTGTTCCTGAAAATACGACCGAAATGCTCCTTGTCGGCGAACACCTCCGCCTGCATGGGCAGGTATACCCCCGCGCTATCCACCAGGTAAATGACCGGCAGCCGGTTCTCCATCGCAATTTCCTGCGCACGAAGATTCTTTTTGGCCGCGATCGGGAACCAGGCACCGGCTTTCACAGTCGCGTCGTTGGCCACGATCATGCATTGTTTGCCTGCAACGTATCCTATTCCGGCGACCACTCCGCCCGAAGGACAGCCCCCTTCTTTCTCGTACATGCCATCGCCTGCGAATGCGCCAATTTCAAGAAGATGAGAGCCCGGGTCGGTCAGATAACTAATCCTTTCCCGCGCGGTGAGCTTTCCTTTCTGATGTTGCGCTTCGATTTTTTTCGCTCCGCCGCCGAGCTTGACCTGCTCGTATTTCTGGTTCAGGATCTCAATGAGGTGTGGTAGGCTTTCCTGGCTGGTCATGATGATGAAGAATGGTGTGAGTAATAAAACGGGCTTATTTCAAAAGTAAAAAGTCGTTCACCGGTAAGCAAACGACTTTGATATTAATTCGAAAATGTTAGTTCGTGCCTTATTTGACAGTGGTAGCGGTATCAAGCGGTGATTCAGTAGGTCCTTTATCTTTTTTGCCAAAAACCGACACATTAATATAGCGTCTGGGATGCTCCCGGAAATTGGTCAGCAGCTTATTCATGCTAATCATCGTGCGGTTGAGGTTGTTATACAATGCCTCATCTTTCACAAGCTTGCCGGCAGTTCCTTTGCCGGATTCGACACCTGCGAGCAATGTATGCAGTTCATCGATGGCACCTCTTGCAGCCTGAACCGTTTCTCCCAGTCGCAATGCATTCAGAGAGTCGGCCAATGTGCCGGTTTTCGCCAGCAATGGTTTCAGCTCTTTTTCTGTCTCTACCAGCGAAGCCGAGAGCTTATTCAGGTTTCCGGTCAACGCAAGGAGGTTAGTCCTGTTTTCGTTCAGCAATCCTTGCAGGTTGCTGCCCGTCTGATTATAGTTCCTGAGCACCTGGTTCAGGATTAGCCCTGTTTCCTGGAAACCGCCTACGACGAGATCGAGGTTTTTAATGAGCGAATCTGCATGTGAAACCAGCGGCAATGCTTTTTCCTGCAATACGGCCGAGATGCCCGACTCTTTTTTAGAAACAAGCGTATCTCCATCCTTCATCGCGGAGCCGGTACCCATGGCTAAATGGATCACTTTGCCTCCTAGCAGCCCTCCGTCGGCGAGTACCGCAGCCGTTCCCTGGGGAATGGCAATGCCTTTTTGCACGTCGATGGTGACCAGCAGCATGTTCTGGCGGTTTTGAAGCAATTTGATTTCCTGTACCCGTCCGACGTTCAGACCATTCAGAAGCACGGGATTGGATGCCGTAAGACCGTCGATATTGTCGTAGAGAACGTGATATTTATAGGTTCTGGAAAAAACATCGGAGCCTTTGAGGATATGGAAGCCGAAATAGAGCATGACAATGGCCAGTAGTGCCATCATTCCGACTTTTACTTCTCTTGATAATTTCATGGACTAAACATTTGACCTGCATGTTTACTGACAGGCGTAAGTGGTATCAAACTTTCAATAGTGTCTTTTTTAGCAGGTTTTGGGGCTTAACACCAAAGTATCAAAAATTGTTTTGACAAATCAAAGCATTATGTGACCGGTTACTTAGCGGTCCATATCTTTCTTATAGGCCATAAAAGCCTGGTGAATGCATTTAGCGACCTCTTCCTGGCCGTCTTCCGAACTCAGGTATTCCTCCTCATCGGGAGAGGAAAGGAAGCCCGTTTCGATGAGTACGCTGGGCATTGCGCATCTCCATAATACCAAAAAACCGGCCTGTTTCACCCCACGGCTTTCACGTTCTGAAACCGACTGGAATTTCTTTTCGATCTGATCAGCCAGGCGAAGGCTGCTCGAAATGAATGCGCTTTGGTAGTTGGCCAGCATAATATGGGCCAGCGGTGAGTTGGGATCGAAACCTTTATATTTTTGTTTGTAGTTGGTCTCCTGCAAAATAACCGAGTTTTCACGTTTCGCCACTTCCAGGTTACCTTCTGTTTTGTGTAAACCCATTACATAAGTTTCGGTGCCGTGCACGGTACGTGACCTTGGGGTGGCGTTGCAGTGAATGGAAATGAAAAGGTCCGCGTTGTTGCGGTTGGCAAATGCCGAACGCTCACCCAATTCGATAAATACGTCCGTTGAGCGCGTATATAGTACCTTGACGTCCGGTGTTTCTTCTTTGATCTTCTTTCCGAGGCCCAATGCAACGGCTAGTGCCACGTCTTTTTCCTTGGTATACTTGCCCCTCGTTCCCGGGTCCTTACCTCCATGTCCTGCGTCAATGACTACTGTATTTACTTTGCTGCCCGATTTTGTAGTGGCTGGTTCCTGCCGAAAAACAAAGGCTACGCTCGCCAGCAGAAAACTTGCTACAATTACTAATTTAAGAAGTTTTAACATTATTTTTTAATTGGGGCGTTACTCGAACGAGGTTTCTCTGCTAATTTTGAAATTCGTATGCAAAAATACTCTATTTGTTAGAACTGAAAAGAAAGGCGATTATTATATCGTCGGTAGTTGCGGCGTTTCTCGTGTTCAGCACTGTGGCATGTGTGCAGCAACGATCCAAGGGGTCCGGGAAAAATCAGAGTAAGCTCAAAACTTCTGCTGCTGCGAAACAATCAGCGGATTCCCTTCTTACAGTGCAAAAACAAGCCGGCGCAGATACATCTGCCGCAGGCCGGTCCGGCGTGCCTGGAACTGTGGCGAAAGGGGATACGACCTTGTCCGGTAAAGGAATAGCTGCGGATTCCACCGCAGCCGACTCTCTCTCAAATCCGGATGATCTTCAGAATACCGTCGAATACACCGCTGAGGATTCGACGATCATGGATGCAGTCCTGAAACAAGTACATTTGTATGGCAATGCAGAGGTCAATTACGGGACGATCAACCTCAAAGCAAGTTACATCAGACTGAACTGGGTTACCAATGAGGTGTATGCAGTGGGTACCTACGACTCCACGGCGAAGAAAATGGCGGGAGAGCCCATCTTTCAGGACGGTCCGGAGACTTATAACACCAAGGAAATCCGCTACAACTTCAAGTCCAAGAAGGCGCTCATCCAGGGCATTGTGACCCAGGAGGGCGACGGAAACATACGCGGGGAAAAAGTGAAGAAGGATGCGGAGGGTAATTTCTACATCAGGCATTCTATCTATACGACCTGTAACCTTACCCACCCGCATTACTACATCAACGCACCGAAGATCAAGATGGTGAACAAGAAGCAGGTCATTTCAGGGCCGTTCAACCTGGTGATCAGCGACGTGCCGTTGCCGATTGCATTACCTTTCGGTTTTTTTCCATTCCCTAAAAAGAAGGAGAGCGGTACCAGCGGGATCATTTTCCCTACTTACGGGGAGGAACCGAACGGTCGCGGTTTTTACCTTAGGGAAGGTGGATACTACTTTGCCATCAGTGAATACATCAACGCCATTCTGCTGGGGCAGATTTATTCCAATGGAAGCTGGGGGTTGGGTGTACAATCGACTTACATCAAGCGGTACCAGTATTCGGGGAATATTTCGCTCCGGTTCAACAAGAACAAGTCAAGTGACGAGGTCGATAAGCTGTTTAACCGCGGCGCAACAAATGATTTCGCCATTCTCTGGTCTCATGCACCGAAGGCGCGGGGTAACTCTACATTTTCGGCCAACGTAAACATAAGCAGTAACAGTTATAACCAGCTTCAGGAGTTCGATGTAACGAAATATACGTCGAACGTCGCCAGTTCATCTGTTCAGTATAACCGTACTTTCGGGCAATATATGAGGGCAGCAGCCAGCTTGCGAGTCAACCAGAACTTCGGGCAAAAAGTACCGGGGAAAGAGCTGCGTCAGAATGGTAAAACCAATGCTTCGACCGATTTTAGCTTTGGCGTGAATCAGATCGCTCCCTTCGCCATGAAGGGCGGGCGGGGACGATGGTATGAAAGTTTCCGGTTAGGGATGGATTTTAGTGGTAATTACACACTTACCAACTCTCTGACGGCCGTTGATACTTCTTACAGCAGGCTGGGATTTGTATTGACCAACAAAGTGGATACAAGTCGGGTCAATAAGACGAAAGTTGTGCCTTTCAACTTGAATAACCTTCCGGACATGTTGAAGGATGCGCAGTTTACGGGCCGGTATAGTATCCCTATCTCGCTGCCAAACTTCAAACTTTTGCGTTTTGTGAACGTGACACCAAGTGTCTCCTTGTCCGGAGAAGTGTTCACCAAGCAGTACAAATACACCTGGCTCGGGGCGGACAGTATCCGGATCGATACGGTCAGAAAAGTGGGGACCGAGTATTCCTATAATTTCGGGGCAGGGATGAACACCCGTTTCTATGGGACGTTTTTCTTTGGAGGGAAGCGATTGGAGGCAATCCGGCACACGGTCATTCCTTCGATGTCGTTTACTTACACGCCTGATTTTACCGGGGACGCATTTGGTTTCTACGACCGGTTCCAGATCATGGACCGTACCGGGAATGTCCGCGACCTTTCGCTGTCACGCTTCCGGGGCATTGGTTCCGGCGTCGGTAACGGGCGGGCGTCGAGCGTCATATCATTCAGTTTGAACAACTCGTTTGAAATGAAACTGAAGACTAAAAGCGATACTGCGGCAGCGCAGTTTGAAAAGGTGTCGTTGCTGGATAACCTCAGTTTGGGCGGGAGCTATAACCTGCTGGCCGACTCTCTGAACTTGTCCAACATCACGGTGAACGCCAATGCGCGGATAGGGCGGAACCTGAATCTGAACTTCAATATGAACCTGGACCCGTATACCTACCAGGCCAATCCGAACATCGTGGGCAATCAGGTCGGGACGAAGGTTAACAGATACGCGATTACCAGCGGTCAGGGATTAGCCAATTTGCAGAACCTGGGTTTTACATTAGGGACCAGTTTTTCTCCAAAGGGAAGTTCTTCCGGCAATAAAACCAATCCGAACGACAAGCCTAATCCGAACGATCCGAACGCGACGGCGAAGGAGGAAGTGAAGGAATTTGTAAAACAAAACCCGGATCTGTATGTGGATTTTAATGTGCCCTGGAATTTGTCCCTTAACTATAATTTCGGCCTGACAAAGCCCGGATTGTCAAAGGCAACGCTTATTCAGGCGGTGCAGGCAACCGGTGACCTGAGTTTGTCCAAAAATTTCAAGATCAGTGTGAGCAGCGGTTTCGACTTCACTGCATTTCAACCTACGATCACCCAGCTCACTTTGTACAGGGACCTGCATTGCTGGGATATGAGTTTCAGCTGGACACCTTTTGCGGGCAGCGCTTCCCGGGTAAGCAATTATAGTTTTACATTGAAAGTGAAATCGGCAATCCTGCAAGACCTGAAAGTGACGCGGCGACGGTCGTTCTACGACAGATCGGCTTATTGATCAGGTCGACCGATAGCAACAAAAAATGGCCGCTCCAATCCGGAACGGCCATTTTTTGCTAATGTCTGGCTAATGCTTATTTGGATGCAGGTTTGGCAGCCTTTGGAACCACTTCTCCATTCAGGTAAAGGGTAATAGAACCGCCTTCGGTATTGCTGAAAACAGTTACAGGCTTGTTGAACGGACCCGCTGCTGCTGCATTAAAAGTAGCTTTTACAGTTCCGGTTTTACCAGGAAGAACGGGATCTTTTGACCACACAGGAGTTGTACATCCGCAGGAAACGGTCACGTTAGAAAGAATTACCGGGTCGGAACCTGTGTTGGTAAATGTGAATTCATGGGTAACAGGAGTTCCTTGTGGTACTTTACCGAATTTGTGTGTTTCTTCTTTGAATTTCAAAACACCTTTCTGGGCGAAACTTACGGTGGTCAGGCCGAGAATTAGAATCAGCGCTGAAAAGAATACTTTCATAGTTGTAACTATACTTTAAGTGGTGAAAACTTGATTGTTAAACAAGATTAATGCTAAAAAGTTAAATATAGCAATCATTAACCAATATTAACAATGGATTTCAAAAGTGCGGCCGGACTGCCGGGGGTATTATTTTCCTGCATAATTTTGGCTTGCATTCAAAAAAACGTAATTTAACTTACGGATTAAAACCCGTGATTTTTGCTTATGCTTCAAAATGATAGTTTGACCGGTTCCAGTGTTTTGAGTAAAGAAGATATTATCGACGACTACCGCCTCGCATGTGAAAGTCGTCAGGTAAGCTTGCTGGGGAGGAAGGATACAATGGGAGGCCGTTCTAAATTCGGTATTTTTGGAGATGGTAAAGAAGTAGCTCAGATTGCACTTTCGAAGGTTTTCAGGCCGGGCGATTTCCGTTCCGGGTACTATCGCGATCAAACGATCGAAGCCGCTGTCGGGAATCTCACCTGGCAGCAGTTTTTTGCCCAGATGTATGCCCACGCGGACCTGGAACACGAACCCAATACAGGCGGCAGGTCGATGAATGGCCATTTTTCGACCCGCTGGGTCGATGACGAGGGTCGCTGGCTCGATCAAACAAAATTGTACAATTCCGTTTGCGATATTTCTTCTACCGCCGGGCAGATCCCACGGGCGGTTGGGCTTGCTTATGCTTCCAAACTGTTTCGGGAAAACCCTGCTCTGCACGACATGACCCGTTTTTCCCGTGAGGGTAACGAGGTGGTGTTCGCGACCATCGGCGACGCTTCCACTTCGCAGGGGATGTTCTGGGAGGCTATGAATGCAGGTGGCGTATTGCAGATCCCTTTGATCGTATCGGTTTGGGACGACGGGTATGGCATTTCGGTGCCCCTGGAATATCAAACTACCAAATCGAGCATTTCGAAGGCACTTGCCGGTTTACAGCGCAATGAGGATGGTGATGGTATCGAGATCCTGGTTGTCAATGGCTGGGACTATCCGGCATTGGTAGAAACCTATCAGCGGGCGGCTAAGATAAGTCGTGAAGATCACGTGCCTGTGCTGGTTCATGTTACCGAACTGACTCAGCCACAAGGTCATTCTACTTCCGGATCGCATGAGCGTTACAAGTCGAAGTCGAGACTAAACTGGGAGCATGACCACGACTGCAATATCAGGTTCAGGGACTGGATACTGAAAAACGGGTATGCGACGGATGAAGAGTTGGAACATATAGAAAAGGAGGCCAAGGAAACGGCACACGCTGCCCGTAATCAGGCGTGGCAGGCATATCGCAAAGAGCTTGACAAAGAATACCTCGAAACGATTCAGCTTCTTCAGGATACAGGAAAGGCGAGTTCTTTTTCGAATGATATCAGCAATGTGGTACTTGAACTTTCAAAAACCTACCTGCCTGTTCGCCGTGATATGCTTGCGAGCGTTCGCAAGGTTTTGCGGATCATCGGGAAAGAAGAGAACCCATTCAAACGTGAGATTCAGGAATATCTGAAAGTCAGCCTGGATGCCAACAAAGCGCGTTTCAATACACATTTGTACAGCGAAACAGCAGAATCCCCGATGCTTGTTCAGGCGATCAGCCCGGCATTTTCAGAGGACAGCCCGACTGTGGACGGACGAGAGGTGATCCGCCAGTATTTCGATGCACTGTTTGAGCGTGATAGCAGGGTTGTGGCCCTTGGCGAAGACATTGGCCGGATCGGCGATGTGAATCAGGGTTTTGCGGGATTGCAGGATAAGTTTGGAGAAATCAGGATTACCGATACCGGCATACGGGAAACAACGATCATTGGTCAGGGAATCGGGATGGCGATGCGGGGATTGAGGCCTATCGTCGAAATACAGTACTTCGACTACATTTATTACGCACTGGCGACACTGACGGACGACCTTGCGTCGCTGCGTTACAGGACGGCCGGCGGGCAGAAAGCCCCATTGATTATCAGGACGAGAGGGCATCGGCTGGAAGGGATATGGCACTCCGGCTCTCCCATGGGTACCATGCTGAGCAGCTTGCGCGGGTTACATGTGATTGTGCCGCGGAATTTTACCCAGGCTGCCGGATTTTACAATACCTTGATAAAGGGAGACGACCCTGCTTTGATCATAGAGCCGCTTAATTCCTATCGGCAAAAAGAGATTTTGCCCGATAATGTCGGTGAATACTGCATTCCGTTGGGGCAACCTGAAATTATCAGAGAAGGAAATGACCTCACAATCGTTACTTATGGCTCGATGTGTCGTATAGTAATGGAGGCCGCTTCTCAATTGCAGCATTCAGGAATCGATGTGGAAGTAATCGACGTGCAGACGTTACTGCCATTCGATGTCAACAATAGCATAGTGGAGTCCATTAAGAAGACCAACCGGGTCATTTTTGCAGACGAAGATTTGCCCGGAAGTGCGTCAGGTTATATGATGCAGCAGGTTTTGGAAAAACAGCAGGCATACCGTTGGCTCGATTCGGCGCCGGTAACTATTTCTGCCAAAGATCACCGTCCGCCATATGGTTCCGACGGGGATTATTTTTCCAAGCCGAATATGGACGATATTTTTGAAACTGTTTACGAAATCATGCGAGAAGCGGCCCCAGATAAATATCCGGAGCTGTTTAACGTATGATTTTATGTATAGGACAAAAGGAAAAAGGATTTTAGACATTTTAATTGCGGCAATGGGGTTGATAACCTCGTTGCCGTTTTTTGTTGTGCTGATGCCGCTGTTGTCGGTTCATTTCAGCGGCAGCCCACTCTTTCTGCAATGCAGGCCGGGTTTGAATGCGAGACTTTTCAGGATCGTGAAGTTCAGGACCATGCATGGTGACGGACGTGATATTACCTGGATCGGAAAGTTGCTGCGGAAATCGTCGGTCGACGAATTGCCTCAATTCTGGAATGTACTAATGGGTGACATGAGCATCGTGGGGCCCCGGCCTTTGCTGGCCGAATACCTGCCACTGTACAATGCCGGACAGCTCCTCCGGCACTCGGTGAAGCCTGGAATAACAGGTTTGGCACAAATCAATGGTCGGAACAGGTTGAATTGGGATGAGAAATTTGAATACGATCTGCGTTATGTGCGTACAGTCAGCTTCGTTCTTGATTTGCGAATCATGCTGGCGACGGCGGTTAATTTAATATTGGTTCTCCGAAAGGATGGTCGTGACGCAGAGGTGAGTCCATTTAAAGGAAACGCGGTATGCTGATCTACGGCGCGGGCGGCCACGGCAGGGTGGTACTGAGTATCCTGGCCGCGTCGGGTGTGCAAGTTGCAGGTGTATTCGACGATAGCGGGATTGACAGGGCCATTCCAGGCCATGAAATTCTGGGTGTCTATTGTGCGAAGAGCTTTCCGGGACAGAGGATAATTATCGGAATCGGGAATAACCAGGATCGTAAGAAGGTGGTGACGAGGGTGGCCCACCCTTTCGGAAAAGCAATTCATCCCACGGCTCTCGTCGATGATTCGGTCAAAGCGGGGTTAGGTATTGTCATCGTTCACAATGCGGTTGTACAAGCGGGATGTTGCCTTGGAAATCATGTGATCATTAACACTGCTGCGGTCATTGACCATGAATGTATGCTCGGGAACTTCGTTCATATTGGTCCGGGGGCAACGTTGTGCGGGGGCGTGCGCGTAGGTGAATGCACGCTGGTAGGCGCAGGAAGCGTGGTCTTGCCGCAGGTGAGCATCGGACGGGAATGTGTGATCGGTGCAGGTTCTGTGGTGACCCGCAATGTCCCGGATTATGCGAAGATGGCCGGAAATCCTGCCAGAATCATTCATTAACACAAAACACACTATGCAGTACAAAATATACCTGTCGCCCCCTCACATGAGCGGACGCGAAATGCAATACGTCCGGGAGGCATTCGATAGTAACTGGATAGCTCCTGCCGGGCCGAACATCGACGCTTTTGAGGAAGAGCTGTGCCGTTATACGGGAAGCAAATACGCGCTGGCTGTATCATCGGGTACGGCGGCCATTCACCTGGCATTGGCCGTGCTGGGCGTCCAGAAGGATGATATAGTGCTCTGCCAATCATTAACGTTCGTTGCCACCGCGAACCCGATCCTCTATGTCGGCGCTACTCCGGTTTTTATCGATAGCGAGCCGGTTACCTGGAACATGTGCCCAAATGCTTTGGAAGATGCGATCCGGCATTATCTACACAGCGGGCAAAAGCCGAAAGCGGTCATTGCAGTGCATTTGTATGGAATGCCTGCGATGCTGGATGAAATCATGTATTTGTGTAAAAAGTATGAAATCCCGTTGATCGAGGACGCAGCGGAGGCATTAGGATCGGAATATCGCGGGAAGAAGGTGGGGACATTCGGCGACATCGGCGTTATTTCTTTCAATGGCAATAAGATTATAACGACGTCCGGAGGCGGCGCGGTTTTGTGTAATGAGGCCAGGTATAGGGACAAGGCTGCTTTTTTGTCCACGCAGGCGAAAGAGCCTGCGAGTGGTTACGAACATGCCGAGGTCGGCTACAATTACCGGATGAGTAATGTAAGTGCAGGGATTGGAAGGGGACAACTGGAAGTGATAGGAGACAGGATCGCAAATCGCAGAGCTAATTTTCGGTTCTATCACGATAATTTGGGGACATTACCAACCGAGGCTTTTCAAATGGAGCAGGATAATGTCTTGTCGAATTATTGGATTACGGCATTTGTCCTTGGGTCTCCGTCAGCAGTAAGTGTCGTTAGCCGGTTGATGGCTTCATTGTCGATGGCAGGGATCGAATCACGACCAGTATGGAAGCCTATGCATTGCCAACGATTGTTTCGAACGGCCCCGCGATTCGGAGGCATTGTTTCGGAGTATTTGTCCAACCACGGCATCTGTCTGCCATCCGGGTCTAGCCTGACGGAGAGGGACATGAGCGAAATATGCGGGATTGTGCTTAGATCAATGTCGGAGTACTGATACGACGCCGGGTGGGAGAATGAGGGTTAATAGGCTTAGTTATAAGAAAAACAGGGACAACCAACTTGTTATCCCTGTTTCTCTTAAAACTATGGCTGAACTTCAACCTCAAATTGGAGCGGTGAGTAAGGAAGGATAGATCCACTTCCGTTTTTACCATATCCAAGTACAGACGGGAAAATGATGATCGCTTTTTCGCCGCGGCGCATTTTCCGGATCGCGCGATCAAAACCTTTGATGGCGTTGCTGTTGCCAGTAACAAAATTGTATGTCCCTTCGTCAAACTTAGTGTCGTCGAGCGTCTTTCCTAAATATTTAACTGAGACAGATTTGCCTGGACCAATCGTGTCGCCTGTCACCGTATTAGTTCTGACGGTAACGATATTATCTGGCGTGCGAGTTGAAACGGTGAAATTTTTCTTTGTGATAAATTCGTTGATCTGCTGAACCTCGGTGCGAGTCTTGATGAACTCAACTTCGAGTCTTACAGGAGAGTATGCCGGAATATTAACCCGGTCAACGTTGCCGGAAGCCAGGTAGAAAGGGAGTAAGAACGTTGCTTTTTCGCCTGTTTTCATCAGAAATATCCCCCTTTCGATACCACCCCAGAACACATAGCCTTCGACAGGAAATGTAAAATCCTGTTTCGTATCACTGACCGAAGAAATCACTTTTGTTCCGTTGAGCAGATAACCAGTGTATTTAATGGTGGCTGCATCTCCGGTTTTGGCCCGTTCGCCGGCAGGATTAGACGTCCGGATCATATAATATAGCCCGGAGGAATCTCGGACAGCCTTTGAGCCAAGACTATCTGTTTTTAAGTAAGCTTGAATAGCGGCTTCATTCTCAGCAATTTTCTCTTCATCTTTATTTTCGGACTTCATACACCCGGACAATCCGACGATCATTGCCAACAACACACACCAAACCAGATTAATACGCTTCATTTTTCAGTAAATTAATGGGGACTTTGTGAATTTCAAATTAGACTCTCTGTATCCGCGATTGGTTGCAATCAGGAATGAAAAACATCGATTTTTACATTTTTTTCAAAGTATTTGCAAAAAGGCGACAAAGGACACTGGAAACATTGCGGCTTTCGCGCTGTGCATACATAACGCCCGTGAAGAATAAGCCAGTGATGCGCTTTGTGAATCAAATCCCTGGGAATGTATTTTACCAGTTCCCGCTCGACAGCCAGGGGCGTTTTAGCAGTTAGCGGCACAAGTCCTAATCGCCTCGACACTCTAAAGACGTGCGTGTCGACAGCCATGGCAGGCATACTGAAGATAACCGACGCAATAACGTTTGCCGTTTTGCGACCTACGCCGGGGAGTTTTTGAAGCTCTTCGACGGTGGACGGTACCTCGGAATTGAATTGCTCAACCAGCATCCGGCCCATCCCGACCAGGTGCTTCGCCTTATTGTTTGGATAGGAGATAGACCGGATATAATGGAAAACCTCCTCTGAATCGGAGGCGGCAAGCGATTCGGGATCGGGGAAGCGCTCAAATAACTTTGGTGTGACTATGTTGACCCGCTTGTCGGTGCATTGCGCGGAAAGGATTACTGCTACAAGGAGTTCGTATGGGTTGGAGTAATTTAGTTCGGTTTCGGGTTCGGGGAAGTTCTGGATAAAATAGTCCAGGAATTGTTTAAAGCGTTCTTTTCTTTGCATAACAGTAAAATTGCCCTGAGCAGGAAGTCAATCCTGACGCAGAAGATCGTCAAAGTCTGAAATAACGTCAATTTCCAGCCACCGGACCGATAGCTGGAAAATAAAAACCTGCCAACTCGTGTCAGAACAGGAGCGCAGCAGGTCGTTTGGAAGAAAACTGTTTTGAATAAGTGAAAACCTCTGAAATTACTTTCTCCGAAGGTACCCGTACAATCTTGTTCATCTGATTCTGGATGTCAAGAGAATCAAGGTAAAAGTTCATCAGGTTATCGTCAAGTGCCAGAGCCTCAACAATCTGTTCATTTTCATTCTCAGTTGTTTCGGCATATAAATACCTTACAACATCATCGTAGGTAAAAGTTTTTGTCATACTGTGGGGCACGTTGGTTAAATTGCTTACGCAGGTTTATCAACGCGTAACGCATCCTACCCAATGCCGTATTAATACTCACACCCGTAGCATCTGCAATTTCCTGAAAGCTCATGTCCTCATAGTGACGCATGATCAGTACTTGCTTCTGCACATCCGGCAACCGTTGGATCATCTCCCGCAGTTGTTCATGTGTTTCCTGACGAATCTGGATCGACTCAACGGAATCTTCCGAAAAATCCAGCGTATTAAAAACACTGCTCCCATCTTCGAACACTACATTGGGGTAGCGTTTATCGCGTCTGAAATAATCAATGGCGAGGTTGTGTGCGATTCGTATAATCCATGGCAGGAACTTACCTTCGTCGTTATATCTCCCACCTTTAATTGTGTCAACTGCCTTAATAAATGTATCCTGTAATAAGTCTTCAGCTACATACTGGTCTTTGACAATCAAATAAATAGTGGTGTATATTCTCGACTTGTGGCGTTGAACAAGCTTCTCAAAAGCCTTCTCATTGCCCCGGATATACAATGTTACCAACTCACTGTCGCTAACTTGGACTTTCTCCATTTTCCTATTCGATTTAGTTAACGTAGAGCGGTTCGTCGATATTGTTTCTCCTTTCTTGTTTGGTGAAATATTAGATGTGACTTTAAGGCATTTCGAATTATACGAATCAAAGAAATGGATTTGCACAATAATTTGCAAATGTTTGGGTTTCTTTTTGTTGAAAAATTATTTCCCGTTAACAGATGTTAACAACTGGACCGCGTTTTGGGCATAAACGATTCGTTTTCTCTGTTGCGTAGGGATATTAAAATAAATAATAGAACTTATCGAATAAGTTACGAATCGCTTGTCGATATCGATCGATTTTCATGAGAATGTTTTCTCTTTTTTAATGGCGGATCGTAATTTCACTTTTCCAATAGAAATTGAATTTTTACAAGATATGAGATACAAGCATATTTTCTTCGACCTGGATCACACACTATGGGATTTTGAGAAAAATTCTTCAGAGTCTCTGGAAGAGATTTTTCATCATCACCAATTGTCGCGCTATGGCATTTCGTCACTGGAGTCTTTTGTAGGCTGCTTCCTAAAAATCAACACTGCATTGTGGGATGCTTTCGATCGCGGACAACTACACCATGCCTATATACGCGAGAACAGGTTCAAGATGGTTTTCGAGGAACTGGGCGCTGAATGCCCCTCCGATCATGCCGAAATAGGCGAATTTTATCTGCGTTCGCTGCCGCACAAGAAACACTTGCTTGCGGGCGCGCTCGAACTTCTGAATTACACCGCGTCTGCCGGCTATGGGATGCATATCATTACAAATGGTTTCAATGAAATCCAGGCGAGGAAGATCGCCAGTTCGGAGATCGGTCACTTTTTTGAACATGTTGTGACCTTTGAAACAGCGAATGCGAAGAAGCCGGACCGGCGGATTTTTGAATATGCGATGGAAATGGCGCAAACCACCGCTGACCAGAGTTTGATGGTGGGCGATAACTGGATCGCCGACATTCTGGGCGCCAAGCAGGTCGGAATGGACACGGTATATCTTAACCCGGCCGGACTGGAATTCGATGAGCGGCCGACTTATGATATCAGACGCCTGGAAGAGTTGATGTTTATTATCTGATATGACCTTGCCGGGACTTAAACCGGATCGGCTTCCTCGAACCGGATTCGTTTTTCTCTAAGGAATTGTTTGATCACATCCACATGCACGCATTGTCCGACATTCAGAAACGGATAGTTCGAGACCTTTTTGCGATGACCTTCTGTGATGACTTCCCTGTTGACCTGATCAAAACCCAGGTGGAGGTGCCGAGTGGAGCTTTGCATCCCGTAAATGATGCCTTGCTGATCGAAAAGAGGACCACCGCTTTGCCCCCGGAGGCCCGGCGTACTCATTTCAATCCCTACAACTTCATTGTTATCGCCGATATGGCGGGTAATGATGCCGTCGATCGGAAAGGTGGGGGTTTTGCTTCTGCCTTCGGCTGTCCATTCAATGTCTGCGGTATCTTTGTTAAACCGATAATTAGTGAATTCGGGAAAAGGATAACCTAGCCGGCACAAATATCTCCCCTGCTTGACCAGCCTCGAATCCCGGAGGAAGCGGGCATAACCCTGATATTGCCTGGATTCGAAATCGCGGAAGTGAATAATGGCCAGATCCTGTGTGGGATGCAGGTGAATGGTGAGGCCTTTGTGAGACGAAACGCATTGAATGAAGTTGAAAAGAATCCGGATCGGGCTGTCAGCCGTTATCTTGAATTTGGATTCCAAAAAGTGCTTTTGCGTTTCAAAACCAGGGTCTTTTTCAAAACGACGTAACTCGCTTCTGAACTTCAGGTAGTTTTCATAAATGCTATTGGCATAAAGGATCTGTCTCGCGACATGCCGGCAGGTGACGGCGAATCCGTCGTCATTTACAAAAAAAAGTGTCGCGGTACCCGGAACGATATCGCTTCCGCCATAATATCTGATCACAAAATGAACCGGACGGGTAAACTGATCTATCTTCTCAATAGCATCAACAAACATAAGGAAATGTGGGGCGCAGGTATACTAAGGGTGGGTGAATGGAACTAATGCCTCGGTCTGGTCCCAGCTCAGGACCATGTTGGCACCGTTCGGGATTTCCTCGAAGTAGATTTTGAAAATCTCCTGGACAGATGGGCGAATACGGATCGGAACCTCTACATTCATGATGTTTCTGCCGTCATTATATTCTGTTCCCCATTGACCGGTTTCAGAATTAAGTATGATTTTCCAGGCGCTTTGTCCAGGGACAGAAAACAATGAATAAGTCCCGGCTTTCACGAGCTTTCCTCCCATCTCGACGTCCTCGCGGACTTCGAGCAACGTAGCTTCATTGGCCCCGGTGCGCCATACCTTTCCGTAGGGCAGTAATGCCTTGTCTTGTTCCCTGCCAAATATCAGTCTGCCTTTTTTGCTGGGCTGACCATACATGACTTTGACCTTGACGCCATTTTGACTGGTTTCGGCAACTGCTTCCGGACTGAATGATTTTGTGTATTTTCTTACTCCCCAAAAACCTATGAACGCGGCAACTGTCAAGCTAAAAACAATAAGGAGAATTCTTTTCATAGATCAGGGGCAGAAGATTTTGTAGAAAGTGTAGCTGACCGACAGACGTACATAAAAGTAAGTGTCTTTCACAGACGGATCGCCTTGCTGGAACTTGTCGGTCGACGTGGGCTCTCCTCCGAGATTATCGAGGTAATCGGTAAACGTTTTACGTGTTCCGTATTCCAATCCGATGTTCCAGGGGCGGCGGATCTGGTATTTGATGCCGACCCCATACGGTAACACAATGCCAGAAGTTTTGTAAGCGCTGGTCTGAATATTCGGATTGAATTTTGAGTATCCCAAACCTCCAAACACATAAGGACTCCAGTTGACGGCGAAACGACGATCCCTGAAATTCAGGAAATTGTACTCAGCGACGGCGCTACCTTCAAAAATAGTAGTACGGAACGACATGTTCCTGACTTGTTGGAAAGGGTCCTTGCTATGCTGGTCATCAGCACCGATAACACCGCCCGCTACTTCCGCGCGCAATGACAGAGCCTGGTTTGGATTAAAGCGAAAAAAGAGACTTCCCGCAGGTTTGAAAAAACGTAACCTGAAAGTTGGAGAAATATCTCCTCTATAGTTAAACCCGCCTATCCCGGCGCCGAGTTCTATTCTTTGTGCAAGAACAGGCGCACTCAGAGTAAAAAGAAAAATACTTGCCCATGTAAAATGAATCAAATATTTGATGTTCAAGTTTTTGCCTGCTGATTTCAACGGGAGGGACAACTATTTAAGTGGCGGACATTTAATCTGCGAAGGCAGCATATAATGGATGTGGATCATACCAAACAAATAATTGTCTGTGTATGTGGGACTATTACCTCTGGCTGTCCCCGGTGCACCGAATCCGGTAGTAGGCAGTGCTGCAAACGGATCGTTTGTTTCAACGCCATAGTTGGTCTGTAAAAATTTCTTAAGCGACTCGGTACGGTCAGCTCCTTTTCGCACTGCAACCGGATTGGTTGTTCTATTGGACATCGCAAGCGCAACCGGGTCATCTGCAAAGACGGCAGGGTCAGCGTAGGCGCCATGCGCATCATCCAGGTAGTCGGTAAAAGTCTTCCTGAAACCCAGTTCAGCAGAAATATCGAAGCGTGAATTGATTTTGTACCGGACACCTATGCCGACCGGAATCGCAAACTGAACGAGTGAATATGGTTTGGCATAACCTTCATTACCTTGTCCTTCTGTGCCCAACGGCTGCAATTTGATCCAGTCACCTTTTAAAGAATCCAGTGCTTTGGGATTATGGGCCGTCAGCGCAACACCGGCAAACACGTACGCTCCCCATTGCGGGCGGCGGTCATAGCTACGATTGTCGGGAATGAGTTTGAAAATCCCCTGAACGGAGAATTCCTTCAGGTCATTCCTGAAATGCAGGTTCCTTGCGTAGAAAATACTGGTCTCATGTTTAGAATCCCTGTTCATGATGTAGTCATCTCCCGCAATTCTGGCGTAGATAAAACTGGCACGGGCAGCAAGTCTCGGGGTAAAGTGGCGTGTGTAATTTCCTCCGACACTCCAGCGCATCATTTTGAATGTAGATGCAAGAGGCCTTCTGTATGGCGCAAAATCACCGTAGTAGTTTGAACTTCCAACTCCAAAACCTGCGGTAGAATAGGGGACAAAGATACCCCTGCTTTGTGCCTTTACATCCTTAGAATTTAGTAAAAGCCCTAAAATCAAGGTCAATGCCAACGCTCCGGATATTCTTTTCAAGTCGAAATTTCTACGCATTTTCAGATCGATTTTTTTGCAAAAATAGAATAGTTGTTGGTTTTCTTCAGGATGCAACATCATTTGAACGATTTTACAGATGATTTATTTGTGCTGCCGGAACTTTTTAAAACGTCATACCGCCAAAGTCCCCGACAGTTCCGGGAAAGCCCTGTAACCGCAGATTAACCAACGTTTTGACTGGAAAGCCACCAAAACTTCACTATCATTGTGTACCAAAAGCACCAACCCATGATTTCGAGTAAAGGACTTCGGTTTGCCTATTCCCCTCAGAAAAAGTTCAGCTTCCCCGATTTGCATTGTAATGATAAAGAGACGTTACTCATCCTCGGCCAATCGGGGAGAGGTAAAACGACTTTACTCCACCTGCTCGCTTTACTGCTCAAACCCGAGGCGGGAGAAATCCTGATCGGAGGCAAGCCGGTAACAAATCTCACGCAGACCGACGTTACCGCCGCAAGGGCAAAAAATATCGGTATCATCTATCAGCGCCCGCATTTTGTCAGCTCGCTATCGGTGATGGATAACATTCTCCTGTCGAACTACCTGGCAAACCAGCAACAGGATAAGCAAAAAGCACGACAATTGGCAGAGCGGCTCGGTTTTACCGAACATCTTCATAAGAAAACGAACCAGTTGAGCCAGGGAGAACAGCAGCGGGTAAGTATAGCGAGGGCGTTGATGAATAACCCTAATGTCATTCTTGCCGATGAGCCGACGTCCAGTCTGGATGATGAAAATTGTGAGCGCGTGATAACCCTTCTGAAAAGCCAGTCGGCATCGATAGGGGCGAGCCTGGTGGTTGTAACCCACGACCAGCGCCTCAAAGACGCTTTTTCGAACCAGGTTTTTCTTTAATCAACCCGGCACTGCTTTAAACACCGACTGAATGAACCTATTCCATATCAGCTTAGCCAATCTCAAGGAAAAAAAGCTCAATAGTTTTTTAAGTGCCCTGCTCCTGACACTCGGAATAGGGATGATCTCTTTGTTGTTACTGCTAAACAAGCAACTCGACGAGCAGTTTAAACGAAACCTGAAAGGTATCGATATGGTAGTCGGAGCCAAAGGAAGTCCGTTGCAGGTGATCCTTTCGAGTATTTATCAGATAGATGCACCCACAGGCAACATTCCGCTGGCAGAGGTGAATGCATTGAGAAGGAACCCGTTTGTGAAGACCGTCATACCATTGTCGATGGGAGATAATTTCCAGGGCTTCCGGATTGTGGGCACCACGCCTAAGTATACCGAGCATTTCCAGGCAAAGCTCGCGCAGGGGCACCTTCATAATGCTTCAATGGAAGTCACGATTGGCAGCAAGGTTGCGAAAGCTACTAATCTGAAAGTAGGAGACCTTTTTGCAGGCTCACATGGGCTGGATTCGAATGGCGAAAAGCATGGTGAAAAACAGTACAAAGTCACCGGGATTTTCGAGCCGGGCGGAACGGTCATCGATCAACTGATCGTTACCAGGCTTTCGAGCGTTTGGGATATCCATGAGCATGGCGATGAAAAGCATGTGCCTGCCGTGGCGGAAGTGGAGCACACCGCGAACCATGTGGATCCTGAACCGGATGAGGAAGGTAAGGATGTTACAAGTGCATTGATCCAGTTCCGTAACCCGATGGGGCTGATGACCATTCCCCGGCAAATCAATGAAAATACTTCCATGCAGGCTGCGTTGCCGAGTATCGAGATCAACCGGCTGTTTTCACTTCTTGGCGTGGGAATCGATACACTGCGAACACTGGCGTTGATCATTATTTCGATTGCCGGTGTCAGCGTTTTTATCTCACTTTACAATTCGCTGAAAGAGAGAAAATATGAAATGGCATTGATGCTTTCGATGGGCGCGACGCGTTCCCGGCTGTTTTTAATGTTGCTGATAGAAGGCCTGTCGCTGGCCGTGATCGGTTTCTTTGCCGGAATTATTGCAAGCAGGATTGGGCTATGGTTGTTTTCAAAGGCCGCAGAAGAGGACTTTCATTATTCTCTTAGAAAATTCGCATTACTGAATGAAGAGATTTATCTGTTTCTCGGAGCTCTGGCGATCGGGGCTATTGCGGCCGCATTACCTTCGTTGGGCATATACCGACTCAATATCTCCCGTACTTTGGCAGAGGAATGATAATGTGCGTAAATTTGTTGACCCGGTTGAAGTGTTTTCTATAAACTGAATCCTCATGAAGTCATTAAAGATCAGCATATTGTTTTTTTGTGTAGTCTCGTTGTTTGCATTTAAGCCAGCCGTCGAGCCGGTCAAGCTTACCTGGGAAACTTTGCGTGATGTCACATTCAAGAAGAAATGGTATGCGGAGGAATCCATTTATATGCTCCATCCTACCTTCGGCCCGAGCGTTCAGAAGCTTAAAAATCAGCAGGTATCCATCACGGGCTACATCCTGCCGGTAGATCTCGAAGCGAATCTTTACGTATTATCGGCGTTCCCTTTCAGCGCCTGCTTCTTCTGCGGCGGAGCGGGACCGGAAACCGTGATGACATTGAACTTCAAGAAGAAAGACGGACGCAAGTTTAAAACCGACGAGCGACTGACTTTTACAGGAACATTGAAATTGAATGCAGATGATATTTACCAGATGAATTACATTCTGGATGGCGCCGAGATCGATAAATGATCAGACACCGAGCAACCGCCATACGCCTGAAATGAAGAAGAGCACCAGCCCAACGGGTGTCAGGACTTTCCAGCCCAGATACATGAGCTGATCGACGCGCAGGCGCGGCAGTGTCCAGCGGGCCCACATTTGGATTAATATCCCGAAAATAGCTTTTCCCAGAAGCCAGAAAATGCCGGTGATGTAGCCGAACCAGGTACCGGGTTCGCCGGATGTCCAATCCGCAAGTTTCAACGGGCCCAGATTCGGAAGAGGAGTATTCCAGCTGCCGAGGAAAAGAATAGCACCCAGCAGTGATACCAACAGCATCATTCCATATTCGGAAAGCATGAACAGCGCCCAGCGCATTCCTGAATATTCTGTGTGAAAACCGGCTACGAGTTCAGATTCGCCCTCGGGCAAATCGAATGGTGCACGGTTACATTCTGCCAGGGAGGCGATGAAGAACACGATATATGCAAGCAGCAAGAATGGATTCCGGACAATATTCCAGGAAAGAAAACCTCCTACTCCGGTAACATCGATCCCAAAGCTTTTCATACCAAACAAATAAATCGTTTCGGGCGCATAGATACCTTGCTGGTAGCTGATGAGTTGAAGGTCCAGCGTCTGCGTAAGCATGACCACGCACAGGATAGATAAGCCCAGCGGAATCTCATACGAGACGATCTGCGCCACAGCCCGCATTGCACCGTACAATGCAAATTTGTTGTTGGAGCCCCATCCGGCCATTAGGAGGCCAATTACATCTACGGAAACAATCGTGAGCAGGAAAAAGACCCCTACTGCTGCCCCTGATCCCGCTAATTCCGGTGCCAGCGGCACCACTGCAAATCCGGCGAATACCGAAATGAAAATCACAAAGGGAGCGATGAGAAACAGACGTCGGTCTGCCGCTTTGGGTACAATATCTTCTTTCTGGAGTAATTTGAGGAGATCTGCAAAGAGTTGCAGCAATCCCCATTTACCTACCTCCATAGGACCAAGCCGATCCTGTATAAAAGCAGAAACCTTACGTTCGAGGTAGACGCCTATCACAACGAAGCCAGGAACCAGGAGCAGGAAAATGATAAGCGTAAAGGGCATTTTAATGCTGTCTCAACAATGGTTTCGCGCAAAAGTAGTTAAAAAACTTACTCATCTTCGTCTGCCTGCCCCTTATATCCGGAATCCTGTAAAATTCGCCCTGCATTGTCGATATCCATCAGCTGTACCAGCGTCACATCCGGATTTTCGGTCATAAACTTACTAACGATGCGCCAGCCCAGCCAGCGGCCGATAGCACCCGGTACCTTGTTGCCGATTTCGGTCGTAAACGGGCGGTCGTCGATGAATTTGCGCTTTTTTAGATCACTTTTTTCATACAATAGCTTGCTGGCAATGAAATATGCCCAGATGTCCGTCTGACTGTTGTAGGTTTTGCTCAGATCTGAATCCGAGTAACCGATGATCAGGCTGTCGGGCGTTTTGGGCATTACCTGTTTCACAAATTCGTAGCCCTTACCATAGCCGATCATGTCCGAAAGCAATGTCTGGTCGCCTGCATTGATGATGTTGAACTGGTTTGATTCGAAGAAAACGATCGACGGGACGATGTACTCGCGCTGGTAACGGCGAAGCTGGTAATCATATACATTTGGGCGGTAGCGTGCAGCCGGTCCGCCGAAGTAGTCGAGGCCGATCACAATCAATGAATCTGAAATATAAAGATCGCTGCCGGTGAAACCCGTGACGATAAAATTGACCTCAGGTATTCTGAATTGGGGATAATGGTATTTAATTTGCTTGAATGCATCCGAAAGTGGTTTCAGAATGCGCGTTTTCCGGTCGCCGATGATCGAATCGAGCTGTGCGCGAAAAGCCTGTAAATCTGGGTTTTGTGAAATAGAGAACAAATGCGCAGCCAGTTTGGAAGGCTCGACGGGCGCGTCCGCAAAATAGGCTTTCGCGAGATAGGAATGGCTGTCGAGGAACTTTTGTACATCTTCTACCGATTTGCAGGAGAACAGCTCTTCGTCGAGATTTTTGGAAGCGAGTTCCACCCGGATATTGCTGGTATCGGCCTCCTTGCGCTGGTCGGTCTTACACGAAAATTGGAGGAAAGCTATAAAAAGAATGCACAGTAAGGACCTGAAATAAACCATTTGGCGGAGAGAATATATGTCGGAACAAGTTTCAAAAGTAGAAAAAAAACGCATAAGCATCCTGGGTTGCGGCTGGCTCGGATTTCCATTAGCTAAACGGTTACTGGGCAGCGGTATTACATCGCAGGTGAAAGGCAGTACCACTTCGAAAGACAAGCTCGAACAATTTGCCGCGGCGGGTATCGAGGGTTATTTGCTGCCATTGAACCCGGAAGCGGGATTGGACGCCGGTATTTCGGAGCCGTTTTTCGATTCCGACATTATCATTGTTTCCATTCCGCCCCGCATGTCACAGCATATTGCCGGCAATTATTCCGCGCAAATGCAAATGGTGGCCGGGGCTATCCAAAAGTCCCCGGTAAAGGAAGTGGTGTTTGTTAGTTCAACCGGCGTTTACCGTGATTTGAGCCAAACGGTCGTCGAGCCGGACGTGCAATTGCCTGAGCATTCGGCCCAGCCCGAAATGGTGGCCGCCGAGAATGCGATAGCCGCATTAAGACCCCAAAAAACGGTTACTATCCTCCGGTTAAGCGGCCTGTTGGGTTACAATCGTATTCCCGGGAAATATGTAAAAGGCCAGAAGGACCTGACTACCGGCGATATTCCTGTTAACTACATCCACCGCGACGATGCAGCAGCCATTATTCAAGCCATTATCGAACAGGGAGTCCAAAACGAAACATTTAATATCAGCGCGCCTTTTCATCCGACCCGCAGTGAAGTCTACGTCGATTCCTGCGCTCAATTCGGCTGGGAAGCACCGACCTTCAAAATAGCTGAGCAGCGCCCGGCATTTAAATTGATTTCAGGGGATAAATTTGCTAAAACCTATCAATACGAATTCAAATACCCAGATCCGCTGCTGTTTCATTATGAAGAGAGTTGATGAGTTTTAAAGTGCATGAGTTTAGAGTTTACAAGTATTCTTTAAACTCTAAACTTTAAACTCATGAACTCCGAACTCACAAACTAAAAAAATGCAAAAAATCCGCAGGATCAACTCTGCGGATTTTATCATTTATAAACCAAAAAGTGCATTATTGAGCTCCCAGCAGCTCGGTCAGCTTGCTTTCCAGCGCCGCTCCCCGAAGATTTTTTGCAATGATTTTGCCTTCCTTATCCAGCAGGAAAGTGGCGGGGATCGCATTCACGCCATAAGTTTGTGCTACGCCCGAATTCCATTTTTTCAATTCGGAGCCGTGCAGCCATTTGAGTTTGTCTCTTTCAATGGCAGTTTTCCAGGCTTTTTCGTTGTCGTCCAGTGAAACGCCGTAGATGTCGAAGCCTTTGTCTTTAAACTTATCGTACATTCTGACCACATTAGGGTTTTCCATCCGGCACGGACCGCACCACGATGCCCAAAAGTCGATGAGAATGTACTTGCCGCGTAATGATGAAAGAGCGACCGGCTTGCCTTCGGGGCTGTTCAGCGTGAAATCGGGAGCTTGCTCGCCTACCGCCACGCCGGCAAATCTTTTTACTGAACCTATAAATCCTTTGGCAAGCGTAGGTGTCGGCTCAACTTTAGAAAAGTCATCCGCCAGTTTTTTCAGGACGTCGAGGTCATTTTCAGGGCTGAGAAAGTTATTTGCAGCAAACAAGGCAATGAGAGAAGTACCCATTTGCGGTACAAGTTGGCGTATCGAACCTACGCGTTCCTGTTCTGCTTTTGTATAGGCTTGTTGTATCTCCTGTATTTTTTTGGTATCCTTCTTTTCCTCGGCGGCTGCATATTCCTCGTTCCATTTAGTCACTTTGACTGCAAATGCCTGCATGAGCTGGTCGATCTGAGCATAGTACTCCATGTTTTTGGAACCCGTAATGGCGACTTTCCCGCCATTTCCTTTATCGTCCCGGGTTGTTCCATCGGCTACGATATTAAAATTCTCGCCGCCTTCCACTAATAGTGCGAATTTCTGCCTGTCTGCAATGTTGAGGGTAAAAAAGCTGCCGCGGTCCTTTTCAACGCTTTTGAGCTGAAAGCTGCCATCCGCAGCCATTTGTGTCGAATCTATTTTGACGGAAGATCCAGTAGCCGTGGACTTCGACAGGATCACCTTTTCCCCCTTTGAGCCATTTTTGACTTTTCCGGCCACGGTGAATTCCTTTGGTTCCAGCTGGGCCATGACCTGAAAGCTCAACAATGCGATGCTGAAAACCAATGCACTCCGTTTGATAAACTCTTTCATGATCTCCTGTTCTATTTTCGATGCGTGGATTACAATTTCTGGGCAAGTAATTGATTGACAAGCTTAGGATCGGCAGCTCCGTTGGATTTTTTCATCACTTCCCCGACAAACAATCCCATGAGTCCTTTTTTACCTTTTCTGTACGCCTCAACCTTGTCGGGCATTGCCGTGATTACCTCATCTACAAACGTTTCCAGTTCGTTGGTATTGCTGTTTTGCAGCCAGTTATTTGATGATGCAATGTCCGACGGCTTGCGGTCCGGCTCTGCCAGCATCACCGGAAAGATCTTCTGTGCGGCGACTGAATGGCTTACTGAGCCCGACTCATTCAGCTCGATGAGATCGGCCAGGCCTTGTGCGCCGATCGGGAAACGGAGGATGTCGCCTTCGTGATCGTTCAGAAAGGACTTGACAGGACCCATCAGCCAGTTGGACGCGGCCTTGTAAGCACTTGTTTTGGTACAAACTTCTTCAAAATAATGCGCGAGCTCCCGGGTGTCGGTTAGCACCGCAGCATCGTAAGCAGGAATTCCGTATTGGTTGACAAATTTCTCGCGTAGTTCATGTGGCAGTGCGGGCATACTGCCTTTGATGCTATCCAGCCATTCTTCGGAAATCACCACCGGGCTCAGGTCCGGGTCTGGGAAATAGCGGTAATCGTTCATGGTTTCCTTTACGCGCATGCCGTAGGTTTGTCCGGTTTCCACATCGAACATCCTGGTCTCCTGCAGAACTTTCTGGCCGCTTTCCAGCAATGCAACCTGGCGTTTTTCTTCGAAGCTGATGGCGCGCATCATATTCCGGATCGAGTTCATATTCTTAATCTCGACCTTCGTGCCATATTGAACCTCGCCATTCTTCCGGACCGAAACGTTGACATCGCAACGCAGCGAACCTTCTTCCATATTGCCGTCGCTGATTCCAAGATACCTCACGAGCCGGCGAATCTCGGTGACAAATGCACCAGTCTCTTCCGCAGAGCGCAGGTCCGGTTCCGAAACCATCTCTACGAGCGGCGTACCGGCGCGGTTATAATCCAGCAACGTTTCGGTGCTGCTTCCATCGTGCACCGATTTGCCGGCATCTTCTTCCAGGTGGATGTGGTGGAAACGGATCACTTTTTCAGTGAATTTGCCTTCGTGCTTGAAAGAAATCGTAACCCCGCCCTGGTCGCAGATCGGTTTTTTGTCCTGCGAGATCTGGTAGCCTTTGGGAAGATCCGGATAGAAGTAATTTTTACGGTCAAAAATGGTTTTCCGGCTGATCGAGCACCCACAGGCTAGGCCCAGACGGATGGCATACTCTATCGCCTTCTTATTGACTTTGGGCAGAGTGCCGGGTAGCGCAATGGTAAGCGGACCAATATTCGTATTAGGCTCCGTTCCAAAAATATTGAAATCGCGGGTGAAAAGCTTGGATTCGGTTAAAAGCTGACAATGCACTTCCAGGCCGATTACGGTTTCATATTGGGCCAGAAGTTCGTCGGTTATGTCAGAGGGGCGCAATGCGTGTTCAGTCATGTTTATTTACTAATGCTTTCGCAAAGATATAATAACTGACCTAATTGGCACTTTGTTCTGGATTTTCCGGCTTTTGTAATATCACCGGACCAACAAAAAACGCCTGGCAATTTACAGGCCAGGCGTTCTTTCGATTTTCGACAGTTTCTTACAGTGAGTTGATCCAGTTCGCGATCACGACAATGTCGGCTTTGGGAACGTGCGCAAGCGGCGCCATCGGAGGGTAGCCTGGCCAATGCTCCGGTTTGGGATTGTGCACGAGTTCCACGATCTGGTCCGCGGTATATTTTTTCTTCGCTACTTCCGAATAAGCCGGGCCGATTACCTTGTCGTAGGCCTGATGGCAGGCAAAGCAGGCATGTTTGTTTAGCAATGCAGAGACATCCGCGGGAACCGGTTTGCGCTTGGGTGCCGCCGCAGGGGCAGCTTCGGCTGGTGCCGCCGCCGCAGTATCACCGGGTTGGGCAACAGGTGCTGCCGGAGCCGCCGCTTTTTCCGCCGCGGCTTTTTCCGCCACAACTTTTCTATCGTTCTGAAGCTTCACGAGAGAAGCTTCTTCCCTTGATTTGCTTCCTGAGCCATAATAATGGTCATACTTGTCACGATCTTCTTTTGACGAGCAACTGGTGAAGAAAGAAACTGCCAGGGCTATTACAGCCAAAGAAGCGCTTTTTTTGAGTGTCATTGTTTTAATATTTAAGAATTTCCGCCAGATTAAGGTTGCGATGTAAATCGACCACGAAGAAAGCATGTTTGCGTTAGATTTCCGTCATGCAAGTGCCAGAAATTAGGGTGAATCTCTAAAATCAGGAATTTTATCAGCTTGTCCGACAATGGGTTATAGGATAGGGACTTTCATTAAAATACGGAAATTTTCCTGTTTATTTGTCTGTGATTGTTGTGATTAATGCAAAATGTCTTTACTTTTGCACTCCTATTTGTAAAACGATGTAAAGCAATGGCTAAGAAAGGCAATAGAGTACAGGTCATTTTGGAATGCACAGAACAGAAAGAAAGCGGTGTTCCAGGCATGTCACGTTACGTGACCACAAAAAATCGGAAGAATACGCCAGGCCGTATGGAATTGAAGAAATTCAACTCTTTCCTGAGACGTTACACAGTCCATAAAGAAATTAAGTAAGTTCGTTTGTTACCCGTTAACTGTCACGTGAAGCTGAGCAATAATGGGTAAGCGCGGAACAGTTAATCATTAACAATATAACTTCTAACTGATATACAGACATGGCAAAGAAAGTAGTTGCTACCCTGAAAAAAGAAGGCGGTAAGGCATTTGCAAAAGTGATCAAGGCCGTTAAATCTCCTAAAACAGGAGCTTATACCTTCAAAGAAGAAATCGTTCCCCTGGACGGCGTTCAGGGAGCATTGAAAAACTAGGTCTTCGGCCGCCGGGCGGTCGGAGAGTAATATTGAATTGTAAAAAGTCCCTGTGTGGGACTTTTTTATTTTATTTTTGGGCCATAAATGATCAGCACTATGGGTTTATTTGGCTTTTTTTCAAAGGAAAAAAAAGAAACATTAGATAAGGGCCTCGAAAAAAGCAAGGACAGCTTGTTCAGCAAGCTGTCACGAGCGATCGTGGGTAAAACGACGATCGACGAGGATGTTCTCGATGAACTGGAAGATATACTGGTGAGCTCTGACGTAGGCGTGGAAACGACCGTCAAAGTCATCAAACGCATTGAAGAGCGTGTAGCCAGGGACAAATATGCGTCGACAGCCGAACTGGATAATATCCTGAGAGAGGAAATAGCCGCATTGCTGACCGAGAATAAGTCGGTTGACATCCGCGACAGTTTCGAAACCGAGCATTTGCCGAAACCTTACGTGATTATGGTGGTGGGTGTGAATGGGGTAGGTAAAACGACGACCATCGGCAAGCTGGCGCATCAGTTTCACCAGCGGGGCCATAAAGTAGTGCTCGGTGCTGCTGACACCTTCCGTGCGGCGGCCGTGGATCAGCTGAAACTCTGGGGGCAGCGCGTGAATGTGCCGGTTATCGATCACGGTATGAACACCGACCCTTCGGCCGTAGCATTCGATGCATTGAAGAAAGGCACGGAAACCGGCGCAGACGTGATCATTATCGACACCGCGGGCCGCTTGCATACAAAAGTGAACCTGATGAACGAGCTTTCGAAAATCAAGCGCGTTATGCAGAAGATCATCCCCGACGCCCCGCACGAAGTACTGCTCGTCCTTGACGGCAGCACGGGGCAAAATGCCGTGATCCAGGCCCGCGAGTTTACGAAAGTGACGGACATTACTGCATTAGCCATTACCAAGCTGGACGGGACCGCAAAAGGAGGCGTTGTGATCGGTATCTCGGACGAATTCAAAATCCCGGTTAAATACATCGGCGTAGGAGAAAAAATGGACGATTTACAGGTTTTCGATCGCGCTGAATTTGTCGATTCGCTGTTTAAGAAAATAGGATAACGGCCGCTGGTTGATTTTAGTAACCGTTTGTGCCGCTATTGTTTCAGAACATTTTTAAAAGGGGTATCTTAGGACAAGGGCGTTCTGAGATACCCTTTTTCTATGGAAACAATAGTCGTATTTCTAATAATCTTCGTGCCCTTTGGCTTATTCATGTGGATGGTGCTGCGCTATACCCGGAACACGGTCGGGACCAACTCGCCCGTCAAAGTGAAGCGGATTTACGAGATAGGTCCTGAGAGATATTTTTTAAAATTCGATAATTTCTTTGCACTCTTTTGTATCGGCTTCGGCCTGTTGCTGTTTCGCACGATTCTGATTTCGCGGATGGCTCCCGATATTACATACCCTGGGCTGGTAAGAGGCACACTACTGATTGGAATGGCAGGCATCGCAGCCCTGGGTGTGGTGTCTTTGGCAATAGATTTCAACCATTGGAAGTATGTCGACGGCACGATACTCGAGACTTTTCCGGAGGAACATGAGTTGGAGCTCACTTTGGGCGATACCAGGTTGAGGTTACGTGAGGGCGATATCACACGGGTACTGGTCACGAGCAACAACGCGAAGATGAGGGTCTCGTTTATCACATATTATCTCGCAAACGGAGACCATTTCATACTCTCGGACAAAATGCCTGGTGTGTGGGTCATTCACGAGTATTTCAAAAAAATCCCGACGGAATATAGAGAGAAGCGATTTCCTTTCATTCCATAGTACTTCCTGTCCGATTTTTTCCGAACTTTGCACCCCATTTCGCCGTTCATTATCAGTCACTTTGACGGTAAATGGCGACTAATCAATTCAAAGCATACAGCTTACGGCTTAAAGCCTCAGGCAAATACCAATGAAAACCAAGGGAACAGTTAAGAATAAAGTCAATATAGTCACGCTGGGTTGCTCCAAAAACCTGGTAGACTCTGAAGTACTATATACCCAGCTCAAAGGCAACGGCTTCGCCGTAGCACACGAGTCGAAAAAGGATGATTCGCAGATCGTTGTGATCAACACCTGCGGGTTTATAGACAATGCAAAGGAGGAGTCGATCAATACGATTTTGCGTTATGCGGATGCCAAAGCGGCCGGTGTGGTGGATAAAGTGTACGTGACGGGATGTTTGTCGCACCGGTACAAGGATGAACTTTCGGTTGAAATACCAACCGTCGACGCCTGGTTTGGCACCAACGAGCTGCCCCGCCTGCTTAAAACACTCAAAGCAGATTACAAACATGAGCTCGTGGGCGAACGTCTGCTCACAACGCCTGCGCATTATGCGTACCTGAAAATCGCGGAAGGGTGCGACCGCCCGTGCAGCTTCTGCGCGATCCCGCTCATGCGCGGAAGCCATATTTCCCGGCCGATCGATGAATTGGTTAAAGAGGCAAAATCACTGGCCAAACGGGGCACCAAAGAGCTGATCCTCGTCGCCCAGGACCTGACGTACTACGGCCTGGACATTTACAAGAAAAGAAACCTTTCGGACTTGCTGCGCCAGCTTTCGGATGTGGAGGGCATTGACTGGATACGTTTGCAATACGCATATCCCGCGGGCTTCCCGATGGACGTTCTGGATGTGATGAATGAGCGGAGTAATATCTGTAAATACCTCGATATGCCGCTGCAATCTGGCTCGACGGAAATGCTGAAACAGATGCGCAGGGGCATTACCCGCGAAAAAACGGAAGCGCTCATCCATTCGATCCGTGACAAAGTACCCGATATCGCATTACGCACGACGTTGATCGTCGGACATCCGGGCGAATCGGAGGAGCTGTTCGACGAAACCTATGAATTCGTTGAAAAAATGCGTTTCGACCGTCTGGGAGCTTTCCAGTATTCACACGAAGACAATACGCATTCATTCACCATGGAAGACGATATTCCTGCCGAAGTTAAGCAGGAACGTGCGGACACCATTATGGAGCTTCAACAGGGTATTTCACAGGAACTCAACCAGCGCAAGATCGGAAACACCTACAAGGTGCTCTTCGACCGGAAGGAGGGTGGATATTTCATAGGTCGCACCGAGTACGACTCTCCCGAGGTCGATAACGAAGTGCTCGTCCCGGCGAGCCAGTATGTGAGGCTCGGTGACTATGCACAGGTGAAGGTCACTGCCGCGGAGGAGTTCGATCTGTATGGCGAAGTGATTTCCTGATCCGCTTCCGGCGAATGATTGCATTGCATAAATTTGCCCTTCAATTGAAAAGAACAATTTTAATAAAGCATGTTACAACGTATTCAAACCATCTTCCTGGCAATTTCGATCATCGGAATGGGGCTTTTTCTCGCATTTCCGATTTGGAGTAAAGTAGCCGCTTCGGGAGTGCAAAGTGCCGATCTGACGGCCGTCAGGCTGCATCATCAGATCAATGAGGTGCAATCCAATGTACAACCGGTATACTACCTCATCGTGCTGGCGCTCCTGGTGGCGGGCATTTCCGCCTACGCGATATTTCAGTTCAAAAACAGGGTCCTTCAGTCCGCGCTTTGTGCGGCGAATTCCATTGTGATGACTGTAATTATGGGTCTTGTGATCTATTTTACCTTCTATCAAACGGCAAAGCTTTTCGATCCGGGTGTACCTGGAAAGTATGATATCGGTTTTTACGGCCTGGTGGGTGCGATGCTGTCCAATGTATTTGCAAACCGCTTTATCCGTAAGGACGAACGTGAGGTGCAGAAATCCAAGCGTTTCAGATAATGGTTAAATAATAGGGCAGGAATATTTTCGGCCCTATACCAACCCTTCCCGCAGCAGGTCGTGCAGGTGAACAAAACCCAATGCCCGGCCCTCTTCGACAACGACAACCTGGGTAATGCTCCTGGATTGCATAATTTCGAGCGCATTCACCGCATATTCCTCAGGGGATACCGTGATGGGCGCTTTGGTCATGATATCGCAGGCTTTGAGATCCAGCAGTCCGGCTGCGCCATAAGTTTTCAGCATTCTCCGCAGGTCGCCATCGGTAATGATACCGGCCATGAGCCCCTCGCTGTCGACAACCGCCGTCGCGCCAAGCCTTTTGGAAGTCATTTCCAGAATTACATCCTGCAACGTGGCATTTTCATCCACCGTCGGCAGCGCGTTGTGGGGGTGAATGTCGCAGACTTTCAGGTAAAGCCGCTTCCCCAATGAGCCGCCCGGATGGTTGCGGGCAAAATCGTCGTGTGTGAACCCGCGCGCTTCGAGCAGGCAAATGGCCAGTGCGTCGCCCAGCGCCATGGTCACGGATGTACTTGTGGTGGGCGCAAGGTTCAGCGGATCGGCCTCGGCAGGGGCGTGTGCGTGCAAGGTAAGAATGCAGTTTTTGGCCAGATATGAGTCCCTGTTGCTGACCATGGCGATCATCGTAACTCCAATGCGTTTCAGAAGCGGAACAAGTACTTTGATCTCAGGCGTGTCCCCGCTCCGGGAGATGACGACGACCACGTCATTGTCCTGAATCATGCCCAGATCGCCGTGGATCGCGTCTGCGGCATGCATAAAAAGTGCAGGCGTGCCGGTTGAATTCAGGGTTGCTACGATCTTCTGGCCGACAATGGCGCTTTTACCAACACCGGAGACGACAACGCGCCCTCCGGATTGGAGAATGGTATATACGCATTTTTCAAATTCATCGTCAATCAATTCAATCAGATTATGCAGAGCTTCTGCTTCCTGACGTAATACTTCTTTTGCTATTGACTGAATATTTTTTATTAATTTCAAATCTGAAACACAGTTTAGAGAGACAAAAACGTCATTATTTATTTCAAAGCGCAAAGATAGGGAAGTTTGGAATAACCATTTTGTGAACAGAGTATGGTACAGCAGGTTGATAAAGTCGTAGTAGACACGTTGAAAGAAAGGCTTAAAGAAATATTTGGATATAGTCAGTTCCGGGGTGATCAGGAAATTATCATACAAAACATCCTTTTAGGTAAAAATACATTTGTGATCATGCCCACGGGCGCAGGTAAGTCACTCTGCTACCAGCTTCCTGCCCTTGTCAGCGACGGGCTGACGATCGTTATCTCTCCGCTGATCGCTCTGATGAAGAACCAGGTTGACCAGCTGACTGCGTTTGGAATCAATGCACAGTTTCTTAATTCTACGCTTACGAAGGCTGAAATGACGCGTGTCAAAAGCGACGCGCTCGATGGCAGCCTGAAACTGCTTTATATCGCACCCGAATCGCTCACGAAGGAAGATAACCTTGATTTTCTGAAACGGGTAAAAATCTCTTTTGTGGCGATCGACGAAGCGCACTGTATTTCTGAATGGGGCCATGATTTCAGGCCGGAGTACCGGCGGATCTACGGTATTATCGAAAATATAGGCAAACTTCCCATTATCGCGCTCACTGCCACTGCCACGCCGAAAGTCCAGCAGGATATCCGCAAGAACCTGCAAATGGAGGAGGCAGAAACTTTCAAATCGTCCTTTAACAGAAAGAATCTTTACTACGAAATCCGCCCGAAAAAGGATGTCAAAAAACAATTGATCCGATATATCCGGAACAATAAGGGCAAATCCGGGATCGTGTATTGCCTGAGCAGAAAGACCGTCGAAGAGGTTGCCGAGCTGTTGAATGTCAACGACGTACGTGCATTACCGTACCACGCGGGCCTGGATGCGAACACGCGCATGGCCAACCAGGATGCATTCCTGAATGAAGAAGCCGACGTAATCGTGGCGACGATTGCCTTTGGAATGGGTATCGATAAGCCGGATGTCCGTTTTGTGATCCACTACGACGTGCCCAAATCACTGGAAGGGTATTATCAGGAGACCGGACGTGCCGGGCGCGACGGTCTGGAGGGTAACTGTCTGATGTTTTACAGTTACGACGACATTCAGAAACTTGAAAAATTCAACAAGGATAAAACCGTAACCGAACGCGACAATGCCCGCCATTTGCTGAACGAAATGGTGGCTTATTCCTCATTGGGTGTTTGCCGGCGGCGGCAGCTTTTGAGCTATTTCGGGGAGTATCTCGAAAAAGATTGCGGTTTCTGCGATAACTGTAACAAGCCGACGGAAAGGATCAAAGTGCAGGATGACATTATCCTGATCCTGAAATCAGTTCTGCTAACAGAGCAGCGTTTCGACGCCGATCACATAGCAGATCTGCTCACCGGTACCGATAATCAGTATGTCAGGAGTTATGAGCACGACCAGCTCGATGTGTCCGGCAAAGGTCTCGAGCTGAACGAATCGAGGGATTATTGGGTATCGGCGATCCGTCAATTGGTGATACTCAACTATCTCGAAAAAGACGTCGAGAACTATGGAGTGGTCAGGCTGAGCGAGAAAGGGGCTAATTATCTCAACGACCCTTACCCCATTACCCTTCAGAAAGATCACAATTTTGATGAGGAGGAGGTAAAGACGGAGGACGATGATAAGGAGGCTGTAAACGGCAGCGGAGGAGCTCACGCCTATGACGAGGCCTTGCTGGGAATGCTCAAGGCATTGCGCAAAAAGGTGGCGAAAGAGAAGAACCTTCCACCCTATGTGATTTTCCAGGACCCCTCGCTGGAAGAAATGGCGACTACCTACCCGACGACACAGCAGGAAATGGCTCAGATCAATGGTGTGGGAATGGGCAAGGTGCAAAAGTTCGGACGGCAGTTTATCGAACTTATTTCCCGATATGTGGACGAGAATGAGATCGAAACCGCCAAGGACGTTGTCATTAAATCTACAGTCAACAAGTCCAAGATCAAGATCTTTATTATCCAGCAGGTCGACAGGAAAGTGAGCCTGGATGAGATTGCCGAAGTGAAAGACCTGCCGCTAGCCGACGTGATCGAGGAGGTGGAGCATATCTGTTATTCGGGGACGAAACTGAATCTGGATTATTACATCAACCAGGTGATCGACCGGGAAAGACAACAAGATATTTATGATTATTTTATGACGTCCGAAACTGACAATATTGCTGCGGCGCTGCATGAATTTGCCGGAGAAGAGGTCAGTGAGGAAGAATTGCGGTTGATGCGTATCAAATTCTTGTCGGAATTGGCCAACTAGGATCTGAGCATCGCTTGTCAATTAGTATTTTTTGAATTTTTAAAACCTGTTATGAATATACTTATATTGGGATCGGGCGGAAGAGAACACGCTTTTGCCTGGAAAATAGCCCAAAGCCCTCTTTGTGACACCTTGTTTGTAGCCCCGGGAAATGCGGGAACCGCGGGAGTAGCAACGAACCTTTCTATCTCTTACAACGATTTTGACGCCATTGCTAACGCGGTAATCGAAAATAATATCGAGCTCGTGATCGTGGGCCCTGAGGAGCCTTTGGTCAACGGGGTTGTGGATTATTTCAATGGCCGTGAAGACCTGGCTAAGGTGCGGATTATCGGCCCGGACAAGGCCGGTGCGCAACTCGAAGGCAGCAAGGATTTCTCGAAGCAGTTTATGCAGAAATACGGTATCCCGACCGCCGCTTCGCGCACATTCACCGCCGAAGAACTGGAAATAGGTTTGGAATACCTCGAAAACCATTCCCTGCCGATCGTGCTCAAAGCCGATGGTCTGGCAGCAGGAAAAGGCGTGATTATCGCCGAGAAGCATGCCGACGCCGAACAGGCGTTCAAGGAAATGCTCGTGGACGGCAAGTTTGGGAAGGCAGGTAATAAAGTCGTGATCGAACAATTCCTGAAAGGGATAGAATTGTCGGTTTTTGTACTTACAGATGGAGAGCACTACAAAATTCTGCCCGAGGCCAAGGATTACAAGCGTATCGGTGAAAACGACACAGGCCTTAACACAGGAGGAATGGGTGCGGTGTCGCCGGTAGTGTTCGCAGACGCGAATTTTATACGTAAGGTTGAAGAAAAGGTTGTCAAACCCACATTGCACGGCCTTCAGAGCGAAGGGATCAAATATGTAGGCTTTATATTCATCGGCCTGATGAACATCAAGGGAGAGCCATATGTGATCGAATACAATGTGCGGATGGGCGACCCCGAAACGGAAGTGGTTGTCCCAAGGATACAGTCCGACTTCGCAATGCTGATGGCTGCAACAGCAAAGGGTACCCTGCACGATTTTGATCTGCAGATCTCCCCGCAGGTGGCCGTAACTACAGTGGTTGTCTCTGGAGGATATCCGGAAGACTATGAAAAAGGAAAGGTAATTTCAGGAAGTGAGAAGATGGAAGACGTGCATGTATACCATGCCGGCACCACTTTTAACGGAAATGCAGAAGTCGTGACGAATGGTGGCCGGGTTATGGCATTAACCGGGCTGGCCAACTCCCTCGAAAACGCCGTGCACAAATCGCAGCGGGCTGCGCAGGTTGTGCAGTATGAAGGGAAGTATTTTCGGCACGATATTGGTGTGGATTTGATTCGTTATAACGATTGATGAAGGGGAGTAACTATGGGATGTGGATCATGTTCATCCGGAGGTTGCGGTAGTAATGGTACTGCCGTTGCCGGATGTGGAAGTAATGGAAACTGCGCGACAAGCGGATGCAATAAAATGAATGTCTTCGATTGGCTGAGTCACATGGACGTGCCGTCGGGGCAGCGTTTTGATGTGGTGGAAGTCAAGTTCAAAGGCGGCAGGAAAGAATATTTCCGGAATATAAATCAGCTGGAATTCGTCACGGGCGACTATGTCGTTTGTGAAATGGCCTCCGGGCAGCATATCGGCACGGTATCCTTACAAGGAGAATTGGTCCGGCTTCAGATGAAGCGGAAAAATGTCCTGATGAACGATGATCTGCACGTGATCTACCGGATCGCTTCGGAAAAAGACCTGGATAAATCGACGCAGGCAATGGCCCGCGAGATGCCTACGCTTTACCGGACCCGCGAGATTATCCGGGAAATGAAGCTTAACATGAAGCTTTCGGATGTAGAATATCAGTCGGATAACACCAAAACGACATTTTACTATTCGTCCGAAGAGCGGGTCGATTTCCGGGAGTTGATTAAAATGCTAGCCTCGGAATTCAAGGTCAGGATCGAAATGCGCCAGATCAGCCTGCGTCAGGAAGCGAGCCGCCTCGGCGGGTTGGGTTCCTGCGGCCGCGAGCTTTGCTGCTCTACCTGGCTGACCGATTTCAAGAACATTTCGACCGCTGCTGCGCGTTATCAGAACCTGTCGTTGAACCCGGCCAAACTTTCGGGACAATGCGGGAGATTGAAATGCTGCCTGAATTACGAGCTCGAAACTTACATTGACGCATTGCGGGATATACCGACAGTGGATGCGCCGCTGAAAACCAAAAAAGGGGTCGCGACCTTGCAGAAGACGGATATCTTCAAAAAGATCATGTGGTTCGGGTTTGACAAGGACACCAACTGGTATCCGGTGGCAATCGATAAGGTGTTGGAGATAATTGAGCTGAACAAGAAGGACATTATCCCCGAGTCGCTCGAGGTCCTGACGCCTGAACCTGAGAAAAGTTTGGATAAGGTGCCCGGCAAGCTCAACAGCGATCTGGAAAACCTTGACAAAAAGTACAGCGACGAACAGAAGAAAAAGAAAAAGAAGAAGAACCGTTCGGGTAAAAACCGCGGAAATGGAAGCGGTCCTGAAAACAGCAATGCCGAAAATCAGGGCAACAGCAATCCGAATAGCGGTCCCCGCGAGGAACCCAGGAACAAGGGTAACAATCCTGGTGAAGCCCCCAGAAATAAGGGTAACAACAGCAATAACAACGAAGGAAACAGGAATAAGAACAGTAATAACAACAGTAATAACAACAGAAGACCTCAGAAGCCTTCCGGAGGACCCAAACCGGAACAGAACAAGGGTTAAAATTGTCTTCTTCGAATCCATTCGGGCCAGCTCATTCAAAGGCTGGCCCGTTTTTTAGCGATACCATTTGTGAAAGAACACGTCGAAAAGCTTTACGCGCTAAGCCGGAAGCCGTCACGCAGGATTATCGGGCTGATGTCGGGCACCTCGCTCGACGGGCTGGACGTGGCGCTTTGTCATGTCGTCGGCAGTGGGCCCGAAACGCGGCTGCAAGTGAAGCATTTCAAAACGGTGCCTTATGAATATGGTTTCAGAAATGCCGTGCGCGAGATTTTTGCCAAAAGGCAGATCGATTTTCAACAGCTCTGTTTGCTGAACCCCTTCATTGGTTTGCAGCACGGGCAAATGATCCTTGAATGCCTTACCGAATGGGGCGTTAATGCTTCGGAAATCGATTTGATCGCCAGCCACGGGCAAACCGTCTTTCACGCCCCGCAAAAGCAGCATGGAATTTCCGGCTTCCCCAATGCGACGTTGCAAATCGGCGACGGCGACCACATTGCGGTCAAAACCGGCATTATTACCCTCAGCGATTTCAGACAAAAACACATCGCAGCGGGTGGAGAAGGAGCGCCGCTGGCTGTTTATGGCGACTACTTTCTGTTTTCTCAAAAGGAAGAAAGCAGGATATTGCTGAATATGGGCGGCATCGCCAATTTCACATTCCTACCCGGGAACCTCGATGCATCGGCCGTTTTTACCACCGATACCGGCCCCGGAAATACCTTGATCGACGCATTTACTCGTCTTCATTTTGGAAGGCCTTATGATGAAAACGGCAGCATTGCCGCCAGTGGCTCCATCGATGAAGCATTGCTGAAAGCGCTCAAAGACTCTTCGTTTTTTGAACAGCCATTTCCCAAAACCACCGGCCCGGAGGTATTCAGCATCGATTACGTGAGAAGTGCTATGCAGGTTTCAGGTCGGAGCGGGATTGAACCCAACCACCTGATAGCTACTTTGACGCAATTCAGTGCGGAAACGATTTCGGAGGCGATACGGGGTGCCATGCCCGCAGGCGACGCATTTGAGGTGTACGCGAGCGGCGGAGGCGCACATAACCCGGTGCTGATGCGCGCGATCGGGGAGTTACTGGGCCAGCATATTCGTCTGATCGATGAGTTGGGTGTGTCTGGTGATGCGAAAGAGGCGGTGTTGTTCGCGGTTCTGGCCAATGAGGCAGTAGCGGGCGAGGCGGTGTATTTCGGTGAAAAGAAAGGTGTACCGGGCGTTTCAATGGG
>CBFGMV010000078.1:0-40067 GCA_965649915.1 uncultured Dyadobacter sp.
CTGAAAGACCTTAATGGCGACGTCCGCATTGACGCCAACGATATGAAAGCCTATCCGAAGACCCAGCGCGACCGGCCAACGACCAATTTTGCATTGAATTCCAGCGTAGGCTGGCACCAATTCGACCTCGCATTCATGTTTCAGGGATCGGCGGGACGGAAAGATTTCTGGCTCAACAACGCCAACAATACCCGCATTCCCACTGCGAATTTCGCCGCTACCTGGGACCATTGGAACAACGTATGGTCACTCGATAACCGTAATGCCGGACTGCCGCGGCTGATGGGTAACCTGTTGACGTCCAACAACCAGGCGCAGACAAGCTACTGGGTGGACGACATGTCCTACGTACGTCTGAAAAACCTGCAGATCGGTTACTCGGTGCCGAAAGCACTCCTCAAAAAGGTGCGCGTGAACCGGCTGCGTATCTATGCGTCGGCGGATAACCTGCTGACATTTACCAGGTACCGCGGATTGGATCCTGAGAAAAGCAGCTACGCAAGCGAAGCATACCCGATTGTCAAAACCTTCGTCGGAGGCCTAAACCTGGAATTTTAATGATGATGAAAAAGATATATTCCTTTCTATCGGCAGCGACAGTGCTGCTGGCCGGGTCGGTATTGCTGGGCTCCTGCATGAAGGACCTGCTGGATCAGGAACCCACCACTGAGCTGGGAGCGGCAGCTTACTGGAAGACTGAGGCCGACGCGGTATCGGCGCTGATGGGGGCCTACACCGCAGTTCGTCCCTGCTTCGACCGCGATTACCATTTCGATGGACATGGCGATTTCCTGAAAGTATACAACACCGGCGCAGCGCCGATCGCGATGACCGTCAATAACCCCAGCAACTACGGAGGCGGGGCGGATGCCATGTACCGCGCATTGTACGGAGCCGTGAACCGGACTAATTATGTGATTGAAAATGTGCGCCTGAAAATGTTGCCCAAAGCAGAAAGCGCCGCATCGGTGAAAACACTGGAAACGATTGTGGGTGAAGCCCGTTTGCTGCGAGGTGTTACCTATCTGCGCCTGATCTCGCTCTGGGGCGATGTGCCTTATCTCAACCGCATTGTGTATGACAATTCGGAGGTAATGGCATTGTCCCGGGCACCCATAGCCGCCATCAAGGATTCCATCCTGGCCGATTTTACCTATGCATTTGAAAAGCTTCCTGCCAAATCGGGACAGATCGGGCGGGCATCCAAACCGGCCGCGCTTGCATTCCGTGGGAAAATGCATTTGTATTGGGCATCCTGGAATAAAAATGGCTGGCCGGAACTGGACAACTTCAAACCCAATGCGACCGAGGCAACCAATGCCTATGCCGCCGCTGCCGCCGATTTTAAAAACGTGATCCAGGATTACGGCCTGCAATTGTTCCGCGGGGGCGAGCCCGGCCAATGGGGCACGATGGGCAATGCAGAGGTTTTACCCAACTATTATTATATGTTCATTCCGTCAACAGGCAATCCCAATGCCGACGGCGAAATGATCATGGTACTGACCCACGGCAGCACCGGCAGCGGACAAAGCGACGAGTACATGCGGGTATGGACAGGGATTTCGGTAGGCCTTTCGCAGAACCAGGTGGTGCCGCGTTATGAACTTGCCAACCGCTACCAGTCCACCGAAACAGGCGATTTCCTTCCTCCGATGACACAGATGAGCCCCGCCACACCGGGTGCCCGTACTGCACCGAACTCGACGCTGAATCCCCAGAGCTACCGCAACCGCGATTACCGCATGAAAGCGACCCTGCTTTGGGATTACGAAATGATCATGGGTATAGGAACCCAGGAGGTAACGGGCTTCGTACCGTTTGTTTACAAAACCTGGGGTGGAACCGTGAACATCGAGGGCAAGAATTACACGACCTTCAATGACAACGGCACCAACTTCTCGGGACTGCAATCCAGGAAGTTCGTCAGGAACTACGGCGGGCAGAACCGCAGCTCGGGCGACTACAACTGGCCGCTGATGCGCCTCGCGGACGTGTACCTGATGTACGCGGAAGCGACCAATGAAGTAAGCGGACCACAGGCCGACGCCATTGCGCTGGTCAACAAAGTGCGGCACCGCGGAAACCTGCCCGCATTGAATGCGGCGAGAACCGCCGGCAAACAGGCCTTCTTCGACGCCATCGAGCAGGAGCGCATCGTGGAGCTGGTAGGCGAGGGACAACGCGCATTCGACCTCCGCCGCTGGCGAGCGATCGAGCGGGTGTTCGGTGCTGCTTATGGGGAAGGTAAATGGTTTACCGATACGCATGGCACCAACTGGGAGCGCTTTTTCTTCAATGCGCCTGAGCTGACCTACCAGCGCTGCTACATTTACAGCATTCCCGAAACCGAGCGCCAGAAGAACCCGAAACTGACCCAGAATGCCCCATGGCGATAACCTCCATTAAACCATTTGAAACCATGAAAAAATATTCCTTTGCAATCCTGCTGTTGGTGACGGCCGTCGCGGGGATCCGTTGCTCTTCCGACTTTCCGATCGACGAGGATGGCTTGCTGGTCACCGGGCGTACAGAATGCTACGTCAGTAATTTCGAACTGCTGGGCGCCGATTTTCAGACCGTCAGAACCAAGAGTGCGGTCGTGGATACCGTGGCGCAGACTGTTAAAGTGGAGGTGTTTTCGGGAACCGACCTCAGAAACCTCTTCCCCCAGTTTACCCTTGTAACCGACGCCAAGCTGGAACCCAAAATCACCGGTGCCACGGATTTTTCGGACCTAGCGGCCCCGCGGACGTGGACTGTCGTTTCCGGCAACCGGCAGGTGCGGAAGACCTATCAGGTTTTTATAACGGTTCAATAACCGATCCCATTGAAAACGATGAGAATGATCAGACCTATTTACCTCCTTGGCATACTCGCCCAGCTCCTGACCGGTTGCAGCGATGGCGAATACACCATCCCGACCATCGGGCCGGGACTTAAGAACGATGTCATCAAACGGACGTCCGGCCCGAACGTGGTAGGGCTGGATATCGAATTTGCCTATGCGATGGCCTTGCTTCCCACGGAAGGGAAGCTGGTGTCGGCGAAAGTAACGGCCTCCATCCCGGGAGGCGAGGGTACCTATCTCGACAACAAATCATACTATACCAATAGCGCAGGCGTGGACGTGGGCATTCCCGTGGGAACGGCTTCCTCTACCAATGGGAGCGTGACGACCGTGCAGTTCAGCAAGGATACCATGGCCGCCACGCTCCGTTATTTCTACCGCATTCCTGAGGAAGCACGCGGTAAAAAAGTGTCGTTCACTTTTTCGGCAACCGCCACCAACGGGCAATCGGTCAGCTATGAAATGGGGCCGTACGAAGTCCGCAGCATGGATATGAAGCTCGACCTGGTAGCGAAGGACAGCGCTGCCTGCTACATTTCGCTGGCCGACATGGCTGTTTATAACGCGGAGTATGCCGCTGCCAATCCTGACAAGATCGACCTGGTGTACCTCTATCGACCCATTGCCGGGAAGACGTTCTCTCATGCGTTGGTTGCGCCTGGCACCAGCGCGGAGTATCTGCCTGGTGTGGTGTTGCCTTCCGCGGTGAAAAACAAAACCAAAATGGTAAAGGCCTGGAACATCCGGGATCAGCAGCTGGCGAGGTTGCAGTACGGTGTGTTTGTCGATGATATGGATCTTCAAAAATTCGACTATACCAATGCACCTGATTTTGCCGTCAACATGCGCAATGAAGCCGGGCTCTGGATCGAGACTGCTGATTCGAAATACCGTGGCTATGTGTATGTCAACAAGGCAGACAATGCAAAAAAAGAAATGACGATCAGTATCAAACGGTTGAAAATGAACTGAGCGGATTTGAATAGACCCATATTAGAACGATTGTTCTAAAATTTTAGAAAATGACAGAACTGAGTGGAAGGAAATGGCTTGCCGTATGCATTGTGCTGGTTTTGCGCGCCTGGGCAGGATTTGCGCAGGAGCCGGCCGGTGCGTACGTAAGCAAGCTGACCGTGAATAAAGCCCGGATCAACGGGAAGACTACCGAGTTAATCCGGGACAAGAACAAAGAGGAACAGTACTGGGTGCGGTTAAAGGAGAATGCGGAGAACAATGCTGGCGAGCCCGACCTGGTTTTTGATATTAATGTGCCGGAAGCCGGGATGTACACCGTCAGCAGTTATGCAGTGCCGGACGAAGGTCACGCCGAAAATGTCGTCGGGGCGGATGGAAAGATCGGAACTGTCTTTGTCAGAATGCAGTTCGGCGGCCAGCGACCGACGAGGAGGATCCTGTACGATGCTTATAATCAGGGACGCCAGACATTGGGGAAATTTGAACAGAGTGGGTTTCATCAACAGCTAAAAATCTGGTTACCAAAGGGAATACGGCTGGGACACTTGGAGTTAAGGCCGCATATCCCGCCGGCCGTCCCCACGGAAGCCCAGGCGTACAAGCCGCGCATTGTTCCGCCCGCAGGACATCCCCGGCTGTGGATGAACAGGCAATCGATGGAGATGGTGAAAGAGCGGTTGACGCGGGGCGAGAACCGAACGGTTTGGGACCAGGTACAGCAGTTAGCCAAAGTACCATTCCAATTCGAATACGACCCTCAGGAGGAGCAGTTCCATCATGCTGCGCTGGAAAAGGCAGCGGAGACCAAAGCATTTCATCACCTGATGACGGGGGATATGCAAACCGGCCGGGAAGCGGTGGAACTGATGGTGCATTACCTTTCGGTACTTGAATTCGGGAATGTCAAACACGGCGATATCACCCGGGAAGTCGGCCGTGCGATCTACGCCGCCGCCATCGTGTACGACTGGTGTTACCCGCTGCTTTCGGCCGGAGAAAGGGAGCAGCTTTACAAGCATATGATGCGACTGGCAGCCGAGATGGAGATTGGCTGGCCGCCATTCGACGACAGTATTATCAACGGGCACGGCAACGAGGCGCAGATTTGCCGGGACCTGCTCGCGATGGGCATTGCATTGTACGATCAGGATCCGGAACCTTACCGATACACTTCCTACACCGTGTTGGAGCAGCTGGTGCCCATGCGGAAGTTCGAGTATCAGTCGCCGAGGCATAACCAGGGTGTCGACTATGGTGCTTACCGGTTCAACTGGGAGATGCACGCAGCCTGGTTTTACTACCGCATGACCGGTACACCCGTTTTTGACGACAATATCAAGGATCTGGGCAAGTACTGGCTCAATCTGCGCTTGCCTGACGGAGAAATGCTTCGAGACGGAGATGTGTTCAACGTCGAACGAAGCGGGAAACCTTACTATTGGAAGCATCCGCAAACGATGCTCCTGCATTACGCATACGCCGGTGACCCGGTCATGAAAGCGGAATTCAGGCGGCAGGGCGGCCTGCCCGACAACCCGGTATTGTTCCTGCTCGTCAATGACCCGGAACTCCAACCGGAACCGCGACTGGACGGGTTGCCTCAAACCATCGACTTCGGCCCGGTGCTGGGCTCGATGATCGCCCGGACAGGCTGGGATATGAGTCCGCAAAGCAACGACGTCGTGGCGGAGATCAAGGGTGGCGGCTACCATTTTGGCAATCACCAGCATGCCGATGCCGGCGCATTGCAGATCTATTACCGAGGCAGGCAGGTCGGTGACCTGGGGCTATACCTCTCATATGGTACCGATTACGATTTCAATTTCAACAAACGTTCCATTTCGCATAGCATGATGCTGGCCGTGGATCCGGAGGAGAAGCTGCTGTTCCGCACGAAGGTCAATGACGGCGGAAGCCGGTTCAGCCAGCGTTTCCCGAAAACCCCGCAGGAAGTGACTTCTGATACCTGGTTTCACTACGGAACGGTCATGTCGGGCAGTTTCGGGCCATCGACGCAGCAACCTGCATTCAGTTATTTCAAGGCCGACCTCACCGCCGCCTATTCCGCCAAAATGAGCCGCTATACCCGCGGATTCTGCTTCCTGAACCTTGGCCGCAAGGACGTTCCCGCCGCCGTCATCCTCACCGACGATATGACCACCGCGGATCCCTCGTTCAAAAAATACTGGCAGATCAACGCGCTCAATCTCCCTGTTCAGACCGATTCGGGTGTTGTTTTAAGTAATGAAAAGAATGGATCGGTTGGTAAAACACACGTCCAAATGCTCGTACCGTCACCCTCGGAGCGCACCATGCAAATCATGAGCGGGCCTGAGGCGAACAGTACATTCGGGCACAATTGGAAGGTGAATTCCAAACAGCGGGAAGCAACCGGGCACCGCATCATGGTTTCGCCGGGAACGGCGCGAAAGCAGGATCGTTTTCTGACTGTATTTCAAATGGTGGATGGCGACACGAAGCCGTTACCCATCGATTTTAAAGAGTCGGGAAGTCATTATGTGATTCGAATAGCGGATCGTGTGGTCGTAATGGCGTCGGGGGCCGACGATATTCAGGAGGCGTTTGAAATACATATTCCGGGGGACGGGAACTACCTGGTCACCGTGACGGGCATTAAATCCGGTAAATGGAAGATAGAAGGGCCATCGGTGAAGATGGAGACAGATGTGAATGAGCAGGAGAACACAATTTTTTTCAATGCCAAAGCCGGGGCCTATCGGATCGTGCCGGAAGGTTAGGAGCCGCCTTTTTTGAGAGTGTGTTAGGCATATCAAACAGGTGATGTAGTTCAATAGGAGCAGCGATCGGCTGGTACGCCGCGATATCCGCTGTTTTTTACAACAAATAAGCATCCTGCCAAAGGCTGATTCGCTAATTCATCGTCGCGCAAACCGGCCCGGGCCGTGGTAATGTATAAGTCGGACAGTTCAGCACCGCCGAAAGTGCAGGACGTGACACGCGAAACCGGCAGAACGATCTCATCCAGCAACCTCCCGTTCCGCGGATCGCATCGGATCACCTTCCAGCCATCCCACAATGCAACCCATAGCATGCCTTCGTGATCCACCGTCATACCATCCGGATACCCCATTGCCGGTGAAAATTGAACGATCGTTCTGGAATTACAGATTTGACCGGAGACGATGTTGTAATCAAACGCTTTGACGTCGTGGGCCAGGCTGTCGATATAGTAAAACGTACCGCAGTCCGCACTCCAAGCCAGACCATTGGAACAACCTACACCGGAAAGCTCTGTCGTAACAGAACGATCTTTATCGAGGCGGTACAATGCACCAGCCCCGTTTTCATCGCGCATAGACATGGTACCCGCCCAAAACCGGCCTGCCGGGTCGCATTTGCCGTCGTTGAAACGGTTTCCGGGTAAATGCGGCTCGGGGTCTGCGACGGGTGCAGCCGATCGGTTTTCAAAATCGACCAGGTAGAAACCGTGCTCCATGGCCGCAATGAGTCCGCCCTGGCTTCGGAGTGCGACCGAACCGACCATCTGACCGGTCGCGTGTCGTTCGTGCGATCCGGTTTTCGGATCGTACCGGTGAATTTCCCCTTTCAGGATATCGACCCACCAGATCACGCCAAGCGCCATATCCCAGACGGGTCCCTCGCCAAGCTCGCAGCGGTGAGAGAGAACGGTTTCGATCGTCATGCGTAGCGAATATAAAAGAACAACACCGCTGCGGTGATGATAGCCCACCAAACCACCGGATTCCGGATCCCGCGCTGCTGCTCACGCTCTTCCGGCAACAACGACAAGCTTTCCTTGTTCCAGATCAGCCCGGCCAATTCACTTTCGGGTTTAGGCTTGGTGATCAGGCTTACCGCAACGCATAGCAGCATACAGGTCCAGAAAACAATGCCAGTCCGGTTGAAAAACGGCATTTGCGGAAACATGAATTCGATCGCGACAGAAAGGGGGATCGTGAGAATTCCCGCCGTGAGCGCGCCTTGTTCGGTCGTCCGCTTCCACAGGATACCCAGCAAAAACATCGTGGCGATCCCTGGCGTGAAAAGCCCGTAGGCATTCATGAGGTAGATGAAAATAGGTTTATCGGAGTAGTTCATCAAAACACCGGTACACAAAATGCCTACTACGATAATCGCCCCTCCGGCGATGCGGCCGAAACGCACTGCCTGTTCTTCACTCACATTTTTACCGAAATAGGGGAGGTATACATCCACCGTCAGGATGGTTGTGCAGGAATTGATCGCACCGGATAAATGGGACATGACGGCCGCAATAAGACCCGCCATGACCAACCCCACAAGGCCCGACGGGAGAAGCGTGCCCACGAGAGTGGGAAAGAGCAAGTCGGGATTGTCGAGGTGCGGGATAATTTTCGGGGCTACCAATGCAGGCACCGTGATAATCAGCGGCACCAGGAATTTGAGATAATCACCAAAAATTACTCCCATGCGGGCGTGCCATTCATTTTTTGCGGCTAGTACGCGCTGGACGATAAACTGGTTGGTAGCACAGTAGAAAATGCTGATACAGAGTGCGCCGCCGAGGTACATCGTCCAGGGGAAATCGGGATCGTCGGCGGGCAGGAGCAGTTTCCAGTCTTTGGTGGTTTCCATCACCGCGGAAATGCCGCCGGAAGCTTTGACGGTGGCGATGGTGAGGATAATGCCCCCCATGACCAGGACGCCAAGTTGGAGCATTTCTGTCCAGATAACCGCCCGCAGGCCGCCGGAGATCGTGTAAATGCCGGTCATGACTGCAAGTACCAGCACGCTGACCAACACCGGAATACCCAGCAATGAATGCAGCGAAAGCGCCCCCAGGTACAGTACGGCACTGATTTCGACAAAAACATAGGTGAGCAGGATCAGGCCTGCATAGGTAGCGCGCGTAGCTGTGCCAAAGCGCCGGTGGAGGAATTCGGGAATGGTGAAAAAGCCGTTACGGATATAAAACGGCAGGAATATCCAGAGCAAGGCATTGAAACCCATGAGGATCGCACCCCATTCCATGGCAATTACCACGAAACCGCGGTTGTAAGCCGCACCCATGGCTCCCACGAGGTGATGACTGCTGATGTTCGAGGCGATGATGCTGCCGCCGATCATCCACCAGGGCAGCTTATCGCCGGCCAGGAAATAATCGCGCTTGGTCTGTTTTCCGCGGCGGGAGGCGTAAATGCCCAGTGCCAGCACTCCGATCATATAAATGGCGAAGATGCTGGCATCCAGGGTCGTAAGGGTCAGGTTCATAGGTTATTTCATACTTAGAGCCGTTGCGATGGCTGTGGTGGTCAGTTTTTCGAGCGAACCGGATGCAAAGGGCGTCTGCCATACCGCATACATGTCTTGGGAATACATGTCGGAAGGAGGCAGATAACCCGCGTAGCCGTTCACAATGTTGATGGCTGCTACCGCATAGGGTGCCAGCGCATGTCTGAGGTCGGTCTGGAAGGAGGAGTATGCTTCGTTGGGCTGACCGATCAGGAACGAATCGCCGAGCTTCCATATCCAGAGCGGCATATGGGAAGTATCGCCTTCGCCTACCGTTTTTCGGATTCCCCGTTTCCGCCATAGTCTTTCTTTCAAAACATTATCCTGGCAGGCCTCCCATTCCCGCTCGATCTCGGTCAGAGACGGGAGTGGTTTCAATGCAAAGGGTATGTCGATCCGGACCATAGCCAGGTGCCGCGATGGTTCCGCAACCTCGTTTTTCCAGAGCCCGAGTGGTGCACCGGATTCTACGGCACCGCCGAACCGCAGCGCGGCCTGTGGCGGCTGCATGCCATACAGTACCGAAAGTACGGCGTATCCCAGTTGCCGTCCGTATCCATCCGCCAGCGCCACATCACCGCTGTATTGCTCGCGGGGCGCCAGTTCACCGGAGGCCCCTTGCAGGAACAGGCAGGGAGCCTGCGTTTCCGATTCAACGGTTTCGCGCATGGCGCCAATGTAATCCGGGGATATTAGCCGGTTGTCCCAGGCCAGGGTGGTGGGATGGCAGGCATAATTGACAATCGTGCCGATCACCTTTGCCTGGCTGTCGGTAATGCGGCCGACGAGGAGTGTATCATCCGCCTGCATGCCGGGGTTGAATGCGACGAGCAACCGCTCAGTGCCCACTTCGGGGAGGTCGCGGTTGGCCGCCAGGCTACAATGGCCGTAACCCCAGGAAAGGGTGGCCTCGCAGGCGGAAGCGAGTGCCCGGCGTATGGCCCGGATGGCTGTGTCCATGAGCTGTTGCAGGTACGGGGCGATCAGCGACCCGCCCGGCTTGCCCGCATCTTCACGGAAAAGACTGGGCCCGGCGTGGGTATGGGAAAGACAAAACATGAGCTGCGCCGGGCCGAGGCCCAGCGCGTGGAGAATACCATGCCTGAGGAATTGTTCGTCTTCGGCGCTTTTCCACCAGCCCAGGTCAGCGCCGATCAGCACCAGTGGTGCGGCGTCGGGCGATTCCCGGAAGGTCTGGCAGGTGAGCACCAGCGGGCGATGGATGCCTTCGGCTACTTCGTGCGTGGCCGCGCCCCAGTTCCGGGCATAAATCCCGGCCGGCGGTGTAATGTCTTCCTGCGCCACACCGATCAGTCCGGTAAAGGACGGATTCCGGTATTCGGGATAGGGTTGTTTTTGCATCTAGGTCAGTAAGGAAAGTCCGCCGTCCATCAGCAATGTGCTGCCGGTCATGTGGTTATTGTCGGGATGGCAGAGGTATGCGACTTGCCGTGCCACTTCTTCCGCGCTGATCAGCCTCTTAATGGGTACCCGCTGCTCGGCCTGGTGACGCAGTTCGGGATTGGCGTCCCAGAGGCCGGCACTCAGGCCTGCATTCACGTAGCCGGGCGCTATTTCGTTGACGAGGATGCCGTAAGGTGCCAATTCCAGCGCCATACTCTGGCACAGCATACGAATGCCAGCTTTGGAAACTGCATATGCCGGCAATCCCGGATGTACCGCATGCGCAGCCCAGCTGCCCGTGAAAACGACCCTGCCCGGCCGCTGATGAGCAAGCAGCCTGGACGTGGCACATTGGGTCATGTAAAAGGCACCGTTGAGATTGACATTCAGTTCAGCTGCCCATTGTTCCGGTGTGATGGCGTGGACACCTCCGAGTGTGACAGTGGCCGCATTGGCGATGATCAGATCGGGTGTGCCGATCGCCTGCTCCGCAGCATCGACCCATGCATGTACCGCGGACGCATTGCCCACATCCACCTGATGGTAGGTGTGGGCAGGCCCGTATGCACGTAAACTTTCGATTAATCCGGTTGCATTTTCGGGTGGCCGGATGTCGCCCAATGCCACGGATGCCCCTTTTTTGGCAAATTCCAATGCAATGGCTTTGCCGATGTCGCCCAATCCACCGCTGAGCAGTACAGTCCTGTTTTTAAATATTTGATCCATAAAATTACCAGTCGCCTACGCTGCCATCCTTATAAAAGGAGCGTTGCAGTACTTCCTGTTGAAAGGGATGTTTCCGCACTTCTTCCTCATTGATCTCAATTCCAAGCCCCGGACGGCTGTTCGGATATACGATCCGGCCTTTTTCTTCTACCTTAAAACCTTCACTTACGACATCTGAACGCCAGGGCACATCGTTGTGCACGCTTTCGCAGATCGCATAGGAAGGTGTGGCAAACCCGAATTCGATGGACGCAGCGGTACTTACAGGCCCCTGGGGGTTGTGCGGGGCAACGGCCACTTTGTAGGCTTCTGCCAATGCCGCGATCCGGCGGACTTCGCTGAGACCGCCACAATGCGTTATATCGGGCTGAATCACGCTCACGGCCCGTTTTTCGAGCATATCGCGAAATGCGTGCACACCCGTGAGGCGCTCGCCGCTGGCAATCGGCGTTTTTACCGAACGCTGGATCAGCGCGATGTCGTCGACGCATTCAGGCCAGCAGGGCTCTTCGAAAAAATACAGACCATAGGGTTCCAGCGCTTTTGCGAAGAGCATACCCATGCGGGGGGAAGGACGCGCATGGCAATCGACCATGATGTCGATCTCATCGCCGACGGCCTCACGCATCGCGGCTACGCACGCTTCCGCGTAATGCACCGGTTGGAGGCCTTCCAGCGGGGCTGTCTCGGGCACCGCCATGGATTTAAATGCGGTAAAACCATCAGCTACCGCCCGCCGGGCAAGTTCTCCGAAACGTTTCGCGTCGTCGGGGCGGGTGTTGTAAAAATCTTCCATTTTACCACCTCCCAGATGGCAGTACAGCCGGATGTAGTCGCGTACACGGCCGCCCCACAGTTCATGGCAAGGCACGCCGTGTATTTTTCCGAGGATATCCCACAATGCAATGTCGATCCCGCTGATGGCCGTGCCGCGTACCACGCCGTTTCCGTGCCAGAAATGCTGGCGGTACATCATCTGCCACAGGTGTTCGATCCGGCGCGGGTCTTCACCGATGAGTAATTGCGAAAGGTCTTCAATGGCTCCCACGACGGAGCGGGTGTGCCATTCCAGCGTGGCTTCACCCCAGCCCCAGAGTCCGGGCTGGTCGGTTATTACTTTTACAAAAATCCAGTTGCGCATGCGGGCGTGGCAAACCTGGGTTTCGATCGCGGTAATCTTCATACTAGGTTACTGGGTAATGGTCTGGAACATTTCGCTGATCACCTGCCGGGTTTTTTCAAGCGTAATTTCAATGTCTTTTTGAGTATGGGCAAATGAAATACTGCCCTGCTTGATCGGCAGCGGGAAGTTGAAAATCCCCTTTTCGATCAGTTTCAGGCGGTAGTTTTTGTCGAATGCAAAATCGTGGTTTTTCGCAATGTCGTGGAAATCCACCGGTGCGTGGTCCATGAAGTAAATGCAGTAGGCCGATCCCTGACGGGCGATGTGGTAGGGTTTGTCAAGACCGGAAAAAATGTCGTTCAGGCCATCTTCCATCATTTGACCCAGCTTGTAAATATGTCCGTACACATCGTGTTCGGGCGATGCGAGTTTTTTCAGGGTGGCAATGGCCGCGACCGTCGTGAGCGGAAATGCATTGTAGGTTCCTGCGATGAGCGCGCGTTTGCTGCGATTGGGGTGCACGAAATAATCCATGTACTCCTTTTTCCCGCCGATCACACCCAGCGGATACCCGTTCGCGACTGCCTTGCCGAACGTGCTCAGATCGGGCGTGACACCGCTGATGTGCTGGTAGCCGCCCAATGCATGACGGAACCCGGTTTTTACTTCGTCGAAGATCAGCAGGAAGCCGTTTTCGTCGGCCAGTTTGCGGAGGCCTTCGAGGTAGCCGGGCTGCGGTTTGACGATGCCAATGTTTTGCAGGACCGGTTCGAGGATCAGGCACGCCACAGGGTAGCGTTTCAGGACGTAAGCGACGGATTCGAGGTCATTGTAATTGACCACATGGATCAACGACTTGTGCTCGTCGGGAATACCGGCCGAAAGTGAGTCGAAAGGATATTCCCCGGGGCTTACGCGTTCGCCGACGTCGCTGAGGGTGCTGATTACATTGCATGCCACATCGTTATGCCAGCCGTTGTAGCCCCCCTGCATGACGATCACGTGGTCTTTACCGGTCACGGAGCGTGCGATGCGGATGGCATGGTAAGTGGCTTCAGAACCGGTGGTGGTGATCTGGATACTGTCGACCGATGGTACGCTTTGGCAGAACAGCTCTGCAAATTGTCCTTCAAGGTCGGTAGGACCAGCACCCATGAGCACGGCATTCTGGCCGAGCAATTCCTGTACCGCCTGGTTGATATCGGGGTCGTTGTGTCCGAGGAAGGACGCTGCGAAACCTGCCTGATAGTCGATATACTCATTCCCCTCGAGATCCCACACGCGGCTGCCCTGCCCCTTGGTAAAGCAGATATTCGGATCAGATTTCCTGTTGAGCGAAACCACGCCGCCAGGAATCCATTGTTCGTTGTTTTTCAGAAGTGCGAGTGATTTTGGCCACTTGTTCATCAGATGTGTTTGTTTGGTATTTGAATTGGATAAAAACTGTAATTGGAATTTCACGAATCGTTATTTTATCGTGCGGTAACGTGCCCGGAAGGTGGTTAATATTTTTTGGCGTGTGGTTTAGTAAAAATGTAGGCTATTGTTTCGATTGATTTATTTTGTATACAAATATATTAATATTTTGAATACAAAATAAATCAATTGCTGCTGAAAATGTCTCGCGCTGCACTACAAATATTTCGGTGCGCTGCACCTACAAATGTTTCGGTGCGCTGCACCTACAAATGTTTCGGTGCGCTGCACCTGGGCGATTTTTGATGATTGCCGTTTTGCAAATTGTTCGGTGCGCTGCACGTTCTTTGTAAAGGGGCGGGTCGCCGAAACGTTTGTTGCGGCGACCCCGTCGTATTCTATAACACATAACGACCCCGAAGGTCCTAGTCGAAATTGGGGATTTTCATGTATTCGCCGCCTTTTAATGCCGACTGGTGCGCTACAATACCCGGGGCGGTGTAGGCCAGCGCTTCGTGGATGTCGATCAGCGGCTTGCGATTGTTGATGATGGCATCCACAAATTCGTGTGTGATGAATGTGTGCGAGCCGCCATGGCCGCTGTTGTGGCGGAGTGGCTGGGGCAGTAGGTCGGTTTTCCACCAGTCGGTTGCTTTGTACGGCTGCATTTCCGGTTCGGCGATTTTGAAACCTCCGTCATCGGTACCTACTTTCTCGGTCGCGAACACTTTGTGCGGCTCATTATGCTTGTACTCGCTATAAAGACTCATTTTGTCGCCCCGCCATTCGCCTCGCTCGCAACCTACCAATGCGCCTTTCCAGCATACCTCACCTGTAAATGCGTGACCCTTGTTGGTTTTGAAAAACGCGGTTTCGTTCCAGAATGGGTTTTTGTAGGGGTTGCCTTTCAGCATCGGGCTGTCGTCGCCCCAGCCCTGGCAAGTGACATTCGTCAGCCTTTCGCCCGTTACAGCGATCAGGAACGCTGTGACGTGGGTCGGGTAGAGCATCGGCGGGAGCCCGTGTCGCCAGGTGGGCTTGCCGTCGTTCTCGAAATACAATACTTCGAGCCCCGGGTGATAGTACTGAGCCGAGCTGCTGAATATCGTACCGAATTTACCTTCCTTGTAAAGCTGTTTGGCAGTAATGGTTTCTTCCCGGAATACCGAGGTTTCGGCCATCATGTACGTAAGTCCGGTTTTTTTAACGGTGTCGAGCACCTGGCCGCATTCTTCGATGCTCATCGCTGCGGGCACTGCACATAACACGTGCTTCCCGGCGCGCAGCGATTGTATCACGTGCCTTGCGTGGTCGGGTGCGGGCGTGAACAACGCGACTGCCTCTATTTTGGGGTCTTTCAACAGTTTTTCCAGCGATTCGTAGGACTTGCTGCATTGGTAGGTTTTCATCAATGCGGCCCGGCGGTCGGGAATGAGATCGCTGACGGCCTCTACCGTGCAGTTGGGATGTTCATGAAAGTAAAAGCCAAGCCCGAACCGGCCGCCCACAATACCGACGCGAAGTTTCCGGTCCGAAACAGGCCGGCCTGCGAAGGCGAATCGTGGTGATATCGATAAAGCCGATGCGGTGGCTCCCGCCAGCGTCAGAAACCTGCGGCGATCAATCTGATTTTGTGTCTCTTTCATGCTCATTGAAGTTGGTAATTGGAATTAATATCGTTTTCCGGGTGGTTTATTTGAAATTACTTAATAGTTGGGATTTTGGACCAGGGTAGCTTTGCCGTCTTTGATGCTCAGATCAATTTGCGCCAGCGGGATCGGGTATATCTCATTTTTACCTTGCACAAATTGAGCCCCCACCATATAGTAATGGTTGAAATTGGGGACATTGACCTCATGCCGGATATAATCGTTGAGCACCTTGGCCATATAGCCTTTCCCCTGATCGTAACGCTGCAGATCGTAGAAGCGATGGTGCTCCATGGCGAGTTCGAGCTTTCGCTCGAATCGTACCGACTCGCGGGCGAAATCCTTCCCCTTTTGGGTGAAGTGGCCGTTGTACAGGCCTACTTTATAATTTGCCGCGAACTGATCGGTGACCCCTTTCATGGGATCCTTGTTGTCGATGTATTTTTTGACCCATGTCTTCGGGTTCGCAGCCCTTGCCCGTACTCTGTTTACGTAGATTTCGGCCTGCGCCAGACTCCCGACTTCCACTTCTACCTCCGCTGCCCACAACAATACATCTGCAAAACGGATAAGGTTATACGTATTGGCCGTACTCTGCACTTCCCGCGACAACGGTTCTGACTGCGGGTTGGCGTGCTTCACATGCAGGTAAGGGCCGCCTACACTTTGCTGCCGTACCCACGACAATCCCGGATTGACACCCCAGTCGAGGTAGGGAATGCCTCTTCTCCCGACCGTCCAGTCAAGGCGTGAGTCCAGGGTGCCCGTATACGGCTCGAAAGGAGCGGAGGATAACACACCCAGGTCATGTTTGACATCCGACTCATTGAAAGTGTCGAGCAGCGGCAATCCGGTAGTTGCGTCCGTTTTATACGAATTGACAAGTGAAAAGGAGGGTTGGTAAAAACCATAGCTGGGAAAGGGGCCACCGTATGGCCCGGCGTTCCCGTCTCCGCCGGGTCCATTGCCGTTAGCGCCATTGGCGCCGTCGTTGACCGAGTACATGATCGCAAAAACCTGTTCGGGCCCGTTCTTGGTGGAAGGCCGGAAGTTGTCGAAGTAATGCTCATGCAGGTTGTATTTGAGCCCATTGCTGGTGACACCGTTCTGGATGATGTCGTCGAGCAGCGGCTTTGCTGCCGTGTACTTGTTCTGAAACAGGTAGGTCTTTACCAGAAATGCCTTGGCCGCCCATTTGTTGGCACGCCCCACTTCCGTTTTGGTAGATGTGAGATTTTCTGCCGCATATTGAAAATCAGCTTCGATCAATGGCCAGGCCGGGCTCGTATTGGGAACATAGTAATTACCGGCGGTCGCGCTGATGGTTTCATCTACAAAGGGAATGTTCTTCCACATCATGGCTATTTCCAGGTGATATTCCCCACGTAGAAAGCGAGCCTCAGCCCTGACCTGCCCGGCTGCCGCCTCGGCAATGCCGCCGCTTTCTTCTACTATTTTGAGCAACCGGAGGACATCGTTGGCCCGCTGGACACCGGCGTACAGTTGCTTCCAGCGCTCGTTCATGCCCTGGGTGGCAGCGGTATGCGTATAACTTTCATAAGTGGGAACGGGTTGCAAAGCTCCTGCCTCGGTGCCGGTATGCGCGTCGTCGGAAGTGACACCGCCGAAGATCCATCTGCCCGCCGCCCAGCCGCCGCCCGGATTGCCGTCCAGCAGCGAGTATGCTCCGATGAGCAGGCCATTGACACCGGCTTCGTTGGCAAGGCTTCCTGAAAACAATGCACCTTTGGGCGCTCTGTCCAGAAAGTCGTCCTGGCAGGAGCTGATGTGCAGGGCCGTCATGGCCAGAATGGTTATTTTAGCAATTTTTGCTGTTATGGCTTTCATGATTTCCAATGCGCTGTTTGGTTCAGGTGTTTTATCTCAAAATGACAGGTTTAGTCCCAGCAGATACACAGGCTCATTGTTGGGATAATTGGCCCAGTCGATCCCGAAACTAGAACTGCTTCCATCCAGCTCGGGATCGAGGCCCGTATATTTGGTGATGGTAAACAGGTTCATGGCTTGCGCATAAACCCGCAGGTTCTTGAATTTAGCCCATTGAAGCAAAGGCAGGTTGCCAAAATTGTAGCCTGCGCTGACGGTCCTGAGTTTCAAAAAAGACGCGTTTTCTACAAAATATGAGTTGAAAACCCCTGCTGTGCTGAAACTGTTCTGTCCTTCGATCTTCGGAATGTCCGTATCGGTGTTTTCGGGAGTCCATGCATTCAGAAGCCGGTTGCTCTTTGCGCCGACGTAAGTGCCGAAAAAGTCGGTTTGCACCCGGATCGCATTAACTGCCTGGTTCCCCTGTGAGCCAAAGAAGATAGCTGAGAAATCGAGCCTTTTGTATTTCATGGACAGGTTTACGCCATAAGTGAAGTCGGGGTTCGGGCTGCCGAGGAACGTCCGGTCGGACGGATCTATCTTTCCATCCCCGTTCACATCCATATAGCGGAAACGCCCGGGGGCTGCCGCATTCTGCGTGGGCGCGGCGGTGACTTCGGCCTCATTCCGGAAAAGTCCGGTGACTTTGTAGCCATAGAATGCACTCACCTCCTGTCCGACCTGGTTCCGCACGATGGGGCCCAGCTGCTGGTGGCTTGCCGCGTCGAAATAGCCGGGCTGGGGAACACTGACTACCTCATTTTTGTAGGCTGTGATGTTAGTCCCTATCGAATAGGTAAGGTTTTCTCCGCCCTTTCCATGAAAAGTAGCGGCAATGTCGACACCCTTGTTGCGGATATCGCCGATGTTGACCGTCGCCGGGGTTACGCCGCCGGCAATGCCTGGCAAAGTGAGGCCGAACAGCAATCCTTTGATCGACTTTTGATAGTATTCGATCGAAAAGTCCAGCTTGTTGTTCCACAGCGAAGCATCCAGACCGATGTTGGAGATGACATTCCGTTCCCATCCGGTGCGGGTATTGCCTGAGCGGGTCTGGATAAATCCTTGCACGGAGCTGTTGCTTGTGCCCTTGATATCGTAATACGCATTTCCGGCCGTTCCTCCATACAGATCGAACTGGTTTTCGGGTGCAACGTTGTTCTGTGAACCCAGCACACCGTAACTGGCCCTGATTTTCAGGTCATTGATCCAATTGAGGTTCTTCATGAATTGCTCGCCAGACAAACGCCATCCGAGCGAGAGCGAAGCAAAATTGCCGTACCGGTTGTCTGGTCCGAAGCGGGAGGAGCCGTCCCTCCGGATCGTTCCGCTCAGCAGGTACCTGTCGTCATACGCATAATCAAGCCGGCCAAACATGGACCACAATGCTTCCTCGCTGGCTCCGCTGGAATTGGCAATGTTCGTGGTGCCATTGTCCAGGGTCAGGTAATCGGGATCAGGAGAAAAGTATCTGGCGCGGGAGCCGGACAGGGACCTTCCGGCCTGCTCGATGGATTCGGTTCCGGCCAATGCGGTGAGGTTATGCTTGCCGAAATTTTTGTTGTAGGTTAATGTGTTGGTCCAAACCAGTCTTCTGAAAAAGGATGAACTTTCGCTGAACGAGTTAGGGTTGAGGAATCCCTCGGCGCGCTCGTAAGGGGTGTAGGTGAAGGCATAATTATAGGCGTTGGTGAGTACGCCGCCGTAACTGGTCCTGAGTTTGAAGTCTTTAAGGAATGTGATTTCCAGGAAGACGTTCCCCACCGCGTTCCAGGCGTTGTTTTTGTTGATGGCGGTGCGTTCCTGGCTTGCGACCGGATTGGTGCCGGTGCCGACGTTCACGCCCATACGTGTGCCGCCGTAGTTGCCCATGATATCGTGGGTAGGGATGATGGGCATCATCCTCGCTACTTCCGCGACATTGCCAAACTGGTTGTCGGTCGCCATTCCGGGGCTCGACCGGTAGTAGAGGTTCAGATTCTGGCCCGCTACTACATTTTTACCGATATTGAACGAGGTGTTTACTCTCCCCGAGTAGCGTTTGAGATAAGTTTCAATGGCAGTGCCCTGCTGGTTGAGATAGCCGACAGAGACAAAGTAACTGGATTTGTCATTTCCTCCCCGGACCGACAGGTTATGGTCTGTTCGCATGGCAGGTTTGAAAAATTCATGAAACCAGTCGGTGCCGGCCTTATTCACTTTCTGGATCAGGTAGTTGTTGGCTGGATTGATCGGGTCAAACCGGTAGCGTGAAGGGTCGACCAGTGCATTACCCTCGTTGGCAATGCCGTTTCCCTGCGGGCCGGCGTAGAGGTAGTCGGGTATGCCGTTGGCGAACAGCGGATTCTGCGGGTTCGCGATCAGGGATAGCCGTGAAAATGTTTCAGGATCGCGGATGGTGTTGAACGGGTTACCCGAAAGTGGAACCTGAACGCCGGCGTAGGCATCGTAGCTAACGGTCGTTGTTCCCGCCTGTCCTTTCTTGGTGGTGACGATCAGTACGCCGTTCGAGCCTCTGACGCCGTAGATTGCAGCCGCCCCGGCATCTTTCAATACCTGAATGGAAGCTATGTCATTGGCTGCGATATTATTAAGGTCAGCTTCCACCCCGTCCACCAGCACGAGCGGCGCCGAATTGCCGAAAGACGAAATCCCTCTGACAAACACATTACTTCCCTTGCCCGGCACGCCCGAGCTGATCACGTTGACGCCCGCCGCCTGTCCCTGCAGCGCCTGGAAGGTCGACCCGGTGGGCACCGACTTCACAGCGTCCATGCTGATGACCGCTACCGAACCTGTAATGTCTTTTTTACGCTGACTGGAATAACCGGTCACGACGATCTCGTTCAATGCCTGCGCATCGGTGACGAGCTGGACATTGAGTACCGAGGCCGCGCCCACGGTTACGTCCTGGCTCACGTAGCCGATGAAGGAGAATGTGAGCACATGGTCGGGCGCCGCGTCGATGCTGAAATGGCCCTGATTGTCGGTGGTGGTGCCGCGGCTGGTGCCTTTGATCACCACATTCACGCCGGGTAGCGGGTCGCCGGTCGTCTTTTCGGTAACGGTACCTTCGATCTGCTGCGGGCGGGCGAAGGCGTCCATCGGGCCGCAACAGAAATACAGGAGCATGAGGATACACCTCAGTTGGTAAAAGAGTTTTTTCATCGGGCAGGAATGGTGAGTAGGAAAAGTAACTTAGGTATACAAATATATATAGTTTTTGTATACAAAAAATTTTTATTCTGATTTTTTGAAAAAAAGTAAAAAGGGTGAATCAGATGGCGCGTTAATGCCAAATAATTCACCCTTTCGGAGTGTTGTTGCGGAATTTACAGCAGGTCGCTGGTTGCGGAGGAATTATTCGGCCACGCCGTCGAGTACAGCGGCTTCTCCACGCAGCAGGTGTTTGTTCAAAATTGTTTCCGCCTGTATGAGATTTCCCTCTTTAATGGCCTTTACGATCTCCCGATGCTCCTTATCGGTTAGTTCGTAATCGTCCATATGCGACTGGGCCTGACCTAGTTTTTGATGGAAAAGCGGGATGTTGCTCACCTGATAGAGCGTAATCAGTTTTTTGTTGCCTGCGCTGGCGATCAGTGTTTCATGAAATTTGACATCGGCCTCGCAAGCGCCGCTCAGGTAACCTCTGCGGATCATGGAGGAAAAGTCTTCGCATATCTCTTCCAGTTCGGTAATATTCTCAGGAGTAGCGCTTTGTACCAGTATCCGCAAGGCGCCGATTTCTAGAATCTGTCGCATCTGACGGATCTCGCGCACATCATCTGCCGTCATCGGGCGGATAAAAAAACCTCCTTTTTCACCGAAAACGACCAGCTCTTCGCCCAAAAGACGGTTAAGGGCTTCTCTGACCGAAATGCGGCTGACATCCGTGCGGCGCGCCCATTCGTCTTCTTTGAGCCGGCTGCCCGGGGCGAGCTGGTTCGAAAGGATCTTGCGCCGCATTTCAAGGTATACTTTGTTAGCTTGGGAATCTGATTTCATTTATTTTTTGTATACAAAATATATTATTCGGGGTAAACGATAGTTCGGCTTGATTAATTCCTGCGACCGGGCTGCAATGTATAAAAGTAATCGTTTTCGCAACACCAGCGAAGCGCCGGTTTTGGGCAAATGTTTCACAATCTGTTAACGTACGTTTTGGAACTTGCTTTCCGCGAAACGTCTTTTTACCTTAATCAAGGCATTGTGCCGGTGCATCGGCCATTGCCCGTTTGGTATGAACGAAAGACAAAAACGGCTACGGGAGCGGCGACTCATCAAGCTTTCCATCCTCACCGGATCAGTATTTACGATCTGGGCGATTATCGTCGGTATTGCGGGCGGTTCCAAATCCATTATTTTCGACGCGCTTTTTTCAATGGTGGGGATCAGCCTGTCGGGTGTATCGCTGCTTGTGAATAACTTCGTCCGCAGACCGGACGACGATGGCTTGCCATTTGGCCGGGCGCAGTTCGAACCGTTTTCGATGACGCTGCAATCGGCCGTGATCATATTTCTTTGCTTGTATTCGCTTGCGACGTCAGTAATGGATATGATCAATGGCGGTAAGCTCGTGGAGCTCGACATCGCATTGCCTTACCTGATCGCTTCCATTATCGGCTGTTTTCTGCTTTGGTTGTATTTCCGGAAAATGGCGTTGCAGATGCGGTCGGAATACGTCCGGATCGAGGCTACCGAATGGCAGCTGGATGCATTGCTGAGCACGGGTGTGCTGGTGGTGTTGTCGCTGGGCTATTTTTTGAGGGAGACGTCCCTGGCGTACCTCATTCCCTACCTGGATCCCGGCATGGTGATCATCATTTCGCTGCTTTTTCTGCGCATTCCCGTGCGCACGTTCTGGAAAAACGTGCGGGAACTGCTACAATTCGCTCCGGATGATGACGTGGAGGAGAAGATCCATCTGGAGGCGGAAGGTATTTCCAAACGGTACGGGTTTACCGACGAGTACGTCAGGGTCGCCAAGACCGGAAGCAGCTATACCATCGAGATCGATTTCCTGTTGCCGGAGGAACTGGCGGGTATGCAGGTAAAGGAACTGGACCGTGTGCGCCAGGAGCTGTACGAGCGGATACGGGGCGACTACAAAATGTGGCTGACGATCTCCTTTACCACCGAGCGTAAATGGATGATCTGACGGCGATTACCGGCGTTGATCCAGTTGCATCTGCTTCGGAGTAATGCCGAACTTCCTCTTAAATGCCTGGATGAAGTTGCTGCCGTGCGCGTAGCCGACCGCGTTTGCGACCTCGTCGACGGTGGACCCGGAACTGAGCAGCAAATGCCGCGCGTGCAGCATTCTTTTTTCATGAATGAGTTCGTACACGCTCGTACGGTACTTGTGCCTGAAACCTTCGCGGATCTGGTGTTCGGAAAGGCGTGCGTGTTTCGCGACATCTTCCAGTGAGTGGATGGTGAGGAAGTGTGTACTCAGGAAATCGTGGATTTCGGCGAGTTGCCGGTCTGTTCCCGGGGAGGTACGGTAAGTCGTCTGCTCCTCCCGATATTGGTGCAACTGCAATGCGAGCAATTCGATGATTTTGCCGTTCAGATACATTTCGGAAAGATCGTCTGCGACAGGTGCATGCAGCATGCGATGTAAAACCGCTTGCATTTCCGCGTGGAGCGGTGCAGCCCGGTCGAACAATGCGAGGGGCCGTCCATGCTCCAGTGCTGTTTCGGGCTTCTTTGCCGGATTGCCGTTTTGTTGCAGGAATTGCAGCAAATGCTCTTTTTTAAGTATCACGGCCAGGTATTCGAAACCCTTCTGACGGTTGTAAAAAATATCTGAGTCGAAGTTTTCGGAATAATAAATGTTGTACTCGGCGGGACGCAGCGGATGGTCGCCGGGGATGTCACGGAAATGTGCATTGGAAAACCCGGTGAGCTGGAAATGGAGGCTGACGTGTGGATCGCTTTGCATACCCCGGATCTGCATATCCTCCATAAAATCGGCCTGGAAGCGGATAATGCCGAAATTGCGGGCATAGATATTCTTCACACGATGGTTGACGAAAGGCATGCGCGGCGCATCGTGCTCGAAAATATCCACGGACGGCTGTGCAAGAAACTTCCTGCCGGCGATCTCCCGGTATGATTCATTATCAATGATATAGGCCATGTGCAAATTTCAATGTTTTTATCCTGTATCCCAATATTTTTCAAAACCGCACGATCATACCTTTGCCGGAAATTAGTTTTAAACTGAAATGAGCGTTTTAATTACAGGCAGCGCGGGACATTTGGGCGAGGCGCTGATGCGCACCCTGAGAGCCCAGGGCACAGCGGTAACGGGACTGGACATCAAGCCGTCGCCTTACACCGATCTTGTTGGAGACATTGCCGACCGGGCTTTCGTGGCCGGGGCGGTAAAAGGCGTTACCCATATCATTCACACGGCAACCCTGCACAAGCCGCACGTGGCCACACACAGCAGGCAGGATTTTGTGGATACCAACATCACCGGTACGCTTAATCTCCTCGAAGAAGCTGTTTTACAAGATGTTACCAGTTTTATTTTCACAAGTACCACCAGCACATTCGGTGCGGCGATGAACCCCGCCCAGGGCGAACCCGCAGCCTGGATCACAGAGGACGTCCATCCATTGCCGAAAAACATTTACAGCGTTACAAAGCTGGCCGCGGAAAGCCTCTGCGAGCTGATGCATCGTAAAACCGGCTTGCCGGTACTCATCCTGAGGACGTCGCGTTTCTTTCCCGAAGACGATGATAATGCCGAAACCCGCAGACTTTACAGCACCCCCAACACACAGGCGCTCGAACTGCTCTACCGGCGCGTCGATGTTGCGGATGCCGTTACGGCGCATTTGCTGGCTATGAAGAAAGCGGCCGAGCTTGGTTTTGGCAGGTACATTATTTCCGCCACCACACCTTTTACACCCGCCCATCTGGCGCAGCTCCATATCGATGCAGCAAGTGTCATCGAGTCGCTGTACCCGGATTGCGGCGCGCTTTTCGACGCGGCCGGGTGGAGGTTATTCTCCAAAATAGATCGGGTGTACGTCAATGAAAAAGCGCGGCGGGAGCTTGGCTGGCAACCGGAATATGACTTTGCGCACGTGCTGCAATGCCTGCAAAACGGGACCGATTTCAGAAGTGAACTGGCCCGGGACGTGGGTAGCAAAGGGTATCACGAGGAGGAGTTCGAAGACGGGCCTTTTCCGGTGGAACCGTGAAAGTTTGAAAAAGAAGATGGCTCAGGACATTGCCGTGCAGATCTCCACCAGAAAGCCTTCCGGATCCCGGACATAGGAAACGACCTGCCCCCATGGCTTGGTTTTGGGCTTTGAAACCAGCGTGGCCCCGGTGTCCAGTGCTTTTTGAAATACTTCATCGACATTGTCGACCGTGAAGCCGATCTCGATCCCAAAAGGTTTCGATCCTGGGTCACTGGCTGTGAACCCGTCGGGAATGTTGGTTTGGGCCAGGCCGGTGGCGGCAAAAGACAGCGTCGTGCTGCCCGTATTCAGTTCGCCATATTCGTTGTCCGGCGAAATGAATTTTCTTTCAAAGCCGAATGCCCTTTCATAAAAGGTGATGGATGCTGTCACGTCCCTGACGTACAGGATGGTGTATGCGAATTGTGCCATGTTGGTGATGATTACAGGTGATCGATGGATGCATGCCGGATTACGTTGCCCGACGTATCGATTGGAATATATAAGTTGTAGCAAATTTCCCAGATATTTCCCTCCACATCGGAAAACAGGAAGTAACAGCCGCCTATCGCCGGTTCTGTCGGCTCCTGGATTATCGTTACGCCTTTGTCCCTCAGCGCATGGTAGATATCCTCTACTTCTCCCCGCGAATTTACCATGTAGCCCAGGTTGAATGGGCGAAATCCTGTACCCTCGGGACTTGCATTGTTGAATTTAGCAAGATCCTTCCTTCCATATATACCAAGCAGGATACCGTTCAGTTTGAAAAACACAATGTCCTGATTACCAGATTCGATCTGCCATCCCAGAACCCCGGCGTAGAACTCCCTGAGTTTGGGCAGATCGTCCGCTGCGAGCATTATTACACTTAGTCTTTGTTCCATCATGCATATAGTTTGTTGATAGAGCAAAACTAATGGCTGCCGGGCATGTAGTGTTTGGAAAAATGCGACAAAATCAGAGCGACGAGGGGGCGACACCCGCATATTTGCGGATTGCATTGGTTAAATGCGCATGGTCGTAGTAACCTGCTTCGAGTGCAATGTCCAGCAGCGCATGCCGGTCGTTGGTTTTGATCAATTGCATTGCATACCTGAATCGTATTACATTGATGAATTCTTTCGGGCTCAGGCCCACCTGTTCTTTAAATGCACGCTGCAACTGGCGGACGGTGGTACAATGGTTTCGGGCGAGGGTTGGTACATCGATCAGGCCATTTTTATATTCGATTTCACCGATAGCCGGGATCAGACGAGGGAGTTCTCTCCCGAGCCTTTTCAGGAGAAAGTTGTCCAGGCATATCTTTGGCGAAATGTCTGTACGCCGGAGATCAGGAGCAAGTTGGTTATCAAATTCGACGGTTAAGTCGGTGAACTCGTGCAACGACCCATATCGGTAAAAAGCGGGAAACCCGGCCGGCCTGAATCTTATGCCGATCAGATGGGAATGGGGCAAAACGGTTGAATCGATACTGTGCGACATCGTTCCTACCAGGTAGCTCTGCCCGCTTTTCATGAAAAAACCGTCCGCACCCGGCAATTGATCATCCCCGACATTGACGATAATGTCCACGCAGCCATCCGGGAGAATGCGCTGGACCGTGGCAGGCATGCCGTCGCCGGTAAACTGCCAGTAGGCATCGACGTAGGCCGCCAGAGCGGGGTGGGGGCGATATTCTGTATAACCCATATTATTTTGCGCTTGCTGCAATCACCGGCATCACAAACTGCCAGGCGGTCACTTCCGTTTCCCGGTGTTCTTTTTTTACAATATCGTCAAATCGCGTCAGCATATCGGGATGTTTCGCGGCTACGTCGGTTGTTTCACCGCGATCTGTTTTGAGATTAAACAGCTGCCAGCCGTTGCCCGGATTTTTACGGAGGTCCGTTTTTACGCCCTTCCAGTCGCCCATTCGAATGGCGATCTGTCCGCCTTTTTCAGGGTATTCAAAATACAGATACGGATGTTGGCGCTGTTTGCTTTTCTGTCCCAGCAGTTCGGGAAGCAGGGAAATGCCGTCGGTGGGTGGGGTTTTTTGCCCGGTTAGTTCCGCCAGCGTCGCCAGCAGGTCGAACTGGGCGGAGATGTGGTCGCTCACGCTTCCGGCTTTGATCTTACCCGGCCAGCGGGCAATGAAAGGTTCACGGATCCCGCCTTCATACACATCCATTTTCAGGCCACGTAACTCTGCGACGCTGTTGAAGAATTTGGCGTCGACTCCTCCATTGAAAGTAGCACCATTATCGCTGCTGAACATGATGATCGTGTTGTCGTCCAATCCCATTGCCTTGATTTTTTCCATGACAATACCCACCTGCGCGTCCAGTAATGTGATCATTGCCGCGTAGGTCGAGAGCGGGTATCGGGTGGAGGCATAGCCTCTCTCTCCGTAGTAGGGTTTCTCCTCGAATTGACCCACATATTGCTTCACGAATTCGTCCGGGGCTTGCAACGATACGTGCGGGACCGTGTAGGGCATATACAGGAAAAAGGGTTTATCTCTGTTCTTTTCCATGAACGCCAATGCTTTCTCCGTCATTTTCAGCGGGGCATATTCTTTTCCCTTGAACGATTCGAAGTCGGCCTCGGTAGCAGTGGCGGGATTCAGTTTACGGTGAACGTCCTGCCAGGGTTGTGCAAGCGTGTCCCAATGGTCGTTTTCCCAAAGGTGCGACGGGTACTGGTTGTGGGCTTGTTTCTGATCGAGATAGCCGTAATAATAGTCGAAGCCCTGTTTGCTTGGGGTGCCGTCGCTGTTGTTCATCCCCATTCCCCATTTGCCGGTGAGCGCGGTAGCGTAGCCTTTCTGTTTGAGCAATTCGGCTACCGTAAATTCTCCGGCCGGCAATGGCATTTGTCCGCGCTCTTCCTCGTCTTTGAAACCTCCGAGTTCGAAATTTCCCCGGATAGCGGAGTGGCCTGCGTGCTTTCCGGTCATGAGCATAGCCCGCGCAGGTGCGCACACGGGTGTGCCGGTGTAATGCTGCGTAAACCGCATGCCTTCCCGGGCGAGGCGGTCGAGATTGGGGGTTCTGATCTTCTGCTGGCCGTAGCAGCCCAGTTCGCCATATCCCATGTCGTCGGCATAGATGTAAATGATATTGGGTTTTGCGGGTTGGTGTGTAAAGGAAAGGCCGGTCAGGCCGGCAATGAGAAACAGGGTCAGGTTGCGCATAAAGGTCGGGATAGGATAGCTGCCTGCCGAAAGGCAGTTTTCAAAGATAAGGCCGGGATGGCGGTTCTGCTGTTAAATTCCGATAACAAATGCATTGCATTTCCCGAAACCTCCTGGTTCGTGTATATTTACGGACTTATTCAAAACTAAACCTGCATGTCCGAAAAAGCCAAGCCCGGAGGAACAAAACAGCCGGGGATATTCAGCTTGCTGGCTCCTTACCGGGGGTTGATCATGCTGCTGCTACTGTTTGCATTGCTCAGCAACGGGATCAATCTCTGGCTGCCCCGACTGATTGCCGACGGTATCGACGACTACGTCCGTCAGCGTTTCGACCTGGAAGGCACTTTATACCAATTTACGGTCGCGGTTGCGCTGGTATTCCTCTTCGGGTACCTTCAGAGTGTAGTCCAGACCTATGCCTCGGAAAAGGTAGCGCGCGACCTGCGCACGAGGCTGTCCGACAAGATCTCACGACAAAGCCATGCATTCATCGAACAAGCTAATCCCTCGAAGCTGCTGACGAACCTCACCGCCGATACCGACTCGATCAAGCTGTTTGTGTCCCAGGCCATCGTGTCGATCGTTTCTTCCATTTTCATCATTATCGGAGCGAGTATCTTGTTGCTGACCATCAATTGGAAACTGGCATTGACGGTCATCGCTATCATTCCGGTGATAGGAGGCACTTTTTTTCTGACTTTGAAAAAGGTCCGTGCGCTCTTCGTCCAGAGCCGGGAAGTGATTGACTGGCTCAACCGGATCATCAATGAAAGTATCCTGGGTTCGGCGCTGATCCGCGTGGTGAATTCTCAGCAACTTGAATATGTCAAATTCCTGGAAGCAAATACCCAGGCAAAGGGCTTCGGCCTGGCCATTCTGAGCCTGTTTGCGGGTCTTATTCCCGTGGTGCAGTTTACGGCAAACCTTGCGGGGCTTACGATACTGGTGCTCGGCGGGCATTTTGTCATCGAAGGGGATATGACATTGGGAAGTTTCGCGGCATTCAACAGTTACCTGGTGATCCTGATCTTCCCGATCCTGGTCATCGGTTTTATGAGTAACGTCATCGCGCAGGCGACGGCTTCATTTCAGCGTATTTCCGCAATCTTAAGTGTGCCTGATCCCGTGGAGGGCGGTTCTTCCAAAGCGATATTGAAAGGGAATATCGAACTTCGGAATGTGTCGGTACGCTACGGCGAAAAGCCTGCGCTCAAAGCGATCAGCCTGTCGGTGAAGGCGGGCTCCCGGATCGCGGTCATCGGGCCGACAGCGGCCGGGAAGACACAGCTGCTTTATCTGCTGACGGGCCTCATCGCGCCGCAGGAAGGGAGTGTTACCTACGACGGCCAACCCATAGATCATTACGACAGCGAATCGTTTCACAGGCAGGTAGGTTTTGTATTTCAGGATAGTATCATCTTTAACATGAGCATCCGTGAGAACATAGCGTTCAGTACGACCGTGACTGACGAATCGCTGCAAAAAGCCATTGACACCGCGGAACTGACCGCCTTTGTCGAAAGCCTGCCCGATGGCCTCGATACGATCGTTTCGGAGCGCGGTTCGAGTCTTTCGGGGGGACAGAAGCAACGGATCATGCTGGCCAGGGCACTGGCGGTGCACCCGAGGGTACTCCTGCTGGATGATTTTACGGCGCGCGTAGATACCAGCACCGAGCAGAAGATCCTTGCCAATGTAGAACGCAATTACCCCGGAACTACATTAATCTCGGTTACGCAGAAAATTGCAGCGATCGGGCATTATGACCAGATCGCGGTGCTGATGGAAGGTGAGCTCATCGGGTGCGGTACCCATGAGGAGCTCATGCAAACGAGCCCGGAGTATGTGCAGATTTTCAATTCACAACAAAGCACCAGCAACTATGAATTACGATCTTAACAAACTTTCGGAGCAGCAGGCCAAGATGTCTACCCGTAAGGCGCTGGGAAAGTTGTTGAAACTGATCTCCCATGAGCGTGTTAACCTCGCACTGGCGCTGGGTGCGATCACATTGAACACGATCGTCAACCTGCTCGGGCCATATCTGATCGGTCATGCAATCGATCAGTATGTGGTGACTAAACAGTTTCACGGCCTTTTGGTCTTCGGGGGGATTTTACTGGGCATGTACCTCCTCGGACTGCTGACTGCCTATCAGCAGACCAAGCTGATGGGTGGGGTGGGGCAACGGTTGTTGTTTACCCTCCGCAATGCGATATTCAATAAGTTGCAGCTGTTGCCGGTCGCTTTTTTTAACCAAAACAAAGCCGGCGACCTGATTTCCCGTGTCAATAACGATACCGACAAGCTGAACCAGTTCTTTTCCCAATCCCTGATGCAGTTTGTGGGAAGCATTTTCACGATGATCGGGGCGGGCATATTCCTGCTTGTCATCAATGTGAAGCTGGGTGCAGCCGCACTGGCACCGGCTGTGGTTATCCTGATCTTTACGATGCTGCTTTCGCCCTGGGTGAAGGCAACCAATGCGAAAAACCTGAAAAGTACGGGCGATCTCAGTGCCGAAATCCAGGAGAGCCTGAGTAATTTCAAGGTGGTGATCGCATTCAACCGGCGCGACTATTTTCGCCAGCGTTTCAGGCTTGCCAACCTGGCAAACTATCAAACGGCGATCCGCGCGGGGCTCGTCAATAACATTTTCCTCCCTACCTACTCGTTTTTTGCCAACATCGCCCAGTTGATCGTGCTGTGTTACGGTATTCACCTGATTGTGATCGGCGAATTCAGTGTGGGGCTGCTCGTGAGCTATCTGGCTTATGCTGTCAATTTTTACAATCCTTTGAGACAGCTGGCAGCATTGTGGACGACTTTTCAGGTCGCTATGGCGGGATGGGACCGCGTATCGCAAATCCTGTCGCTGGAAACGGATCTGGCGGCCCTCGCTGAAACGACCGGGGAAGCCGACAGCGCGCTTCTGGAATTCCGGGGTGTGCGTTTCGGTTACGACAGCCGTGAAATACTGCATCAGGTCAATTTTAAGCTTGAACGAGGCAAAACCTATGCATTGATCGGGCCCACGGGAGGCGGTAAAACAACAACCGCTTCGCTGATCGCGCGCCTTTACGACCCGCGTGAAGGCACGGTACTGCTGGATGGCCGGGATATCCGCACCTATACACCGGAGGAGCGCAGCCGCAAGATCGGATTCATTTTACAGGAGCCTTTTCTGTTTACGGGGACCATCCGCGACAACATCCTTTACGGCAATGAGCAGTTCAGGGAGTATTCCAATGAAAAGATCGAGCAAGTGATCCGGAATGCTAATCTGGGTGAAATTCTGGCTTTGTTCGAGCAGGGGCTGGACACGAAAGTGTCGGCAACCGGCGACAGCACGAGCCTGGGGCAGAAACAGCTGATCGCATTCATGCGCGCCGTACTACGAAGCCCCGAGCTGCTGATTCTCGACGAAGCCACCGCCAACATCGATACCGTGACCGAAAAGTTACTGGGCAACATCCTGAAACAACTTCCTGAATCCACGACCCAGGTGATCATCGCCCATCGGCTCAACACCATTGAAAGCGCCGACGAGATCTTTTTTGTCAATTCCGGGGAAATCAACCGCGCCGGCTCCCTCGACGACGCGATGAATATGTTGCTCAAAGATAAGAGGGCTAGCTAGAGGGACTTTTTATCGCCTTGATCTGCTGGATCAATGGCATCAGATCAAAATACATAGTACGAAAGCCGTCTTTGGGAGGAAGCGGCTCGTCAGGATCTGCAAAACGGAATCCGTTTCGGGCATAAAAGCCTGAGGCATCATAGGGCGGGCCCGATACATCCGCGTCATAGAGCGCATCTACTGTAAGGAATCGAATTCCAACTTTATCCACAAGTTCTAAAACTACATATTCCATCGCCCAGTCTAATAATCGCCGCCCGGACCCCTTCGCGCGTGGATCCGCTGCCAGCCATCCGATTTTGACCGCAGGAAATGTAGTGTAGCGGATATCCTCACCGACGAGTATTGGAGCATCCATGGTTAGCTTGTCCGCTAGCAACGTAATGTACGCGGCCAGGCCGTCATGACAGGCAACAATCCAACATTTGCTGGTAAACGTGTTGATTTCGTTCCTGATCTTATTGCCTTTGATATAGGATACAAATTCTCCACGGCTACATCGGAAACCTTTTCCTAATCGAATGTGATCAGGATCGAATGGTACGATATGATGGTCAGAGAAGTCGATCCCGAAGAATTTGGGAGCGGCCATTTACCGATCGCCGTTTAATTTTTGTTTTTTGAGCTTATCGGTAATGCGTTGGATAGTGGTCCAAGCCTGCTCATTGACGACATAGCTACCATTTCGGATCGCATTCGAGAGTATTTTCGCTTCACGGCCAACGACAGGCTTTGATACTGTATCACCTGAATATTTCATTGTGTTTTTGGAAGAAATGAATGATTTTCAGAATGGTGAACGCGAGTTAGACAAAAGTACCAAAAAAATGTTCAGATAAGAATCCTATTGATGTAAATAGCAGTAGTTCACGAGCGAGTTGGATGCAAGCAAGGCGCTGGATTGTTGGCACATAAAAAAACGCCATTGCACCGGTGTGGCAATGACGTTTTTTACGCAATGCTCCCGGAATATCAGGGCTCTTTGAGGCCTGTCATATACAGATCGTAGCCTCCCTTGCCTCCCGGACGGTTTGAGGAGAAGATCATCAGCTGGTAGTTGAAGTTGCTAAGTGACGGCAAGACCGGCCTGTATTCGTTATGCGGCGTATTGATCCGCTCTCCCGCATTGATCGGGGTCGACCATTTCCCGTTTTCATAATTAGAATAGTAAATATCTTCGCCACCCTGTCCACCGGGCCGGTCGGAGACGAAAACCATGGTGTCGTTCAGCAGGTAGGGGCATTTGTCGTTGTATGGGCCCGATAGTTCCTCCACTTTGCGAAGCTGGTATTTGACCGGGTTGACCAGGCTGGCGACGGTAATTCGCTCCGCTTGGATCCTTGGAATGGACAATTCGTAAATGTCAAAATTACCACCCCGGTCGGAGGAGAAGTAAATGCGGTCGCCTGCCCGGGAAAAAGTAGGATATGCGTCGTTGGCAGGAGAATTAAGTAATTCAAATTTGGCCGGTGCCAAACCGGTACCATTTTGTACATACTTGATTTCCATATTACCATCGGCGTCATCGGCATAGAAGAGCAGCAAGGTGTCGGACCGGGCAAATGAATTCAGATCTCTGAACATCGAAATGAGTCTTGGCCCGTACACATTGAACTGACCATTGGCCCTGTGAATGAGTTGCGCGGCGTTACCGTAACTCGCGTAGTAATCCAGGCCGCCCCGGTCAAGATCCTTGGAGAGCCGCAGCCCGTCGTCGTAGCGCATCTGCACGGGCATATACACCAGGTTGAAAACATCTTTCCTTTTTCGTTTGGAAGAAAAAATCAGGTGTAGTTCGCCATACCTGTTGACCGGCAGGTTGGAGTTGTAATCATCGTATTCCGAATTGAAATCTTCGAGATTCACGACATCTTCGAGAAATTTGCCTGGTTTCCGGTCGGGATCAAGGCCGGGTGGCCAGCAGCCGTATGCGATAAAAAGCAGGATCAGGAGCAGTCTTATTTTCATGTGCATAGCCAGGTTAAGAATCGTAAACCGTTAGACACAAATTGCCGCATTTTCGTTGGCGCACTCAGTTATCCAATCCTGAGCAGAAAGTCATCAGACGCAACAAATCTTGTTCACTGGCAAAATTTACAGGGTTTTCGTCCAAATATTGGCCAATCTGTTTTTTATGGGAAGGGAATAATTTTCGGACGCTGGCCGGCTTAGGCACGTAGAAACGGTTGTTGTTGTCGATCAGAAAAAGCGCCGTGTGATAGCTAAACACTCCTTCGGCATCGGCATTGAGTTTGCCGGTCGTGCGGTCGCCGGTGAAAGACTTGTAGGAGGTGACCGAAGACGCCGTGTACGAGATGCCGTACGGCCCGCCCTTATCCGTCCCGATTCTCGCCAATACGGTGCGCTTGGCCAGTAATCCGCGGTTGAATGCTTTTACAACTTCGCAATAGCCGTACTGCCGGTTGAAGCGATATTCTTTGTCACCGATAGTCACTCTTTTTAGCAGGGCTTTGTCGATGATTTCCAGGGTGTCGGGCCTGCCGTCCACGAAAAGGACATGCCCTCCGATGTAAGCATAGTTGAAACGGGCCTGGGAAGAGCGGCCGTTGATAAATTCAGCCGTACCCTTTCGGAACTGGTCGAATTGGTACCGGTCGGGGTAGGGAATGATCTTATCCGGATACTGGCCTGCTTTTACCCTGAAAACTTTGGAAGATTGAGCCGACACATCCTGCAATAGCGCGCAAAGCGCAAGGAGTAGGATGGACGCGTTATGTTTGCTCATTTGAAATGCTTTGAAATGTATGGGAGAAAGGCTGCCGGCGCATGGATCTACGCCAGACACGACCGCATTATTTCTTGCCAAACTACCCGAACTTTGCTCAGGTAAAGCTGATGAACAGCAGATAGGCGATGATGATCACGGGAAAGCCGCTGACTGTGAGCGCCCAGCCCGCATACCCGGCCCCGAGGAGAAAGTAAGCTCCCGCCACGCACGCGATGAGCGCGAGGATAGGGAGGAACACCATGCCCTTGCCGGCCGAGTCCTGCCCGCTGCTGAACAATGTAAAAAAGAGGAACAATGCAGCAGCGGCATCGATGAGCATACATCCGTAAACGACTGTCTTCATATTTTTCAGGAGGCTAGTCTTTCAATTCAATCCATACCGGCGCGTGGTCGCTCGTTTTCTCCCATCCGCGTACCTGTTTATCCACCCCGGCTGCCACCAGCCTTTCGGCCAACTGCGGGCTCAACAGGAAGTGATCGATGCGAAGCCCGGCGTTGCGGCCGAATGCATTCCGGAAGTAATCCCAGAACGTGTAAATCTTCTCGTCGGGATAAAGGGTGCGGAGCGCGTCGGTCCAGCCCTGGGCGGTGAGTCTGGCGAATGCTGCCCGCGTTTCGGGACGGAAAAGGGCGTCATCCACCCAGCTTTCAGGTTTGTACACATCGAGCTCTGTGGGCATTACGTTAAAATCGCCCGTGAGCAGGACGGGTGTCCCGGCTGCGAGCAGCCCTTCCGCATGGAGGATCAGGCGCTCAAACCAACTGAGTTTGTAATCAAATTTGGGTCCAGGGGCAGGATTGCCATTGGGCAGGTACAATCCGCCGATCGTCAGTCCGCCGATTTCGCATTCGATATACCGGCTGTGAACGTCTTCGGGGTCTCCGGGCAGCGTCCGCCGGATTTCTCTGGGGAGTTCAGCGCGTGAGAGTATGGCGACCCCGTTCCAGCTTTTCTGCCCATGCCAGATCGCCTTGTATCCGGCGTCCAGGATCGCCTGTTCCGGGAATTTTTCCTGAGGAGCTTTCAGTTCCTGTAAACACACGACATCCGGTGCCGTTTCATGGAGCCACCGCAGCAGCACCGGCAGGCGGCCATTTACGCCATTGACATTATAGGTTGCTATCTTCATCGTCTGCTTGCAGGGGTTAGTTCTTTAAAGGCAATGTAATTACAAATGTTGTGCCTTTGCCCGCAGTGGATTCCGCTTTGATGATACCCTTGTGGTTACGGACGATCTTCCGGCAATAAGCCAGCCCAACGCCTTCGCCTGTCTGAATGTTCCCCGTAGGCAGCCGCGAAAAGATATCAAATACTTTTTCCAGCTGCGCGTCGTCGATCCCGGGGCCATTATCCGCTATCCTGATTTCCGTATAAGCCATTTCCAACGGCTCGGGGAGGAGGTCATCTAGTTCATAAAGGGGAAATTCGCGGCTGGATATCCGGATCCTGGGCGGCTCGTCGAGGGATGAGAACTTGACTGCATTGTGAAGTAACTGGTAAAACAATTGCTCCATTTGTGCCGGAATAGCGTATACGACCGGCATGGAGCCCAATTCTATCGTGACATTGCGTTGTTTCAAATGCGGCTGAAGCTGTGTGGTAACGTCGCTCAGAACATGGCTCAGATCGACGTTTGCAAAGTCCGATTTGTGATTGAGGCCTGAAAAATCCGACAGGTCTTTGATCATCATGGAGAATCTCTGTGCGCTGCTCCTGATCTTGAAGGCCAATTCCCTTGTTTTTTCCTTGTCGCCATTTCCGGCCGCATCCGCAAGCATATCACTGAAAATGCGCAGCTTCCGCAGCGGCTCCTGAAGATTGTGGCTGGAAATATGCCGGTATTGCCGGTTTTCATCGAGAGAGTCCGATAACTGACGGTTCAAATCCTCGACTGCGGAATGGGTTTGCTCCATCAGATCCATACTTTCGAGATGAAAAGCGAGGAGCTCCGTGAATAGTCTGAACATCCCTATTACCCTGGGATTCTGTAAATCGGCGGGGTTGGGGTCGATGGCGCAGAGTGTTCCGAAAAATTCCCCGTTTTTACGGAAGATCGGGACGGAAATGTAACTCTGAAAACCGTACATTGCAGGAGTAGGGTGGTTGCAAAAGCTTTGGCTGGCGTCGACATGATCGATCACCACTGCCTGCCCGTGATCGCGTATCTCGTCGCAGATCGTGGTGCCGACCGATAGTTCACCGCCTGGTTCGAGCCCGAAACCGATCTCATCCAATACAGAGCAAGCGATCCAGCGGTTTTCGGTCACACGTGCGACGGCGGCGAACCCCATTCCCGTAGACCGGCAGATCACTTCCAGCATGGTCTCGACGATCGGGATCTTTTTTACTTTTTCAATGTCTGCAAGCAGGGTTTGTTCGGATGAAGTCATTTGTTAGTACGCGGCATAGTGATATGTAAAAATAAGTTCCAAGTTTCGCAATACCTAGCTGCTGCTCTTGCAACTAATCCAGGGGATGATTTGGGTAAAAGCGGACGTGAATAGCTTACGAACGGCCGGTTAATAAAATTTACCGGCGATCACATCGTCCTATCGTTAATTTGAACCGTCATCCCCATCCTTCGGTCTATGAAAACCTTCTTTCTTTCCCTGCTCATCGCCATTGTCGCCTATGTATTGGCGGGAGTCGTCAGCTATTTTCTGATAACCAAATTTTCTTCCAACGTGCACGACAAGTCGATGGAGGCCAGTATGACCAGTGCATTCGTGGTGGGACCGCTGATAGCCGTGATCGCGTTCATTGTGGCTTTTTTTTACCTGCGGTCGCACTAATTTCCCCGAGGCGGTCGGATAAGCGTACAAAAGCCTCGGGCGGCGTTTGGCCCCAGCTTTGAAATTGCCTGGCCTGGTAGGTCACCGCCTGGAAAACATCCCAGCCGCTTTCCGTGTGGTAAGCCGGGTCGGCTCCGTGGTTGAGCATCAGGTTGCATATTTCCCATAGCTCGCTACTGGCTGCGGATAGCAGCATAGACGTTACGATCACGCGCTCGTCCTGTGCAGGAGGTACTACATTCGGATCTGCGCCGTGTTCGAGGAGCAGGCGCACTTTTTCTGTCTTGGTGGTATCGGAGTTGTCGCCGTGAATGGCACTGAAAAGTATGGGTGAGCCCGTGCCGGCTTCCCGTGCATTGGCATCCGCGCCGTTTTCGAGGAACCACCGGAGCAATGCAGGATCATGGCTTACCGCCAGGAAATGTGTTGGAGAATGGGCACTGTCGCTGTTTTGAAACCTGGCACCTTTCTCGTAAAGCATTTCGAAACATGCGATCACCTGCTCGTGCTTGGCTTCGAGTGCCTGCATGGTCGCGAAATCGAACAGCGTAACGTGCTCTGCGCCGCTTGCATTCAGGTCAGGGATGGGCTGTTGCAGGCTTTCGCGGATCAGGTTCGTATCCATAGCCGCGATAGCCGCCGCCAGTTGCCGCGTTGCCGGATCCCGGAAGTAGTAGGAGCCGTTTTCACGCGCAGCGAAATCGTCTTCATAAGTTCGCGTTCGCCATTGCTGTATGATCGGCCCGGCTATGAGCATGATCAACCCTATCACGAGAGGAGCGGCGCTGAGTACGAGCACGAAAATGCGCGCGAATGGAAATGGCAGGATGTTGATCAGCGCCAGGACAGTCAGCGGGACAAAGAGCATGATCAGAAAGCCCGTGGCCATCCGGCTGTCGGAGGTGGTAGGGCGACTGAAAATCAGGACCCCCAGTAGCATGAGTGCATACAGGGCCAGGATGCCCCAGTTGATCAACGCGATTGTTTTCATGGTCCGAAATTACCTACACGGATCATGTGATAGCTGTTTGTAAATCAGCTTTTTATTTATCGGCTGCCTATTCCTGATTCTTAGCGATGTAGTCGTCGAGCAATACCTTCACGGGGTGGTAGTAGGGCTCGGCCCGGCGGCTTGGGCGGATATCCCAGCCCCGATCGTAGTTGACGATGCAGGCTCCGATGAAGTTGCTCGTTGCCTTTCTGATGGCCGGGTCCCATATCGACAGTTTGGATATGCGGCCTTTTTCCATTGCAGTTTTCGCAGGTGTTTTCAAGACCAGGGCCGAAAACTCGTACTGATTCACGGTTCCCGATATCCAGACGGCACCTTCGACCTGCGGGTCGTTGCTGCGATCCTTCACTTTGGTCCGGATCTGCTGCTGACTTTTTACGGGGAGGTCGGTTTTCCTGCTCTTGAGATAGGCATCAATGGCCCGCATTGCATGCTCCGCCGGATCGACGCCGTCGAACTCGCTGAGTTCATATAATTTTTTTACTTGAAATTCAGTCAGTTGTATGTGTTTCCGATAAACCTTTTGCTTCACCATGTCCCTTCTTTGTAGCGCCCATTCAAACATACGCAGCTTGTAAGAAGGATTCAATGGCTTGCGGACTTTTTGTGCCTGTCATAGAGAAATTTGGATTTATACCGATTCTTGATAAGGCTTCGTCACCGATCATTCGGCGGTTCTGCGGGATGGACAGGTGAAAATCAGCAGCAGGGAGGAAGTGTTTTTTTATTTGAATAATGCAATAATTACTTCGTTTGCTTTTTAATTTAAACACAAAAATAAATAATCGTAATTGTGTCGATTTTACACTATCGATGAGAAATGTAGAAGTTAGTCGAGCCACTGCAAACGTTCCCGGTATCGTGTGCACAAATAAATTCATCGAAAAGTTTGGGCTGAATGATTCCTGTAAATAGACTTGATCGTGGTTTCAATTGGACTTTATCAATGAAATCCAGTGATAGTCTTGAAATAGTTATATTCTAAATGGCTCAATTACATGAGAAAACCACTTCTACTCATCCTTAACCTGCTCCTGTGCGCTTTGGCCGCGCAAGCGCAGAACCGCGTACTGAAAGGAGTTGTGATCGATGGCCTTTCCAAAGAACCGATGCCCGGGGTTTCGATTCTCATTGAAGGCACCAATTCGGGAACGGCTACCGATGTTGAGGGGAAATTTACATTGAATGTGCCGGAAAAAGGCGCTAACGTGATCATCAGTTATGTCGGATTCGTGAAACAGACGATCGACGTCGCCAACCGGGGCTCGCTCACGGTGGTGCTCGAACCGGATGTAAAAGCACTGGAAGACGTGGTCGTGGTGGGCTACGGTGAGCAGAAACGTTCGCACCTTACCGGAGCGGTGGCCACGGTCAGAATGAAGGATGTGGAGGAGTTGCCCGTGGGCGATATTTCTTCGGCGCTCGTCGGCAAACTGCCGGGTGTCAACGTTTCGGGCGGTACGGCCCGGCCCGGTACGCCTGCGTCTATCGTTATACGTAACCCGACTAAGGCTTCCAAAGACGGGGGCAGCAACTCACCCCTTTACATTATCGACGATGTGATTCGTTCGGAAGCGGATTTCCAGTTGCTGGATGCGTCCGAGATCGAAAACCTGTCGATCCTGAAAGACGGCGCGGCGGCGGTATATGGTGCGCGTGCGGCCCTGGGCGTAGTGGTGGTGAGAACCAAACGCGGAAAAGCGGGCAAGCCAACGGTGAGCTATACAACCACCGTAGGGGTTTCCGAGCCTGCCTACAAATCCAAAATGATGGACGGATTTCAGCACGCGACCTATCTGAACGACTTCAACCGTAGCCGCGGACTGGCAGCCAACGATCCGGAGTATTATTCGCCCGACGAGCTGGAATATTTCAGGCAAAACAATAACAACTGGTTCGATATGGCCTGGAAGCCGTCGTTCAACACCCGCCACGCGGTAAACATCAGCGGTGGTACCGAGCGTGCGACCTTCTTCGCGGGCGCCACCTATTTTGCTCAAAACGGAAATGTCGACAACATCAGCTACAAAAAATGGAATTTCCGCGCGAGCACAGACGTGAATGTGACGAAGCACATCAAGGTAGGTTTGGGCGTAAGCGGTAACCTGTCCGACAATAAGCTGTTTTACCTCAAACAAGGGGGTGAAAACGTGGAAAAGGACGTAACTAACCTGCTCAACACGCCGCAATT
>CBFGMV010000079.1:0-39717 GCA_965649915.1 uncultured Dyadobacter sp.
CGACTTCCAGGATGCAAGCTACGTTAAAGGGGTATTCCTGAACCCTAACTACGAGGGTGATCCTGCAAATGCTCAGGATTCGGACTACATCGTGAACGGTGCTGATCCTAAAAATACCTTCTATGATTTTCCATACAACGGCTATGGCGACATCATCTGGAACTTCACGGCTACCCGTACTTACGACGCTACCAACTTCAAAATGAGAGAGATCTCTTTCGCATACACTTTGCCATCGGCATGGACGAGAGCGCATAAGCTCAACAATGTAACGTTCGCGCTGGTAGGAAGAAATCTGTTCCAGTGGAATAAGTCGGGACGTCACGAAGATCCGGAATCGGCATTTACCGGAGTTGGCGCGAACCAGGGAGTTCTGAGGGCTACATTGCCCAGCATCCGGTCGTACGGTGTCAAACTGACCCTTGATTTTTAATTACCATTTCCATTCAGAATCAATATGAAATCGATAAAAATATTCGCCCTTGTTGCACTTGCAGGACTTTTCTCTTGCAGCGACGATGAGCTACGAACTTACGATGCATTGCAGCAAAAGGACGCGGTGGAATCCGTTAACGACCCCTATCTGCTCGCATCCATTATCAAAAAAACAGCCCTTTTTTATCAGAAGATGGGTTATGATACCCGGATGTTGCCGGGAGCTGTCCAGCATATGGAAAGCAATTATCAGAGCGGCGATAACTTCTACTCGGGTTTTAAATCGCCCATTACCGACATGTACACGGCAATGGAGATCCTGAAACTGACCGACGGATCCATTGGTCTGGCGAAGCAGCGCGGCTCGAAAACCCATGAAGGAATTTTCAAGATCTTTCGCGTGCTCCTTTTTTCATACATGACCGATTTTTACGGCGACGTATATTACTCAGAGGCACTGAAGGCGAGAGAAGGAGTTTTGTATCCGAAATATGACAAACAGGGGGACATATATACCGGGCTCCTGGCTGAGCTGGACGAGGCCAATGCATTGATGGACGCCGGCACGGAAACCGTTTCTGATACTTATGACCTGATGTTTGCCGGTAACAAGGAGAAATGGAAGAAATTCTCGAATTCTTTGAAACTCAGGTTGGTGATGCGTGCATCCGCCAAGCTCCCGGACGCAGGTGCGCGCATTACTGCGCTGGCCAATGCGCCCGTGATGTCCGATCCTGCCGACAATGCGGCGATCTCCTACATCGGGACCCTCGGTGGAGACAACAGCAATTCATGGACCGGCGGCCCGCTGAACTGGGGAACGATTGACAACTTCGACACCAGACGACCATGCAAAACCTTGATAGACAAACTGACAGGCCTGAATGACCCGCGTATGCAGGTATGGTTTGCACCCGTAGAGAAACCTTGGACCAGCGACCCCGCAAAGAATGGCGTCAGCTTCACGACCACCGATCCGAACGGCTATACCTACACCTCGACGTGGGAATACATCGATCGTAAGAACAAGGACATTGCAGCTTATGCAACCAAAGAAATCCTGCTCGATTCCAACAAAGTGTATGTCGGTTTCATAGCGGGAATGCTTGCCGACAGGAAGAATGGCAACGGGCACTATGACGTGGCTGCGGGCGGCTCGGTGGGTAATTTCAAGGTATCGAAATTCTCCAAGTTGTTCCGTGAAAACAAGCATGCATTGCTTAAAGCGATGATCATGAACAGCGACGAGATCCAGTTTATTCTGGCGGAAGCAGCTGCCAAAGGATTGATATCCGGAAGCGCCGACGCTTACTATCGCAAAGGCATTACCAACTCAATGCTGCGCTGGGGTGTAAGCCAGGACGCGATCACCAAATATCTGGCACAGCCCGTGGTTGCATTGCCTGCGGACAAAGCCGGGCAACTGGCTAAAATTGCGGATCAGAAATGGATCAGCTTGTTCCTGGTATCGTCTGAGGCTTATCTGGACCTTCGCCGTACGAAACTGCCCGATATCTTCGGTAATGGGCGTTTGAGCGGCTTTCCGTTCCCGGAACGTTACCGTTATCCGGGCGATGAACTTGGCCAGAATAAAAATGCATACGATGTGGGCGTCTCTTCACTCACTCCCGCTGTGGACGATCAGTTTTCTAAAATGTGGTTATTGAAATAGCAGTTAATACCGGGTGGCAGGTACAGCGCCGCCGCCCGGTTTCTTGAATCCCAAATCCTCCTCTATCTCATTGTTTTCGTTCAGGAATAAATTAAAAACCAGAGTTTTACAATAGTACTAAAGACACCGATACCAGTAATGTAGACAGGATTTCAAACCGGGTTGATTCCGGGCTTAACGGCCCGGTGGTGATTCCAGACTTCAATTGAATTTAGCTGTAAATATTTCTTAGACACTGATTATATAAGCCGCTTCGGCTGTGAATTCTTTTTAAGCTCTATTTCTCAGTATCATGACAAGTGACAATCACCTTAAACTCGAAAATTATGGACCCCAATTCTATTAACTATCTGCGACGGCTCTTTTTATGCCTGCTGGTTGCAGTTTTTCTAGTCAGCCCGTCCTTTGCAGGGAAAATGCGGCTCGACAAGACCATCAAGGGAAAGATCACATCCAAAATTGACGGCGCTTCTCTGCCGGGAGTCAGCATTATCGTCAAAGGCACGCAGGTCGGAACCTCCTCCGACGCTTCCGGAAATTACTCCATCAATGTCAGCGAAGGAACCAGGGCGGTTCTGGTATTCTCCTACATCGGGCACGAAACGCAGGAAGTTGCGGTGGGTAATGAGTCTGTGATCAATGTTACCCTGGTGGAAGGAGCCGAAACGCTCGGTGAGCATGTGGTTACGGCATTAGGCCTTTCCCGCGAGAAGCGCTCGCTGGGGTACTCGATCGCGGAGGTCGATGGTAAGGATATCAGCCGTGTAGCACAGGAAAATGTATTGAATTCGCTGTCCGGTAAAGTTCCGGGTGTGACCATTAGTTCGACCGGCGGCACCGGTTCTTCGGTGAGCATGATCATCCGGGGGGCCACTTCGCTTAGTAATGATAATCAGCCGCTGTTCGTCGTGGATGGTGTTCCTATTGCTAATACATTGAACAATATCAGTGAGATAGGCAAGGACAACAAGGTCGATTATGGCAATGCGATTTCCAGCATCAATCCCGACGATGTGGAGAGCGTGTCGATCCTGAAAGGCCCTAATGCCGCTGCCCTCTATGGCTCGCGCGCAGGCCACGGGGTAGTGCTTATTACTACCAAAAGCGGGAGCAAGGCCAAGAAAATGACGGTTTCTATCAATTCCAGTACGGTTTTTGACAAACCTTACAAATACCTGAACATGCACCACAAGTTTGCGACAGGTATACTTCCCTTTACACCCGACAATAATCCATACCCGGGCGGAGTGCTGCTTATTGATGAGGGTTCTGCGGGCGGTGTCGGACCTGAGCTGGATAAAGGCTATAAAGCAATACAATGGAATAGCCCGAAAGATGCCAACGGCAAACCGATCCCTACCGAGCTGATTTCTCATCCTGATAATGTGAAAAATTTCGTACGCACCGGTATCACGACCACCAATGGCGTATCGGTTTCCAACAGTAATGATTTGGTTACCTACCGGTTATCGTATTCAAATATGTCCAACCGAGGCATTGTCCCGAACTCCGATTTGTTCCGTAACTCGTTAAATGTGAATTCGACTGTGCGGCTTAGCAAGAAACTGACGGTGAGTACCAGTGTGGATTTGAGCCGGAATAATTCAAACAACCGACCTTCGACCAACCGCGGAACCAACCCGCTGCAATGGGCTTACGCGGTATCCCCGCACATCGATATCCGTGACCTGCGTAACTATTGGGTACCGGGGCAGGAGGGATTACAGCAATTGTCGCAAGGCCCGGGTGCTTACAACAACCCCTGGTTCCTGGCTTACGAGGTCAATAACAGCTTTGTCCGTGACAGGGTTTTCGGGAACCTGAAGGCCGACTTGCAGATCACACCGCATTTGAGCTTAATGGGCCGCTACTCACTCGATACTTATCGGGAGGAGCGCCAGACGAAGGTAGGCAACAGTTATACGAATGACAGCCGCGGCGGTTACGGCGTGATCAATCTGTCGAGATTCGAGCGCAATGCAGACTTCCTGTTGACCTACAAGCGGGATATCAGTGCTTTGAGTGTATCAGTTTCGGGTGGTGGCAACACGCGTTATCAGAAAAATACGGACCTGAACTCATCCACGAAGAACGGGACAGGGTTGGTTATTCCAGGGCTTTACACATTAGGGAATATTGCCCCCGCCAACCTCAATTATAGTAATTATCTTTACGAGAAGGCGGTATTCAGTGCTTATGGTTTGGTAAATCTCGGATTCAAAGACATGATTTACCTCGATCTGACCGCCCGGAACGACTGGTCGAGTACGCTTCCCAAGGCCAACCGGTCGTACTTCTATCCGTCTGCTTCTTTGAGTGTACTGCTGAATGAAATGTTCCCGATGGCGAACCAGATCAGTTTGTTTAAGCTGAGAGGCGGATGGGCGCAAGTGGGTAACGACACCAACCCGTACAGTTTGCTGGCAACATTGGGCAATGCAGGGGCCTGGGACGGCATTACCCGGCTGTCCAAACCGGGACAGATCCTACTTCCAGATCTTAAACCGGAGATCGCAACCTCTTACGAATATGGTCTCGACCTGAATCTTTACCATAACCGCGTGCGGTTGGCAGCTACCTACTACCAGGTTGAAAACCGAAACCAGATCATCCCGACCAAAATTTCGGGAGCCAGCGGTTCTACCACCATGAATATCAATGCAGGTTTGCTTGTAAGCAAGGGCCTGGAACTGTCGTTGGGCGGCACGCCGATCGAGAAGAATGGCTGGCGCTGGGATGTCAATGCCAACTGGTCGAGAAACCGGACCACGATCAAGTCACTGGTGGAAGGGCTCGACTCCTACACGCTCTGGACAGACGCCAAGGGCGGTGCGTGGACGTACGTAGGCGAAAAGATCGGGGATATTTACGATTCAGAACTCGTGACCGTAACGGATAAAGGCTCGCCTTACTATGGTTACCCCATTCTGGACGAGAATGGCTCATGGCAGTCGGTTGCGGCAGCAAAATCGCGCAATAAAATCGGGAATTTTAACCCGGATTTCATAATGGGCCTGCAAACTTCGCTGTCTTACAAAGGATTTAGCCTGAATATGTCGTTCGACTGGCGCCAGGGCGGTGACTTTGTATCGCAAACTTACCGTTACGGTGAATCCGATCTGAAATCGCAGCGCTTCCTGGATAACCTCATCAATCCGAACGGTATGACAGGCGATCAGTTACGCAGCTATCTGATAGACAATAACAAGGTGGCTGTACAGGGCAATAAGTTCAATATTGTGGGTGGTCCTACCAAAGAGTACGGCGGCTACCCGTTTGAATACGGCGGCAACACCTATGACTATGCGGTGTTCAACCCGGGTGTGATTGCGCAATACAATGAAGGTGGTGATATTATAGGTTACACCGAAAACCTAGGTGGTGCGGGCACCAAGTACATCCCTTACGGCGACAACTATCCCTGGGATTTCACGCGTGCGGCTACATTCGACGCTTCATTTATCAAACTGCGTGAAGTATCATTGGGTTATGACCTGCCGGCTGGTTTCGTAAGACGTCTGGGCCTCCAGAACGCTAACGTCGCCATTTACAGCCGCAATATCATTCTCTGGACAAAAGCTAAAATCGGTATCGATCCCGAACAGGCATTCCAGCAGGAAGCGAATGCGCAGGCAGGCACCCAGTTCAAGCAGGGTATCGAGCGTTACAACGTAACGCCATGGGTAATGCCCCTTGGTTTTAAACTTGGGTTAACTTTCTGATATAGAATCATATAGTCTATTTAATATAAATAAACTCATGAAAAAGCTTCATAACAAGTTCGTCATCATACCGCTGCTGCTGGCATGCATGGTCTTTTCCTGTAAAGATCTGACGGAGCTCAATGAAAATCCGAACGGTGTCACTCCGGAGTCGGTAAACCCGAACCTTGTGTTACCGACTGTGTTGACGGAAGCCGCAAAATTGTATGTCAACCTGGGCTACCAGGACATCGCGGGCGTCGTGCAACACACGCAGAAAGACGCCTGGTCGAGCGGGCATAACGACTACGACTGGGGCGGCGACCAAAACTGGAACGGCTATTACGACGTGCTGCGCAACAACGAACTCGTATACAAGCGCGCAGTGGAAACGAATTTCGAATTCCATCAAGGCGTATCGCTGGTCATGAAATCGTTTATGTTCGGGCTGATTACCGATCTGTGGGGTGACGCACCCTACACCACAGCATTAAAAGGAGAGGAAGGTAAGACGGCGGACATTCTGCCCGCATTCGACAGCCAGGACAAGATCTACGCCGGAATTATTGCGGACCTCGAAAAGGCCAATACCTTGCTGTCCAAATCGAAAGCCGATTATGTCGGTATCGTGGACAATGTGGACGTTTTTTACGGTGGTGATCCTGCCAAATGGCGGAAAATGGCCAATTCGTTGCTGCTGCGTTACTATATGCGGCTGTCAGTAAAGCAACCCGAAATTGCCAAAGCCGGTATCGAGAAAATCGTAGCCAATGCCGCACAGTATCCTATTATTACTACTAATACGGAGGATGCCACGATGGGCTTTCCCGGCAACAGCGAAGCGGATTCATGGCCTGCCAACACCGTTATCGATGCCAGCGGAAGCAATTACCGCCGGATCAAAATGTGCGCGACGCTGGTGGAAAGGCTGCAAACCCTCAAAGATCCGCGTTTGGGCATCTGGGCAAATAAGGTGGAAGTGCCATTGGTAGTTGACCCCAAGCAGCCGGCCGGAACCGACAAGATCGTCGATGGTAAGCGCATTCTTTCACCCGATAAAGTGGGTGCTGCCGTGATCGACACTGATCCGGAATATGTGGGATTACCTCCAAGCTTTTCCGCACTGCCATCGGCCTACAACCTGAACCCGACTCCCGGACAAACGTCGTTCAACCCGCATGTGTCCTTCCTGAACAACATTTACAAAGCAGCCAAAGGTCCGTTGCTGAGAGCGAGGTTGATTTCGGCTGCGGAAGTGAATTTTATCCTGGCCGAAGCCGCATTGAAAGGCTGGGCGGCCGGCGTAGCCAAAGACCGCTACGAAGCCGGTGTGAAGGCCTCGATGCAAACCTGGACGGTCGGAGACAAGTATGATGCCTACATCGCAATGCCTGGCGTCGCATTCGACAATACATTGAAACAGGTGATCGAACAAAAATGGATCGCCAGCTGGACCGCCGCGACCGAAGCATGGTTTGATTTCCGCAGGACCGGATTACCCGCGTTGAAGGCAGGGCCGGCAGCCAAAAGGGAAGTATTGCCATTGCGGTTCTACTACATGCAGGATGAATTGCGGATCAACAAAGCGAATGCGGAAAACGCCGTCAGCAAACTGGAAGTAACCAGCTATTCGCAGGCAGATAAAGGAAACAGTCCATGGTCGAAGCAATGGCTGGTACAAGGTACCGGCAAACCATGGTAGTCGCATTAGTTTAAGGTGAGTATTTCAAACCGGGGCTGTCTGGATCCGCCGACAGTTCCGGTTTATTTTTGAAGACCATCCATTGAAACCTGTTGATGATGAAAGTAAAATGCATACTGTTTTGCTGCCTTTGTGTGCTCACATGGGCTGATGCGACGGCCCAGCATTTCAGGGCTGCCGCGGAGGTTCGGATGATTACGCCCTATCCCCTGCTTCCGGTTTCGGGAGGGATTGGCACGCCTAAAAAGGCTACGGAAAAGAATGGCGAGCTGTCGGTGCGGGTATTGGTAATGGAGAAAGGTAACGTGCGTGTTGCCATTGTGAATGTGGATAACCTGGGCTGGCCGGCTGCATTGGGGAACAAATCGCGGAAACTCATCAAGGGCATTCCTCCGGAAAATGTACTCATCGGTGCCACGCACACGCATAGCGGCCCGGACGCGTACGGATTTCCGAACGAAAAGGGAGAATCCTTTGCGGACCTGGCGTATCTCGATCACTGTGTGGCACAGATTGCGGATGCCGTGAATGGAGCGGTTCGGAACCTGCAAGACGCTTCCCTGAAGATCGCGGTGGGGGATGCGAAAGGTAAGATCGCCTACAACTACTATGCCGACCAACTATATGACCCGCGATGCGGGGTGATCCAGGCGATTGCCGCTTCCGGTACCAACAAAGGGAAGCCCATTGCAACATTGGTGAACTACGCCATTCACCCCGAAGTGATCGGGTCTGGAAGAGGAATATTGAGCCCCGACCTGTGTGGCCCGCTTTATGAACGCATTGAGGCACAGGGAGGCGGAACGGCGATCTTCATGAATGGCGCACAGGGAGGCATGGTAACGGCCGACAACCGGCTCGAAAACGGGAAGGAAGCCAACGATTGGAATGAATGCAAGCGAATAGGTGAACTGTTGGCTGACGAAGCGCTGCGGATCGTAAAGGGGGCGGTTGTTCAGGAGGATCCGGCTTTGTACTGCGCGGCCAAAAAAATTGAATTTCCGGTCGATTCGGAAATCATGCGCTACATCCTTCAAAAATCGCCGATCAAAAACGAGATGGCGGGGAGTAACCGCATTGCTACCCAATTGAACCTGCTCAACATTGGCACGGCCCAGGTACTCACCGTGCCGGGAGAAGCGTTACCCAACATCGGATTCTACGTAAAAAGGCATATGCACACCAAACAACCTTTCCTGTTCGGATTGACCAACGATGCATTCGGTTATATGCTCACCAAAGTCGATTTCAATAGTTTCAAAAGGTATGATTATGTGAGCCGGACTAGTCTGGGCGAGATGACCGGCGAGATTTATATGGAACAGGCATTGCAATTAGTGAACGAAAGCCCTAAGCCTTCCGCAGGGCAATAATCAGTTTTCATCCAAACCTCATACCAATATGTTTTCCAGAATTGCCGGTACAACACTAAAAACCATCATCCTTGCATTGCTGACTGCTATGTCGGTCAGCGCACAGAAGATCACTCCTGAAAATGCATTGGAAAGTTATCTGAACAATGGCGACAAAAACTTCAAATGGGAGCTGAAAGAGACTTTTACTCGTGAAAACCTTACTTTTTACAATATCCTGCTTACCTCACAAAAGTGGCGGGAATTTACCTGGACGCACCAGCTCACGGTAATTGTCCCCAAAGAAAACCGGCACGACGATGCATTGCTGTTCATCACCGGCGGTTCGAACGACAAGGGGCTGCCTAATTGGAACAGCAAAAAGGATGAAAAAATGTACAACTCGCTGGGTGCGGTAGCAACGACCAACCATGCGATCGTAGCATTGCTGAAACAGACACCTAACCAACCGTTTTATGATGATCTGACCGAGGATGCGCTGATTTCATACACCCTGCATAATTTCAAGAAGGACAAAGATTATAGCTGGCCACTGCTCTTCCCGATGGTTAAGAGTGCCGTCAGAGGGATGGACGCAGTGCAGCAATTCGCTCGCCAGCAGCTGAAACACGACGTAAACCGGTTCGTAGTGACAGGCGCATCCAAGCGCGGCTGGACGACTTGGCTCACGGGCGCGAGCGACAAGCGTGTAGAGGCGATCGCACCGATGGTGATCGACGTCCTGAATATGCCGGTAAGTCTCGATTATCAGATCAAATCCTGGGGCGATTACAGCGTTCAGATCGAGGACTATGTGAAGCTCGGCATTCCACAATCGACCGGCTCACCCGATGGTCAGGCGATCACGACGATGATCGATCCGTACTCTTATCGTGCGAAACTCACCATGCCCAAGATGATTTTTATGGGAACCAACGACGAGTACTGGGTGGTAGACAATATCAAAAATTATCTGGACAAGATCCCGGGGATCAACATGCTGCATTATGTCCCGAATGCCGGGCACGACCTGGGAGATGGCCAGCAGGCGATGGAAGCGCTTAGTGCATTTTTCGGCGCAACTGTGAATAAAAGGCCTTATACTGAATGTAAATGGAGTCAATCGGTAAAAAACCGCACGGTAAGCCTGGATATCAAAACTACTCCCGATGCATTGGTGGATGTGATCTTATGGTCGGCCAGCTCCACCGATCAGGATCTGCGGAACGATACCTGGACTTCCAAAAGTCTGGGCATCAGCAAAAAGGCGGCGGTGAAGGTTACGGAGTCCCTTCCTTCAAATGGTTTCCGCGCATTCTATGTCGATTTGAAATACAAAACACCCAAAGGGGACTACTACACGGAAAGCACGAGGGTGTTTCTGACGGATAATAAATCGGTACTGTAATTCCCGGAATTAGGTGTATCTATACCCGACGGGAAACTTGAAATAGCCATGATCAAATACAAACAATTGCTGCTGTGGGGCTTGTTGTGCCCCGGCTTTCTATCCTTTTGCACAAAAACGAAGGAATTGCCAAAAGGGACTGTCAAAGAAGTCATCGACCGGACTGTGACGAAGTTTTACGAGACGCTGACGCCTGCTCAACTGGACACCATTTCGGACAACTATATCCTCGGCATGCTGAATGAGCAGGATAAAGAGGTCCTCGCTACCCGTTTCTGGACTTTCGAAGCCGATGTGCCTGTGAAAGTGTCGCTGATGCGGCACACCGCCCAGTCGGTTCCGCCATTCTGGCTCGAAAAGAGTGGGTTCAAAAAAACGAACATGATGGTCAGGAATGACGAATTCACCTATGAAGTATGGCAAAAGGATTTCGACAAAGGTCCGATAGGGTTGGGGATCAATGGTTTTGACAAAGACCGGCCGGTGTATTTCATCAGCGTGGCGCCACAGAATGCGAGTGACAAACTCACCATAACGAATGTGACCCCTTCTCAATATCCTTTGGATACGATGGAGGTGGGTGCATTTACCTATCACGACTGGGACGGACTGACCCTGACGGAGGTGCCTGACAAACTGAAAGGCCAGGTGCTCTTCACGACTGTGCGTGGCCGTGCGCGTGAGGCGCACCTCACGAACGCATTCCGAAGGACGGCGACCCCATCAACGGATAAGCCCGACCAGGTAATCCTGACATGGAGCGGAGACCCGTCGACGACCGTTAACATCCAATGGCGCATTAATCCACGTATCGGTGATGGAAAAGTAAAATACTGGAAGGCCGGTGCTAAGGATACCCTCGTATCCAGTGGTTCCGCATTCAGGATGGAAGACCGGCTTTTGCAGAACGACCGCTTTGTAAACCGTTTTACAACCAAACTCACCGGCCTGGCACCGGGCACATCGTATCAGTATTCGATTGGCAACGGCAAAGACTGGTCTGCGCCATCGTCGTTTCAGACGGCCTCGGATCAGAACAAGGACTTTTCGTTTATCTGGTTTGGGGATACGCATTACTCACCCATTTGGGGTGATATGGCGCAGAAGGCCATCAAAAGACACCCGGAGACCGCTTTTTTCTCCATTGCCGGCGATCTGGTTTCGACGGGACTGCACCGCGACGATTGGGATCAGCTCTGGGACCACGCCGGACCGACATTCACGACGCGACCACTGATGCCTGTGCCGGGTAACCACGACAGTCAGGATGGGTTGGGCGCTTGGATGTATAAGGAGATGTTCAGCTTACCCGAGAATGGACCGGCGGGGCAACCCTCGGAGATGACCTACGCATTTCATTACCAGGACGCATTGTACATCATGCTCGACGGCACGCTGTCGGTACCGGCGCAGAGTGCCTGGGTCGAAACGCAACTCAAAAACTCCAAAGCGAAATGGAAGTTTGCGATGTTCCATTTCCCGCCTTACAACTTCGAAGAACCTTATGATGAAATTCAGCGGGAGTGGTGTGCATTATTCGATAAGTATCACGTGGATATGGTCATGAGCGGGCACATGCACTATTACCTGCGCACGAAGCCGATGTTTAATCAAAAGGAGGCGGCATCGCCTGCGAAGGGCACGATTTACACCATGTCAATCAGCATTCCCGGGAAGCAGGTGCGCTGGCCTGAAGAGGACTATGCAGTGGTGCGCTACAAGGATGGGCCGCTTTACCAGCACATTTCGATTAAGGGCAATACAATGCATTACAAATGTTACAATCCAGAAGGTGAAATAAAGGATGAGCTGACGATCACCAAGTAGTATTCAATAATTTCAATCATAATGATCAGGATTACATTACCATCTGCCCTCTTATTACTTATTGTTTTTAAAACGCATGCCCAAAAGCAGCTTGAACCGATCAGGAAGGAATTTCTGAACCCGACTTCGAAAAATGTGCTGGTAGCTTCGCACCGGGCGGTACATCACGAGCTTCCCGAAAACTCGTTGCCAGCGATCCGTGAGGCCATTCGGTTGGGCGTCGATATCGTTGAAATCGATGTGAAAGTGAGCAAGGACGGTATCCCGATGCTCATGCACGACGGCAAAGTCGATCGTACTACGACCGGGAAAGGAGATCTGGAAACCCAGACTTTTGAAGAATTGAGAAAATTAAAACTGGTTTCAAAAGGTCAAACCACCTCGGAAACGATTCCAACGCTGGAAGAAGCATTGCAAGTCGCAAAAGGAAATATCCTGGTCGATCTGGATCTGAAAACCGACCGGATCGACAAAGTGATCGAAGTAGTCAGGAAAATGGATGCGGGCGGTTTTGTATTCTTTTTTGATAGTGATTATGAATTGCTTTCCAAAGTGGATTCCGCTTCTAAAAAGTTCATGATCATGCCAAGAGCCGATTCGCAAGCCATGGCGGACTCTGCATTGACCCGTTTCAATCCGGAAGTGGTACATATCGATTCGGACTTCTATACGCCCGAGGTGACTTCGCTCATCAGGAACAAACATGCCCGGGTGTGGATCAATGCGCTGGGCGCGCCCGACGAAGAAATCCGGAAAGGAAATGCAAAGAAAGCGTTGGTGGATTTGACAAGGCAGGGAGCAAACATAGTCCAAACGGACGAACCGGAGAAGGTGATCCGTGCATTGCGGGAATTAGGATTACACAAATGAAAAACGACCGCCATTCCGAGGATCAACGGAATGGCGGTTGTTTCGATATTTATAAATGCAGCCTGCTCAACTCGGTTAAGAGATGAGGTAAATAATGCGTTTTAATTTCCCAGACAATCATATAGTCGATACCAAAATAGTCATGGACAATGCGGTTTCTGAATCCGCGGATTTTGTACCAGTCAATGGTCGAATGCTGGTCCTTGAATTCTTCGGGTAACCGGTTTGCAGCTTCACCAATGATCTCGAAATTTCTGATAACGGCATCAATCGTCTTATCATCACTGATAAACTCCTCGTACGACTGATCCTGCGTGTATGAAAGGATTTTGCTCCCGCTATCAATAATGTCCTGAACCAGTAGGGATGGTTTGCGGCTAGACATAAACTATTTCGGGTGCTATCTCGCTGTAATACCTTGGTTTAACCCCATTTCTGGATACCAGATCAACGGGTTTGCCAATCCGGTCTTCAATCAAATTTGCCAAATCAATAAACTCGATGCCAACAGGCTGACTGAAATCGACGATAATGTCGACATCGCTGTTTGCGGTAAAGTCATTCCGCACGATCGAGCCGAACAAGCCGATTGAGCTTACGTGATATTTATCCACAAGCTCTGGTTTTAACTCTTTTAATATCTGAACAATGTCTGACAGCGCGTCCATTTTAGATTTTTTAACATACTAATCTAGCTCTTTTTACAACTAAAAAAGAGTCAGCTGTCAACTAATTCAGGTAATGCCTTCACTCAAACCGCCTGTTGGCACCGTTCAGCTCTCCATGTGTACTGATGGCAACGGCCGTCAGGATCGCAAAAATGGCGATGACGAAGATGAAATTGATAACCCAGCGATTGAAATTCAGGCCTCTTTCGGAGAAGCCGGGCTGCATTTTTTTCATCAGAAAGCCGATCGCGAGCACGTTCAGAATATAGAGGTACTGCTCGATCCGGTAGAGGCTCATATACGCACCGGTGATCAGGATGCTGTAAATCGTGTACAAGCCCAGATTCAGGAAGAAAAACATCTGTAGTCCTTCGTACTGCTGCTCAGGAAAAGTATCGCTGCCGCGAAGATAATAGCGGTAGATCGAGTAACCTCCGAATGCAAGCACCAGCAAAAACGCTATCCACTGCACGTACAGCGTAATACCTGCCGCATCTGCAACAGGATTGAAGCGCCGGATGATGTCTGTCAGCCTCTCCGTCTCAAACGACTGGTCCCAGACGATGAAGGGGATGATCAATGCCAGAATTATGATCGGGGCCAGTAGGGAGGAACGGTTTACTCTGACCTCCGAAACTTCCCATTCCGACGTAAACGTACCATATGCCATTCCGATTCCCCCGAAAAAGCCGATCGAGTACTCCATCACATTCCAGAAGTTGAATTTGACACCGGAGACGTTACCCATTACCTGTAGAAAGTTGCCGAACGCGAATCCAAAGCCGCCGCCCAATCCGGCAAAGATAGCCAGCCGTATGGCCGAATGCTGCTTATTCCGAATCATGTACCAGAACATCGCGATGGTCATTCCGACGCATGCCGCCCAGGCTTCCGAACGCGGAGGCGTCATCAGCCAGCCCAGCTCTTCGATCAGCAGATAGTAAAAAATAATCGCCCCGACCGTCATTTCGATGATCAGCTGCGGCCATTGGATAGGCTTTTCCTTGCTGGACGCCAATGTAAGGCCGAACAAGCCACCACCGATAAGGCCGAACAGCCCGCCGATGATAAATAGCATCAGGAAGCCATAATACACGTTTCCGAATTCGAGACCTCTGGCAAAACCAACTACCTTTCCATAACTGATGATGCCACCCACGCCCCAGCCGGCCGCGGAAGCGAGTGTGAGCTGGAATGCTCTGGCATACCAGTCCCTTCTTTTTGCAAGTAATACAATGCTCAATCCGCCGATGCCGCCCGCCCAGGCCGCGCCTTGCTCATGTCCGAACTGGCCCCGGATCGCCCATGCGGTGCCAAGGGAGATCCCCGCAACCAGCAAGGCGTAAATTAACTGTTTGTTTTTCATTGTGGGATGGGTCAGAGTTTCTGGGATAAATACTGGGTTGCCGCGTAAAAAGACTATAAAATTGCCGTTGAACAGGGCCAAATAGCCCGAAATTGGTCAAGCCTAGTATTTCGGGTAAAAATCAGTCAGAAATATTCCGGAATGATCGAACCTATGAGCAACACACGGCAACAACTCGCCATCCACGGAGGGCCGGTAACCATCGCTAAGACTTTTACATGGCCTGTTTACGATGAGCGGGAAGTTGCTGCCGTTTCGGCGATCGTCGCGAGCGGCAAATGGGGCAATCCGGATTGCGGTGATGAGGTTGAGCGGTTTGAAAAAGCATTCGCAGCCTATTGCGGGAGCAAGTACGCCATTACCTGTGTAAATGGTTCCGTGTCGCTAAGGCTGGCATTGATGGCCTGTGGTGTGAAGCCTGGCGACGAGGTGATCGTGCCGCCGTACACATTCATCACAACCGCCTCATCGGTAATCGAATGCAATTGCGTCCCTGTTTTTGCAGATATCGACCCGGATACTTACAACATAAGCCCGGCCGCCATTGAAGCCGCGATCACGCCCCGGACAAAGGTCATTATCCCCGTTCATTTCGGTGGCCAGTCGTGCGACATGGACGCCATTATGGACATTGCCCGGAAGCATAACCTGAAAGTGATCGAAGACGCCGCGCACGGTCATGGCGCTGAATACAAAGGACAAAAACTGGGCACGATCGGGGACGTGGGGAGTTTCAGTTTCCAGTCTTCCAAAAACCTGACATCCGGTGAAGGTGGTATTGTGATTACCAATGATGACGCGTTATACGCTATGATGCATTCCCTGCGTAATGTAGGCCGTATCGAAGGGGGCCAGTGGTATGACCACTACAACCCTGGCTGTAATTACCGCATTACCCAAATGCAGGCGGTACTGCTGTCGGAGCAACTCAAACGGCTTGAAGAGCAAACACGTCGGAGGGATGAAAATGGGGTGTATCTCAGTAGTTTACTGGAAAAAATCGAAGGGGTCACCCCTTTGAAGCGCCCGGAAGCGATCACATTGCATGGCTATCATATTTATATTTTCAAATACGATGCCTCTCGGTTTGGAGGCCTGTCCAAAGGCGAATTTGCAGCTATGCTTGCCGCCGAAGGTGTGCCAAGTTTCAAAGGTTATCCGCATCCGCTTTACAAACAGCCATTGTTTCAGAACAAAAACTTCATGTGCTACGCGATCCCGGAAAGCGTGGACTACACCGCCGTCCATTGTCCCGTAGCCGAGCAGGCATGCAGCACGGACGCCGTTTGGATCCTGCAACACGCGATGCTGGGCGATAAAGAGGACATGGAAGCGTTTGCCCGCGCTATTCTTAAAATTCAGGAAGCTGTTCAGTGAATCAGATCTATAACTCCCGTCGCATCATAATATCCGTCTGGATATCATCTCCCAACTTGAATAGATGCTGGTCGAATGCTGCGAAACCATTACGTTTATAAAAGCCGATCGCATTTTCATTCTTTTCCCACACTCCCAGCCAAACGGACGTGTAGTGATGTTCGCGGGCAATGGCGACTGCTTTTTCGAATAGTAATTGCCCGATTTTCTTGCCCTGATGCGCTTTGAGGACATAGATGCGCTCTATTTCAAGTGATCTGTCATCTTTAAGCTCGGTTTGGGCCGGTCCGTGATTGATTTTAAGGTAGCCAATCAGTTCATTGTCGAAATAGGCCAGATGGAACTCGGAAGAGGGGTTTTCCAGCTCGCTGGTCACTTTTTCAATGCTGAAACCTGTTTCCAGGTAAGCCGCCATGTTCTCCTCGGTGTTAACATCTGAAAATGATTCGAAGAAAGTCCTGACGCCCAATTCCCTGACGGTTTCCAGATCGTTGTTGGTGGCCTTGATGAGTTGTAATGACATTTGGGTTCTACTTTTTTGGTAATGCTTTAATTCTCACGCCCTCGCTGTGCGCCGTGAACTCGGGGGCGTACATGCATTGGATCGTGGTGATGCCATTACTGAAATCACCCTCGTGCGTTATAAAAAGCGGATATTCGAAGACATAGGTTCCTTTTCTCAAATAATTAAAAAAGAAATTGGTGCTGGCATCGCGTGTGCTTTCATAATAGCCCAGACCTCCTTGCCAGCGATAGCCGCTGAGCACATTCACGGGTTCGAGTCCTGATGCGCGCAGGTCCTTCATATGCACGTACTCCATATCGCGATCGACGCGAAGTTCAATGCGGACTTTGATTTTATCCCCAACCTTCACCGCATTGCCCTCGCGTACGGGCGTGAGGACAGGGCCGTTGTCGGTATTGGTTTCTATGAAAAGCTGTTTTGACAGTTTCAACGGTGTTTCGGCGAATGTGATTTTGTCGAGATCTTCGAAATACTGCCAGTAGACGGCACCCCAGCCGGGCATCTGCGATGTGCCGGCGGCAGCTTTGACGTCGAGACTGATTGCGCCCATTGCCGGTGTAATGCCGGTATCGATGGTCTTTTTAAAATAACCCGTTCCTGCTTCGGTTTTCTGATCGTTTTGTATGATTTCGGTCGCTCCCAGCCGGATAGTAGCTTGCGGGCTATCCGAAAGCCAGTCTGTACCCGTCATCAGCAATGCATAGCAAGCCTCTGCCGTGGCTTTGGTGCTCTCCCAGCTATTGGTCTGCTTGTTTTTTAGCAACCAGGTTTTAAGATCTGCCACTGTTGCCTGGTCATTACCGATCTCCTGAAATGCTTCGATCAGTAAAGCCTGGCGCTCGACAGGGGCTTCATGCCACCACCAGCTGCGCTGACTTGTTTTCCAGTACATGCCCAATTCTTCATGGCGAATGGCGGTCTGGCGCAACGATTCAAGGATCTGGTTTGCCGTTTTGCTGTCTTGCGTACGGTTTGCGACTAGTGCGGTCATCCCCTGCAGCAGTTTGGGTTGGGAAACCCAGGTCAGCCGGGCGCGTTCGCGGTAGTACTGGTAGGCCTTTTGAGAAGAAGCGGGAATGGGTTTGGTGAAGAAACTCCTTGCATACAGATACTGCAACTCCACCGGTCCGGGCACATACTTTTTCAGGTCTGTTTTGTATTTGACCAGATTATTGTAGTCTTCCTGAATACGTTTATCGAGGTAAGGAATGGCCTTTTCGAGGATAGCGTCGATCTTCTGTTGCTGCGTGGGTGGAAGAGCCTTGATTTTTTGCAAATGCCCGAAGCCGGTAACGATGTACTGGGTAATGTAACGGTCGTCCGGGCCGCCCTTGAACCAGACGAATCCGCCATTGGAACTCTGCATTTCCTGTAATTTGAGCATGCTCGCATTCAGCTCGTTTTCCATCCTGACGAGGTCGAACAGCAATGCGACATTCCGTTTCTGCTCCGCTTCGGTTTTCGACGCCAGCACCCAAGGCGTTTCCTGTAAAAGCAGCGATTTTAGTTCCTGATTTTTGGACAAATTGCTTTCCAATGCATCTGTCCCTTTCCACGATCTGAAAACCTGTGCAATGCGTGGCGAAGCATTCACAATGTGCGATGCAAGGGCATTGGCATAATAACGGTTCCAGGTTTGCTCGGCGCATTCGTAGGGGTATTCCATCAGATAGGGCAGGGATTGCACGGCATACCAGGCAGGGTTGCTGCTGTACTCGACGGTAACCGACTGATGTGTCAACGTGGTAGATTTGGAAGAGCCGAGTAATTTTTCAAAAGTAAATTGCTTCTGGCCGGTTCCGCGCATCGATAGCGGCATACTCTCCGTCACGAGCATCCGGTTGGGCAATACCGGGAGCATATTTTCCTCTCCATCCGACAGACTCCCCGCCTTCGCCACCGCGCGCCAGGTAACCATTTTGTTGAAGCCTTTTGGTATTTCCAAAGCAAACAATGCAGTCTCACTCTGACCCGCTGCGATCGAAAAGGAGGCCGACGGTTTACTGTTTTTGAAAATGCCGTCGATAGGCTGGCTTTTTTCGGTGTCGATCAGTTGGAGCGTTACTTCACCTTGTAATGAGGTTTTTGTCAAATTGGCAACCTTAACGGGGAAGCTGATCCGGTCGCCTTCGCGCAGGAAACGGGGTGCATTGGGCTGTACCATCAGTTCTTTCTGGGTGATGATCTCTTTGGAACTGTATCCCAATGCGAGGTCCTGCGTGTGCGCGAGCGCCTGAAACTTCCATTTCGTGAGCGCTTCCGGCATTGTAAAAGAGAAAGTAATGTTACCGTCTTTGTCCGTTTTCAGGTCGGGAAGGAAAAAGGCGGTTTCGTTGAAGTTGGTACGAAGGGTCGGGGCCGCATTCTTTGGCGCGGTACTTTCAATGTTACCTGTTTTTGTTGTTTCAGCATCTTGTTTGAGTTCGTTGCCGATAGCGACTTTTTTGGCGATAACTGCATCTTTTACCTCCACTTCCTCCATACTCATCGGGGCGGCTTCTGGCACAATCAGATTAGACGAGCCTCTAACTGCCATTCGCATGTATCTCGAACGACCACCGCCTGCGGCACTCATAGGCCTCCCGTTACCATACGTGGCCAAAAACTGGATCAATTCGTCATACCTCTTATCAAAAGATTTGTACTCACCATACTCGGCATAACGGATATCCGCGTCGGCTGACTGGAAGTTGCCGTTGTCCATCCAATATTTCAGGCCGGTTCGTCCGCGCCAGACGTAAGGTTTAGTCCATTGATGCGGGTAGAATTGATCGAGAGACGCGTCATACATGCTTCCCAGCATTTCAGCAGCCACTTTTTCTTTCTGATAACCACTTATTTTAACCGTCCACGTTTCCTTACTCCCCGGCAGCGTTTTGTCGCGGAATGTTTGATACTCAATTTTCAGGTCTTTGTTCGTCCAGGGTACAACGATGGTTTCCATATAGGTGTGCACGCGGTTGTGCTTGACGAACATGTAATCCACCGAATAGCCGCCCCGATCTGCTTCCGAAGCGGTGTAATCAAATGTCCTTACCTCGTCATTTAATGTGATGTAGGAGAAGTCCTTCGCCGCAGATTTCCGATTGGTACTGGTGATTAGAAATGCCTTTTCCGCGGACGTACCTAACGCGTAGCGGCCCTTTTCGCCCGGCTCAGTGGCCTTGCTGTGCGTTGGTTCGATATACTTCGGATAAGCCAGTTTTTGGGCATTGGGATCGGTTAGCTCAATGAATCTGACGTCGGAGAGCTTTTCTCCGGCGGCATTTACCGTGCTGATCTGAATCCTGTAAAAGCCGGCCGTAAGCGCATATTCCGAAACGGAAACTTCGGTATCAGGGCTGAGACTAACGGTTTTTCCTACGCCAGTACCGATTATCTCCCACTTATCCATTTCTGTTTCATCGTCGTACTCATCGTTTGGAAAACTGGCTACATATTCGTCCCTGGTCATCACAAACAGGTCGGGACGTTGCCAGTAGCGGTTCCTGATGAGTCGCTTTTCCGGCGCGATGCGTGTGATCTGTATGGTGGCATCGGCTGCGGCAAATGAGCCGGCGAGGTTCTCGGTACGGATGGAAAGCGACTTGAAATGGCCGATATCCTGCTTTGAGGGGATATCGGCTTTCAGTATGTACGATTTGTAACTTACGGAAATCAGCGTCTGCGAACTCCGGGTTTCACCATTACCATCCGTCACATCGGCATAGATGATATAGTCAAAGACCGGGTCCGTTTTGGGGTCGATTTTTAGATCTGGAATGGCTTGAAAATCAACTGCAAACGTGCCGTCAACGCTTGTGGTTGTATCGCCGTGTGCAATTTCCATCGGTTCCGTCGGCTGCCACCAGTGTCTGAGCATCCAGGTGTAGATCATCCGTGGCGTGCGCACAACGCGGTACTTCACCATTGCGCCATCGATCGCATTCCCGGCATAAGCCGTTGCCTTTCCTGTTACTTTTATCTGCTCATTGACCTTGTATGTGGTTTTAAGTGTGTCAAACGCGACAGCAAACCGGGGACGTTTGTATTCCTCCACCCGGAAGTCCGCCCGGTACTTGTCCCGAACCTGTATATAAAAATTACCGGCAAGGCCGCCCGGCGGAATGGTGAACGAGCCTGAAAAGCTGCCGAATGCATTGACGTGATGCTTCGTTTCAGCTATATGCTCGGCATTCACGTTGTAAAGCGAGACTGTAAACTCCGCACGCTGATCGCTGAGCACTTTGTCACCTTTTCTGACGATGCCTTTGTAATAAACAGTCTGCCCGGGGCGATACAAACTTCGGTCTGTGAAAAGGTACACATGCTCCGCCTTGTCGGCGGCTTCTTCCGCTTCCTCTTCGTTGTAGTAGTAGCGATTGGTGTTTTCCTGTAAAAAGAGCCTGTCTTGCTGATAAGTGATTTCAAGCAGGTGTTGCTCCCCTCGGTTGGTTTGTCGCAGGCGCGGCCTTTTGAAATGCCCGAATGAATCGGTAGTCAGCTGGGCTCCTTTGTTACTGACGTAGGTCCTGGTATTATAGTTGTAACTTTTTTCCCACAGCTGCACCGTCGCTCCGGGCAGGGGCTGGCCGTTTTCACGATGAAGGATAAAGAAATCATCCGCCTTTTGTACGTAGCTGATATTCGACACATAGAACAATGTAGCGCCGACCACTGCTTCATTGTTCTTGAAACCGGGATCGGAGCTTGCCAGCAGCATGTATTCGCCCGAGGGAAGACCGTCGGACTTTATTTCAACAGCATGCTCCTGATAATCTCTGGTCTCAGGGAGCGCTTGGTCCCAGGCCCGCAATGGGTGGGCACTGGTCAAAAGGGGCCATTTGGCATTGTTATCGTCGCGTTCCAGGCTGTTTTTGATCGGAGGGGACACCTTAACCACCCGCAGATGCAACTTGCTGAAATTCCTGTACTTCACCAGCATGCGGAACGGTTTCTCAATGACATTCACGTATTCGGCCGAGAAGTAGAGGCTTTTGCGGGTAATCTGTTTTGATAAATTGAATGCATTGATGCCGCCTTCCTTCCCCGGATTTTCCCGCTGAATTCTTTGACATATTTCCAATGCCTTCACCCGCTCAAAACGGAATGTAGTGTCCCCGCCGGGTTTATAACTATCTGCCTTTTCATTCAGCCAGGCTGCTTTCAAATACCATGCTTGCGCAGCGGCGGGAGTCGATTGATATTGATCCGCGACATGGCTGACCGACATAAAATACAGCTCATCCTTGTCTGGATGCACCGATTTTTGCCGCACATATTGGAGGCGTGCCAGGTCCACGTCGATCAGTGCTGCCGGGTCGCTGTCGCCAATATGAAATCCGATCAGCTTTTGATAGAGAAGCAAAGCATGGTATTCCAGCGATGCGGAGTCTTTTGTTTCAAATTTCCGGTGAATGAAATCAGCCGCCGGGTCAAAAGCCGAGGCCGTATTGATTTCGAATGCGTAGGCAGGTTTTTTGATGTTACGTTCATCGTTCGAGAAGTACTCCAATGCCTTAAATGCGAGCAGATCATACAATGTCGGTCGTAACGTGCGGGTGTTCCCCTTCGTGATAATGGCGTCGTAAGGTTCCAGCCTGGTACTTTTCAGGAGCGCTTCTTCCCGGATCGATTCCAGGTATAATGCGCCTATTTTTTGGTGAAAATCCTCCGTGCCCCAGGTTGCAACGTCCGTTTTGTCGAAGTTGGTCGTTGCCGTGCGGTTGTACAATTGCCAGCGGACGGTTTGGTAATAGAAGTAATATTGCGACGCGAGCAGGCTTGTCATAATGGACCGGGCGGCGCCGGTGCTTCCGGCTATTTCTGTTTCGAGGTCCCGGATCGAGGCGACCGCATGGTCCTCCCTGCTTTCCGCCTGCAACTGGATCATGTACACCGCCGCTTTGATGACCTGAGCCTCCTGTTTCTCTTTTTTTGCAAGCTGGTATATTTTCCTGACCGCTTCCAGGGCATCCTTGTTGAGCCCCTTGCCGGTAAGAGTCTCCACCGGCTTCCATTCCTGAGCGTAATTTTTGATCGGGGTTTGTCCGAATGTGTGCATAGTTAATGATAAGATAATGGTGATGAACAGGTATCGCATGAGGGCTGGTACTATTTTCATAGCCTGAGATGTTTGTGATGATTTGTTAAAGATAGTAAAACGTTGCAGTGCCAAAAATGGCATTGAGCAGCCGGAATACGTCATTCAGCAAACAACTGTGGAAAGCCTGTTTTTATGGAAGTATAAAACCTCTACATTGGCGCTTTTTACGATATGAAGTGTCTTTCAATAGGGCTTTTGGCGAAAATATAACTAATCACTATTCTTTTTGAACGAATTTTATTTTTAGTAGATCTATGCGTACGATTATATTGGTGGCGGGGATTATTGTCGCGCTGGTTTTGGGGAAACTATTCATTTTTTCCAAAACCGGGGATGGCAAAGCTTCGGATCCGAAAAAGGGTGGGGATGGGAAGAATGCAAAATCGGCCGGCGGTGCAGTACCTGTCAATGTATTTATTGTCGGAAGAGAATCCATTGAAAATCAAATATTTGCCTCTGGAACCGTATTGCCGAACGAGGAGGTTAACCTGATGTCGGAAATATCGGGCAGGCTCGTGAAGCTGGATATCAAAGAAGGGGCATACATTACCAAAGGACAACTGATCGCCAAGATCAACGACCGCGAACTGAAAGCCCAGTTGCAGAAAATCGCTTACAACCAGGATTTGAGTAAAAAGATCGAAGCACGCCAGAAAAAGCTATTGAATGTGGAGGCGATCAACCTGGAAGAGTATGACGTCACTTCGAACAACATCCGGGTCCTGGAAGCCGAGAAAGAAGTGATTGAGGCACAGCTTGAAAAAACGGAGATCCGTGCACCGTTCAGCGGCCGTATCGGGTTGAAATTCATCAGCGAAGGGGCATATCTGGCTCCGGGCACGCCCATCGTCACCATTGTCCAGAGCAATCCGGTTAAAATCGACTTTACTGTTCCCGAGAAATACACGCCCAACATTCGGGTAGGTGGCACTGTGAAGTTTAATCTCGACGGGGACCCTTCCACTTTCAATGCCAGAATTCTGGCAGTTGATCCCAAAGTGGATGAAAACCTCCGCACGCTGCGTGTACGCGCGATTGCGAGTAACCCCGAAGGCCGTTTTGTGCCGGGCATGTTTGTAAAAGTCCTGGCAGATCTCGATGCCAACCGTTCGGCGATGATGATACCTACGGAAGCCATTGTGCCGGTTTTGAAGGGTAAGAAGGTTTTTGTGGTTAAAAATGGCAAGGCGCAGGAAGCGATGGTCACCACCGGCCTGCGTACCGACAAAAAGATCCAGGTGATCGACGGGCTTCAGCCCGGCGATTCGTTGATTACTTCGGGGATCATCGCTATCAAACCTAACACTGCCGTGAAGGTGAACCTATGAGCATCTCAACGCTTTCCATCAAAAGGCCGGTTCTCGCGATTGTGATGAACCTGCTGATCATATTGTTCGGGTTCCTGGGCTATAAATTCCTTGGGATGCGTGAATTCCCGTCCATTGACCCGCCCGTGGTGTCGATCCGGACGAGCTACACCGGTGCCAATGCGGACATCATTGAGTCGCAGATCACCGAACCGCTCGAAAAACAGCTGAACAGCATTGAGGGGATCAAATCCATCAGCTCGACAAGCAGCCAGGGTACGAGCCAGATTACCGTCGAGTTCGATATCGGCGTGGATATGGAGCGGGCTGCCAACGACGTGCGTGACAAGGTGGGATCGGCCTCCCGGACATTGCCGCTGGATATCGACGGCCCTCCGGTGGTGAGCAAGGCCGACGCCAATTCAGAGCCGATCATTGTACTCACATTCAAAAGTGACAGCCGTTCGCACCTGGAAGTAAGCGACTATGCCGAAAACGTGATCGCCCAGCGCCTTCAGACCATCGAGGGCGTCAGCGAGATCCGGATTTTCGGACAGAAGAAATACGCGATGCGTATCTGGATGGATCCTGTGAAAATGGCGGCATTAGGGGTTACAACGCAGGACGTCAAGGTCGCGCTGGACCGGGAGAATGTGGAACTGCCCAGCGGCAAACTAGCCGGCGATAATACCGAACTGACCGTAAAAACCATTGGCAGGTTCCGCACCGAGGACGATTTCAATGAGCTGATCGTCAAGAACTCCGCGACGCAGACGATCCACCTTAAAGACGTTGGTTTTGCGCAGCTGGGTCCGGAGAACGAGGAGACGATCCTGCGGCTCGATAATGTACCGATGATCGGTCTGGCCATTTCGCCCATGCCCGGCGCCAATTACCTCAACATTGCGGAAGAGGTTAACAAGCGCATGGCGGCGATCAAGAAGGAGCTTCCGAAAGACTATGAGCTCGACACGCTGATCGACAACACGATTTTCGTAGAAAGATCCATTGAGGAGGTAGGAGAGACGCTGCTGATCGCCATTATTCTGGTCGTCATTATCATATATCTGTTCTTCCGTGACTGGCTGATCGCCTTCCGGCCGCTGATCGATATTCCCGTGTCGCTGATCGGGACGTTCTTCATCATGTACATCATGGGCTTTTCGGTGAATGTACTCACGTTGCTGGCCATTGTGCTGGCGACCGGTTTGGTTGTGGATGACGGGATTGTGGTTACGGAGAATATTTTCAAGAAGATAGAACAGGGCATGAGCCCGATCGAGGCGGCCATTAAAGGTGCGAATGAGATCATATTCGCGGTTTTATCCACATCCATTACGCTGGCCTCTGTGTTTTTGCCGGTGATCTTTATGGAAGGTTTTGTAGGAAAACTATTTAGGGAATTCGGTATCGTCATTTCCGCAGCCGTTTTGATCTCCGCGTTCGTTTCGCTGACGCTGACGCCCATGCTGAATGCGTACCTGGTCCGTAAAACACATAAGAAGAGCTGGTTCTACGAAAAAACAGAGCCTTTCTTCGAGCGGATCACCGATAATTACGGCAATGCATTGGCCCAGTTCCTGAAAATGCGCTGGGTAGCGATCCCGCTGGTGGCGATTACGATGGGTATGATCTGGTTTTTTGGCAAAGGGCTGCAATCTGAGCTCGCACCGCTGGACGACCGTAACTGGTTCCGTATCAACATGACTGCGCCGGAGGGCTCTTCTTTCGAATTTACCGACCGGTATGTCCGGAACGTGAGCGACATGCTGATGGACTCCATGCCGGGGCGAAAGGGGCTGATGATGATCACATCCCCGGGAAATTCGGGGTTGGGTGCCGCCAATACCGGAAGCGGCCGTATCGCGCTGGTGGACAAGAAATTCAGGAAGGAGACACAGCAGGAGATAGCGGATTATATCAATCAAAGGCTGAAACAGATGCCCGATGCGAAATCGTTCGTGGTACAGCAGCAAACGATATCCGTTGACTCGCGTGGGGGATTGCCCATTCAGTACGTGATTCAGGCCCCCGATTTTGAAAAACTGAGGGAATATCTTCCGAAGTTCATGGAAGAGGCTTCCAATGATCCCACATTTGCGATCACCGACGTGAACCTCAAATTCAGCAAGCCGGAAATTCAGGTCGTAATCGATCGCGAGAAGGCAAAATCACTGGGCGTTTCGGTGCAGGACGTGGCGCAAACGATGCAACTTGCATTCGCCGGGCAGCGTTTTGGGTACTTTACCATGAACGGGCGACAGTATCAGGTAATTGGTCAGTACGACCGTGCTAACCGCGATGAACCGCTGGATCTGAAGAGTATGTTTGTAAAAACCAATACGGGCGCTCTAGTACAGCTGGATAACATCGTAAAAGCCGAAGAGGAGAGCAGTCCGCCGCAACTTTTCCATTATAACCGATACATGAGCGCGACTGTGCAGGCAGCGCTTGCACCCGGGAAGACGATCGGCGACGGCATTGCAGCGATGGACAGAATCCGGGATAAACTGAACGATGAAACGATCCAGACTGCATTGAGCGGATCATCCAGAGACTATGCTGAAAGTTCGTCGAACACGATGTTCTCGTTTTTCCTCGCATTAATCCTCATCTACTTTATCCTGGCGGCGCAGTTCGAGAGTTTTGTGGATCCGTTCATTATCATGTTCACGGTGCCGCTGGCGATTGGCGGAGCTGTATTTTCACTATGGTTTTTCGATCAGACCCTTAATATTTTCAGCCAGATCGGAATGATCATGCTCATTGGACTGGTGACAAAAAACGGTATCCTGATTGTGGAGTTTGCCAACCAGCTGCGGGAGCAGGGCAGAAGCATTCAGGAGGCAGCTTTGGAAGCTGCTACATTGCGTTTCCGACCCATTCTTATGACCAGCCTGGCAACTATCCTTGGCGCTTTGCCGATTGCAATGGCACTCGGGTCAGCGGGTAAAAGCAGGATGTCGATGGGAATTGTGATTATGGGAGGGCTGCTGTTTTCGCTGGTACTGACCTTGTACGTTATTCCGGCGATTTACACCTTCTTCTCACGCCCTAAAAATTATGAGAAAATGAGGATGATCGACAGGGTAGCGCGGGATAGCGAATTGGAAGAGCCGGCACATTTTTGAGGGATGAGTTGTTTGATTGTCATTGACACTAAAGTTTGTTATCTTTTGGATGAAGTTTTATGGCCATGCAAGCAACAACAAACACGACTTTCACAAACCTTCAGCAGGAGCTGCTGCTTCTTTACGCCCGGCAAGTGAGCGAGGAAGATTTACAGAACATAAAACATCTTATTGGTGATTACTTTGCCAAACGAATGACAATGATGGCCGATGTGGCCTGGCGGGAGAATAATTGGACTCAACAAGATATGGAAGATATTTTGGATGAGCCCAATCAGTAAATAGATGAATGTTGTTCAAGTTGCGCAGCCGATTATCTAGTTAGCAACGACAAACACTTTGATATTCTTGCAAGCATTCAATTCCCCAGGCTCAGGGTGATAAAAGCCGAGGAGTTCTTAGAGATGTTGAAAACCAGCGGTTGACTACCGCGTCCCCATATTTTTCAGCATTCTCACATGCGAACCCAATGCATGGCTAAAATTGGCTTTTGCATTATAAATCAATCCAAATTCCAATGCGGTAGCCTTGACGATCGGTGACAATGCGTGGTAGTGAACATGGGAGATCGAAGGGAATAAATGGTGTTCAATCTGATAATCGAGCCCGCCGATAAACCAGGATAACACCCGGTTTTTTCCCGCGAAATTGGATGTCGTCTGAAGTTGGTGCACCGCCCAGGCGTTTTCGATAGACCCGGTATGGTCCGGTTCGGGCTGCTCTGCACCTTCTACCACGTGAGCCATTTGAAACACGGTACTCAGTATCATGCCCGCCGTTCCGTGCATAATCAGGAAACCTATCAGCCACTCTCCGAATGAAATAGAAGTGAGAGAAAGGGGGATGATGCATATGAACACGATATAGGCTAGTTTTGTCCAGATCAGGCGTATGAGCTCTTTCTTTGGAAACGGCTTGGTCATTCCCGATTTCGCCATTTTATTAAACAGGGATATCTCCTTGAAATCCTTCCATAAAAACGACAGCGTCATCAGGCTGTACAGGAAAAAGGCATAAATGTGCTGGAACCGGTGAATGTATTTCTGCTTTTCCTGATAAGAAAGACGGAGTAAGAACTTGCCTGTAATATCTTCGTCAACTTCGTGAATATTCGTGTAGGTGTGATGTAGCCTGTTATGCTGTACCTCCCAGTTGTACGCATTTCCTCCAAGCAGGTAAATGGAGGCGCCAAAAAACTTATTCAGGATGCGGGAAGTCGCGAGTGAGCCGTGAATGGCGTCGTGCATGACCGACATACCTACACCAGCCACACCAAAGCCCATCACCACCGCTAATCCAGCCATCACAAGGTTTGAAAACTGGTTTGACAAGATCAATGCATAAGGCAAAATGTAGAGGCTGAGCATGAAAAATGCCTTGTAAATGATCGCCTTACCGCCGGATTTACACAACTGGTTAGCAGAAAAATATTGATCAACCCTGTGCCTTAGCGTGGGAAAGAAGGTGTTTTTCTCTGCATTGTTGAATTTGATCTTCTGATACTGCATGGAGGCGGGTGCGATGTGGGCGAACAAGTTTGTAGTCCCCTTAGGAACGGGATAGTGTCGGTATTATTGGTAATCTACGGCTTTTATTTCCCCTGACGGGCTTATTATCTTGAAATGTACCACAATGGGAAATTATGTTTGGCAATGGAGGCCGGACATGAAAAGGAACCGGCAAAGCTTGCCGGCTCCCTTAGTTTGGTCATATCTGATACTATTACAGCGCGAACTTGCTTTTGATCGCGTCTACGAAATCTAGTTTCTCCCAGGTAAACAACTCCACTTCCACTTCTTTCTCTTCTCCGTTGGCACCTTTAAACGACTTTTTGACGATCTCGTTCTTGCGTCCCATGTGACCGTACGCCGCTGTTTCGGAGTAGATCGGATTACGCAGTTTGAGACGTTGCTCGATGGCATATGGACGCAGGTCGAAGATCTCACTGATTTTTTCAGCAATTGCACCGTCATTGTCGGCTACTTTGGCGGTACCGTACGTGTTGACGTACAATCCGCAAGGTGTTGCCACACCGATGGCGTAGGAAACCTGAACCAATACTTCATCGCAAAGGCCGGAGGCAACCATGTTCTTGGCAATGTGACGCGTCGCATAGGCAGCCGAACGGTCGACCTTGGAAGGATCTTTTCCTGAGAATGCACCACCACCATGCGCTCCTTTTCCACCGTAGGTATCGACGATGATCTTACGGCCGGTAAGTCCGGTATCTCCGTGAGGGCCACCGATCACGAATTTTCCGGTCGGGTTAATGTGGTGTGTAATATCGCCCGTGAACAGTTTCTGAAGTTCAGGCGTCAGTTTCGCTTTTACGCGGGGAATAACAATATTAACGATGTCCTCTTTGATTTTGGCGAGCATGGCTGCTTCCGTATCAAAGTCGTCGTGTTGCGTGGAAACAACGATCGTGTCAATACGCAAAGGCACATTGTCGTCGCTATATTCGATCGTTACCTGTGATTTCGCATCGGGGCGCAGGTAGGGGATTAATGCCGGCTCATTGTTACGGATGAAAGACATTTCCTGAAGAATCTTATGCGCCAGGTCAAGGGCGAGGGGCATATAATTCTCCGTTTCGCGGGTAGCATACCCAAACATCATACCCTGGTCACCGGCACCTTGTGCGTTGGCTTTCTCTTCAAAGCTTTCGGAAGCGGCCACACGGTCAACGCCCTGGTTGATGTCGGCGCTCTGGTCGTGGATCGCCGAGAGGATACCGCACGAATTGGCTTCGAACATGTATTCGCTTTTGGTGTAACCAATCCTTTTGATCACATCGCGCGTGATTTTCTGGACATCCAGGTAGGTGTTGGTTTTGACTTCACCAGCCAAAACTACTTGTCCGGTCGTTACCAGTGTTTCGCAGGCCACCTTACTGTTGGTATCCCATGCTAGAAAATTGTCAATCAGTGCATCTGATATTTGATCGGCTACCTTGTCGGGATGTCCTTCAGATACGGACTCCGAGGTGAATAAGTATGGCATTGGAAACGAAATAAAAGTTAAAAGAAAAATTCAAATGTGTGATAAAATCACCTTTGCTAAGGCTAAGCTATTTTTCTAATCGACGGCAAAAATAAGTAATCCTTTAGATATTGACTTTGAGAATCGCATTGTTTCAGCACAAATTCCTGAATTTTATTAAAATTCCGCCGTCCGTTAAATAAAAATCTATTCATCGTGCAGATCTGCCATTTAACCGGCAGGCTGTGATGGATTGGTTATTCCATGAAAACGCCGGCATAGCTATGCTACGCCGGCGTTGTATTTGTGGATTTCGGCAGGGAGATCAGATGGGAACATTGACATGCCGTTCCGCATGGTAGCTTGATCGTACCAATGGGCCGGATTCGACGTATTTCAGTCCTCGTCTCAATCCTTCCTCCTTATAGTTTTCAAACATTTCCGGGGTAATCCATTCGATCACCTCGTGGTGCATTTTAGTGGGCTGAAGGTACTGACCGAGTGTAAGGATATCCAGACCGCTTTCCGCGAGGTCGTCCATTGCCTTATACACTTCGTCCACTGTCTCGCCCAGGCCCAGCATGATACCCGACTTGGTGCGCTGTCCAAACTCCTTGGTACGTTTGATCTGTTCCAGGCTGCGGGTATATTTGGCCTGAGGGCGTACCGCGCGGTATAAACGTTCAACAGTTTCCATGTTGTGGGAAACTACTTCCTGCCCTGCCTCGATCATATGGATCAGCGCATCCCAGTTGGATTTAACGTCGGGAATGAGTGTTTCGATGGTTGTTTCAGGTGTATTTCCCTTCACCTGGCGTACAGTCTGATACCATATTTCGGCACCCTTGTCTTTCAGCTCGTCCCTGTTCACGGATGTGATCACCGCATGTTTGACCTGCATCAGCTTGATGGCTTCGGCAACCCGGCGGGGTTCATCGGTATCATACTCATTGGGACGCCCCGTAGCGACGGCACAAAAACTGCAGCTTCTCGTGCATACATTTCCAAGAATCATGAAGGTCGCGGTTCCCGCTCCCCAGCATTCGCCCATATTGGGGCAGTTGCCGCTTTCGCAAATCGTATGGAGTTTATAATTGTCGACCAGCTGTCTCACTTTCCTGAACTCAGGGCCGGCGGGGAGTTTTACCCGGAGCCAGTCGGGACGTTTTCTGCGTTCCGACGGTATTACTGGCAATTCAATCATATCAATCTGTAATCTCTGACAAGCCGTAATTTTCGCGGTTTATCAATTTATCAATTGTAATTATCTTTTCTTACTGCCAAAATACAGCGTCAGATATCCCGAAGTATAAAAACTCCTGTTTTCTGCAAATGCCATAATCTGGATTTTCCGGGTAAATGCTTCTGCAAGAAACCCTATTTCAATGCCTGTTACATTCTCACGGAATGCGCTCAGCTCAAAACTCATGGCCGTTTTGATATGGATACCGGGGACGATTTTGGATTGTCCGAATCCCTGGAAAAAGCTTCCGGCGCCGACGATGCCGGTTTGAGAGCCGCCTCCGGTGTGCTTAACGGGATCAAAAGGCTCCGTAGTAACCCGCCCGTCGGTATTTTGGTATTGTACCATATAGGGCTTCTCAATGCCGAGCGACGGGCCGGCTGCGAAAATCCCGCTGATCGCAATTCCTTCGTCGTCCTGACGATTAAACAAGGTCAGTTCACGTCCGTATTCAGGGCGCAGCACAAACAGGTAGTTTTGCTTGCCATAAACCAGCCTTGCGCCTGTCACAAAGTCCTGAGTGGATAGTTCTTTCGGATGCTTCACATTCACGAGTTCCAGTGCAAGGTACCTGTACTGGTTTTTACCAAACATTTTGGAACCCAGGGCAGAAGACTGGCGAAATACCGCACCCCCGAGAATTCCGGAGTTGGTATTGGTGGTAATACCCACGGAGGTAAAAGACTTATAGCTCTCTTCGCTCTCCTCGTTCTTCACTGATCTGCGCTGAGCGTATATATCTGTCGATAGTGCAAACAGAATAGATACTGATAGTAAAAGTTTTACACGCATCATATTATCGATATAGTTCTCCGTGACGTATGTATGTGTCGTATGAACAGTGAAAGTACAAAATAATAGCGTATGCAACTGTATATCGACACCACATTAACGGTTTTTTGTACATTTATGTTCTTTAAACGAAAAAAGAAAGAGAAAAGGCTGCCGGCCATTCCGGAACAGGTCTGATCCGGCCTTCCTTCTTCCTTTTTAACATCCTTTTAATCAGAGTGCTTTGGTGAAAGTCATCTATCAGGTCGCCATCCATATTATCGCTTTTCTAATCCGGTTCGTTGCACTTTTCAACCATAAATTAAAGCTCGGCGCAGACGGCCGGAAGGGACTGATCGCAAAGCTCGAAGGTTCATTCCGGGATGAGGTTGCCGGACGGCCTGTCGCATGGTTTCACGCGGCGTCACTCGGGGAATTCGAACAGGGGCGACCAGTCATCGAAGCTTACCGCGACGCTTACCCCGGCCATTTTATTCTGCTGACTTTTTTCTCTCCCTCAGGGTACGAAATCCGGAAAAATTATACCGGAGCGGATTATATCTGCTACCTGCCGATCGACACGCCCGGTAATGCACGCGCATTTGTGAGGGTTGTGAATCCCAGGGTAGCGTTCTTTATCAAGTATGAATTCTGGTTCAATTACCTACGGGAGCTTCGCCGCAATGGGAGTTATATTCTGTCTTTCTCCTCTATTTTCCGCCCTGAGCAGATCTTTTTCAAATCTTACGGTGGATTTTTCAGAGACATGCTGGGCTATTTCGATCACCTTTTTGTCCAGAACCAGGCGTCGGTTTCGCTTTTGTCCGGCGCTGGAATCAGTCAATGCAGCATAGCGGGCGATACACGTTTCGACCGCGTGCGTGCGATCGTCTCGCAGGCGCGTGAGCTGCCGGAGATAGCGCAGTTCAAAGGCAGCACTCCTTGCATAATCGCCGGATCCGTGTGGGATGCCGATATGCAGGTGCTGATCCCTGCATTGAACGGGTTCAGCGGAAAATTGAAGGCAGTAATCGCACCGCATGAGATCAAGGCCGACGAGATAGCCGGATGGCGGGCCAAATTGAATGGGACCTCCGTCTTGTACTCGGAAATCTGCGAGGGGAAAAGCCCGGCAAGTTTTGACTACCTCATCATTAATAATATCGGGATGCTCTCGTCTCTGTACCGGTATGGCGATATGGCCTATATAGGCGGAGCATTTGGTTCGGGTCTTCACAACATCCTGGAAGCTGCGACCTTTGGTCTGCCGATTGTTTTCGGGAACAAAAGCTATCACCGTTTCCAGGAGGCGGTAGATCTCGTAGAAAAAGGGGGCGCTTATGCAATTGCCGATACCGACGAACTAGTGAAAACGGTAACTCGCTGGGTAGGCAGTCAGGAGATTGCGCGTGAAACCGGAAACATTACCCGCGACTACGTATTGTCAGGTACCGGGGCTACCAGTCTTATTATGGCGAAAGTCAAAGCGGTAATGGGCTGATGGCGCCTGGTACGAGCACCATCAGCAAGAAATATCAGGAAAACTCCTTAGTAATCAGGTTTTCGAAGAGGTAGGCTTGTGTGCCGAGCAGACGGGCCTTAGCACCGAGCTTGGAAATATGGATCGAGAGAGAATTTTTGAAATCGGACAAGCAGTACTTATTGATCGCCTGCTCGATCGGGTTGGAAATGAACGGCCCGGCTTCTGCCAGCAGCCCTCCCACGATAATCACCTCAGGGTTAAATAAATGAACCGCCGTGGCCAACCCTTTACCCAACTCCGTCCCGACAGTACTCAGCAGATCGATTGAAAATTCATCCCCGGCATGCACGGCCTCGATGATATGCGAGGTTTCGAGCGTTTCCAGCTTGTTGTGTACAATCTGTTTCAGGATGGTCGCCCTGCCGCTGTGAATGCCCTCCTTGGCCTGGCGGATCAATGCAATCGCCGAAGTGATCGTGTCCAGACAACCTACCTTGCCGCAATGACAGAGCATGCCGTCAGGCTTCACCTGAATGTGTCCCAGCTCACCCGCAAATCCCGAAGCGCCATTGAAAACCTCCCCATTGATGATGATTCCCAAGCCCACGCCCCAGTCGATGTTGATCGTAAGCACCTGAGACTTGTCAACCGCAAACCCGAACCGGTGTTCCCCGATCGTCGTGGCTTTGGTGTCGTTAAAAAGGCATACCGGCAAGTCGAAATGGTCCTTGAGATGGGAAACCAGCGGAACGCCCGGCGGTGTAAGGTTCAGATAGGTGAGGTTAATGCCCTGGGAAGAGTTGATCAGACCCGGCATCGATACTCCGATACCCCACAGCTTGCCGCGGGTGATGTTGTTGGATCTAAGAAAATCGTCGGTTGCGTCGAATAGTTCTTTTAGGAAATTGGCCGAATCGTCGAGACGAATATTGACTTTTCTTTTCAGGATCAGCTGGTTGTGGAGATCGAATATGACCAGCTGCGTATCATGGCGGTTGATATCCATGATCAGGGTCAGGTACTTTTTTGCATTCAGGCCGTATAATACCGGCGGACGTCCGGCTCTGGCGGGTCCGGTTCCCGTTTCGGTAATCCAGCCTTCACGCATCAGATCGTTGACAATTCCGGTTGCAGACGGGATACTCGCATGGAACAGCTTTGCCATTTTGTTAATGGAAGTGTCCCCGGATTGATACAAATGAAGCAGAAGACTGCTTCTGATACGGTTTTTGCGAATATCAATGACCGAACTCGGTTCTTCTACCACTAAGTCCATTATGCGGAGTAAAAATAATTACAGGTTGACGTTTTTAATTTTCTTTATAATTAGGTGGTACTAATGTATGAAATAAACGGAAAAATTGGGTATGATTTTAAAAAATATTATTATTTATTGTAAAATCCTTAGCTGATCGGGCGGAATGCCAAATGTTTTTCAACAACACTTACTTTCACAGGAAGGTGGATTTTAACTTGGAAACCGGCTGAGGCGAATGTCTCCCAATAAAAACGCCAAACCAGAAAAACTACTTGGTTTTCGCTCCCGGTTTGAGTTACACGGCATTTTTTAACAACTTTTCCTAAACTCCTCTTAAATTCGCTGATTCCAAAACAAAGACAGAATGAGTTTAATCAGGGGATTGGTGCTGCGCTCGACGGGATCATGGTACGAGGTACGGGACAGCAGGGACGGGCATGTATGGCAGTGTCGCTTAAAGGGTAAGTTCAAAGCACTGGGGTTAAAGGTAACCAATCCCATTGCAGTGGGCGATTATGTCAATTTCGAGGTGGAAAATGAAGTGGAGAACTTCGGGATAATTCATGAAATCGTACCACGGAACAATTATGTAATCCGAAAGTCAGTTCACAAAACGGCCCACGCTCACCTGATAGCTGCAAATGTCGATCAGGCGATCCTGATTGCTACCCTCGTATTTCCGAAAACGTCATTGGGGTTTATCGACCGCTTTCTGGTAGCGATCGAGTCGTTTCGCATTCCCGGCGTTTTGGTTTTTAACAAACAGGATCTGCTGAATGACGAAATGAAGGAATTCCAGACCGAGCTGATGGATCTTTACACCGGACTCGGGTACCGCTGCATGGCAACCACGGCATTGGAAGAGCTGGGGGTCGAAGAGTTCAAGTCACTGCTGAAAGGCAAAGTTTCGTTGCTTTCCGGCCATTCAGGCGTAGGTAAATCGACGCTCGTCAATGCCATAGCACCCGATCTGGACATCAAAACGCAGGAGGTTTCGACGTTCGCCAACAAGGGGGTACACACGACGACTTTCGCCGAAATGTTCGAGTTGGAGAAAGATACTTTCATTATCGATTCACCGGGAATCAAAGAGCTGGGGCTGGCCGATATGGAGCCGGGCGAAATCAGCCATTACTTTCCGGAGATGCGTGATCTGTTGAACCAATGCCGGTTCAACAATTGCCAGCACATCAACGAGCCGGGGTGTGCGGTGAAGGACGCCGTGTCGGAGGGGAATATTGCTTTCAGCAGGTACGAAAGTTACCTGAGCATGGTAGGCGGTGGGGACAATAGGAAATAGTGCTGCGAGTTGAGTTCAGGTTTGGTAAGTCTGGCTCAGTAGTTTGGGTAGATGCATTCCAATCATGTATGAGATATGAATAATGTAGAGCACATCGGTATCGCCGTCAAGGATCTCATCGCTGCCGAACAACTATATGCTGTTCTGTTGAACGCGACGCCCTACAAGCGTGAGGCCGTTGAATCGGAGCAGGTGACGACTTCTTTTTTCAAGGTTAATCAAACAAAAATAGAGCTTCTGGAAGCCACAGGAGCGGACAGTGCCATCGCGCGGTTCATTGAAAAAAAAGGCCAGGGAATCCATCACGTCGCGTTCGAGGTGGAGGATATTGTTGCGGAAATGGAGCGGTTGCGCGGTGAAGGTTTCATTTTGCTGAATGAAACCCCCAAGCGCGGTGCCGATAACAAGCTGGTCTGTTTTGTGCATCCCAAAAGTGCAGGCGGTGTGCTGATCGAGCTGTGCCAGGAGATCAGGTAAGCCGCAACGTGCATTAGAACGGTAACCCTACCGCGATATTCAGGATCAGATTTTCACGCCGCCAGGCTTTACTCCCCAAATTGATTTCATTGAACACCCAGGGGTTTTTGTAAGTCACGACCCCTTCGTCGGTCACCGATTTTACCTCGCTTACATACCACGGCTTACGGAAAGGTGTGGCCAGGTCGAGCCTGAAAATGAGATAGGAGAAATCAAGGCGTAAACCGATCCCGCCACCCACGGCAACCTGTTTCATAAATTTGTTACTGATCAGCGCAGTGCCGGGATAAGCCGCTCGGGTACTATCGCCGAACGACCAGATATTTCCGGCGTCCACAAAAACAGCCCCATTGATAATGTTCGTAAACTTCATCCGGATCTCGGAGTTAAATTCGAGACGGATGTCCGCAAATTGCTGATAGCCAAGTAACCGGATCGAAAGTGTGTCGGGAGCCACGGAGCCAGGTCCGAGCGCTCGCGCACGGAATGCGCGTATGCCTGTGCTACCCCCCGCGAAATACTGCTTGAACTGAGGCGTTTGCATTGTTTTCGAATTACCATATGGGCGAATGGCGCCTACCAGCAAGCGGTTCGCCCACTTGATCGAGGGCGTGATCGTCCGGTAATAGCGCACATCTCCATCCACCTTCACGTATTGAAAGACAGGGACCTTGAAGAGTTCCTTCGGGGCATCTGTCGAATCGGATCTCTTGGCAAACAAGCTCAGCAGGTTTCCTCCGTAGTCGATTCCGCCGGTCATTGCAAACTGGTTTTTGCTGAATGGCCGCGGCCTGGGGCGATATGATACCGAGTAGTTGGAGCCCATGATGAGGTATTTCGTTTCCAGAATCCTCAGATACCGCTCCACATCCAGGGGGTTTGTGTTGGGGTCAAAAACGATATCGGTATATGTTTCCAGGTTGATATTCCGGGGTTCGATGAAGTTGATCGAAATCGGGGTCAGGGTATGTTCAACCTCGGAATTCCGCCGCCATACGTAAGACCAGTCACCCCGAATCGAAGTGGTGGTGAAGAAATTCCTTTGAACCCTGTTCTCATAGTTCAAGGAAAGGATGGTTCTCGGCAGGGCCTGGCTTTTCTCCGGTCGTATGCGCACAAATGGCACAATGAAGCGGGGGAATGAAAGGCTGGCTTCGCCCCCGTACCGGATATACTCACTACCAATTTTGTTTGGATTGGATTGCTTATTTCCGCCGAGCTGAACGTCGAAACCGTAATAGGCACTGATGGCAAGGATTTCGGCCCCTTTGAAGAAATTACGGTGCTGCCACTTCACATCCAGCTGAGATCCGCCCAGGTTATTGGATTTGGTGCTCGCCGATAATTTTGTCTGCAGCGATTTCCGCTTCATGGGCGACAGGTCATAATGCACATCCAGCAATGCGGAATCTGAGCGCGGTACCAAGTCGAAGCGATTTTTGACGAAACGAAAATTTTGCAGGTTCACCAGTCTTTGCAAAGACACATCGTGCATGGTGTTCGTGTACAGGTTCCCGCGGCGGAAGCCGATCGCGTCGTAGAAAATGCGTCGCTTGTAGTCGTGTCCCGGGTCGTTGACGGTAATACCCCGGCGCAGCCGCCTGTTTACCGCAGAGTCGGCTTCCTGGCTTGCCTCAGTTCCGGTATTAACAAAAATGCGGTTGATAAAATATTGTTTCAAAGAAGTCTGCGCCGTCTCCTTTTTGACTTCCAGGTATAAATTCACCTGTTGCGGTCCTAATGTGGAATCAGCCCGCCCGATGGTGGAATCGACCTTGACTATCAGATAGTCTGGGTTGAAATAGTAATAACCTTTCCCTTTCAGTTCCTGGTCAACGCGGGAACGCTCTGTGGTAATGACTTCCAGACGGATGGGATCTCCTTTTTTAAGCAGGGTTTTCTGTTTGGTAGAATCCAGATCCTTGTTGAAGGTTGAGCTATCGCGGAGCACGTAATTAATTTCATTGATCACATAGCGGGGCATTACGTAAGCATTGTACTCGGTAGTGGCTGTTCGCTTCTTTTTCTTTTTGCTTTCCACGACTTTACCTTTTACCGATGACCGGTAATAGCCCTCATTATCCAGAAATGCGACCATATTGGCGGCATTGATGTCCACAACGCGCTGGGTAGCGTAGCGGGGAGGTTCGCCGAGTTTTTTGCGGAACCAGCTTCTCAATCCACCTTCATCCTTAGGTTCGCCGATCCAGTAGTAAAACCATACTTTCCAGGGGAAACCGAAAATAGTCTTGTTCGGCGGCGGTTTGACCAAGCCTTCCAGCTGGTCGGCGACACCGGAGATATTCGGTTTGGAAATGCTGTCGGCGTCCGCCGTGACCTTGTTGCCTACGTAGATGCTTTGGCCCGCAGGTACATACTTGTTTACCGAGCAGCTGCCCAGGAAAAAACAGATGGCCAGAATGTACCCTATGTTACTTCTCATTGCGCTGCTTTTGAAAAATTTCACGGAAGAGGTCATAATCTGCCGTAACGATAAAACTTACACCCGTTTCGATGATGAAACCTTCCAGGATCGACTGGTACTGATTTTTCCGGTATCCACGGAACATGTACCGGCCGTCGCGGGAAATAGAATAATCGAGGGCAATATTGTCGAATACTTCTGTTGAATTGCCTGCATTGTTCTGGCTTTCGAGTTCGAAGTTCTTGCCTACCGAGATTTTCAGACGGTTGTTCAGGAATGCCTTGCTGAGCCCCAGGTTCAGGTCCGTGCGGGCACCGGTAGACTGGTCAGCGGTGGAGTTGAGCCCAATGT
>CBFGMV010000080.1:0-39532 GCA_965649915.1 uncultured Dyadobacter sp.
AAATTACGTCACTACAAGAGACCAGATCAAGGCGCTTGATTTTAATGCAGTACAAAAAATTACAGCCACGCCGACTGAAAAAAATGTCAGAAAAGGCCTCGCTTCCTATTATACCTTTCTCAAAGTACCACTTCCTAAAAATAACCCCGCAGCCGGAAAAAAGGCGGTTGACGCACTTGAAGCGTCACTTAATCTGTACATGGACCCATTGGCTTATGTGAAAATGGCGGTGATCTACGCACAGGATAACCCTGCATTTAACATCAAACAGGATCGGGTAAAATCATTGAAATACCTGTCGATCGCCTGGGAGATCGCTGACTTGTCGGATCGGGCGACGAAGGATAACGGACTGCTGACGCTCGTCGTCAACAGCAGCCTGGGCCTGGGCGATGGCTTCTACACCGACCATGTGAACGGAAAATTTGCGATGAAGAAGACCCTGGACACCATTCGCCCCGATGTGCTGGCCGCACGCGCGAAGTTCAAAAAGCTTTATAATCTGTCAGTAAAAGATGAATTCGCCGGTTCCACCAACGTCGAGCGCCACTATGGAGGTTGAGCCCTTCGTATAAAGCATTACGTTCCCGGGCATAGTTCCCAATTGGTCCAATTCATTCAGCACCCATTCATTATGGCCATTCGCAGCTTACTGATCGCCTTGCTTGTGACAGCTTTTTTAGGTTATTCCTTCACAATTGGATTGACTGAGCCTAACTCGCTGATCAAAAAAATACCCGACTTCCTGGCAATCCCCCTGCTTCTGGCTTGCGCACTGTTGTATGTGCTGGCAGCCTGGTGGGCGGTGAAAGGGTTCGGCGAACATAAGTTGCTAGCCATTACATCGCTGGGTTTCTGCGCGTTTGGTCTGAGTATTTTCGCGGTGGGTTTCTCCATGGAGATGAACAGAGGAAAGGCCGGAGCCGGGCAGTACGACTACGATTTCAAGCGGCTCGATGCGAGCGAAAAGGCGGTACTTACCAGAATCCTCGACGGAGCCGGGCTTCAATTGAGCAACGCGACTTTCACAGAGCACTGGCATGTCGCCGATACCACTGCCACCTTTCGGATCTGTGTTCAGAAAGGCCATGTTACGGCATTAAATGTTTCCAATCACCCGGTACCGGAACTGGCTTTGTTTTCCCAACTCCCGGAATTGGGTGATCTTTACCTGAGAAACTGCGGATTGTCGGACATGAGCGGGCTGAAATCCGTCAGCATTGACAGACTTGATATTTCGGATAATCAGATCACCCATTTGCAAACACTAAGCGGCGTTCCCAATGTACGCTGGCTATTTGCATCCAACAACAAACTGACTTCGACCGCGGGCGTCGAGCAGTTCAAGCAACTGATTGACAAAGACTTTTCCAACAACCCCCTGGACACCACCCAGGTAAACTAATGCAAAAACCGGGATGCCATTAGCTTGATCCATTGAACGCCAGACACCGTACCATGAGCACTTTCCAGACTATCTGCGTCGGAATCTTTTTTATGGCCTATTATTATTTCGTGCTACGAAAATATAATACCCTGGGATTCCGCCTGTTCTCACTGTTTTTCTTCACCAGTATCGCCGTATCTTACTGGTGGTACGTCGATTATGCTGAACTGAAAGATGTTGAAAAAAACGGCGTAGCCACTGAGGCTGTGGTTCTGAAAAAGTCCGCCGACGACCTCGAATACCGTTTCAAAGACCAAGCCGGGCACACGGTCGTCCGAACCCAAACGGGCGGCATTTCAGTCGAAGAGTTCGCTTCGGTATCTGAGGGCAAGCCGGCGCCAGTGTTGTACAGTCCGCATTCCGATGTTATTTATTTAAAAAGCAGCTATCAACGTCAGTTAAGCGACAACATCTACATTCTTTTCTTTCCGGGAATGTTGTTTCTTATCGGATGTTTATGCTGGATTTTCCTTCGAAAATATCGTGTTCACGCCCATGAAGACGGCTCAATTAATGAATACGTTACCGATGAAAACGGCAAAATTGTGCTCGACGACGCCAGAAACAGCACCACAAAATCACTGAGAAAATATGCTACCCTATCCAGGCTCTTCGACATTTTCGGGAAGTAGCGATCAATAAGCGAACCCGTTTCTCCCTCACCCACCACGGAACCAAAAATGGCCGTTGCCGGCCCGGGCGATATGGGTTACACTCATATCAAATGCATCACCCGAACCGCCAGGTCCGGGTGATGCATTTGAAGGTAGCGACTTATACGATGATTAGGTTAAAAGGTATGCGGGTAATAGCGGTTGATCGCCGTGCCGTCTTCCATTAAATCAACGATCGCGTAACCGGGCGGTGTTTGTTTGTAATAATATTTGCCCGCAGATTCCTTGTCTCCATCTTCCCACCAATACCCGCTGAGTGCGCCATTGCAATAGTAGCCCACATTGTTGTAAACGGCACTGTCCTGCAAATGAACGTGGCCGCTCAGGCAGGTAATCTTTTTATCCTTGTGTTGATCAAACAATCCGCTGATGTACTTCGAATCGGTGTGGTTACCCCCGTCGATGATCGTGCATACGCCCAGTATCGGATAATGGCTCAAACAGATCACCGGCGTCCCGGCAGCCATGCGGGCGAGATCTTCTTCGAGCCATTTGCGCTGTTTGGCATCCAGGGAGCCGCCGTTGTTGTTGCTGTCGAGGACAATAAAATGCCACCCCTTCTTATCGAAACTGTAATAACGGTCAGGGATGCCCAGTTGCCTTACTACATGTTCTTTTCCATACATGGCATCCTGTTTGTCGGGTGCGGCCCACCACATGTCATGGTTGCCCAAACAGCTGTGTATTTCATATTCTTGGAATTCACCCCGCAGCGTTTTCCAGATCGCCCATTGGTCATTAACCCGTTCCCGGCTGATATCGCTGTAATCGGCCGCGTAGATGGTATCGCCTCCATTGAGAAAGAAGTCGATCTTGTGCTTTTTAATGTCTTCCAGGCATTTGCGAAAACGGTTGGGCGCGTCATGCTCGGGCCGCATGTGTATGTCTGTGATATGCGCGATACGCAATGCTCTTTTCTTTTGGGGACTTTGCTCCTTTGCAGAAGCAGCACTCGCGCCCAGGGTAATAGTACCCGCCGTTAAAGCAATATCTTTTAAAAGATCTCTTCTTTTCATTATTAAGTATTTAGGATAATCAACAGTGTTTCAGCACCTCATTTTCATTCCCATCCCTGGGACTGTTTCAGGTTCGTATTAAGAATGGTCTGTTCGAGGGGAATCGGAAAATAATAGTATTTCGACTCGATGAAATTTCGCGGCTGCTGTTTGTCGCGGCCAAACATGATGTTGCCGGAAGTTCCCTGAGACAGGTAAAAACTGCCGTCTGAAAGGTAATATTTGACAATCTTAGCCTTCACATCCGCGGGTAGTCCTGCCAGGGGCGCTTCATCCCCTACCGCTTTAAGTATCGCAATGTCTTCCACGCCGTCCCCGGTGACGTCTATGCCGCCAAGCGAAGGCACATAAATTCCCCGGGAGTCCTGGCCAAGCAGCGCCCCGCTCTTCCAGCGATACAGATCATCGAAACGCAGACCTTCACAGGCCATTTCGGTGCGCCGCTCGCGGCGTATTTCTAGTATCACGCCCTTTCCTGCTCCTGCCACCGCCGGATACCGGCCCGCCAGATAGGGATCGGGGGCCGCATTCGCCGCTGCCAGGTTCAGGCTGGGCATCCCAACGCGACGTCTGAGCAGGTTAATGGTCCGGTCCAGATCGCTTTGGGTAATGGTGCCCAGCTCAGCCTTTGCCTCCGCGTGAGCCAACAGTACCTCGGCATAACGGAAAATCGGCAGGTCGGTATAGTTCAGGCCCCAACCTCCTCTCAGGGCCGGGTCACGCGGGTAAAATTTGAGTTGGAGATACCCTCCAAAACTCGGCTTGATCACGTAAGGCGTGTTAGTGGCCGGCACGTTAGAAAATCCCGGGGGCATGATCGTTTCTGCCATCCGAGGGTCGCGGTTGCGGAACACTTCTGTGAATGTTTTCTTGTCGTAACCCGCCTGAGATGTAAATGCGGTGCCGTCGCTCATCAGAAACTCGTTGGCCAGACTTCCGCTTAATGCCCATTGCCAGTCGAGCACCACGTGGGTGTTGTTGGCTACTCCTTCCTCTTTGCTGTTTTTCTGGAAAAATATGACCTCCTTATTCGCCGAGAGGTTGTTGCTTGAAAAAAGGGCTCGGAAATCACTGGCGCCATTTCCGGTGCTGTGAATCTCAAAACCGCCCTCCTCCATAATCTTTTGAGAAGCAGTTACGGCCCGTTCCAAAAACCGGGATGCAGTACCTTTTAAACCCAGTTCGTCGTGGTAAGTTCTGTAAGTACCTTCGTGCAGGGCTACCCTTGACAGTAATGCAAGCGCCGCCCATCGGGTGATCATTGTCTTGTTGGTGCGCGCGGGCAAAACATTGGCAGCTGCAAATTCCAGGTCACTCATCACCGAGTCGACCACAAGTACCCGCGGGTCTTTGGCTTTATAGAGCATCTGCTCGTCGTCGGTTCCCATTACGTGCGAGTACCAGGGCACATCCCCGTACCGCTTCACCATCCGGTAGTAGAACAGGGCGCGAAAAAAGCGGGCTACGCCAATGTAATGGTTGATCACCGCCGCGTCTCCGGTCGTTTTCGACGTATTGTCCAGCATGTAATTGATACGGCGAAGCTCACCCCACGTGTTCCAGCCGCCCACATTGCCAGGTGTAATGCCACCGCGTATGAGGTTATCCGTTTCGTTACCACCCGTGTTGACGGAGATATTGTCGGAATACAGGTCGTCCCAGCTGGCGCCAAAGCTTCCGTAAAGGCCATTGGTATAGGTTTCCAGGTCGGCCGGTGTATTGAAAAATTCTTCTTTGGTAATAGCGGTTTGCGGGTTTCGCTGAAGAAAATCATCGTCGCAGGACGACAGCAGAAAAAAGCCCGTCAGGATTGTAATATATTGGATTACTTTCATTTCAGTAAGGAATTTCAGTGTTAGAAATTAAAATTCAACCCGCAGGAGTAGGTACGCTGGAACGGATAGGCGGCACTTCCAAACGATTCAGGATCCAGGTTAACTTTGAGATGGGAAATCTCAAACAGGTTTTCTACACTCATGTAAAAACGGACTTTGTCCAGCCGGGCCTTTTTAAGAAGGCTTTGAGGCAAAGTATAGCCCAGCGTGAGGTTTTTCAGGCGGGCGTAGGCAGCATTCTGCATATACCGTTTGTTGGGTATCCCCAGCTGCTCCATATTGTCCTCGGCTGCATAGGCGCGCAACGCCGGGAAATAAGCGCCCGGATTCTCAGGGGTCCAGTGATCCATATTCTGCACGGTCACGTTTGTCCACGGCTGCGCAAAGACTCCCCAGAAATAAATGTTGGAACCGCCCGGATACCAGTCGCGCTTTCCGATTCCCTGCACAAATGCCCTGATATCAAATCCTTTCCAGCCTCCCGACAGATCGATCCCGTAAGACAACCGAGGGCTCGTGTTACCGATCTTGTACAGGTCGCCGGGCTTGTCGACCGTGCTGTTTCCTTTGTCGACAACTCCATCGTTATTACGGTCTTTGAATTTAGGATCCCCTACAAAAAACTGATAGGACTGATCGTCGGTACCCATTGCGCGTTGGTCGGGGTGGTCTTTCAGCTCCTCCTGATTCTGAAAAAAGCCCTCGATTTCGGCTCCCCAGATTTCGCCGATCTCCTGCCCTACGTAATAGTTGCTTAGCAGTCTGGTGGGATTGTCAAACCGGGTAATTTTAGTCCGGTTATCGGCCAGTGACAGGTTGATGTTGTAAAAAAACGGAGATCCGGCAAGCTCTCCCCTATCCCGCCAGTTTAAACGAAGCTCCCATCCGTCGGTTCGAAGGTCGCCTGCATTGACCCTGGGCACACCGGTACCGAAAACGGCCGGCAGTGTCTTTCCCGCAATCAGCATATCGCGGGTGTACCGGGTATACTTATCGAAGTTAAGTTCGAGCCTGTTGCTGAAAAAGGCCAGATCGACGCCCATATTAAGGGTTGAAATGGTTTCCCAGCTGTAATTATCCGAGACAGCGCCGGGCGCGTTGACAGTCACCGGACGTCCCGTTCCCAATATCTGCCCTACCTGGGCACTGCTCATCGTGGGGATATAGTCATAATTCCCTACCGCGCTCTGGTTCCCCAATGAGCCGTAGGATCCTCTTATTTTAAGCAGATCCAGCTTTAATGCATTTCTAACCGGGCTAAAAAACCGCTCTTCTGAAAGCAACCATCCCGCAGAAGCAGAGGGAAAGAATCCCCATCTTTTATTTTCGGGGAACCGCGACGTACCGTCATATCTTCCGTTCAGTTCCAGCAGGTAGCGGCTTTTAAAATTGTAGGCCAACCTGTAAAACAGGCCGCGCAGCGCATTGTCACCTATGTTCTCCGATACCTGCATGGTGCCCGTACTCAGCCCTATCGACGGAAGCGCATTGGCGATCAGATTGTTGCGCCGGGCAGTGTAGGTTTTCGTAATCCTGTATTCCTGATTGTAACCGACAAGTCCCTGGACAAAATGATTGCCGATATTTTTATGAAAATCGGTATAAAGGTTAAATACGGAGTAGTTGGTATTGGTGCTGCTGTTCTGTGCCCAGGTGGTGGTACTGCCCGTATATGACACCGGGTTATTGGGCCCGGTTTTATAGGCGATGGGGATATCAAATGAATTTGTAAAGGATGCTCCGCGCCTGAATGTCGCTTCGCCCTTCACATCCCACACATCTTTGATCAATGCAGCATTGAATGAAAAGGTAGTCTGAAAATCATTGGTCTTTGTGTCAGCTCTTCCGCCTTCCGACAGTCTGCCCAGCAAACCGGCGCCGGCGGATGTCCAGCTTCCATCCGGATTTTTAGGGACGTCCAGCGAACTGGTCCTGTTCACGTTCCAGAAAAAATCGCCATTGATAAATACCGGCGTGTCGTATTTGCTTCCCGTCAGGAGGGTGTTGTTGGAGAGTGTCAGCCATTTGGTTGCATTCAAATCCACTTTGCCCCGTGCATTATACCGGTTATAGATGTCGTTTCCGTAGCGCAGCATGCCATCCTGCCTGTAATAATCACCTGAAAAATAGTAACTTACCTTATCTGACCTTTTTGAAAGGCTCAGATTGGTATTGTAGGTCGGTGCGCTGCTCATGTATGCCTCTTTCATCCAGTCAGTAGCACCATAGTAGGCCCAGTTGGCCGTATTGGTCGGGTCGGGAATGACGGCTGGCAAGGAGGGATTGGCCGATCGTTCTTTCGCATACACACGTATCGCGTCCGGGAACAAGTTGTAAAGAGGCGCTGCCGCATCGTGCTTGTATTGCATCACAAGGTACGGGTCGGTAACCAGCTGGGGCAATTTCCCCACCGTTCTGTAAGCCATATTGGCATTAAGGCTCACATTCATTTTATTACCCTTGGCGGTTTTGGTAGTAATCAGAACTACCCCGAATGCGGCGCGGGCACCATAAATGGCTGCGGCGGCGGCATCTTTCAAAACAGACACCGTTTCGATGTCGTTGGGATTAAACAATGCAATTTCACTCATGGTGAACGGCACGTTGTCGACCAGGATTAACGGCTCGCCGCCATTGATGCTCGTAAAACCGCGGATGTTGAAACTCGCCGCGGTGTTGGCCCGCCCATTGCTTAGCGAGATATTCAGGTTTGGAATGAGTCCCTGTAACCCCGCGCCAAGACTGGTTAGAGGCCGGCTTTCCAGCTGTTGCGCGGTAACGGCATCCACTGCGCCAGTGAGATTTGCTTTTTTCTGAACGCCAAATGCAACCACGACGATCTCATTCAGGTTTTTGTCTCCGGGTTCCATGCTGATCCGTAGCTGGCCCGAAGCGGGTACTTTCACTTCCTGGGTGATGTAACCGATGAAAGAAACAACGAGGATTGAATTCGCGGTAACCTCAATGGAAAACCTGCCTTCCTCGTCGGTGGTCGTGCCTGAGTTGCTGCCCTTGACGCGGATATTCGCCCCCGGCAGCGGTGCACCGGTTTCGTTTCTGATTTCACCCTTCAATAAATCCGGCAGGATCGCCTGACTCGCGGAGCTGATCACCACCAGGTTATTGTTCAGGACTTTATAATGCAGCAGGCTGTTTTTCAATGCATTGTCCAGAACCTGCTGAACGGATTGGTTTTCAACTTCCACATCTACCCTGGTGCCTTTCGGCAACTTCGTGTCCTCGTACAAAAAGCGATAATCGGTCTGCTTCTGAAGCATTGAAAACAATTGCTTCAGTTCTATATTTTTAGCTTTAATGCTGACCTTGTTTTGTCCGTAGCCTATTGCAGAGACTTGCAAACACACTACAATCGACAATATTGTAGTTAATTTCATAACAATGAGCAGTTTGCGAATTTTGGCATGGTTATCCCACAACGATTGGGGCACAATCATTTTTTTCATAATTTTACAGTACTTAAAGTTTGATAAATGATACAGACGTCCGCTCAAAGAAGTACTGTATCGTTTTAAAATGAGTAAGCATTAAAGAGATGTTAGCGCATCTCTTTTTTTGTACAAAAGGCAGGTCAGAGTTAAGCCATATCGTAGGGTTTAGGTTACTGAATGATTATAGTATTTCCGTTTTGTTCGAACTGGAAAGGGATGATGATCTGCAATGCCGCAAGCGCTTCCACAATGCTTTCATTATGAAAAACCCCGGAGAATTTTCGCTGCCGCAGTTCCTGGTCGTTGATCTCAATATCGACATTGTACCACTTTTCCATTTTATCGATCACTTCCGCAAAAGGCTGATTGTCAAACACAAGTACATTGCTGACCCACGACACTTCGGGTATCACCTTAGCGAGTGCACTCTCTTTCAGGGCTTCGATCCGGTAATGTGCCTGGGTTTTCGCGAAACGTCCCTTTGAACTTTCTGCGGTGCCCGGGTTCAAAGCTGCATCCGCCGGGGGGCCGTCCTGGTCTATCGTTATCTTTTCATTGGGCTTCAACTGAATCACCCGATCGGGTTGGGCGCGGTCGGTCAGTTCTACCGATCCGCGGATCAGCGACGTTTCGACTTTGTAACTGCTGGGGTAACTCTTTACATTAAACGCAGTGCCCTTGACGAGTATGTTCACCCCCCTGGCATGCACGACCAGCGGCACACTGGCATTGTGTGCTACGTCAAAAAAAGCCTCTCCGATGAGTGTTATCTCCCTTTTGTGCTTTCCGAAATCGCTGTTGTAGGTGAGCCTGCTCTCACCATTGAGCCACACGGAAGTGCCATCAGGCAGCACTTTTTTCAGGCGCTTTCCGCGTTGTGTTTGCATTACCATATCTCCCTGCCCTGACTCCGGGGAAATTTTCGTCAGAGCATCCTTTCCGCTCCATCCCGTGTAATAAACCGCGGAAACGGCCAACAACAGGATACTGGCCGCAATGGACCACCATCGCCCATGCCGCGCATAGGAGAATACAAACGGCTTTCGGGGGCGCTCCGTCGGTAAGTTGTCCCAGTCTCTTTCCGGAAACTGATCTTCCAGCTTCTGCCGGAGGTTTTGCCAGGCCTGGTGCTTCTCGTCCGTGGTTTTCCCGGCGGCCTGCGGCCGATGAAAATATAGGCTGTATAATTCGACCTTATGGGCAAGTTCGGGGTCATTTTTCAGATGATCGTCCAAAGCTGCAATTTCATCCCGGGTGGCTTCTCCGGCAAGCTTTCGTGCAATCAGTTTCCAGACTTGATCGTTTGTCATGGGTGTTGGTTCAGATAGACTTCTGAACTAAGGATCCCCAAATGGAGCGAATCACCTAAGCGGCCTGGAAATTTTTTTAAGAATTTATTGATTCAGCACAAAACCAATGGATTCGGTGATCTTTTTTGTTGCGATCGCCATCTGAGCGTCAATGGTTTTGACGGAAATATCCAGTATCTGGGCGATCTCCCTGTATTTCAGGCCGTCCTCACGCACCATTTTAAAGATCACCTTGCATTTGGGTGGCAAGCTTTCAATGGCCTGCTCGATCTGCCTGACAGTTTCGTTCGAAATCAGTAATTCCTCGGGAGAGGGTGTACTAATCGTTTCATCTTCATGCACGGCATCGTCCCAGCAAACCTCATACCGGCGCTTCTCGCGGGCTACTGTTTTGATGGAAAGGTTTTTGACGGACACGTAAAGGTAGACCTGGATATTATTGACTTCCAATAACCGGCCGCGATTGCCCCATAGATTGACAAACGTATCGAGCACAACTTCCTCGGCGGTCTCCTTGTTTTTCAGGATCGTGTATGCACAGGCGAGCAAGAAGTCATAAAGGTGGAAAAACAGTTTCCTGAAGGCCGATTGGTCATTAAACAGAGCAATTCTCTCGGCCCAATATCGAAGCTGTTCCTTCATTGAAAAAATGTGAAATTTTGAGAAAAAATGTAATTTTAGTTAATCTCCTTCATTTTCAAAAATTATTTCCAAACTCCGGTGTCTCCAATTCAACCTGGTCTGCAACGTGGCTTCCATGCCCCCAACATTGATTTTACCTTACCAAAAAAGTTAAATATATATTAACAAACTGTTTTAATCGCCCTCTCCCCGGAAAGGAAGCCCTTTGTACCCAGTACGATATCTATCCAAAAAACTCACCTTCAATGCATACAGCGGTAGCATCGCGTCGAATCCCGTCCTCATGCTCCTTCAAATTGTAAATATATACTATACCGGGCAATTTTATAACGGCACCACTTTACCATCGCCGATTTTTACAATTTGTTAATACGTATTATCCATGAGTGACAAATCGCAGCCTACCGCTTCTCTGATGTATAATTTATCTATACATTTACATATTTGGCACTCAATCGGATCAGCTGCCGGATCGCTATTATGAAGTACTTTCTTCTCCTGACAGGACTCGCTATCGCCTTCAATGTAAATGCCTGTGATTGCTCTGAACCAAAGTTTATGGACAAATACGTCCAGTCCGACTTTGTGGCCAGAATCACGATTACGGAAACTTTTCCCAATCAGGGGCAGGCCCTGCATTACAAGTCGAATATTGTCATCCGTCAGCTGTTTAAAGGAACACCGGTAAAGTCGATAGCGATTATGGGAAGCAGTGACGGAAAACGGAGATCGTCCTGTGACATCTTCTTTAAAAAAGGCACAGATATGCTGGTTTATGCCCGTAAAACAGAAGGAGGCCGGTACATTTTCGATTCCTGCTCCGGCTATGTGGTATTGACGAAATCCGGGCCTTATAAGGAAAAGCGTGAGTTACAAATGCTGGATTTTTTGAAGCAGAAAGGCATTTCCCCGACCAGCAGAACGCAATATGGTGTGAATCTGAACGAGCGACTCAAAGCTTTTCGGGGCGAAACGCTGACAAAGCGCTTCGCCGTTTTTGAAGTCACTTTTACCGGCAACCTGACGGTCGATTCCGTGGCGACCATCAGCGGATTCAACCCGGCGCTGGACGAAAAGCTAGCCGAAATTCTCAAACAATCGCCCTGGGTCAGTGATCGATCGGGAAAGGACGCTCACGGAAATAAGATACCACCCGGCAGTAAATTGCTCTTTGCCTTCTACTACTATCCGGCAGAGGGAAGCGGATCAAGCTTTATAAGTGAATACGACTTTTAGCATCAGGGGGCGAGGCTTCCATTTAATTGTAAACCATTCACCAAGCCATGAAAGTTGAAATTAACAAAGCATTGCGCATCGCATATGTGTCATTGGTCATCCTCACATGTTCGTGCGGGGAGCGCGATCCAAAAGACATCAAAAACACCATCACCACCTATCAGACCCGCAGCATCGATAATGGCTTTTTAGTGGGAACTGCGATTGCATTTTACGACAATGGCAAGGAAGACTACTTCTGTTATGGATTTTCGGATACAACCCGCAAGCATGCTATCACACGGCAATCGGTGTTCGAAATCGGCTCGATCTCCAAGACTTTCACCGCATTGCTGCTGGCCGACCTGGTTCAGAAAGGAAAAATAAAACTGGACGACCCGGCCGAGCGGTATCTTCCGGATTCCATCAGAATGCCGTTTGTCGGCGATCGAAAGATCACATTGGCTGACCTTTCCTCGCATACTTCGGGCCTGCCGAGAATGCCCGATAATTTCACACCAAAGGATTCGACGAACCCTTACACCGACTATTCGGTCAAGGATATGTATGCCTTCGTGGATAGCATCCGATCCCGCAAACTGACTCACAAATATGAATATTCCAATTTGGGGGTCGGCTTGCTTGGCGTAGCGGAGACGAATTTCACCGGCAAGTCTTACGAGGCGCTCATTCAGCAAATCATTTGCAAACCGCTTGGAATGGAACAAACCAGCACCCTCAACACCAGTAGGTTCCTCACCACCGGACACGTGGCCACCTACCCCGTAAATCACTGGGATCTGGACGCCATGGCAGGTGCCGGCGGCATCAGATCGAGTGCCGAAGACCTGATGCGCTACCTGAAAGCCCAGATGGGTGTAACGCGCACTGAACTGTTGCCCGCCATGAAACTTACCCAAAAGCCCCTTCATCATGTGAATGAAAGGATGAAAGTCGGATTGGGCTGGCATTTTGCATTTGCAAACGGGGACACAATCATCACGCATTCAGGCGGGACAGGCGGCTACCGGACCTTCGCCGCGTTCAACATCAAAGCCAAAAAGGCCATCGTCATTCTGAACAATTCGACCTATTCGCCGGATGAAGCAGGGATGTACTTCTTTGACCAAAAGACAAGAATTCCGCCTGTTAAATCTCCTGTGAACGTCCCGCTTGAAGTATTGGAGGAAAAAGCCGGGACATACAAAATCACCTCAAAACATGATTTCATCAAACCCGGATCAGTGTTCAGCCTCAAAGTACACAAAGGTCAGCTGCAAATCCTGTTGAGCGGCACACCGAAGGTTGATCTTTTCCCGGAGTCATCGAACACCTTCTTTTCGAAGACTGGGCAGACAATAGTGTTTACCGGCTCGGCAAAAGCAAAAAACCAGACGGTGACGGTATATTTTCCAATGGGCATTCAAATGGTAGGGATTAAGGAATATTAAAATTCCGGTACTCATTGGGCGTTACACCTACCTTCTGCTTGAACAGACGGGTGAAATGCTGCTGGTATTTGAACCCCAGCTCATCGGCTATTTCATTGATGGATTTATCAGGGTCAAAGATTTTTCCTTTGGCTTCATCGATCAATTTCGACTGGATATAATCGAGCGCCGTATTGCCGGACTCTTTTTTAATCAGGTCACCAAAATAGTTGGCAGACACATTCAATTCTCCGGCGCAATAGCTTACCGTGGGCAACCCCAGCGTGCGTGCTTTGCCGGATTTGAAATAGTCGCTGAGCAGGTTTTCAAAGCGAACGAGAATGTCCTTATTGGCATGGCTTCTGGTTATAAACTGTCTGTCATAGAACCGGCTGCAATAGTTGAGCAAAAGTTCGATATTGGAAACAATCAGGGTTTTACTGTGCTTGTCGATATTGAGGTCGATCTCGGCATCGATCTTTTCCAGGCAATCGTTGATGATCGCCCGTTCCTTTTTGGATAAATGCAACGCCTCATTCACTTCGTAGGAAAAGAACGAATAATCCCTGATATGCTTTCCCAGGTGCGTGCCCGCGATCAGGTCCGGGTGAAACACCAGCGCCCTTCCCCGCGGTTTGATGCTCAGCCCATTGCTGTCGATCCCATATACCTGTCCCGGTGAAATAAAAACCAGCGTACCGTCCTCATAGTCATAAGGCTGGCACCCATAGCGCATATCACCGCATTTGACATATTTCAGGAAAATCGAATAGACGCCCATATACCTGCGGAAGTACTGGTAAGTTGGCATCTTGTCGAAGTTTACCACATTCACGAGCGGATGCCGCGTATCTACTCCAACGGATTCATTGTACTGCTTTACGGTGTCGATCCTTTCTACATGCTCCATAGCGCCAGCTGTTTTGAGGTAAATTTAGCAAACCCGGGCACCCGATGACTTCCCTCGCCGCTCAATCGGTAAAAGTGGTAAATACTTCCGTATTATGTATAAATGCCGCAAAGGTGTCATGACGAACTTTGCAAACGATTACCGCTTATCGCGACGACAGCAATCGGAGGCCGCAATGCGCCCGGAGTCGTATTAAACGGGATATACAGCAAAATTAACCGACAATAAACCAGGATCACGATGGGCAAAAACAAATTTTGGATACTGCTTTTTGCTTTGACAGTAATAGCAAGCACAATGAACGCACAGGACAGAAGCCGCGGCGCCGCCGCACTGAACGCGCACCAGCAAGGCATGGCCGGCGTCGCCGCGCTGACCGCTACGGGCGACATACCACAACTAAAAATTGCCTTGAATGCCGGGTTGGACGCAGGGCTGACCGTCAATGAAATCAAGGAGGCATTGGTACAGCTTTATGCCTATTGCGGTTTCCCTAGGAGCCTGAACGCCATTAATGCGCTGATGACCGTCCTCGACGAGCGCAAAACCAGGGGGATCGAAGATCTGAAAGGAAAAGACGCCAGCCCGGTCACCGTCACAGCGGATAAATACGAAACCGGAAGGCGGACGTTGCAGCAATTGACCGGCAAAGAAGAACAAGGGCCCAAAACAGGCGCCAATGCGTTCGCCCCCGCCATCGACGTGTTTTTGAAAGAGCATTTATTTGCCGACATATTCAGTCGCGACGTATTGAATCACCGGCAGCGCGAATTTGTGACCATCTCCGCCCTCGCCGCCATGGCCGACGTAGCGCCGCAATTGCAGGCACACGTCGGGATGGGCAGGAATACCGGCATTACCGACGACCAACTGGCGGAACTCGCAGACCTGATCGAAAAATACACCGGAAGGGCGCAGGCCAATACTTTGAGGAAATTGCTGGGCCAACGGGAATTACCTGTGATCCAGCCGGATAGGATGGTCAGGATTTCCGAAATTGAAATTGTCCCTGAACATTTGGAAGAATATAAAGCTATCCTGGAAAAGGAATCATCCGAATCTGTGAAAATCGAGCCGGGAGTGATCGCCATTTATCCTATGTATCAGAAAGAAAACCCGACACAGATCAGAATATTGGAGATTTATGCCAGTCAGGCTGCTTACCGGCTGCATTTGCAGACGCCCCATTTCCTGCATTACAAGACCAGCACGTTGAAAATGGTCAGATCCTTAAAGCTGGTGGATATGGATGCCATCGACGAGCAGGCTATGCCTGTGGTGTTTAAGAAGCTTCGGTAATGTGTTCAGGTCGCTTTGTGGTCCCTCAGAGGCAATGTAAGACCTGTCTGCGAGCGGGTAAAAAATACAGCTGTTACATGCGTTTTGACAGAACAAAAGTGAAAGCTTTGTTAAATAATATCACAAACACGAGATTTATTTTTAATTTCCCACTAAGTACCTGATATTTCAAACTCAAACTTCTGAATTGACATGAAAACCAAACACTACATTTTTCTCCTCGTGATGGCGGTTAGCGTCTTCTCGATGGCAGCGCGAAACGCATTCACAGCCGACGACCTGGTGGGCACCTGGAAATACCTGATCAGCGACGTTCCGCCCGAATACGAATCAGGACTTTTAGTTTTCGAGCAAAAGGACAACAAAACCGTTGGATATGTCGAGAGCGCGGAAAAGAATGAGATGCAGGAACTGACCGTCAATCAGGGAAAAGTCACTTTCACCACCGAGAACCAGAACGGTGTATTCAAGTACAGCTTTACACAAAAAGGCGACACATTGACCGGAATGATAGGATCTCAATACGGAGATTTTCCCATAAAAGCGGTAAGGCAGGCTAATAAGTAGCTGAAACATGCCGGAAACTGCCGGAACAGCCATGGCGTTTCTGGCAGCACTTTCCCTGCGCAATGCTCCCCGAAATCGGCAGCAGGGATAAAGAGCTGCAAATGTTCCCTTTCATTAAGCGCGATCGATTGTTGATCAGCAGTACTCGTAGAAATGAAAATCCGGCACCTGCCTGCTGCAAGAGCACGAGGTGCCGGATAGATACTAAGCATTCTTCATGGCCTGCCTGTCCCGGGCCGTGCTGATTCAGCCAGGGCCTCGATATACCGACTAAAGCCGCTCTTTACGGATGCAGGAGCATTTTTAAATGCTTGGGAAGACATCAGTTCTTTCAGCGTTCCTTTTGCCTGAAAAATGGAGGCGACCTGGATCACAGCGGATTCATCGAAAGAAGTCAGTTTTTCGAAAAGCAGTTGCGGGTTTCCGCCGACGGCTTCAACCAATCGTTTGGCGTAATCATAGGCACTCGTTTTCCTTGAATCACCATCCGCATCTACCCATACCGCGCCGGAGGAACCTATTACCTGTGGATTCCACACGCTGGACATGCGGGAATATGGCTTCGGGATTATCCAGAACGGGTGTGACGGGTCCGGTCCTTCGGCGATGGCTACAAAATAGGTATCCTGGGAATTCACCGGGATCTTCCAACTCGCCTCCCACTTTACACCTTTCTTCCCATTCCCGCTGATGCGCGCCTCGCGAATTTTCTTTCCGTTTGCATACAACGAAACCCGGTCCGCCCTGACCCACGACGGGCCCAGTACGCGGACCGAAACGTTCACACTTTTTCCGGATAAAGGCACCATTTCACCGGGGCCATATCGTCCATTCACCGTCAATTCGGCCATGAGCCCGAAACTCACCATGACGCGACCTGCCAGAAGACGATCTGTCGCTTCCACTACATCAATGCCCGCCGGTTCGGTATCCGGATATTGGATATAGGTTCGCCCCTGGCCGACCAGATACCGCATCACATCATGGGAATCACTCGACCCGACCGGCGTCAGGAAATGACCTCTGTTGAGCAAACCGAACCAGTCCCTGTACAACTGCATCATGTCTTTCTGCTGCGCACTCGAATTCATTACTTCCATCGCATTGGCGGGCACCTGCCAGCCGTTCAGGTCTTGTCCGGCGACCGAAATGTGCCTGGCTGGGCCAAAGGGTTGAAAATCGTAAAAAATATTACGGCCATGATTTAATGTGACCACTTGCTTTCTGTTGCCCAGGGCGCTGGCAACGGATGCCCAGTCCTTCACCTGGTGATCCGCCGCCTTCGCATCGTCGGCCAGAGGGAATACATTGAAATGGCCCACCTTGGTTGTAAACTCGCTGCCGGTGACAGGGGTAAAAACCGTATCGAATCCCATTTTTTTGATCAGAGGCTTCGCGTCATACACCATATTGTGATCCGTGAAGATGGGCAATTCAATGCCTTCGCCGGCGATGGTCAGCAGTCGCTCCTGAACCGTTGCATCACCATGACCCGAATTTGTAAAAGTATGAATATGGGTGTCGGAAGCAACCCATCCATCCGTAGGCACCTCGCGGTGAAGAACAAATGCATGATTTACCGCCTTCCCCTTCGTCACTTCCCACAAGACGGAATCCACGCTGTACTCAAATCCGCGGCTGGCATACACCTTGTACCGGCCCTCCGGCAGACTGAATGCGGCCTGCCCGTTGCCGGTATAAATGCACCCAGTCCGCACCGCCAGCGGTTGACCGGGCGTGGCTCGTACCGGCTGCAACGCTTTTTGCAGGGTGGTAATGGTGATTCTGGAAGGAATCAAATGCTTTGGCTCATCTTCTGAAATGCGCACATTGACCTGCACTTCTTCGAGCAATTGCTGCTCCGGGCGGTCGAGCACCTGAATATCGCCGACCAGAATGTCGTCCGGCAACAAATCCGCCTTCCCCGACAAATCGATACAATGTATGGTCAGGATGTTGCCCGTTGACTTTAAGGCATTGGGCGGGACAGGCAAGTATCGTATCCGTGCATTCTCATCCTGATCGAGCTTCCCCAGATCCTGCCCATTCAGATTGACAACCCACGCTGCCTTCACGTCCTCCTGTCGGACACGCAATGTCGTTTCCGAAGCATGCGTTTTCGAGTCGAAAGTAACGGTCAGCTGTTTTTCCGGTGTTCCCCTGAAACTATCCCACTCGCGCTCCACACCCGCTCGAAGGTGATGCATTCGCTGGTCCACCGTCTGAGCCGCGGTCTGCCGGCTGATCATAAGTAAGAAAGCAATCAGGCTAATTGGAATGATACGCATAGGTTTCGGATTACCAGTTTGGGTTTTGTGTCAATGCAGGATTCAGGTCAAGCTCTTTCTGCGGAATCGGCCAGAGATAATCCTTTTTTAAGGCCGCCCCATTCTCAATTTTCGTCCATTAACCTGATCCATTCTCTGATCACCGCTTTCAGGTCTTCGCTTTTGGCTTCTATTTCTGCCATGCTGCTGAATTTGGCGTATGCTTTGCCTTTGGGAGCGGGTTCCAACACGGTGCGTGCAGTTAGTATTTCGCCCTGATGGAAAACGAGTACGGCCTGGTCTTTAACCCGGGGGCTGAAGGTGGCAATGTCCCCCTTGTAGTAGAAGCTGGGGCCGCCCCATTTTACCTCCTCGGTAAGTGCGGGGTCGACTTCCATAATCAGTTGCCGGATTACCTGCATTTCCTGTTTCAGAGGATGGTCAAGTCCGGAAAGAAAATCATCAACCTGGTTCGTTTTCATACGATAAGATCATTGAAGTGATAGCAATAGCCGGTATTGCCCGTTAGATTTAAAAGGAACAATGCGCATGCCTGTTCTTTACCTGTCCGGCCCTGGTGAAAACAAAATTAGAAGGCCGGTATGACAAAAAAATTTACAAATGTCGAAAATCCCGCAACTATTTCCCGGAAGTGATCCGGCTTAGTTGTGTGGCAGTTATGCCCAGGTAGGAAGCAATATGATATTTTTTAAGACGCGGAATGATATGCCGGTGGGACAACAAAAAATCCTGGTATCGTTTGGCCGCCGTATCGGTACGAAAGGCGATTTCAAGCGGCTCTTTTTCAACTACCCAATGCTTTTCGAGATAGTTGATATAAAAAAGCGCCAGGTCATGATGTTGTTCAACCAATTTCCTGAATGCCGCAAAATCATATTCCAGAACGGCAGTCTCTTCGATAGCAATAATGGAAAAGCGACTTGGTGTTTGCGTCATTGTGGCGGTTACCGATGCTGCGAGTCTATTTTCAGGGAAAAAATATTTGATGATCATTTCACCGTCGTCCGGAAAAAACGATTGGTAAGCCAGCCCCCGGCATATAAAAGATACTTTGCGGGGAACTTGCCCCTCTTTAATCAGGTATTCGCCTTTATCATAGGTCTTTGTACGCAGCAGAGCGCCCCAGGCCGATTGCGCCTCTTCGGTAATGGGGTGATACCTGCGAATTTGCTGAAAGAAAATCTCCTGACTCATCAATGCCCTCTAATAAATGATAAAGAATTCCCGCACCGATCCCACACTTTCCCAATTCGTTTCGGCAAGTTCCATAGCCGAGCAGATGAGGACGACCAGCACTTACATCGCACGACATGATCGAAAGTACGCTCTCAGAAAACGGGGCGCATGCGAAGATCTACCCTTTTATCTTTCACGAATGTTTGAAAGGTGTGTTTCTGTAAATGTAAATAAGGCTTGACATGATAAATTCCATTGAGACCAGCCAATACGTGCCGTCGACCATACTTTCTATCAAGCTGGTAAGGGTATTCATTAAAACTGCCGAGGATATTTTTCAGCTGCAAGAAGGCGACTAGTCAGGCATATCAAAGTCCCATACAGCGACTCCCAAGCGCACCAAATCCTGAACCGTAGAGGCAAGTAATTTGAGCCGTGGGCGAAATGCGATCAGGCGGGCAACCCGGATCTTTGTGTCGTAAAAATCTTCAAACAAAAACGATGACATCGATCACAAAAATAAACCTTGGCCAAAATGGCCCGCTCGTTTCCAAACTGGGACTTGGCTGTATGCGCATGTCGCCCGTATGGGGTGGCCCGGGAAACGACGAAAGCGAGAGCATCGCTACCATCCGGCAGGCCCTCGACAACGGCATTAACTTTCTGAACACCGGCGACTTTTATGCCAGCGGCCACAACGAACTGCTCGTGGGCAAGGCGATCAAAGGCAGGCGGGACGATGCGTTCATCAGTGTGAAGTTCGGGGCGATTTTCTATGGTAATCAATGGCTCGGTTTGGACCTGCGCCCGGTCGCCATCAAGAATTTCATCAACTATTCCCTGGTCCGTCTGGGCATTGATACCATCGACCTTTATCAGCCCTGCCGGCTTGATGGCAGTGTGCCGGTCGAGGACGTCGTGGGAACCGTCGCCGATCTGATCAAAGAGGGAAAAGTCCGCTACCTGGGCGTATCCGAGATCAACGCCGACCAGCTTCGCCAGGCACACAACGTATATCCGGTAACGGCCCTGGAAATAGGTTATTCACTGGCCGACAGGCAGATAGAGAGCGACTTACTTCCGGCGGCCGAAGAGCTGGGTATCGGCGTGGTCGCATTTGCCAACACCGCCGAGGGATTGCTGACCGGCCAGATGAAAGCACCGCTGGCTGCCGACGCTTACCAGAGTCATTTTTCCCGTTTTCAAGGCGAAAACCTGACCGCCAACCTGGAAAAAGTCGAGGTACTGAAGCAAATGGCAGCCGAAAAAGGTTTCACCCCGGCTCAGCTCGCGATCGCCTGGGTGAATGCACAGGGTTCACATCTGATGCCGCTGGTAAGCATGAACCGGAGGTCACGGCTTCCTGAAAACCTAGAAGCCATGGGAATCGAATTCACGGCCGATGAGATGAACACGCTCAACACGCGGTTTGCACCGGGCGCTATTCTTGGAACCACTTACCTTCAGAGATAGCAGCGCTGCAAATAAGTCCGGCATTTAATATCTTTACGCAGTGACGAATCCAACCGAAATATTGCCCGGAGTGATCTTTTATTCTTACCTCTCCACGAAGCGGAAGGAGAAAGTCGGCTTTTTGCAGCACAATACCCTGGTGTTGCAGGTGGCCGGACTGTTTACACTGGAAACAGCCGGGCAAAAGGTGTCGATGCGAAGCGGTGAAATGCTGCTGATCCGTAAAAATCAGCTGGGTCAGATCACCAAAACCCCATTACCCGATCAGGATTATCAGACGATCGTCATTTCCTTGCAGGAAGACCTGCTCAGGCAGATCGCCCTGGAAGAGCGGATACAGATACAACAGAAATACACAGGGCCTTCCAACATTCTCATTCCCCGAAATGATTTTTTGGAAGGCTATTTCCAATCCATTGTGCCGTATATCCGCAATCCGTCGGAAAAAATTACGAATGCAATGGGTATTTTGAAGGTGAAGGAAGGCGTGCAGTTGTTGCTGCACGCCATGCCGGCACTCAGCAACTTTCTGTTTGATTTTTCAGAGCCTCACAAGATCGATCTGGAAAAATTCATGCTCAGTAATTTTCATTTCAACCTCCCCGTCGAAAAGTTTGCGCAGCTTACCGGCAGAAGCCTGGCCGGATTTAAACGCGACTTCGGGAAAACATTCGGAATGCCGCCCAGGCAATGGCTGCTGGAACGACGGCTGACAGAGGCACGCCACCTGATTGAAAAAAAGAACAGAAAACCTTCCGCATTCTACCTCGACCTGGGGTTTGAAAGCCTCTCCCATTTCTCCCACGCATTCAAAAAGAAATTCGGCAAAACACCCACCGACTGGCTGGTGTAGCGCTGCGGCTGTGCCCGCCAGGGTACGCAACCGACTATTTCTTGCTTAACAAAAAGAGTATTGCAGTTTACTTGTCGTCTTTCAAGTATAAGTATAGTCACATCCCTTGCAAACTCGCCAATGCCTGACTTTCCCCACTACAAGCAGCTGGATCAAATGGACTGCGGCCCTACCTGCCTGCGCATGATTTCCACGTATTTCGGTCGGCATTATACTGCCCAGACCCTCCGGGAGCGTGCGCAGATCAACAAAGAAGGGGTTTCGTTGCTGGGAATCGCCGAGGCTGCCGAATCCATCGGCATGAAAGCGGTTGGGGTGAGGACCACCCTCGCGAAACTTACAGACGAAATGCCGCTGCCCTGCATTCTGCATTGGGGCCAAAGTCATTTTGTGGTGCTTTACAAAATAAAAACACCCGATAGTTTAAGCCGTCGCTTCCTGGCATCGCTCCGCGGCGGCCGGAAGCCGGATAGCGGCTTCCCATACCCATTCCCATCTTCGGGAAACGTCACGCACGCCGGTGGTGAAAATGGCGAAGCACCTGCGTCTAGCCCGGACGATACGCTTGCTCGGACCACATTTTACATTGCCGACCCTGCTACGGGCCTCGTTTCTTTAACCTCCGCCGAGTTTCAGCACAAATGGCTCAGCACCCAGACAAACGGTCCCAGGCAAGGCATCGCTCTCTCGATCGAGCCCACATCCCGTTTCTATGAAAAGGAAGGTGAAAAGGCTGGCGAACAGGGGTTCGTGCCCATGTTGAAATACCTGTGGCAGTACAAAAACCTGATCGTACAGCTCGTCCTGGCATTGCTCGCAGGAAGCGGTTTTTCCCTGCTCATTCCGTTCCTCACGCAGTCGGTGGTGGATATCGGCATCGGTACCGGAAACATTTCTTTCGTGTATCTGGTGCTCATCGCGCAATTGGTCCTGATGCTCAGCGTGGCCTCCATCGATTTTCTCCGAAGTTGGATATTGCTCTACATCAGTTCCCGGCTCAACCTGTCGATCCTTTCCGGTTTCCTTTCTAAACTCATGCGCCTGCCCATCTCTTTTTTTGAGATAAAGCAGTTTGGGGACGTCATACAGCGTATCGGAGATCACCAAAGAATCGAGGCATTTCTGACCGGGCAGACGTTGAATGTTCTGTTTTCATTGTTTAACCTCGTTGTTTTCGGCGCTGTACTGGCATACTATCACCTGACCATTTTTGTCGTAGCGATCGGCGCGTCCCTGGTGTATGTCGCCTGGGTGGTCACGTTCCTGAAAAAGCGCAGGCAGCTGGATACGCATCGGTTCGAGGTGTCATCCCGCAACCAGAGCCAGATCGTTCAGCTCGTACAGGGCATGCAGGATATCAAACTGTCCGGAGCGGAAACATCCAAACGATGGGAATGGGAACGTACGCAGGCCAAACTCTTTAAATGGAGTGTCAAAAGTCTGTCATTATCCCAATCTCAGCATGCGGGTGCCTTACTGATCAACAATGGCAAAAACCTGTTGATTACCTTCCTGGCCGCAAAGGCCGTGATCGACGGGCAGATTACGTTGGGAGCGATGATGTCGATCCAGTACATCCTGGGCCAGTTCAATGCGCCGGTAGAGCAGATGATGAGCTTTCTTCAGTCCTGGCAGGACGCCCAAATGAGCCTCGAACGGCTCAACGAGGTTCATCAGCTGGCGGACGAGGAGCCTCTCGACACTGCGACGCTCACACAATGGAACAATGCGCAGGACATCGTTATCCGCGATTTGTCCTTCACCTATCCGGGCGCCGGTAACCTGCCTGTACTCCGGAACATCAGTCTCACCATTCCATTCGGCAAAACCACGGCCATTGTGGGCACCAGCGGAAGTGGAAAAACGACGTTGCTGAAACTATTGCTCAGATTCCACGAACCGCAAGGCGGCGGCATTTACCTTCGGCCGCCAAGCGCCTCAGACGCCGGCATGCTCGGCATTGCCATGATCTCGCACCGCGCCTGGCGGCAGCAATGCGGGGTGGTCATGCAGGAAGGTTTCGTCTTTTCGGATACCATCGCGAGGAACATCGCCGTATCCGACGAAGTCATTGACGAAGAGAAATTGCATCGCGCCGCCCGTACGGCCAATATTCACGGCTTTATCGCGTCTTTGCCGCTAGGCTACCACACCAGGATCGGTGCGGAAGGTAACGGCATCAGCCAGGGACAAAAGCAGCGCATCCTCATTGCAAGGTCTGTTTACAAAAATCCCGAAATTCTGCTGTTCGACGAGGCGACCAACGCGCTCGATACCAGGAATGAGGCAGTAATCGTCCAGAATCTCAATGAGTTCTTCCAGGGCCGGACGGTCGTGGTAGTGGCCCACCGGCTCAGCACGGTCAAAAATGCCGATCAGATTATCGTGATGGAAAAAGGGGAAATCGCCGAAAGCGGCACGCACGATGAACTCGTAGCACTCCGTGGCAAGTATTTTGAACTCGTAAGCAATCAGCTTGGGCTGGCAGCGGGCTGATCCCGGAACAGCAAGCATTCTCCCGCATTACCCAACGCAACTACGCACCATGCCCGAAAGCCCACAACGAAAAAACAATCCCGGGCCAATCGCCCGGCCTTTTCAGGAACTCCACAGCGAGGAGCTGCATGAAATCATCCGCCGCCCCCCGACCTGGCCGGTCCGCTGGGGCGTTACCCTGTTTTTTGTGCTGATGCTCCTCTTGCTGGCCGGATCATGGCTCATCCGGTACCCCGATACGGTCACAGCGCCCATGACCCTCGCTTCGGGCCTCGCCCCCGTCACCGTGTCCGCGCCCACGGCAGAAATACTGGCAGATCTGCTGGTGCAGGACGGTGATCTGGTCGCAAAAGGCCAAATGCTGGCATATACGGAAAACAAATCCGTGCTGAAAGACAACACCACAAGGCCCGCAAAACGCAATGCCATGATCGCCCCTGCGTCGGGCAGGGTGCTTCTCGCTGCGCCATGGCAAGACCTGCGGCAGGCTTCACCGGGACAAAAGATACTGAGCATAGTACCCACCAATGACCGCGTTCAGGGAATCATGAAGCTGTCGCAATCCAGTCTAGGTAAAATAGCCGTCGGTCAGAAAGTGCTGGTCAAACTGGATGCATTCCCGTATCGGGAATTTGGATTGATCGAGGGAATGCTTTCGCACATTTCGACGTCGCCCGGGCAGGATGATTTGTATTGGGGATATATTGATTTTCCACAAAAATTAAAAACATCACAGGGACAGGAATTACCGTACCGCATCGGAATGCGAGGGCAGGCGGAAATCATAACAAAAGAAATGCGACTGGCAGAACGTCTCTTTTTAAAAGTTTCCGGTTCGAAAAATAACTGATGCATTTCATTTTCAGCCGCTGTATTTCAAGCATTTCAATTCCCTGTTTTTAAGAAAGTATATTTTTTCAATCTTCACTAAGGGTATTTTTAGTCCAAAAAAGTCTTATAATTATCACATACCTCTTTGAGAGATATGGATAATCTTCGTCAACTGAAAATGCCCCTGGAATGAATGATCTTGTCATTGGAATTGCCATTGGTTACGAATTTCCCGCGCTGAACAATTGGATTAGATCTTTGCTGCAATGCGGATTTAAAGGCAGAAAAGTATTGATACTAGGTGGGGTGTCGGCGGAAACTATTGAAAAAGTGGCGAGCCTCGGTATAGAAACGGAAGTGGTCGATATGCCGGAAGATTACATTCCAGCATTAATTGTGGTCGATCGGTTTCTCATCCTGCATTCGTTTCTGGCTGATCAGCATGATATCAGATATGTGATCTTGACCGATGTAAGAGACGTCGTCTTTCAAAGAAACCCCTCCGATTTCCTTGACAATTTAGGAACAGATCCCGAATTCGGGCTGATCGTTTCGTCCGAAGGAATAAAATACAAAGATGAAGTATGGAGCAACGACAATCTGCTCGATTCATTTCCGGACGTCGCATTTGTCATGCAGGAACAAACCATTTACAATGCCGGGGTGATTGCCGGAAAACCTGGTTACCTGTCCGATCTGGCATTGCAGGTATTTCTGTTATCAAAACATAATCCGATCTCCAATCCGGATCAAACAGCTATGAATATCCTGCTTTCATCCCGCGTATGGTCGGAAGCAACCCGGTTTTCCAGCCATCAGGATGCCTGGACGTTACAAGCCGGAACGATGATGGATCCTGTAAAAAAGGCCCGGTATCAGTCGAAGCTGATCGATGGGGATATGCACATCAATATGGATGGCCGCGTCGAAAACTCCTCCGGTTCAGCGTTTTTTATTTTACATCAATATGACAGGGTTCCTGAATTAAACGGGCTTGTCAATTCGCTTTACAGCTAATTAGGCCTGGTACGTAAAAAATATGCGTAGGTCATTTGCTTTCATGAAATGCTGATATGAATTCATACTTAATTGAAAAATACGGTACGATTGAAATTACCGGCGAAATCCGGAAAAATGACTATTGCATGATCGATAGTATCACACACGGACTGTTCGCCTGCTTTTACTGCATTCTGTACGGGCTATATATATGCGAAATGGAAGATATCAAACCGGTAGTGGTTTTGGGTGACCGGAATCTGTATTTCGAGAAGGAAAAAGGCTGGAATGTATTTACGTATTTCTATCGGAAAAGCCACCGGAAAAACCAGGAGGATTTGTCAAAACTCGCGAAAATTACCATTTCCGATCCCGGTCATTTTTTATCCTGGTGCCGCATATCCACATCCGAAAAAATCATTTCCAACTTACTGATCAACAAGTATTTTGTCCTCAAAAATTCGGTTCACAAACCCATAGAAGATTTTGTCAAAAAGCATTTGCAAGGCCATAAAGTAGTGGGTGTCCATTTCCGGGGGACCGACAAGGTGAAGGAAACGCCTTTGCTTGATTTCGCCGCCTACGAGCACCGGATCGGGCTGATGCTGACGACCGGTGTTTGCGACAGGTTTTTCTTCGCCACCGATGAGCTGCATTTAAAGGAATATGTGCGCAAAAAATACAAAGACAAGGCCATCATGCACGAATTGAGCAGCGCGTACGCAGGAGCGCCCGCCCAGGCCGGCCTCCATTTCTCACACACTACGCCCTATCTGAGTGCCCTGGATGCGCTGACGGAATGCTATGTGCTGTCGCGGTGCCAGTTTTTACTAAGCTCCTCGAAATCATCCATGTCGCTGTTCGCCACGTTTCTTAACCCGGACCTATTGCACCTTGTCATCGAACCATAAACCAACCCAGTACCTGATATGCTGCCTTTTTCTTCACGATCCCGCCAACCCGTCGTCGGAACGGTCAGCCGATTCCTGAAAGCATTACACGTAAAAGTGTCGGAAGGGACGGTCGAGGACCGCATTCTCTCGCACCCCGATTATCCCAGCCTGCTTGCCGTGAGCGACTGCCTGCACCGTTGGAAGGTTGAAAACGTCGCCGTGCGCGTAGATCCCTCGCAACTTGACGACATCTCACTGCCCTTTATGGCGCACGCGCACAGCGATTTTATGGTCGTAATAGGCATCAGTGGCGAGCAGGTGATACTTTCGGACGAAAACGGCAAAGAACAGGCTATCGATAAAAAGGTTTTTCTTCAGTTGTGGGACGGCGTGGTGCTGATCGCGGAACCGGAGGCGGATGCCGGGGAGAAAAACTATGCCAAAGAACAGCGCAAACAAAACGGCAGACTGATCCCCGCCCTCGTTTTCCTGGTCGCATTGAGCGGGATCATCGCCCTTTCCGCAGGCCTGCCTGGTGCGGGCGCCCGTTCCGAGGTGGGTTACGGCATCCTGGTCCTGGCCAAACTGGCCGGTATCGTTATCACCGGCGCGCTGCTCTGGTATGAGATCGATAAATACAATCCCGCTATCCAGAAGCTATGCATGGGAGGGAGCGGCAAAAAAACCGACTGCAATGCAATTCTCAACTCCGATCACTCCAAATTGTTTGCCTGGCTCAGCTGGGGTGAGGTAGGCTGGATTTATTTCACCGGAAGTTTGCTTTACCTTCTCTGCTTTCCGCAATACATTCCTTATGTGGCGTGGCTCAACCTGCTCGCTTTGCCTTTTATTGTTTTCTCGATTTCCTATCAGGGGCTCGTCGTTAAGCAATGGTGTGTGCTCTGCCTGTCGGTCATGGGCCTTTTGCTGTTGGAATTCACAGGCGCAATGCTTGGTCAATTTGCTGCCACGAACGTTCTGCCGGAGCTTTCAATTGCATTCATTCCTGTCCTCAACCTTACCTTATTGCTCCTACTCGTTGCTGCATCCTGGTTTCTGTTAAAACCCGTCCTGATTCAAATTCATGAATCGAAATCCTACAAATATGAATTGGCCAGATTAAAAAATAACAGGGAAATTTTTGAATCGATCCTTAGCAAACAAACCCACGTGTCGGGCACAGAAGGATTGGGAATAACACTGGGTAATCTGCAATCTCCCAACACCATCCTGAAAATATGCAATCCCTATTGCAACCCTTGCGCAGAAGCGCACAAGGACCTGAGCAGGATACTGGACGACAACCTGAATGCCCGTGTCCAGATTATTTACAACTCATCCGTCTCGCACCTCGACGCCGGAAGGGAGCCCGTGAGGCATTTTATGGCCACCGCCCAAACTGCCGGACTTCCGGATATGAAAGCATTACTGGATCAATGGTATTTCAGTAAAAACAAAAATTTCGAAAACTTCTCTGCATTACATCCTGTCGGAGACGATATGCTCGAAAAACAGGACGAAAAGATCAAAGCCATGTTTGCATGGACTCGTGCCAACCATATTACTGCAACCCCCACCTATTTTTTCAATGGAAGAAAACTCCCCTCTCAATACAAAATCACCGATTTAGAACAACTACTATCTAATTGATATCACGCATTCAAAACAGTACCTGGTAAATTGAACCTATGCTTACAGGGTTTAAGATGTAAGCGCAACTACATAAAGCAATACAATGAAAAAGATCAGTTTGAAAAATGTGCTGACATCTCTCACAAGAGATGAAATGAAAAAGATCATGGCAGGTTCAGGATCCAATTGCGAAGCAACTCCCTATTGTAATCCCTATGCCCATCCGGGCGACGGAGATGCATGCTGTTCGGGAAGAAAGTGTGACACCTGGAATGGAAATATCTGCGTAAATATATAGGCTGGATATATCCAGGGGTTTCCCCTCAACTGTTCCTAATCTGAACCTGTAAGCTTGCCGGGTCTTTGAATTCCGGCAAGCTTACTTTATTGGCACATTGCATGACTGCCCCACCATCAGTAGATCAGAAAAGCATCGGCACTATTATTTGTTATTTTGGTCCCATTCCATGGTATTTCAACTACTTTCTCCATTCATGCCAATTTAATTCCAGTGTTGATTTCTACGTCATCACCGACCAGATAGCCGGACACCCCGACGCACCTCCGAATGTTACATTCATTAAAATGTCCGTCGGCGAGTTCAATGATCTGGCTTCTTCCAGACTTGGCGTAAAAACGCAGGTCACCAATGGCTATAAAGTATGCGATTTCAAACCGATGTTTGGCTTGATCTTCGGCGACCTGCTGCACCCATATGATTATTGGGCGCAAAGTGATATCGATGTGATATACGGCGACCTACGCTGCTTTCTCGATGAAATTTTTGGGGCCGGTTACGATTATATCAGCGTCAGGCATGACTTCACAACGGGCTGCTTTTCCGTTTTCAAAAACAATTCATTGGTAAACAACCTGTTTTGGAAAAGCAAAGACATTGAAAAAGTATTATCCGAGCCAACCCATTATTGTTTCGACGAATGCAATTTCGTGCAGCCGCTTTTAAATGCCGGAAAGTCAATTTGGGAGGTCGATACCGAAATTTACAGCTATACCCACATCATCCGCGAAGCAGAACGTTCCGGGTTCATTCAAGCGCATTTCGATTTTATTCTGGTGGAGGGAATTACGGGGAGAATCAAATTCAGCCATGGAAAAATCATTTACAATAATCAGTTTGAAGCCATGCTGTACCATCTTTATATGCTGAAACGAGTATACACACCTGGAAAACCTCCTAAAAAAATACCCGGTCAATATAAAATCAGTCCGACCCGGATCTATTTTTAATCCATAAAAAAGGGGCGCCGGAAAGACGCCCCATTTATGCTGTTAGTCGGTTGGAATTATTGGAGAGAAAGCATCTTGCTATTGACGCTCTGAATGTTCACCTCTTTGATCAGCTTTTCCTTTTTGTGGGAAAGCTCAAAGTAATAAGTACCGTCGCCCATCTCGTCCAGATTAAATACGCGGCGGTATTTGGAATTTCTCTCGTTGTAGACTTCCGAATAATAGATCTTGCCGCCCTTGTCTTTCAGGACAACGCGCAGCCTGTCATTCGGGGTCTTATCCACCGCAAGCGTCACGCTGTTGGTGTTGTTGATTTTGTATAAAGCTGCGTCAAAAGTCACCGCACTTGCAGCTTCCTTTTCTTCTTTGTTTTTCTTTTTGTCTGTTGTAAATGAGGCAAGAGACAAAGTGAGCGCCACGGCGCAGATCAGGTTTGAAACAATGGAGATTTTCATGGCTATGTTAATTTTAAGATGGATCTGTACAAATGCACAGTTGGTTCTATACAAAAAAAGGACGTGCCAGATCCGGAATTGCGCGATTTTCATCACAATTAATTGCATCTAAGTAACTCATTATCAATAACTTAATTTTCAATCAGGACAATTCCAGACTTTTTCTACCGCTTTTCTTCATCGTCCGAAACCGAACGTTAATATCTGAAACTGAACGCATTAAAGGTTACACCCGAAGAGCAAAAAATTGTAAGCCGTTCATAAAATATTCATTGTCCGCATCATTTATAATTAGAATATTGCCTGAACATCATTACTACCGCTATGGAAAATCAAAAGCGCTCCAAGTTCTGGATCAAACTGGCCACGCTATCACTGGACATTATCAGCCTGATACGCATTGCCTTTTTGTAGTGCCTCAGGGATTCCCCAACATCCGGCATCCGACGCCCGACGCCCGGCGCCCGACTCACTTTCGAAACACACCGTGATGATGTTGTTGTTTGTCAATTTAATACTGGGAATTCTCACGCTCCCGACAGCCGTTGCGCCGCCGCTCTGCGAGCGCTGTGGTCCGACGTTATCGGTAGCGCCGGTTTCGGATAGTCTGGACATACAGTACCTGGAACTGAGCAGCAATCCCCTGCTTTTGAAGGAAGTCAGAAAGTACATCCGGGAGCAGAACGACAGTTCTCAATTGTTCAAAAACGGCTTTGGCTACGTCGTGATCCGCAATGTAAAGACCGTAAGAAATGGTGAGCCCATACCGGCCGCCGCCTTTGAAGCACACCTCAAAGACGTGGAGGTCGGGTTTGATCTGGAATTGACAAGTTTCTACCCGCATCAGGGAATCGGCACGCCGCTCTACTACTCCTTCGTGGATAAAAGACTTGTACTGATCTTCGATCAGAATCTGGCCTGGATCCACGGAAACCGTTACTCCGCATCCAGCCAGCAAAAGGTAAAAGACCTCATCCGGCAAACCCTGGTAATGGAGCAAAGTACCGATTTTGTATTCAGGGGTCTGGAAGGTATTTTTTTCAAACTGACACCTGAACACCGGAAAATCCTGACCAGCGAGCAAGTGATGGAACTGGGGTCATTTACCCTGCAACACCTCAAAACCGTGATCCAGCACGTCGACGGATCGATATCCTACCATTAATCTCTGCCTTACTTCTTTGTATTTTTCTATGCGAAACGTTTTCCTGACTGCCCTGTTTTCTGCCTTGTTTCAGCTGGGTATAGCGCAAATCCCGAAAGCCGATTCACTCATCGCACTTGAATTAAAAAGGCTCCACATTCCAGGACTGGCGGCGGCCAAGGTTGAGCATGGAAGAATTGTCTCATCGCGTTACTTTGGATATCAGAATCTGGAAAAGAAAATACAGGTTACCAGTCAAACGATCTTTCACGTAGCTTCCATCTCCAAGACGATGACCGCCGCAGCGGTTATGCAGTTGCATTCCAAAGGGCATTTCGGTCTGGATGACGACATTAACCGCTTTTTGCCATTTCGGGTAGCCAATCCATCGTTCCCCGATGCAGCCATCACTTTCAGACAACTCTTACGCCACCGCTCGTCTATTGCCGACAATATGGATTATCTGTTACCTTTTTGGGAAAATGAATATCGCGGGCCTAATATTCCATTGGATATATTTCTTCGCGACTATCTATCCCGGGATGGTCGGCACTATGACGGCAGCAAGAACTTCACCGATGCCAGGCCGGGTACGAAATTCGGGTATTCCAACATAGGTTTTGCATTGCTGGGCTATCTCGTGGAGCGGATTGCGCAAATGCCCTTCGACAAATACTGCCGTGAGCATTTGTTCAACCCGCTTGAAATGAATGGATCCGGCTGGTTCCCAGACAGCCTTCGAGCCGATCACCTGGCTGTGCCCTATTCGTATTCCGACTCGCTCAGGCGATACAGTAGCCACCCCCAGGGCGCATTTCCGGACTATCCTTCCGGTAGCCTGCGGTGCACGCTGAACGACCTGGCAAAATTCCTCGCCTGCTGGTCCGGCGACGGGACATACCTCGGCAAAAGCGTAATCGATACCTCGGCCGTTCAAATCCTCACCCCAAAGGACATGAGCCTGGGCTTCCACACGTGGTTCATGTATTTGCTCAACACCGAAACACCCATGTACAGCCATAACGGACATGGTCCGGGTGTATCCACCTACATGCTCTACGACCCGTTTTCTAAGAAAGGGCTGGTTATTTTAATGAACGGCGAGCTCTCCGATTATTTCGAGTGGCGAAAACTGATCGATTTGCTCTATAAATCATAAGCAACCACTGGCCACGGATCCTGCCGGTTACGGTCCGGTATGTCCGGACCGCCTTTTTGCAAACACCGAAAAGCCGCTACTTCTTTACCGCATAGCCGGCGTAGAGTATGTTCATGTCATTACTTTCAACCAACCTGAAATTCTGTCCCAGTTCCACGAAAGTCCATTCACCTTTGACGCGCTTGCGGAGGTAGCCCAGCATTTTAGGAATCGATACATTCGGTTCGGAGCCTCTGTGTTCTTTCCATTCCAAACCATTTTTGGCTAAAAGACCCTTGATCTCTTCCGGCTTGATGAACATTTTCCATACGTGCAGGTTTGGCGGCATAAATGCCCATCGTTTCCATTCCTGCCATATTTTGATCGCGACAACCTTGCTGACGAACGTTCGGTTGAGGGTGTCGTAAAGGAAAACACCGTTGGGTTTGAGCACTCTTGCAATTTCAGAAATTACTTTGGGCAGATCGGCCACGTGTTCAAGCACATCACAGCAAAAAACACAGTCAAACGATCCATCAAGATAAGGAAGGCGCTCACCGAATCCCTGATCATAGGTAATGTCGAGCCCCATGGCTTTTGCATGCCCTGCCGCGGTGCGGATCGATTCCTCGGCCGGTTCAATGCCGGTCGTGATGAACCCCATCCTGCAAATTTCTTCGGCCAGTATCCCGCCCCCGCTGCCCACTTCAAGGGCAGTTTTTCCTTTGGGGTCGAAATTGAGCTTCCGCAGCGCATTGGTGGCAACACCCAACCGCCAGGGGTTTACCGAGGTTTTCAGGATGTGCAGAATATTCTCCGGATTCCACCACAGGTCGCCCTTCTCGTTGTAAAGATCATTGTCGATCTGGTTATAGATTTCGGGTGCTATCTTTTCCATTTCCGTTTTGGTTAATTGCTTTGAATGAGGAGAACCGCATCATTTAATGGCAATGGCCGCGCTGGTGGGGCCGGCCAGGGACAACAGCGACGTAGAACGGAAGCCCGTTTGCCGAGCCCAGCGGTTGAAGTCGGCCAGCGTGTAGTCGAAGCCGGTACCTGTTTCGATCAGCATGTTCAAACTCATCAGCAGGCCAAACACATTGGACTTTCTGTCGTCGTCGATGACATTTTCAATGGCAACAAAAGCACCTCCCTCGGGCAGAGCCGCATAGGCGCTTTTCATCAGGGCCAGTTTTTGCTGCTCGTCCCAGTCATGAAGGATGTTACCCATCACGACGATGTCCGCCTGAGGAAACGCGTCATTGAAAAAATCGCCCGACACTGCTTTGACCCGACCATTCAAACCGGCTTTCACGATCGTTTTTTCCGCAATCGCGGTCACGCCCGGAAGGTCCATGCTCACGCAGGACATGTGCGGCTGGTAGCGGGCAACCAGGGTAGAGAGCAACCCGCTGCAACCGCCTGCATCGGTCAGTGTTTTGTATTTTGAAAAATCGAATTTTTGAGAAAAAGCCATAAATGCACCTGCCTGAATGCTACTCATCGCATTCACGAAATTTTCCAGCTGCTCGGGCGATTTATAGATGGCGTCGAACACGTTTTCTCCGTGTTTTGCCTCATTTTGCGGCTTCCCGGTTTTCAACCCTTCTTCCAGTGCCCCCCAGAAACCGTATAGCCGTTTGTTGAGCATTTTGAGCAGTCCTCCGACATAGCCGGGCTTATTCACATCCAGAAACACGTCGGTGTCGCGCCCGTTGGAATAGGTGGCAGTTTCCAGAATGCCTTCACGGTTCAGAAAGCCGAATCCGGTGAGTGTGTCTAAAAAATCGAACATGTGCCGGTCGCTGCAATGCAGGTCCAGCCTTTGTTTCAGCTCACCGGCGGTCAGCGGTTTGCTGTCTGCCAGCAGTGTAAACAGGTCAAAGTCGACGGCGGTCAGCAGTACTTTCGATGCCCAAAAGCCGGTGCCCATTTGAAGGATGCTTTCAGGTGATGGTTCGGTGGATTGATTTGTTGTCATCGTTTTCGAGGGGAAATAGTTTAGGGTGCAAATGCTGTTTGAAAAGAAATAACCAGCCTACCCGCTTCGGGTGATGGTGGGTAAGCGTAATGGATTCGATACCTCACAAACTTAGGGAACACCGGGGAGCCAGAGGTGGATTGTGCTCCCAAAAAGGTGGACTATTGTTTCAGCCGCCGGAATTCAGTTGGAGATTGGTTAAATTCTTCGGAAAACAGCCTGCTGAAATACTTGGGATCTTCAAATCCCACCGCATAAGCGACTTCGGAAATGGTCATTGGGCTGGTACATAGCAGATGGCGGGCCTGGCTCAAACGCAGGGAGCGATCGTACCGGGTGACCGACATACCCGTCAGCGCGATCATCTTACGGTGAAGGGAGGAGCGGCTCATCCCGACTTGCTGGTAAATCGCTTCCATCGAAACCGGGTTCTTCCCCCATTGGGCTTCCAGGGCCGATCGTAATCTTTGCAAAAACAAATTTTCAAGAGACTCGCTTTCGTCAACCGCGGACAAACCCGCGTCGGGCGATTCCATGACCTGCTGGCTGTAATAGGCCCTGAGCCGGCGACGCGATTGGAGCAGGTTGCTCAGCACCACTTCCAGCTCGTCCCGCTGAAACGGTTTGGTCAGATACGCGTCCGCCCCGCGCCTGAGCCCGCTGATCCGATCGTCCACCCCTGCCCGGGCCGTTAGCATGACGATGGGAATGTGACTCGTTGCAGGATCGTTTTTCAACCTGTCGCACAGCTCATAACCGTCTTTCAGCGGCATCATGATATCGGTGAGAATCAGGTCGGGAATGTTTTCCAATGCCATATCAATGCCTGCCTGGCCGTTGTCTGCCCGTATTACGAGGTAATCCCTGCCGATGGCCGAGACGATGTAGGCAGCCACGTCCTCGTTATCTTCCACGAGCAGCAGAACCGGCTTTTCTTCATCCACATCATCAGCTGCCACCGTCCTATCAGGCATATCGGAGCTCGCGACAACCGGCCCGGCCTGTAACAGTGACCCGAATGGGGCCTGACGGGTGCGGCGGAAGCGGACCACAAACTCCGCTCCTTCGCCATGTGCACTGTAGACGGCCAGCCCTCCTCCCATCAGCGAAACCAGCTCACGTACGAGCGCCAGTCCGATGCCCGTCCCTCCCGTTTCAGAGGCCGGGTGACCGGAAACCTGAAAAAAACGGTCGAAAATCAACGGTAACTGATCAGACTCGATGCCAGGGCCGGTATTGCGTATACGTATCGTAATCCATTCGCCATCCGGTGCCGGGAGCGGCGACACGGCTTCGTAATATCCCTGACTCCCGAGCGCGTCTCTGGGGGCCATGTTCACGGAGGCCATGTCCACGGCGGCCGTATCCACAGCGGCCGTATCCACGGGGGCCATGTCCATGGGGGCCGCATCCACGGAGGCCGTATCCACGGGGGCCGCATCCACAGTGCTGATGCGGATGTAAATCTGGCCACCGGTTGTGGTGAACTTAATGGCGTTGGTCAGGAGGTTTGAGAGGATCTCCTGCATTTTATCCTTGTCGAAATCGGCTTCCAGGGTCTGTTGATCGCATTGAAAATGCATTTGAATGGCCTTGGCGGCGGCCATGGTGTCGAAAGACTCGGCTACGTAACGCGCGAACCGGACCAAATCGGCCCGAATGGGTTGCCATGACATTGCTCCGGATTCCAGCTTGGAAAGGTCCAGGATCTGATTGATGAGCCGCAGCAGGCTGTTCCCGTTCCGCTCGATGAGGTCGGCTACCCGATGGCTTCGCTCCGCAACCTCCTCCGGTTTATACCGTTTGAGCTCCGAAGTCATACCCAGAATGACCGTCAGCGGCGTCCGGAATTCGTGGGAGATATTGGTAAAAAAGCGAGATTTGGTTTCATTGAGCTCATGAAGCGACCGCGCCTGACGTCCGATGACTTCCTTATCGCGTTCAATGCGGGCGGTGGCATGCCTGATTTCGGCTTCAAGGCGCGCCTGTTCCTGCCTGTGGTTCCAGATCCGCCATTTCAACCAGCCCCAGGTACCTGCAACCAGCAACAGCACTGCTACCCCCAGGAACCATGTATGCAAGTAAAATGGCCGTCGCACATCCACGTCAATAGTGAGTGTATTGGCCGACCATTGGCCGTTGGCCGCCTGTCCCCTGACCAGCAGCTGGTACTTCCCATACGGCAGGTTACCCAGCCGTATCGACGGTTCAGATTGCACGGTCCAGTCACTGTCCAGCCCCCATAACTGATAGGCATAAACGTTCTTTTCTGCATCCGCAAAATTCAGCATTGCAAATTCAAGCACCGCGGTTTGTTCCCCCGGCCGGATAATGATCTCCTGCGTTTGAGCCAATTCCTCTGTTTTGTCTAGCAGCTGCCCCATTGCGTTATCGAACTGTCGAAACGACACGACACGCATGGGCATCTGCGCTGGCGGCTTTTCATTTTCGAAATCCCGCGGGTCAAACGAGGTGATCCCATTCAGTCCGCCAAAATAGAGCTTTCCGGCCCGATCCTGAAAATGCGCGATACGGTTGGACTCATTATGGGTAATGCCATCCTGCGTAAAATAGGTCCGGGTACTCAGCCGGACCGGGTCGAACTGCATGATACCGTGATCGCTGCTCAGCCAGAGGTGACCTCTCCTATCCGGATATATCGCATGCACATTGCCATTGCTCAGGCCTTCCGAACGCCGGAATTGCCGGTATTGATGTCGCAGCCGATCCCATCGTATCATGCCCGAATTGGACGTACCCAGCCAGTAGATGCCATGCTCGTCCTGGTAAAAATGCTCGTAGGAGTCGGCAGGCAAATAAAAATGCCCTTTGCCGCCACTCCAATAGCGTGCCGTGACGCCTTTGACCGGATCAACCGTGTACAAGCCGGTTCCCGAGCAGATCCAGAACGTACCTTTCCGGTCGGGGGCGATGTGCAGCACATGCGACCGGGCAAGCTCCTCAAACTGATTGTAACCTGCAAATGTTTCAACCTGGCCGGTTTTCGGATCGACTAACCACAGGCCCAGCCGTCCCCCAACCAACCATTGACCGGCGCCAAACCGATGAAGCGCCCATATTGTAGTATTGTTGGGTAATTGAAATCCCTTTTGCCTCCCCGTTTGCCGATCATAGGCAACCAATTGACTTGCCAAACCCAGCATGATCCGCCCGGGCGGATCGTCCATGAGCGCAATCGTAGGCCCATGAAGCAGATCGCTCAATATTTTACTGACCGAGCCGCCGGTAGTATTGCCCGTATAGAGGCCGAATTTTTCAAAGCTGGCATAAACGGTGTCCCCGCTCACCACGATCCCACGGATCGCCGCCGTTTTTTCCCCGGTATAAGTGGCATTATAAAACAATCGGCGGAAATAGTTCGGCACGATCTTGACCTGGTACACTCCAAAACTTGTCCCCAGCCACATAAAACCGCTTTGATCAACAAAAAAACTCCGGCTGACTACCGCCTCATCCGTGAGCTGATCGACGATGTCCAGCAGCACTGTGCCTGAGGCATCCCTAAGCCGGATTCCATCCCACGTCAGTCCATCTTTGTCAAATACATACCAGACCGGAAAAAGCTGCCGGGACAAGATGGGTCGCTGTGCAGGAGGAAGCTCGTGCCGGCCACCCGACTCATCGATCCGGTAACCCCTCATACCTCCGCCGGAAAGGTCGGTAGTCAGATAGCAGAATTCGGTACCGGCATTGCGTTGCCCCAGGCAATTGGACATCAGGCTCCCCGCATGCCCATACCGCCGGAGCATCCGCCCTTCCGCGTTGAATTCCAAGAGGTTACCACCATCAGCGAAAACCCAAACCGTATTTCGAACAGTAGCCTGGCTAATTGTCAGCTGTTTAAACCCTGGGAGGCGGACGTGCCTCAGGCCCGTTTTGGGATGGTAGGAAGACAGCACGGCTCTGCGATGATCTGTAAAAAATATAGTCCCATCCGGGCTGCCGACGAGGCGCTGCGGTACATTCAGGTAGCTGCCGGTTTGCTTTTCGCCGAATTTTCTCTCGAAAGAAGTCGTCGTTCCCGTCAGTGGGTTGAACAGCGAAACCCGCGATTCGCCGTAAGGTCCCATGAGCCACAGCAGTCCGTCGGCATCCTGAGCGATGGATTGTATGTCGTCAAATGCAAGTCCGTTGCGGTCTTTGGTGAAATTGGTAAAGTTCTTTCCGTCAAAGCGGCTGAGTCCAAACCTGGTGCCGAACCACATAAAGCCCTGCCGGTCCTGAAAAATGGCGTTAACCTCCCGATGAGCCAGACCATTTTCGGGACCGTAATGTTTCACCCACGCGACATGCCGTTCGGCCACGTCTGGTCGGGCCGCGATCGGTCGGGCCGCGTCCGGTTGGGCCGGACGTGACTGGCCATTCACCAACGTGCACAGTACAATGAGGACGATTGTTACCAGACTGCTCGTTTTCACATGATCAGCAAAACCTAAAAAAGAAGAAACAATCCTGACCTACTTCTCCCGCCGGTTGAAAAACGTGAGAGCAAATGCCCTATCCCCGTATTCCGGCTATTTAACGCGCCTGAATTTGACTACGCTAAAAATCGGGCTTACATTAACCCAATCGAGCCTGAGCGTGTCGCCGTCGAACCGGTATTCGTAGTCCAAACTAAACACATAACCGTCGGAGCGCCGGATGCCTATATGGAGCTGCGAGTCAATCCAGTATTTCCTTTTCAATGTGGTGTTGTCCGCATAGTTGTGATCGATCACGACGGAATCGGGCAAAAATTCCCTGTACGCCCTAGGCGGATCAATGGCCGGGCGATGCTCCCCGTTCCCCACATAAAACTCATCCCACCTCCCCAGAATTTGCTCATGGGGATCAATCCGGTCCTTTTTGCAGCCGGTGCCCAGGAGGACCAGCAGAATCAGCGGAAGTTTTTTCATGACATCGGGATCATATGAAGCGAAGCCGGTAGTTTCACTCAATATAAGTCATTTTTATATCAATATTCTCACATCTAGTTTGCAAAATGCGTCCTCACCTGGGGTGATCGACGATTTCAAACCCTTCATGTAGTTTGCCGGGCAATTTGGCATTCCAGGCTATGGACACCCCTGCTCTAAAATACCTTCAAAATAATTCCGGCCAAACGCTTGAC
>CBFGMV010000081.1:0-39327 GCA_965649915.1 uncultured Dyadobacter sp.
CAAAAGTGATAATAAAGCATTGGAAACTAACCAGACGCAGGCCGCCGGTACATTCGGCTACGACCTCGCATTTTTGAAGAAACACAAAGAAACCATCGTCCTCACCGCCCCGGACAATAACCACGCAAAAGCCCTGATCAACCCTGCCTTTCAAGGCAGGGTCATGACCAGCACTGCTAATGGAGACGCAGGCAACAGCTACGGCTGGATCAACTACAAACTCATCGAAAGCGGAGAATACCAGCCGCATATGAACGGTTTTGGAGGAGAAGAGCGCTTCTGGCTCTCACCCGAGGGCGGTCAGTTTTCGGTGTATTTTAAAAAAGGACAAACTTTTGACTTTGAAAACTGGCAAACACCGGCACTGATCGATACGGTTTCCTATAAAGTGGTGGAATCCGATGCGAGCTCGGTAAAGTTTCAGGTAAATGCGATGATCGAGAATTACTCCGGGCACAAGTTCGTGATCGAGATCAACCGTCAAATTCAAATGCTGACTAAGGCGAACATAGCCAGTCAGCTCGATTTGCCTGCATTGGGAAATATAAAGGTCGTGGCTTACCGCTCCATTAATTCAGTGACGAACAAAGACGCGGAATGGAAACCCGAAACCGGAATGCTTGGGATCTGGCTGCTGGGTATGTTCCGGCCATCGGACCAGACGACTATCATCGCGCCTTTTTCCAAAACATTATCCGAAAAGCCGCTCATTACCGACGATTATTTTGGGCAAATACCAGCCGACAGGCTCGTTGTCAAAGACTCGACATTATTCCTCAAAGCCGACGGTAAGCACCGCAGTAAAATCGGGATCGCGCCTAAATCGGCCCGGAATGTGGCAGGAAGTTACGACGCGGAAAAAGGCATTCTGACCATCATTCAATTCGACCTAGACCCGCAGGGCCAGTACATGAAATCGACCTGGGAGTTGCACAAAGATCCTTACAACGGCGATGCATTAAATGCCTATAACGACGGTAAACTGGCCGACGGCACGCAAATGGGGCCGTTTTACGAACTCGAATCGAACTCATCGGTAAAGGCACTGAAACCGGGCGAGGCGATCACGCACCGGCAGAGCACCTTCCATTTCGAAGGGGATAAAGAAGCGCTGAGTAGCATAGCCAGGAAGGTGTTGGGTTTAAATATTGACCAAATCGGAGAAATATTTAAATAAAAGCATGATAGGGCAGGATAGTTGAGGGATAGTCAGCACAGATATTTACATACCGATCGCAAGATTTTGTTGGATGTATCGGAGAATGAATTCAGACCGCTGACTATTCCTGATCCCTGTGAAAAATTCAGAAAGTTTATCAGAAACCTATCTGATCACACGCTGGCAGCAGTTTTGTGCGGGGGATAAAAGCGCCTTCGGAGAAATTACCGAGCGCAATTACGCCGCCCTCTACCACTACGGAACGCGCTTCACCAGCGACCGCGACCTGATCAAAGACTGCCTGCAAGATCTTTTTCTTGAAATTTGGGAGAAAAGGCATTCGCTATCGCACATCGGCACCATCAAACCCTACCTGTTTCAGTCCCTCAGAAACAACCTCATCCGGCGGGTCCGCAAGCAATCCTTTTTCTCCGACATTCGCGACGACGATGTGGAGGATGATGTATCCCCGGAATCGGATTGGATCATCCAGGAAACCGACCAACTCACGAGCCACCGGCTGAAGCAAGCTATCGACTCCCTCCCCAAACGCCAGAAAGAAGCCCTCTACCTCAAATATTACGAAAACCTTTCCTACGAAGAAATCGCAACCGTCATGGGTTTGCAGCGGCAGGCCGTCGCCAACTACCTGCAATACGGGATTGCCAAACTGCGCGAGTACTGGCAGCAGGCCGCGATTTTCATGGCTCTGCTTTCCGATGTAACCTGGTATTAAAAAAACATAAAAATTCTTCGCACCTCATGGGTACTATTTGCTGACGGCATACTCATCGTATCAAAGCAAACAGTGAAATAAAATCCATGAATAGTTATAATGACTTCCAGGTTCAGGATTGGGTGGAAGATCCGGCCTTTCAGCGGTGGGTGTACCATCATGAGCGGGACGAATTCTGGAACCGCCTCCGGCAGGAAAATCCCACGCTGCTCGGCCCGATGGACCATGCGAAAGAAATCCTTCTGGCCGTCCGTGGGCATCAGGAAGCGCTTTCCGAAACCGAAGTCAGGTCGCGGGTGGAGGAGATCCTGAATGCTATCCCCGATGAACCTGCCACCCGGCGGTTACCCTGGTGGCGCAGCAATTGGCTTAAAATGGCTGCGATGGTGCTTCTGATGGTGGGTCTAGCATTGGGTCTAATGCGTCAGGAGCAAAGCCTGATAAAACTGCGGACAGAGGTAGCTGGCATGATCGACTTCGGTAAGCCCGAAATGCTGGAAGTCATTAACGGCGGCGACGCCGTTCGGCTGGTAAATCTCCCCGACGGCAGCTCGGTCGTGCTTAAAAAGAATGCGCGTATTGCCTATCCGGCTGTATTTGACAAGGATAGGCGAGAGGTGACCATGAGCGGCGAAGCATTTTTTGAGGTCGTCAAGAACCCGGCACAGCCTTTTTTTGTGTTTGCGGGAACCATGGTTACCAAGGTGAAAGGCACTAGTTTCAGTATCAAGGCCAACGAGGGGGACGAGGATGTGGAGCTCGTCGTGAAGACGGGACTCGTAGAAGTGTCCGCGCGGAAGGATGACAATCAGCCGAGCCGAGGTGTAGCTCCGAAACTCCTCCTCAAACCGAACGAACAGGTCACTTTTAACCGCAAGAGCCTGAGTATGATTACAAAAACCGTTCAGCGACCAGCATTGTTGAACATTACGGCGGAAAGTCAGGCTCTGGAATTCAAGCGGACACCGCTGAGTGAAGTCTTTGCGGTCCTGGAAGAGGCTTACGGGATCGACATCCAGTTTGATCAGAAGGCCATTGCGCATTGCACGCTCACCGCAAGGCTGAGCGACGAGCCGGTCGGCGAGAAGCTCGACCTCATCTGCGCAGTTGTGAATGCGCGGTACGAAACGCATGACGGCGTGATAGCGGTCACGTCGCAGGGCTGTGAATAGCTTTTATTAAACCTTTTTACATATGGGAAAAAATTACATGACGATCATTGGACGGATCATGAAAATCAGCATTGTCCCGTGTCTGCTCTGGGGGCTCTGTATGCAGCTCTCCCTTGCCAAAGACCTGCGTGCACAGGAAATTTTAAGTCAGCGTATATCTATATCCGTTAATGATATGGAAATGGATAAAGTGCTTGAAAAGATCGAGAGCCAGACCAAGGTTCGCTTCATTTACAGCGCCGAGGTGATCCACGCCGAGCGCAAGGTTACACTCGAAAGCCAGAACCAGCGACTCGACACGGTACTCGAAACGCTGCTGGGGCCATTGGGTATCGAGTACAAGGTTTCGAAAAGGACAATCCTGCTGCGGAAAATGGCGGAGAAAAAGGCGTCGTTGCAAACGGAACCCGCTGAAAAGGCAGCTCCTGCCGAAACCGATCGCGAAATCACGGGGAAGGTAACCGATGAAAAAGGGGAGCCTATCCCCGGCGCGAGCGTTGTTGTGAAGGGCACCACACTGGGCACATCTACCAACATCGACGGTAATTATCAGCTTTCGGTGCCGGAGGATAATGACATTCTGATATTCAGCTTTGTAGGATACATCAGTCAGGAGATCCGGACCGGCAGTGCCACCAACCTGGATATTACGCTGAAAGTCGATGAAAAAGCATTGGAAGAAGTGGTGGTGGTGGGTTTCGGGCAGCAGAAAAAGGTATCAGTGACAGGCGCGGTGGCGTCGGTCACGTCGGAAGTATTACAGCAGAGTTCATCAGCAAGCTTGGCCAACTCTTTGTCGGGGCGCTTACCGGGCCTGACCTCCATTCAATCGGGTGGGGGCCAGCCGGGACGCGATGATGCGACCATGTACCTGCGTGGAGCAGCCACCACCAATGGCCGGAGCCCGCTGATCCTGATCGACGGCGTACCCCGCGACAACATCCGCACGCTGGATGCCAATGAGGTGGCAACCATTTCCATTCTCAAAGACGCTTCCGCGACCGCGGTTTTTGGGGTGAGAGGAGCGAACGGCGTCATCCTGATCACGACCAAGCGCGGAACGGCCGGTAAAAACGAGCTGACCATCAACGCGGAACAGAGCTTTTCGTCGTTCCCCCGGGAGCCGGAGCGCCTGCATTCATTGGAATATATGGCGTTGCGCAACGAAGCTTCTAAAAACGACGGCATCACAACATTGCCATTCTCCGCGGAGCTGATGGCCAAGTATGCCAATCCGTTGGCTGGTCTGGATCCGAACGACCCGGATTATGCCCGCAAAGCCATGGTCAGGAAATACATGTATCCGGATCACGACTATTACCGGGAATACATTTCGCGCTACTCGCCGCAGACGCGCGTGAACATGAATGTGAATGGTGGCACCGACAAGGTTTCCTATTTTGTCAATGGCGGCTATCTGCACCAGGGCGGGAACCTCAATACCCAGCCTAAATCGGTGCTGGGCTACGACCCTTCCGCCAAAATGGACCGTTACAGCTTCCGTGCAAACCTCGATTACAAGGTAACCAACTCCCTGAAATCCTTTTTGAACATCGGCAGTTACATCGAACAGGTGAATATGCCCGCTGCCTGGCTTTATGGCAATAACGACACCGGCTGGATGATGAGCGACCTCATTTATCAGGCGCAGACCATCCTGCCGATCACGCCGGGACCTACCACGATCGACGGTTTCGGCGTCGCGCCGGGACAGATCGTCGACCCGGGCTACATGGACCGCTCTGCATTCGAGATCATGAACCGGATGGGTTACCGCAATGAAGTCCGTTCCAATCTGAATGCATCGTTCGGGATGGAATGGGACCTGGGGAATACCATCACAAAAGGGTTGAGCATCAAGGGAATGCTATCCTATGATTCCCGCTCGACCACGGCCATGCAGGGCAGGAAGTCGGAGAGACTGTACCTGGCCGAGGTAGATCCGGTGAAGGACGAGCTCAGCTATGCGATCAAGCGTTCGGACGAGACGTTGCTTTCACTGACCAAAGGTGCCGATTCCCGCTACAACATCAACATGCAGGGTTCGCTTAACTACCAGCGCCTGTTTGGCGGGAAACACGATGTGACGGGTATGATCCTCGGCCAGCGCGACACCTGGGAGTCCACCAGCGGAGAGATCCCGTTCAACGTGCTGGGTGTGGCCGCCCGCGCTACCTACGGGTACGACGAGCGTTACCTGGCGGAGGTCAACATGGGTTATAATGGCTCCGAACAATTTGCACCGGGGCACCGTTACGGCTTTTTTCCTGCATTCTCCGCAGGCTGGATCATCAGCAACGAACACTTTCTGAAAAATAACCGCTACATCACCAATCTGAAACTGAGGGCTTCCTATGGTAAGGTAGGTAACGACAAAATGGGTAGTGCGCGGTTTTTATACCAAAGCAACATCACCATGGGCGGGGACGGGCCGCTGGGTAGCCTGGGTTTGGGGCAGACCGTCAACCAGGGCCTGCTCGGGAACCCTGATATCACCTGGGAAATCGCTAAAAAGCAAAACTACGGCCTGGATTTGCAGATTATGAGAGACCTGAACCTGACGCTGGATGTTTTCAAAGAGCGCCGCAGCAACATTCTCATCTCGCGCGGAACAGTGCCGGAGTTTCAGGGTGTGCCGCTGGGCAGTATTCCGAAGGTGAATATGGGGCTTATCGACAATAAGGGTTATGAGCTGGAACTGACCTACAACAAGGCGTTCTCGAAGGATTTTCGCCTGATCGTTTCAGGAAATTATGGCTATAACCACAACACCGTGAAGTTCCTCGATGAATCGGTGCGGGATGAGTCCTATGCTTACCGCAACCGTTCGACCGGCTTTTCGTTGAACCAGTCGTGGGGCTACAAGATCGATTACAGCAATGGGAATGGCTATTTCAATTCCAAGGAAGAGCTCGACGGCTATCTCAAAAATACCACCTACGGCTTTGGCGAACCACGGGTAGGCGATTTCCGATATATCGATTTGAACAAGGACGGTGTCGTGGACGATAAAGACCAGGCCCCGATCGGTTACTCCAACATCCCGCGCGTCATTTACGGCCTCTCGCTGACCTTCGAATACAAGGGGTTTGACCTGACCACCTTTTTTCAGGGCGTGGGCAAATACACCAGTAATTACGCACAGCAGGGTGTTTATGAGTACATTATCCGCGGTACCTATTTCGATTATCACAAAACAGCCTGGACGCCGGAGCGCTATGCAGCAGGTGAAAAAATCACTTATCCCGCCCTCAGTACCCATAGCAATACCAACCACACGGCCAACGATTTTTTTGTCATGAACCGGTCATTCACGCGGTTAAAAAACCTGGTGCTGGGCTACACGTTACCTGCGGGAGCATTGAAAGCCGTCGGTGTGAGCAAGATGCGGGTGTATGTGAGTGCCCAGAACTACTTCACCTGGGACCATCTCAAAATGGGGCACCTCGATCCTGAGAACGACAGCTCGCTGGGTTATCCGGTCACTAAAATGGCCAATTTCGGTTTGAACATCACTTTCTAACGGCGGCTATGAAACTGAAAAATTTACTTTATACATGGATTCTGTCGGTTTTCGTCATGACGTCCTGCAAGGATGTGCTCGACATGGCGCCGGACGGGAAGTTAACGATGGATGAAATCTTCGCCGATAACGACAAAACCGGCGCATTCCTCAACAGCTGTTATGCCAATATCCCGGTTAAAGGGACGCGTTACTTCTTCTGGAGCCGGGGTCCGGTGAACTGGAGTGATGAATCGTGGGATACCGACGCCGAGGCGGAATCGTGGATCATGTCGGGGCGGATGTACAATGGCGATGCCTCCGCCGGCAATCATCCGGTTACGAATATCAGTGCGGAAGGCGGCAATGGCGATTACTGGGCGCGTTACTGGAGTGCGATCCGGAACTGTACCATTTTTATCAGCCGGATCGATAAAGCGACGGTGCGAAACCCGGCGGACCGTGCGCGGTGGAAGGCGGAGGCGCATTTGCTCCGGGGCTACTATTATGCCGAGCTGCTGAAATGGTTCGGAGCAGTGCTCCCCATAGAAAGAGAGCCCTATGATTTCCAGCAGGACTTTTCGAAGGTAACCAAAGCCAGCTATTACGAGGTGGTCAAGTTCATCATGGAGGATTGCGATGTGGCATTGAACACGCCCGAACTACCCTGGCGCATTACCACCGATAGCGAAGGCGGCAGGGTCAACAAGGCGCTGGCCGAAGCGATCAAGTCCAAAATGATCCTGTTTGCCGCGAGTCCCCTGAACAATGCCGGACAGGACCATTGGCAGGAGGCCTATCAGGTTAATAAAACTTCCCTGGAAAACCTGCGCACAAATGGCTATGAGCTTTATAACAAAGTGAACCTGCCGCAGACCTATCTCTCCGACGTTGCATTCCTGGGACCGGATAAAAACGAGAAGACCGCCCTGTACAATGAGTATTTCACTCAAGCCATGAAGTATGCGCCCAATCCGGTGGACCGTGAAACGATTTACCAGAGCCGGGAAAACCAGGGTAATATCTGGAATATCGACGGCATTGGTTCACAGGATGGCTACAAGTCGGGTACCTGTCCTACACAGGAACTGGTAGATGCTTACGAAACCAAAGACGGCCTGCCTGTGCTCGACCTCGACAAGCCCTACCTGGATGAGCAGCATTTGCAGCCCAATTACAATGCAGCCAACAAAACCTACGATCCAAAGAATCCTTATGCCAACCGCGATCCTCGTTTTTATGCATCCATTTATTACAACGGTTCCAAACGAAAGGCAATGTGGAATTTTGCGGAAGCGCCGGAATCGTTTGAAAATTACCCCGCGCCGATCGGTAACCGGACGCGCACCATCGCCACGTACAAGAATGAGCCTCAGACCGGCATTCATCCCAGCACGCGCAAAGCGACCCGCACGGGTTATTACGAACGGAAATTCCTGCATCCCAACTCGGGCGGTGACAATCCCATTGCCGGTGCCAACTGGAAGCTTTTCAGGCTTGGCGAAGTGATCCTGAACCTTGCCGAAGCGGCAGCCGAGGCCGGGCAGGCGGCAGATGCCGTCAAGGCTGTGAACGAGATCCGTGCCCGCGCGGGAATGCCTGCATTGCCTGCATCATTATCCAAAACCGACCTGATCAAACGCATTCGCGCAGAACGCCGCGTGGAATTGGCCATGGAGGAAAACCGCTATTTCGACCTGAGACGCTGGTCGAAACCGACGGACGATCTCGCTCCGACCGATCGCTGGGTGACGGCTATGGAAATTACCCGTAATGCCGACGGCTCTTTCGTCTATGCCCGCCGGACCGTGCGCGCGACCGAGCGTAAGAATTACGCGAATAAATTCCTTTGGGTGCCTATTCCGCTGAATGAAGCCAACCGGCTGCGCTCCATTACCGGTGCCGACTGGCAGAACAAGGGCTGGTAGAAAACATACTTTCAAGATTCAGACGATCATCGATATGATAGATTTTATCCAATTGAAAATGAAACGCCTGCTGATGATGCTCCTGATCGGGGCGTTTGGAGGACAGTTGCAGGCGCAGGATGGGACGATCAACGGCGTAGTGCGCGACAATGCGGGGCAGCCTCTGGCCGGGGTGGTCATCCATTCCGAAAACGGGCAAAACGGCACTTCTACCAATGCGAAAGGCGAATTTGCGATACGTATCGACGATGGAAGTCATGCGGTCGTATTATCGCTGTATGGCTACCGCAACCAGAAAATCGCGGTATCGGACAAGCCGGAGCTGGAAGTGAAACTGGAACGGGATGCGCATTATAAGGACGAAGTGGTACAACTGGGTTACACATCACAGCTCAGGGGAGAGCTTTCGGGCGCGGTATCGACCATTAAAGGGGAAGAACTGGAAAAATCGCCGGTGGCTAACCTGACTCAAACCCTGGCAGGACGCCTGTCCGGTCTCACGACTCAGGAAACGTTTTCAGAACTGTCGCGGGCAAACACCAACCTGTATGTACGCGGGCTCTCGGCTGCCCGTGGCAGCGGCCCGCTCGTCATCATCGACGGCATCATCTGTGCCTACAACAGCAATCAGACATTGGAATACATTACCGCCAACGAAATCGAATCCATTACCCTGCTGAAAGACGCGTCGACACAGGCATTGTACGGCATTCAGGGGGCGAACGGGCTCCTTGTGATCACTACAAAACGCGGCCGGAAAGGCCCGCTGCAGATCAAGACGCGGTTCGATCAGTCGATGCAGCAGGTGACTACCAAACCCGCCTTTTACAATTCAGGCGATTATGCGGAAATGCGTAACCAGGCTGCATTCAACGACGGACAGGGAGCCAATTACCTCTTTAGTCCGCAGCAGATCGAAGGGTACCGCTCCGGCCAGAACCGCGATTTGTATCCCAGCAACAACTGGTATGATCGGTATCTAAAAAATTTCGCGGCTATGCAGCGTGCGGGCGTGAATGTGACAGGAGGGAATGATAAGGTCCAATTTTTCTCGAATATCAACTTCATGCACCAGGGAGGCTATTTCAAAACCGACCAGGCGCGGTATGATCCCAATGCAAATAATATCTGGGTCAATTACAGGTCTAATATCGACATGAGCCTGAACCGCTACCTCAAAGCCTTTATTCGTCTCGCGGGTAACGTCAAGCGTGAGCGTACACCGGGTGGTGCGAGCAATGCGGATGTGTACCGCAGCATTTTTCAGATCCCGCCTACGGTTTACGGGCCGGTAACCCTGCCCGTCGTGAATGCGTCGGGTGAGGTGGTAGATCCCGGCGGCAAGGTCGTCACCACCGAACGGGTGGAGTCGCCCACATATGGTATGCTCAATCGTACGGGCTACACCCGCCACACGGTCACCAATATCGTGTCGCAGTTTGGACTGGACCTGGATATGGGCTTCCTCACCAAAGGTCTTAACCTGACCGGCACGCTCGCTTACCAGACCAATTCGGTGGGCAGTCTGGCGACCAAGCAGGATTATGAACGCTGGGTGCAAACCGGCGATTCGGCCCTTACATTTATCAAAAAGGGAGCGCAGAACAATACGCCGCTCGCCTATTCCAAGTCGCATTCCTACTATTACCACTTGACCTACAACATTGCCGCGAACTACAAGCGTGATTTCGGCAGGCATCGGGTGGGAGCGATGGCCTATATGTTTTACCAAAACCTGACAAAGGCCGACAATTCATCACCTGCATTGCTGCCTTACAACCGGGTCAGTTCGGGTTTTGAGGCTTCTTATGGCTTTGATAACCGCTATCTGGTGAAGTTTGACCTGGGTTATTCAGGATCGGAGCAATATGCGAGAAATGTCCGCTATACGAGTACTCCGGCGGTTTCGGCGGCGTGGGTTATTTCTAATGAAAGCTTTTTGAAGAACAATGCATGGCTGACCGCCCTGAAACTACGCGCTTCCTATGGTAAAACCGCCAACGACCAGAGTGGACTGGCGCGGTATGCTTACTTGGATAATGTAACGGTGAAAGGCGGAGGGCCGATCGGCTCGCTGCAATATCTGGTCGAAGAGGGCCAGGTGGGCAACCCGGGCATTCGGGCCGAGGTGTCGAAAAAGCAAAACTATGGTCTTGACCTGGGCCTCGCAAATGCATTCAGCATTTCGGTGGATGTGTTCAAAGAGCGCATGGACAACATGGTGGTTGGCGCATTGTCGACGATTCCGCTGTACCAGGGTATTCCGCTGGACAATTACCCCAAACTGAATGCAGGAGTTTTTGAGAATAAAGGAGTCGATATCCATGTAGGTTATTCCAAACAATGGGGCAGAGATTTTTCCGTTCATGCCGGCCTGATGCTGAGCTATGCCGAAAACAAGATCATTAGCTGGAACGAGGCACGTAAGACCGAGGATTATGCCTACCGCAAATGGGAAGAAGGATATGCATTCGGACAGCAGTTCGGGTATAAGGTGGATTATTCCAATGGCAATGGATTTTTCAATTCGCAGCAGGAGATCGATAACAGTGGCCTCGCATATAGTTTCGGTACGCCCCGTCCCGGGGACCTCCGCTACCAGGACCTGAATGCGGATGGCAAGATCGATGAGCGCGACAAAGCGCCCGTTGGGACGGGTATGCTGCCCAAAGTGATCTACGGCATTTCCGGGGGATTGACCTATAAGAACTTCGACCTGAGCCTGCTGTTCCAGGGCGTTGACAAGTACGCGTCGATGTACGGCGGGACGGGTGTGTGGGAAACCGATTATGACGGCGTGTTCGGAACGCTCCATCGCAATGCCTGGACAGCCGAACGATATGCGGCAGGAGGGCAGATCACCTCCCCGGCATTGTCGCTGGCAAAGACCGTCAACCATGAGGCAAGTGACTATTATCTCTATAACCGTGCATACCTCCGCTTGAAGAATGTCGAATTGTCGTACACGCTGCCGGCCACGCTCGCGAAAGTGGTTCGTGCCGAAAAAGTGCGCTTGCTGGTAAGCGGGCAGAACCTCATCACCTGGGATAAGATGAAGTCGGGCGACTTTGGCCCTGAGGGGGACGGTTACCTGGCCTTTCCGGTTTACAGGGTTTACAATGCAGGTATCAGTGTGATTTTCTAAACCGGGTTTTCTGACCATTATGAAAAAATATAAACTACTTCTGCTCGCCCCGGCGATCGCCGGTTTGCTGCTCTCCTGCAACGGACAGCTCGATCTGCCGACCGACGGCCGCATTACAATGGACCAGGTTTTTAGCGACTACAACCGCACACGCGGCTACCTCAATTCCTGCTACGGCTATGTTCCGGCACCTTATATGGACCGTGCATCTTTCACCGACGAGGCCCAGGACGCGGACGACATTACACCCGGATCGCGGTATGTCGTCTGGTACGGCGGCAATGTAACCTCGCTGACTTACGCCAAAAACTCCTCGGACGGCAGCCCCTGGGGCAAACTGTACAGCGGCATCCGCAAATGCAATGTATTTATAGAGAGTATCAAAACGGCACCCGTATATGCAAGCGCCGGAGAGAAGGCAGCGTGGACCGCGCAGGCCCATACCCTGCGGGCGCTCTACTACCTGCAACTCATCAAGCGCTACGGCGGTGTCCCGATCTTTGATAAACCGCTGGAAATCGGTCATGACTTTTCCCAGGATAAGCGTGCGACCTTTTCGGAGGTGGTGACATTCATTCTGGCCGATTGCGACAAGGCATTGTCCTATCCAGCCACCCGTGACGGCCTTCCGTGGGAGATTTACGACAATCAATACGGCATTATGACCCGGGCTGTGGCCTACGCGATCAAAAGCCAGGCTGTTACTTATGCCGCGTCCCCGCTATGGTCCGATGGTACCTACACCTGGGCGAAGGCGACGGAGATCAATGCGGAGGCCTTGTCGCAATGCCTGGCCAACGGATACCGGCTTTTTAATGACAAACCGGCCGAAAGCATTGCACAGAATGCATATGCACTCTATTTCTTCACAAGTTCGAACGACCAGCGGGCAACCGATAAGGAAACCATTTACCACGCCGGAGATCCCATGCAGGTTTGGCGGTATGCAGGCATGCCGACCAATCCGGGCATGGAGCGCACCGGTCCCTGCCCGACGCAGGACCTGGTAGATGCTTTTGAAATGGCCAATGGCGAAGCCCCCATTGCGGGCTATTCCGATGAAAGCCGCACTGTACCGATTGTCAATGCAGCTTCCGGCTATAAGGAAAGCGATCCTTACACAGGACGCGACCCGCGCTTTTATGCTTCCATCTATTACAACGGCTCGGTACGGAACCTCGATCAGCCGAATGGAAGGAAGGTGGAAACTTTTGTGGGCGGGGCTGAGGAGATTTCGGATATCAACCGCAAGCATACGCGCACTGGCTACTACCTGCGCAAATTCAACAACTTCCGGTCGGGGCAGAATAACGACGCGGATGGAGCGATCCGGCTGTTCAGACTGGCGGAGTTGTACCTGAACTTTGCGGAATCGGCATACCAGTCGGCGGGTGCGGATGTGCCGGTGAAGACCGGTGCGGTATCCATGTCGGCCCGGGAAGCGGTTAACGCCGTGCGGGCCAGGGCAGGCATGCCTGGTTTTCCTACGGGTATGTCCAAAGACGCATTTGAAAAGAAGTACCGGAATGAGCGACGCATTGAATTCGCATTCGAGGAGCACCGTTTTTTCGATGTGCGCCGGTGGAAAGTCCTGGATTCAGCCGAACGGTTTGTTACAGGTATGCGCATTACCAAAAGCGGCTCCAACCTGGTGTACAAGCGCTTCAAATTCCAGAACCGGAATGCCTATTCTGACAAGTACTTAATGTACCCCATCGACCAGAGCGAAGTGGATAAGATCATCGGGTTATCGGGCGCCGGATCGCCGGACCGAGACTGGCAGAACCCGGGTTGGCTGGACTAGCGCGATGGTTGGAATGATCAACAGCGGTCACCGGAATGACGATTATTGCATTAACACTACAATCATGAACAGGAACATAACGCTATATATCTTTTTTATCCTTTCAGCCATGATCCGTACCGGTCTCACCCAGCCGTTGGCCGGTACGGACGATCTCGGACGAACGTTGCCGCAAAACGACGCCGTAGGGAATCCCAAGGCCAACCGGCAGGTCGGTATGTTTTATTTCTTGTGGCACGACGTGGCTCCGGCGAAAGCCTGGGACCTGCATGAGATCGTTTCGAAACATCCGGAAGTCCTCGGGGACTTTGACAACCCGCACTGGGGAGGTGACCCCAAGAGCCTTGGAATGTATTACTGGGGGCAACCCATTTATGGTTACTACAAAGCAGACGACTACTGGGTACATCTGCGCAGTATTCAGCTGCTGACCGACGCCGGGGTGGATTTTCTGGTGATCGACGCTACCAACCGTTTGACTTATCCCAAACAGGCCGACGTCCTCATGAAAGCAATGGAAGCGGTACAAGCGCAGGGCCGGAAAGCCCCGAAGATCGTGTTTTATACCAATACACAGTCGGGTGAAACCATGCAGGAAGCCTATGAGATGTTCTATAAGGAAGGTGCGCCCTACCGCCACCCCGGCTGCTGGTATTACCTCGACGGCAAGCCGCTGATCATCGGGATTACCAGCGAAGCCAAAGGCAAAAATTTTGAATCTTTCTTCACATTCCGCGAATCGCAATGGCCTACCGAGAAGCAGAAGGAAAATGGATGGCCTTGGATTTCGTTCACCCGTCCGCAAAGAGTACATTATAATACAAAAGGGGAGGGTGAGATCATCAATGTGTCGGTTGCGCAGCATCCCAACCCTACGGCTGGAATGGGCGGTTCGGCATTCTATGGCAATATGGATAACTGGGGACGAAGCTATCGGAACGGTTCCCATGGCGACCCGAAAAAAGACATTGCCTATGGTTACAATGTACAGGAGCAATGGGATTATGCCATCAAACAAAATACACCCTTTGTATACGTCACAGGCTGGAACGAATGGATCGCCGGCAAATTCCCGAGCCATGACAAAAATCCCGAGCATTCCTGGTTTTGCGACCAGGCCAGTCCGGAGTATAGCCGGGACATAGAGCCGTCACTCACCGCGGGATTGAAAGATCATTATTATATGCAGCTCGTCGGTAATGTACGGCGATACAAGGGGGTGGAAGTTAATCCGCCGCCTGGCCCTGCACAAACGATTCAGAAACTGGATGACTGGAAAGGGGTTGCATTGGCTTACCGGGATTACATCGGCGACACACAGGAACGCAATCACCCGGGTGCACAGACAGAACCCGCGCATGTGTATGTGAACAAAACCGGCCGGAACGACTTTGAGGAACTTAAAGTAGCCCATAATCAGAAAAACCTGTATTTCTACGCACAGACCGCAGCCGAAATCACACCGAACTCCGGAGATAACTGGATGCGCCTGTACCTGGACACCGATCGAAAGCCGAATACGGGCTGGAAGGGATACGATTACCGCATTGTGGCGGGCAATACTTTGCAGCAGTATCGGGCCGGCAACTGGCATGATATAAAAAAAGTGGCTTACGAGGTGCAGGGCAATCGCATGATGATCACAGTTCCGCGCGCCAGCCTTGCCAACCTGAAAACACCGTTGAATATCGAATTTAAATGGTCGGACAATATGCAGGAGGATGGCAATCCGCTGGATTGGTACGTAAACGGGGACGTCGCACCGGGTGGGAGGTTCAATTTCATTCTGGGTCAATGAATGATCTGCGCCGTCATGTGCATCGCACCGCAAACGTCGCATTTATTACGCATTAAAAAAATTGAATCAACCTTCTGATATTATGAAATTGAAATGCGGTCCAATCGTGTGGGTGCTCCTTTCGGGGATTTTTATTACAAACACATTTGCCCAAAACTACACTGCCGAGGTTACCGCTACCGATGCCGTAGGTCGCAAACTCCCTGATCATCACCAGACCGGCGATTTGAAGAAAGACAAATTTGTGGGCCTTTTTTATTGGACCTGGCACACGCAGCAGGCCAAAAACAATCCGCCATTGAACGTAACGGAATACATTACCCGCGATCCGAAGGCGGTCCATGATTTCAAAAACCCGATCTGGCCGAAACGGAATAGTCCGTGGTTCTGGGCGGAGCCGTTGTTTGGTTATTACGTTGATACGGATGAATGGGTGTTACGCAAACACGCTGAAATGCTGGCCGACGCAGGCGTGGATATGATTATTTTCGATTGTACCAATGGGAATATCACCTGGAAGGAGTCGTATCTCAAACTCTGCGAGGTGTTTACGCAAGCCCGCAAGGACGGAGTGAAAACGCCTCAGATCGCATTCATGCTGCCTTTCTGGACAACGGATGGCGGTAAAGAAATCATCCGCGAGATTTACAGAGATCTTTACAAGCCCGGCCGGTACAAAGACCTATGGTTCATGTGGAAGGGAAAACCATTCATCATGGCTGATCCGGCATTTACCGAAACCATCAAAGGGCAGCAGGCCGACCGCACATTGGAAAATGAAATGCGCGAATTCTTCACATTCCGGGCAGGGCAGCCAGTTTACAACAAAGGTCCCGAAAAACCCGACCACTGGGGCTGGCTGGAAATCTATCCGCAGCATGGTTTCAAAAAGAATCCCGACGGCAGCTTTGAGCAGGCAACCGTGGGTGTTGCACAAAACTGGACGCAGGAGCGCGGGCTGACGGCGCTGAATGCGACAGGTTCATTCGGACGAAGCTATACCCATCAGAAAGGGCACATTACGGAGCCGGGTGCCGTGAATTATGGCCACAACTTTCAGGAGCAATGGGAGCGGGCAATGGAAATCAACCCGGAACTGGTGTTCATCACCGGCTGGAACGAATGGATCGCTGGCCGCTACGACGTATGGCAGCAGCAGACCAATGCATTCCCCGACGAATTCGATCAGGAAGGAAGCAGGGACATCGAGCCGATGAAAGGTGGCCATGGCGACAACTACTACTATCAGATGGCGGCCAATATCCGGCGTTTCAAAGGATTGCCGGCACCTCAGAAGGCATCGGCCAGGCTAACCGTCGGCATCGACGGGCGTTTTGACGAATGGAAACAGGTGACTCCCGCATTTACCGCGCACAAAGGCAATACCATGCACCGCAACAGTCCGGGATGGGGTAGTTACCTGTACCGCAACACTACCGGGCGGAACGACATAGTGCTTGCCAAAGTTGCCCGCGATAACGACCACGTCTATTTTTACGTCGAAACAGCTCTGCCGCTCACACAGCAGTCAGACCCGGGTTGGATGCGGCTCTTTATCGATGCCGACCGTGACAAAAACACGGGCTGGGAGGGTTACGACTTTGTCATCAATCGCCTGAACCCGCAGCAGAAGGCGATCATAGAAAAGACGGATGCAGGTTGGAACTGGCAAAAAGTGGGCGAGGTAGAATACGCCGTTTCTAAAAAAGGGTTGGAGATCAAAATTCCTAAATCGCTGCTTAGCATGAGCGGCGAACCGGATTTTGAATTTAAATGGAGCGATAATATGCAGCATGACGGCGATGTGATGGATTTCTGGATCAATGGGGATGCAGCACCGGGAGGAAGAGGGAATTATCATTACAAGCCTTGACAGACCTCTGGGTTGAAGGCGAGGTAACGTCGTTTGGTGAATCAGTAAAAAGAGCGGCTGCAATGGTTTTGATACCAGTTTACGGTTACTTCCTAAAATCCTAACAGATACATTTTCAAAGTAGTATGGTTAAAGTGAAAACCCTGAGGGTCGTTGGCATCGCCTTGACCCTTTTCTCTGTTTTGACAGCCATCCAAAGCTGCAAGCCAACTCAAAGTAAAACGGGCCAGCATGTAACGGTCACCAGCACCCAACAGCAGGCACCTGCCGACATCTACGCAGAGCATATCCGCACAAGCAGCTTCAAAACACCCGAGGAGGAGCGGCTGAGTTTCATTCTCCCCGAAGGTTTCGAGGTGACGCTTTTTGCCTCAGAACCGGATATTACCAAACCCATGAACATGGAATTTGACGACCGGGGCAGGCTCTGGGTAAGCCAGTCTTCCGAATACCCGATGGCAGCGGGAACGGGGGACGGGAAAGACCGGATCACGATCCTGGAAGATAAGGACGGAGATGGCAAGGCAGAAACATTTACGCATTTTGACGATCATCTGAATATTCCCATCGGCATTATGCCGGTGTCGGACGGGGCTGTCGCGTACAGCATTCCCAATCTGTATCATTTCAAAGACATTGATCAGGACGGGAAAGCGGATCGACAGGAAATATTGCTCGGCGGATTCGGACATAAAGACACCCATGGGATGGTCAACAACCTGATACGCGGATACGACGGGTGGTTGCACGTTTGCCACGGATTTTCGAATACGTCGACGGTCGCCGGCTCGGACGGTGATTCGATCCGGATGGTTTCCGGTAACACATTCCGGGTCAAAATGGACGGCAGCCGCGTGGAGCAAACTACTTTCGGGCGCGTCAATCCATTTGGCTATGCCTATGATGAACGGGGGTATTTGTTTTCCGTCGACTGTCATACCAAACCCATCACCCAGCTGATATTCGGAGGAGATTATCCGCATTTCGGGAAGAAGGCACCTGTCGGGCTCGGTTTCGCACCCACGATGATGACCTACGATCTGGGTTCCACTGCCTTGGCGGGCCTGGTATATTACACCGGCACGCAGTTCCCCGAAATGTATCGCAACACTTTTTTTACAGGCGATGTGGTTACCTGCCGGATCGATAGAAATTCCATCACCTACAACGGGTCGACGCCTGCTTCCAAAAAGGAAGCACCCTTTCTGGTCAGCAAAGACCCATGGTTCAGGCCGGTGGATGTGAAAGTCGGACCGGATGGAGCATTGTACATCGCCGATTTTTATAATCGCATTATCGGTCATTACGAAGTCGCGTTGAATCACCCGGGCCGGGACCGGCTGAGCGGCCGGATCTGGAAGGTAACCTACAAAGGCGCCGGGAAGCACGAGAACCTACCTGTGACGGATTGGTCGAAAGCGACCGTCGAACAGCTTTTGAATGGTTTGAAGCATCCACAGCTTAATACGCGATTGAAGGTGGCCGACCGGCTCGTGGACACCTGGAAAGGGAAGGCAGTAGGTCCTACAAAAGCACTTCTGAATGGAAATGTCGCCAATCCCACGACCCGTGTGCACGCATTGTGGATTCTGCACCGGCTTGGAGCACTGGATGATCAACTGTTAAATAATGCATTGAAACACGACGAATCGGTCGTGAGGATACACGCGTTACGCATTTTGAAAGAACGCGATGCCCTTTCTGCGACTCATTACGAACAAGTTACACAAGCAATGGAGAGCGCCGACCCATTTATACAACGTTCGGCAGCAGAGGTTTTGGCGCACTTTCCAAAATCGGAGAACCTTGCATTGCTGATGAATCTTTACGAGAAAACACCACAGGAAGACACGCATTTACGCTACACGGCCTTACTTGGCGTTCGGGATAATCTCAAAAACCAGAGCGTGATGTGGCGGCTTCCGGCAGTGCAATGGAATGATCAGCAATTGGCTTTGCTTAACAGGGCCTTGCTCGATGTCCCTTCTTCGGCCGGTGCGTCCTTTATATTGGGCTATACATTGACGCATGAGCTGGCACCGAACGACCTGCTCAGTAATCTTGAATACATCGGGCGGCTGGCAGCGCCATACCAGGTTGAAAAAGCCATTGATCTGATCAACGTGAAATTTGCGAATGAACCTGAAACCCAACTCTCGCTGTTCCGCACGATCCAGGCGGGAGTGAGACAAAGCGGCGCGTCACCTAGCCCAAAAATGGTGGCCTGGGGCGAGCGTTTGGCGGGAAAGCTTTTAAATAACATTTCTGCTGAAACCGACAGCTGGAAGATCAAAAAGATTGTCAAAACTGCCGATCCTGTCAATTCATGGACGGTGTCGGAGCGGTTCCTGGTGGATGTAATGCCTGCTTTCCGTATCGTTTTGAGTGAAAAGGGAGGTTATATTCCACAGTCAGCGCTGTATTCGGTGCCGTTCCAACTGCCGGCTAAGTTGAAAATGAATGTGTTTGACAACGACGTGCACAACAGGTCGGATAAAAAAGGCATTTCTAAAAATTCCGTAAAAATCCGGCTGGCGGATAGTAACAAGGTCATTGCAGAATACAGGGTCAATCAGACGGAGACGATGTTGTACAAAGATCTCATCAGGAATGCGACCTTCAACCTGGCTGCCTACGAAGGCCAGATGGGCTATATCGAGGCTGTGGACAGTTCGCAAACCGGTTCAGTCGGTATCGGGCAATTTGAACCGGCAGTCGTCCCTATTCCTGCAAAAGGGCCATCCATGCTTTCCGAGCAGCGGATCACGGCTGCGGAAATTGCGGGGGAATATCGGATCAGATCACTGGAACCATCGCTCCGATCGGTCCTGCAAGCCAAATGGATGGATTATACGGTGAGGAGTGCGGCAGCCGGGGCGCTGATGAACATCGATCCAGCTAATGTAAATGTGCTGTCGGAAGTTTTCAATGATCCTGCGGAGTTACCTTCCTTGCGTGAAAGGCTGGCCGTGGCAATGGGGCAGGCCGCTTCGCCTTCCGTGTATGAAACATTGAAAAAGCAAATTGCCAGCGGTGCCAGAAACCTTCAGATCGCCATTGCGACCGTGCTGGGTAATACAAGCGAGGGGATCAACTATCTGCTCAGCGCACTAAAAGACGAAGAAATGGGCGTGGATATCGCTACGGAAGTTTCGGTGAAAGAGCGGTTATCCATCAATTCCAATACCGAACAGCGAAAGCAGATCGATAAATTGCTGGCGGCGGGAGCGGATGAGCGGGAAGAAAGGCAAAAACTGATCGATGCACGGATCGCCAGTTTCAAGCCGGCAAACAGCTATTCTGATGCGGGGAAGGTAATTTTTGCGCAAAATTGCAGCGGCTGCCACCAGATCCAGGGCGCCGGAGGACTCGTAGGCCCGCAGCTGGATGGCATCGGAAATTGGGGTCATAAGGCACTCACCCAAAAAATCCTTGACCCCAACAGGAATATAACTGAGGCATTCCGGACTTATAATATCACATTGAAAAATGATAAGACCCTAACGGGCCTGTACCGCCGCACCGAAGGCGAGACGATGGTGTTCGCGGACATGGCCGGGCAGGAGTTTTCCGTGGTTAAAGGCGATATGAAGGAATACCGGGCGTCGAAATACACCCTGATGCCCGATCAGTTCCGGAATATCATTCCTGAAAAGGACTTTTATGCCTTGCTGGACTATCTGCTGGGGATAAAATGAGTTTTGAATTTAAATCCTAATCCATAAACCTGATGATTTCAACCGGAAAAGCAATAAAGTGGCTTTGCCTGACACACCTGTTTGTTTTGATGACATGGAATGCGATGGCTCAAACCAAAGCAAAAAGCGGAGCGGCCATTCGTTTTAAAAAAACGGAACTGACCAAACGCTTCATCGCCGAGGGAGCTGCCATGGGTGATGTGAATAAGGACGGGAAAAAGGACATTCTTTCCGGCGCATATTGGTTTGAAGCTCCGAACTGGAAAGCGCACGAACTCGCAAAACCGGATTCTTTTATCGTCAATGGCAGTTACAGCAACTCTTTCCTGGATTTTGCAATGGATGTCAATCAGGACGGATGGGTAGATCTGATCCGTATCGACTGGCCCGGTAAAGCGGCGGCATGGCATGAGAACCCTCAGAACAAACCCGGACACTGGCCAATGCACACGATTTACAGTTCGGTCGGCAATGAGTCGCCCCAGTTGGTTGACATCGACGGGGACGGGCGACTGGATCTGCTTTGCAATGATCCGACAGGGAAGAAGGTGATCTGGCTGAAATGTCCGTCAAAAAAAGGAGACACGACGTGGGAGAAGTTTATCATCAGCAACGATCCCAACAACTCCACCCACATGTACACGCATGGGATCGGGTACGGGGATATCAATGGCGACGGCCGGAAGGATGTGATTGTGCGGAGTGGTTGGTGGGAAGGCCCGGAGGGAGGACCGGCTAAGTATCCGAAGGATAAGGACTGGAAGTTTCATGCGGCGGATCTGGGGCAGGATTGCTCCCAAATGTATGTACTCGATTTGAATGGCGATGGCTTGAACGATGTTTTGAGTGCATCGGCACATAACTATGGCATATGGTGGCATGAGCAAAAAAAGGACAAACAGGGTGATGTCGTCTGGATACACCACGACATCGATAAAACCATTTCCCAGACTCATGGAGTTGCATTGAAAGATATCAATGGCGATGGTCATCCTGATTTCGTAACCGGAAAACGCTACTTTGCGCACAACGGCAATGATCCGGGTGAATTTGAACCGGCCATTATCACCTGGTTTGAATATAAGCCGGGTAAAGTCCCGACCTGGATCCGGCATGATATTGATGATGACTCTGGGGTAGGCCTGCATGTGACCGTCGAGGATTTAAATGGCGACGGGCTGTTGGATATCGTTACCGGTAATAAAAAGGGCGTTCGCATTTTTACACAGCAAAAAGGAAGGTAAGCATTCATGAAATTCGGTATCAATACCTACCTGTTTTCCTCGCCGTTTAACAACGACAGTATTTCGCTTTTTCCTCAGTTTAAGGAATGGGGGTTTGATTTTGTGGAAATAGCATTGGAGAGCCCTTCGGATATCGATCCGGAGCTGGTCCGGAAGGCGCTGGATGATAACGAGCTGGAATGCAGGTCGGTGTGCGCGGCGACAGGGCCCGGGCGGGACTTGCGCGGCACCCGAAAGGACCAGGTGACGGCGATGGAATATGTAGAGGCATTGATTCGCATTGCTCCGGTACTGGGCAGCAACCTGGTGGCAGGGCCGATATATTCAGCCGTAGGAAGGGCAGAGCTGGTACCCGACGACCAGAAACGGAAGCAGTGGGAGCTGGTAGTTGGTAACCTGCGGACCCTGGCGGATATCGCTGAAAAGAGCGGTGTGAAACTAGCCATAGAGCCTTTGAACAGATATGAAACCGATTTTATCAATACCTGCGATCAGGCGTTGAAAATGATTGCGGATGTGGGAAGTGATGCATTGATGGTGCACCTGGATACATTCCACATGAACCTCGAAGAGAAAGACCCTGCGCTGGCTATCCGCAAAGCAGGAGACCGGCTGGGGCTGTTACACGCTTCCGGAAGCGACCGGGGCACGCCCGGAGGCGATCAGATCAACTGGGACCGTATTTTCGCGGCCCTGGATCATATCCATTATCCCGGAGATATTGTGATCGAATCCTTTACGCCCGACGTGAAAGTCATTGCAAAAGCGGCATCGATATGGCGGCAGGTGGAGCCCTCGCGTGAAGTTATCGCGGTGGAAGGCTTGCGTTTTTTACGGTCGCTGGCATTTTGATGTGGACAAATTTGCGATAATCTGCCCAAGTGCCCCGGCAGCTGGCCGGGGATAGTTGTTCTGGCAATACTGCCCGATATTTGGTAATATTGTGAAAACGAAGCGACTTATGATCACGACTTTGGATCAACTGGACTTTACCAAACAATATACCTACGCGGACTATCTGAAATGGCAGTTCAAGGAGCGGCTGGAATTGATACGTGGCTATATCCATAAAATGTCCCCTGCGCCTTCCCGAAAGCACCAGGCGATTGTATGGAATCTGAATGGCATTATCTGGAGCCACCTTAAAAATCATTCCTGCCAGGCCTACTCAGCTCCTTTCGATGTACGGTTGCCGATCAAGAACAAAGAACGTAATCAAGAAATAACAACTGTTCTTCAACCGGACATTTGTGTGATATGCGACCGCTCTAAATTGGATGATCGCGGATGTTTGGGGGCTCCGGACCTTGTAGTCGAAGTACTTTCGCCAGGGAATTCTTCGAATGAAATGAAGCACAAATACAATGTGTATGAAGAAAGCGGTGTTCGCGAATATTGGGTGGTAGTCCCGGACTATGAACATGTGCTGATCTTCATTCTGGATGAATCAGGCACGTTCGTCGGGCAGCATCCTAAAATCAATGGAGACATATTGCAGTCTTTCATATTTCCTGACCTCGCTGTCGATCTTTCTGAGATATTCGCGGATTAAAGAAAAAAGTCCCAGCCGTACTCTGCACAGCTGGGACTTTTTGAAAGAACAGGAATCCCTGGCTGCGTCAGACGGTCATTTCTTCTTCGAGGTGCGAGGCGCTGAGATGCAAAACATCTGTCGTCCATGCCCGCGTTTTAACCGCAAGGTCTTTCTCCTTGGATAGCGATTTGCCGAATGATGGGATGATCTTTTTGAACTCTCCCTGCCATTCCGGCGACTTTGCTTCTGAAAAACAGCGATGGATGAGTTCCAGCATGATCGAAACCGCAGTAGAAGCCCCGGGAGAGGCGCCGAGCAATGCAGCGAGCGATCCGTCGGCGGCTGTAACCATTTCGGTGCCGAATTCGAGAACTCCGCCTGCTTTTTTATCTTTTTTGATTACCTGAACACGTTGGCCGGCAGCTTCCAGGTCCCAGTCTTCCAGGCGTGCTTCCGGGAGATAGTCTTTCAAAGCTTCCAGACGGTCCTGCGGTGATTGCCTCACCTGGTCGATCAGGTACTTCGTCAGGGGAATGTTATGAAGACCGGCTGCGACCATAGGCTTGATATTATTCAGCTTAATGGAGAGCGGAAGGTCCAGATAGGAGCCATTTTTCAGAAATTTGGTCGAGAAGCCCGCATATGGCCCAAAGAGCAATGCTTTTTTACCATCGATCACACGGGTGTCGAGGTGAGGAACCGACATGGGCGGCGAACCTACGGAAGCTTTTCCGTACACTTTTGCCTGGTGCCTTTCGATAATCTCGGGTTTGTTGCAAACCAGCCACTGCCCGCTTACCGGAAAGCCGCCGAATCCTTTACCTTCCGGAATATTGGATTTTTCCAGCAATGGCAATGAGCCGCCACCTGCTCCGATGAAAACGAATTTGGTCTGGATCTTGCTGGTCTTTTTGGTTTCGCGGTCTTTGACCTCGATCAGCCAGGAATTGTCTTTATTGCGGGAAAGGTCGTCCACCTCATAATTGAGATAAAGATTAACGTCCTCCTGCTGTTCCAGGTAATCGAACATCGCTTTGGTGAGTGCTCCGAAATTGACATCGGTCCCCAGTTCCATGCGGGTCGCAGCGACTTTTTCTTCGGGATTCCGGCCATCCATCACCAGCGGTGCCCAGTTTCCGATCACTTCCTGGTCTTCGGTATATTCCATACCGTGGAAAAGGTGGTGGCTGGTCAGCGCCTCATACCTTTTGCGGAGATATTCTACGTTTTCCTCGCCCCACACGAAGCTGAGGTGGGGAATGTTGTGGATAAATGTGTCCGGAGACTCGATCACACCGTTTTCAACCAGGTAGGACCAGAACTCTTTCGAAACCTCGAACGACTCTGCAATTTTGATCGCCTTTTTTGTTTCAATGGACCCGTCGGGGAGCTGCGGCGTGTAATTGAGTTCACAGAATGCGGAATGGCCGGTGCCCGCGTTATTCCATGGATCCGAGCTCTCGGCAGTAACGCGATCGAGGCGTTCGAAGATGGAAATGGCGATGGACGGATTAAGCTTTTTGAGTAGAACCCCGAGCGTGGCGCTCATGATGCCTGCGCCTATCAAAACCACATCGGGTGAGCTCGTTTTTGAAGACTTTTTGGTATTCATCACGAAAAAGGTAAGTATGCTTTAAAGGGCATAAGCCCGGAAAAATACAAAATACAAATAGGTAACAATGACTGTAACACTATTTGTTTCGAAAATAGTATAATTCCAAAAATAAAAGTTAAGGGCGTTTGTAAGTTCTTGATTGGGGGCAATTAAAACTTGGATAGGTTTAATAAAATGAAAAGGACCACGTGCAACGCGGTCCTTTTCATCGTAATGTATATCGGGCTCCTGGTTAGTCGGCGCTAATGGCGTCGGAGTCTTTCAGACCCAGGCTGGCGATGGTTTTTTCGTAGTCACTCGTCTGAAGTTCGGCGTTCAAGCGGAATTCATCAGCAGGAACGATCACAACTCTTATATCCTGAAAATCACGATCCGGTGCCATTGGCTGGTCTTCTGACCAGCTGAGCGCCTGGAGCGTCACATACAGACGGGAATTTGCATAACGGGTATAAACTCCAAAGCTTGTGGACTTATTATCATCCCAACGTGCTATCCCAGGCATGCTCCACCATCTGTTTTGGCTTTTTACGTAAACAAATATGACACTTTTGGCGATGAAGATCGAATCTTCAGCGGTCAGATTGGATTTGCCTGTGACAAATCCGCCCATATAACTTTTCTGAGCACCTGTGGAAAACATTCTCGCGCCAATTCCGTCCTGTCCGTTAACGCCAGAATCCCCCTTAGGTCCCTGTGCTCCCGCCGGACCTCCCGGTCCCGCTGGTCCTGCCGGTCCTGCTGGTCCTACATCCCCCTGATCTCCGTCGCAGCTAACAAAAGCTACGGACAAACATAAAAAAGCAAACGATATTAGTTTTTTCAACATAATGATTGAGTTTAGTTGGAGTAATTAAGATAGGAACAAAATAAGTACAAAAAATTTCAATTACCTACGTATATGCGCCGCCAATGTATGCGTTAAAATTCAATAAACGGATATTTTTTTATCTGTTACATAAAAAGTGTGCCATGTAGCGATTCCATTACACGATGTATTTAGCTAATACTATACGTAAAACCAGTATGTCAGAAATTTCGAAAAAATTGGGTAATTATGTATTTGCTAAACGCCTTTCACATTAACTTCATAAAATAATAGCACTATAAAACAATACGTTATGAACAAATGTACTTTTACAAAAATCCTCTTCAGTGTTTTAATCGTTAGTCTGGGACTTGCGGGCAAGGTAGTGGCTCAGAGCTGGAACGGCTTTTATGGAAACGATTGGCTGCAGGGAAAATACGCCCAGAAATGGTTACGTATCGGCATATCTGCAAAAGGTATCCATCGGGTAACACTTCCTCCTGGATTTATGGTCGGTTCGGACCCTAACGTTTTGCACCTGTACTACCACGGCACCGAAGTAGCATTGACGGCTGCGAGCACAACTGAAATTGAATTTTACGGAGTTCCCAATGACGGGAGTTCAGATTCCCTTCTGTATAGGCCCTATTCGTCGCGCGTCAATCCTTATTACAGCATGTTTTCCGATGAGAGCGCTTATTTCCTGACGATCGGATCACCAAATGGAAAAAGGGCGATAGTGGAGAATCTCAGTGATCCTACGGGCGCAGATGTACTTACGCATCACGTGCAAACGGACAACGTAAATTATCAAACGGAATATTCCCACGCAACACAATATCCCACTAGACCCACGAACTTAAACAGTTTTATGGAGGATGGGCAAACGCGTAGCGGAGACAGGCTGCCAGATACGGATGCACATCCGATCTACTCCTCTTTTCCTATCCTGCTGAAAAAGCAGTTTGGCAGCGATGCGCCGAAAGTAGAAGCTCTGGTGCACGGACGTTCAAACTACGCTCCTAATGGATTGAATCCGAGGAACGTTCATATCCATATCGGTCCAAATGCAGGTGCATTGCGCCATGTCACGCAAGTTGCCATCGACGGCTTTATGTATGGGAAATTCTCATTCGATGTCCAACCGGGGGATTTGACTGCAGGGGCTGGAACACTCGGCTTTAACCTGGATTCGCCTAAGCAGGGTGTTGCCTTCGACCGGTTCTCGGTTACCTATTACAATGTCATTTACAAGCAGCAAATCGACATGCAGGGGCTGGATTCTTATTTGTTTACATTTCCGGCAGCAGCTCAGAATTCAAAAAGCAAGATCACTGTAGCGACACCGCCGGGACTTGGAACCGTTAAGTTCTATGACATTTCGGATCCGGTTAATCCGAGAGTGATTAACGGCACCGTAGCGAGTACTATTTTCAGTAGACCTACCAACAAACCTTTGTTGCTTTGGGCCACCAATACCACCAATATCGTAGCCAACGAGAAAGTTTCTACTGTGACGTTTCCGGAAATTAATAAATCCGATTACGATTACATGATTGTGAGTAATGAAACATTGATGGGGTCATCTGCGTCATTTGCGGCTTATCGCAAGGACACCAGTCCGGGAAGAAAGTATAAGACAGGAGTGTTTAAGATCAAGGATCTATATAACCTGTTTAACTTCGGAGAGCCCAGCCCGCTGGCGATTCGCCGATTTGTGGATTTTATGGTTTCGGACGGTAACAAGGACAAATACCTGCTTCTGATGGGCAAGGCTGTAACCCGGAACGACAAAATTACGAAAGAGTTGCCGGACGAAGTGCCCACATTCGGATTTCCAGGATCGGATCTGCTGTTAATTGAAGGGTTGCAAGGTACAGACAAGGATGTTCCGGTAATTCCTGTTGGCCGGATTCCCGCTATCAGCGACGCGCAGGCAATTGCCTACCTCAACAAGGTTATCGAATACGAGGGTACAACTACCGGTCTTGCCTGGAGAAAAAATATTGCGCACATCAGTGGTGGTAAAAACCAAATTGAGATTGATGATCATGCCACAAATCTCAACACTGCGGCAAACAAGGCCAGGGGAGGCGTTTTTGGCGGCAAAATCTATCCGGCTAAAAAGCCACAGGCTGTGGAAACCGTCATCCAGATGGATACATTGAATAAGCATGTAAATTATCCTCCTGTGAATGATAAGGATGCTGGTGGGGTCGGTATGATCACCTACTTTGGACACAGTGTACCGTATCAAACAGACTATAACTTCGGTTACGTTTCGAATATTAATAAGAACTTCAATAATCCGGGCAAATACCCGATTATGTTTTATAACGGTTGCGATATCCTGAATGTCTTCAGTAATAACTTCTTAGAAACAGTAGATGCCAACACTTCACGTCCTCAATCGCTGGATTGGCTTCTTTCTGCCAACAAGGGAGCTATTGCAGTCTTTGGAAACTCCTGGGCCGGATACGCTTCGAGCTGTAACAATTATATGCAACGGGTGTACACTGAACTGTTTACAAAAAACGATCAGAACAGACAGCCTTTAGGCAAGGTTCTGCAGATTGTAGCGCAACAAACAAAGACCAGTGTTGGATTCAGGATGGGAGCAGAGAATGCCAGAACTGCTGAGGTGTATATTCAGGACCAGGCGCAGGTGCATCAGACGGTTTATCTTGGAGATCCTGCATTAAAGGTTTTGCTGACAACCGAGGGAGGCCTGCCCGTAGAATTGATTTCTTTTGACGCACAGCCTTCGTCCAACAATCAGGTTAACGTGACCTGGAAGACAAGCTCCGAAGTCAACAACAGCCATTTCGTTATAGAAAGAAGCTACAATGCTAAGAATTTCGAGGCTGTTGGACGCGTGGAAGGAAAAGGCGACTCTAATGCGGAGGCAGCATACAATTTCATTGACAACAAACCGCTTCCAGGAATCAGCTATTACAGATTGAAGCAAGTGGATTTTACCACAACTAATGCAAACGGACAGAAGATCGACGGTGAGAGCACTTACTCAAGGATCGTTTCGGTAGTTCGGGAAGGAACCAGCCTGGTTACTATTTTCCCCAACCCTGTTTCCGAAACTGCTGAGATCCTGCTTGACCAGGTCGTTAAGCTGAAACAATGGAGTTTGCTTGGTGTTGACGGTACACCTAGAAAAACTGGAAAAGGCAGCAAGATCGACTTGTCGAATCTGCCATCCGGTACTTATCTGGTCAAAATAGCGACCGAAAATGATGATGTCTATTATCAGAAAATCATTAAGAAATAGAATTTGAGATTGTCAACGGATACGTTTATGCGTCGGAGTAAACAGCATATTATCGGAGTGTTGATCCTTTTGTTGGCTCTTATGAGCCAACAAAAGGTTATCGGCCAGGCTAAGTCAACTTATTCAAATAAATGGATAAACTACGCTAAGCCTTATGTGAAAATCGGGATTACGAAGAAAGGACTGCATAAGGTATCCTTGTCGCTTCTGCCTAAGGAGTTTGCAGCGGCGGCGACCGATAAGTTGCAACTCTGGCATAGAGGCAGGGAAGTTTCCATCGTAAGTGTATCCAATGGCGAAGTACTCTTTTTCGCTGTTCCCAATGACGGTGCGAGCGATTCATTGCTGTACAGGCCGATGAGTTCCAGAATGAATCCATATTTCAGTATGTATTCAGATGAGAGCTCCTATTTCCTGACAATCGGGGACACCGCCGGGCTCAGGGCCAAAACGGTGAACGAGGCAGTTAATACGAGCTTATCTCCGATCGCCGCGCACAACGAAATAGTGGCTACCGTTTTTCAGACGGACTACTCACTGAGCACTCAGAATCCGATAAGGCCTAATTTCTTCAACAGCTTTTTCGAAATTGGGGCAAGTAGAACTGGAAAAGTTCAATTGCTCAATGTAATGCTTACCAATGAGTTCACGCTCAAAAACCTGGTAGGAGATCTGGAAAATGTGAAGGTCAAATTGCTTGTTCACGGAAGAAGCAATAATGACCGGGACATTGAAGTCTACGTAGGAAAAACTGCCGAAACACTTCGAAAAGTGGGATCCGTTGCTAATGCTGGTTTCGCTGGATCAGAATATACATTTAGTCTAAGCAAGGGAGATGTAAATGAAGCCGGAAAGGGAATATTGGGCCTGAAAACGGTTTCGACAAATAAATCCGACAGATTCTCCCTGGCCTATTATTCGGTTGCTTTTTCCCAACTGGTCGACATGACGGCGCAGGCTACTAAGGAATTTAAACTGAAATCAGATATTGCCGGACTGAGCCGCCTTCAGATCAAGGGCGTGCCTGCGAAAGGAGTATTGCTGGACATTTCGGATGTCGATTCGCCCAGCGTAATAAGCGGTTCCGGAGAGAACTTTATGTTCAATGCCGTTAAGGGGAAAAGTCTGACGCTCTTTGCTTCGAGTGAAGTTACAAATGTAGAGGCAGCGAAAATTAAGGCTTTAAATTTTAGTGTAATTGAGACGAAGCAACCCAATTTTATCATCATCACCACCGAGAGCCTGATGCAGGGGTCGACGCAGTACGCTGCTTACCGCAGTTCCAATGCCGGAGGAGGGTATAAGCCAATCGTTTTGAAAATTACTGATTTGTATGACCAATTTAATTACGGTGAGCCAAGTCCCCTGGCGATACGGAATTTTATGGCTTACATGCTTGGAGAGGGTGGAAAGGATAAAAACCTTTTTTTAATAGGAAAGTCGATTACGCACAACGAGAGAATGAAGCGGGAATTGCCCGATGAAGTGCCCACCATTGGTTACCCGGCCTCGGATCTACTGCTGGTGGAAGGACTTGCAGGAACCGCGGCGGAACTGCCGGCGGTACCAGTTGGAAGGCTATCTCCATTGACTAACCAAAATGTGCTGGATTACCTGGTGAAGGTGAAGGAGTATGAGCAGAATGCCGTTGGAGATTACGGCTGGCGCAAGAACTTCCTGCATTTGAATGGAGGAAAAAATACCGGTGAAATAACACAATTGAAAGAACTGCTGAATGACCTTGTTCCGAGTGTGGCTGATGGGGTGGTTGGTGGAAAGGTGAAGCCTTTTGTGAAGCAACAACCCATAGCGGAGGTTGAACCAGTAAATATCACCTCGGACGTTAACGCCGGTGTAGGTTTGATCACCTATTTCGGGCATGGATCGCCGATCGTGACGGATCTGGACATGGGCTACATTACTGATGTTGCGCGCGGCTACAACAATTTTCAAAAGTATCCGATGATGTATTTCAATGGCTGTGGTGTAGGGAATATTTTCAGTGCGCGGTTTAATACGAATCCAAACTCGGTCAATGACAGGATCACATTATCATTGGATTGGATACTTGCGCCAGATCGAGGTAGCGTAGCGATTATAGCAAATTCTTTCGAAAGTTTCGTAAGTCCTTCGTCGGAGTATCTGAAACAGCTTTATAAGAATATGTTCGTTGACCCTGCGACTGTAAACTTGTCCATCGGGAAAATTCAGCAGGCTGTTGCCAGCGCCATTATCTCACAGAGCAAGGACAAATATACCGTCGCAAATGTGCATCAATCCCTTTTGCAGGGAGACCCGACGTTGAAGCTGATAACGGTAACTAACCCTGACTATTCGGTGAGCTCAGACGAAAGCATCACATTATATTCCGAAACAGGTAGTAAAACATTAGAAATGTCGGATTCCGTCAAAGTAGGTGTTGTTTTGGGAAATAAGGGCCGGTACGTGAAAGGGCAGAAAATAAATGTAGAGATTGGCTATCAAGGGAACGGCGGAAATGTTACTAAAACCGTTGTTGTGGAATCCTTTGCTTATCAGGACACGATAATGGTGTCGTTTGCCAATAAGAAAGATCTTGAAAAGATTACCGTAAGTATCGATCCGAAGCATACGCTCAAGGAAATGGATATTAGCAATAATATCGCTGAATTGGATGTCAACTGGGACGCCGTGAAGGGAACGAGTGTGTTTTCTTCCGCTAACAACAAGGACATTATTCCCCCGTCACTGACAGTCAGATTTAACGGGATAGCTCCTAAGGAAAACGGGGTTGTAAACGCCAATCCGACACTGAACATTGTGCTAAGGGATGACAGACAACTTTTTGCCGATACAGCACTGGTCGAAGTTTACCTGAAACGCTGCGCGGATAGCTCTTGTGAGTTCGGAAAACTTAGCTTTTCAGCCGCGCCGGTAAGCATCGATTCCTTGGATAATTACAGTTTCCGGATCAACTATCCAACAACCGGACTGGCGGTGGGAGACTATCAACTACTGGTCAATGCCAAAGATCGGGCAGGTAACTTTTGCCTCCAACCCTATCAGATTTCCTTCAAGATCGGAGAGTCGGTGGAGGGCAACATCAAAATGGTGGTCAGTCCTAACCCCGCGACGTCTTTCGTACGGTTTGAACTTGCCGAATTGAATATCACCAACCAGAGGCTCATTAAGTACTCTATCTATAATCAAATGGGCGTGCTGGTAGAAGAGAAGGAGTTTCAGGCAAATACGCAGTCGCGAAATCTGGATTGGTACTGGATTCCCTCGTCTTCTTTCGCTGCCGGATTGTACAGTTATAGGGTAATCATTTATGGTGAGGGCAATCAGAAATTGAAGCAATTGGGTGGAAAGGTAGTTGTGACAAAATAGCTGATATGGCCCTATGCATGATAACAAGTGTATCTCCTATACAGCCAGTACGTCTGAGATCCTGAATTTTCTATTGTGAGAAATTTCGAAGAACGTCGCATTATGCCCAGCTGTAATTCAGATCACTCTCATCGATTCTAATATGGCGGACAACGAAAATGAGGTTTCGGACCTGTGTGTCAGTTGCGGAATGTGCTGCGACGGTACATTGTTTGAGAAGGGTGCGATCCGTAATGAAAAAGACAGGGGGATTGCCGACAATTTGGAAATGGGCACCTTTGAACTTCATGACAAATTGTTCTTCAAGATGCCATGCTGCCATTTTTCAAGCTGCTGCACCATTTATGAATCGTTGCGCCCTAACATATGTTCGGACTTCTTTTGTGTTCCATTAAAAAAATATCAAAAGGGGGAGCAGACGTTCGGTGATGCTAAACAGCAGGTTCAATGGTTATTCGAATATCGTGAGAAACTTTTGAAGGCTGCCTCCCAATTTCCGGAAACAAAAGATTTGAATTTTAAAGAATTAAAGGCCAAACTCGAAATGTCTTCGGGAGACAATGAGAAAGTAAACGTTTACAAAGACCTCTTTCTTTTGTTTTTCCTTTTCGAGAATGTGCGTAAGAAATATTTCAGATTGGTCAAGGCAGAGAATGGCTCTGTAAGCTAGAAGACCCTGGTTCCGCAATCCATTTTCACAGCATTGAGTTTGGTAGGAGTTGTAAAAACACTATTTAGATTCCGCTAATGCTTCAAGCCAGATGGCTAGGGATATGGTTTTTGATATATGGAACCAAGTGCTGATCTTTTGGCCGTATGGAATCTTTTCGTTCGTTAAGACAGCTACCTGATGCGCGAATTTTTTACGGTCAACAAATTCCCAAACCGTTTTTGAGTCGAAGAGAAAATCTTTGGCCTGCTCATACATTCGTAGCGTGACTTCCTGTCCGTGGGATCTGATTGGTGTTTTGGTGCTGCGGCATCGCACCTTATCAATCAGAAGCCCCTTCATACCTTCTCGGAAATGGGCACGACCGATTCCGTCACCGTACTTGACGATATCAGGTACAGCCATACATAGTTCGAACAGCCCACGATTATAAAATGGGGAGCTGCTAACCACACCAAGGTGCTTACTAAGTACAAAATCCTGCTCGTTGGCCAATATCGCATGGGAATTGAAAACATCCAGTAACGACTGCCTGTGCAGTTTCTGACCATCCTCCTCGCCCAACAAACCGATAGGGGTTAATGCCGTACGCTCTTTCCGTTGCAGAAGAACATCATCGCAGAGGACAGAAGTGATCTCGCTACTTTCCTTTTTTCTGGTTTTATTCAGTAAGCTTTGAAGTCCGGAGCGAAATTGATAGGAATAAGAAACTTTAAAATGCCTCGATACATCCGCGAAAAATTGGCAGAACTCTTTAAACGATACCTGAAGAACTTTTCGGGAGAGTTGTCGATATAGAAATCTTTGGAGCACAATGTGATACTTCCGTTCAAACGAATACCTATCCCACTGCGGATAATTGCGGGAAAGAGAATAGTATGCGACGCGTTTCTCAAGCAAGGTTTTGACGAGGTCCCAATCACCACTGATGAACGAGCGATCTATTATCTCTAATCCGCTGCCTACTATCGAATCTCCATCCCGTCCGTTAAATATCGTGTCGCAGCCGTGCGATTTGGCGATGTTCATCAGAGACCAATTGGCCGAGGGGCTTAATATCGCGCAAGACGGCTGCCGGGACACCAGAATCGACTCTCGAAGTATCTGCAGGTCATCCTCTGACTGCATTATTTCATAGTGGTCTGATCCAATTGCTTCGGCCACAGCCGAGGCAAACAGATTTTCGTCACTGTGTAATGTGTTGGTTTTATTGTACAGTGTTACGAGCGGATGGTCAGGAAATAAGAACCTTACGGCCGTGCTCACGGAGGACGAATCCATTCCGCCACTTAAATGCGATGCAAGCCGCTGGTTAGGGCCTTTATTGCTGTTTCCTACCGCATTTAGAAATTGGCTGCGAAATTCCTCGCCAAACTCCTGCAACGACGTCAAATGAGCCCATTTGGAGGGTTGGAGAACTAGGAGCGGCTTTGTAGTCGCTTCGTGAAACGTGAGTCTGAGCAAATGCCCCGGTAGTATGGACTTAATGTTGCTCAGGAAGGTGTCTTCGTGGTACAGTATTTCCGCATCGGTCAGAAATGTCCCATAATCTGCTACTTTATGAATGTCTGCTTTCCCGGACCGTCGTACATCAGCATTAGAACAAAGTGATGCGAAACTGGTTGAAAAGACTAGCATGGAGCTGTCGACCTGCGCATAGTAAAAAGGGACTCTCCCGAATAACTCCCGGGAGAGCAGGAGCTCTTTCCGCTCAACATCAAAGAAAGCCGAAACTCCGATGTTATAGAACCCGACCTTTTCGTCAAGTATCGACAAAAAAAAAGAAACGGATTTCTCAGTTGAAAAATTACTGAGAAACTCCGTTTCTGATATCTTACTGTCTGAGAAAAAGCCCCCTACGAAGCTGTTTGTCAGACTTTCTGCTGTGTTTTGGGCCTTTACTCCTATAAAACCGTAGTCAGAAATTACTACTTTACTATACTTTGATTTTACATTTTCAACATTGAAACTGTTCTTCTCAGAGAAAATGGAACCTTCAAAAAGCATAGAAGGGATAAAAAGGTATCCTAAATCAGTCTGGGTTGAAGTTTTTTGTGATTTCGTCTTCGTCCAAGCTTCCACCAATTTTACCCTTGGTTAGTGTGGAGACGCTTCCCAGCTTGTTAAGAACCGGTTTACGGTAAGACTTTTTTGTCTGTGTAGAGTGCGATATCACTGTTCTCATTGTCTTTAGGTTATAATGATTAATACCAGTATCCGACGTAAATTTAATGACAGAAATTTAAAAAGCAAACTTTCAATGACTTGAATATGAAAAAAACAAGTTTTATTAATGTTGACCCCGGGAAAAATAGAATTACCGATCCCCAAAATCGATGATTTTCCTTGTTTTGTGACTGCCCGATTCTATTTTGCCCGAGCCTATGCAATCTTCGTTTTGGCAAAATTCAAAGGCAGTTTGATCATCAGACACCAGCCCGACACCCATTCCGTACACTTTCACACCGACATATTTGTTGATGATCGATGTGTCTTTTCTCTCTACAACAGTCAATGATTGATTGAACGACTTTTCCCCGATCTGGGCCGGCTCATTCACCTTTTCGTAGTAGTAATCCTGCTTGTCCTGATTATTATAAGTATTTCCATTCCATTTCATCCGGGTGTCAACCGGGAAAACCAGTGAGAAGAAACTTTGGTTATCGATATTTACAAGCAGCTTATCGGGGAATTTCTGGACGGTGTATTCCTTTACTTTCTGCCAGTAATCAGCGGACGTGTTTCGGGTGGATCTTGAAACAAGGTATGTGGTAATTCCCGCCGAATCGCCGATCATTTTCTCGATCTCGTCTTTTTCCTGCCATTTTTTGATGACAGGCGCATTCTGCCCTGTTGAATAGGTTTCCTCATTCACTTCATATATCTGATAGTGCCCTGTCTTAAGTGGATAGTAGCCATAGATGTCCAGCGGGTCGGTTGTGCTTTTTTCACAGGACAGCAACGCTGCGACCGCAACTAATGCGAATGCGGATGGAAGACGGAAACTTGTGCGTACAGATGGGTTCATTTTAAGAATTTAGTAATTTTTGCGATGCGCTCCGTTAAATCAATTGTCATTCTCCTTCAATTTCCCTTTCAAAAAGCCGATCAGAACCTGTAAACCCGCGTCGAAGCGTGAATTGTTATTGATGATCATGTCCGCCTCGGCGCGGAGAGGAAGAATGAATTTGTCATAAGTGGGCGCGACGTGATGCTCCCAGCGGTAAAGCACATCATCGAGATCATAACCACGCTCGTTATTATCACGAATAATTCGTCTTTTTATTTTAACGTGTTCCTTGGCATCGACAAAAATTTTAAGGTCGATCAACCGCGCTACCTCAGGAAAGTAAAAAACGAATATGCCTTCAACGATAATGATGGGTCTTGGTTCAAAGATCAGGTTCTCCGGTGTGATCAGTGGATTATTGAATGTGTACTCTTTTTGTTGTACCGACCTTCCGGCCCGCAGCACAGCAATGTGTTCAGCAAATAAATGGTGATCGATCGTTTCCGGCAGATCGAAGTTTTCAACCCCGTTTTCATCCCGAGGGATCTCGTGGATCGGACGATAGTAGTTGTCCTGAGATATACGAGTGATTTCTTCTTTATCGAAGGCGTTTATCAGGCTCTTCATGAAATATGTTTTCCCGGAAGCGCTACCACCGGTAATACCTACAATGTAAGGTGTTTTTTCCTGGTTCGACATCATTTGGTCATGGTGCATTCGTTGTCCTGGACGCTGGATTTTAATTTATGATTTTATTCTATCACTACCAATTTACCAGCGAGTTTCTCGGAGCCGTCGGACGAAACGGTAAGGATCAGATAGATTCCTCCCTTTGCCCGCCTGCCCGTGTAATCGTTCAGATTCCAGGAGGCTGTACCGCCCTCCGATCTGGCTTCATAGACCAGCCGGCCTGAAATGTCAGTAATCTTCACTGTCGATGAAGCGGTCAGTCCGCTTATTCCCAATGTGCCGGAGTAACCTGGTCGGATCGGGTTCGGGAATATCCGGATTGCAGAAAGTTTCTCAGCCGGAGCAGAAGCGTCGCTGCGATACGATACCATACCATTGGGCGTTTCTACAAAAAGCAACCCGTTTTCTGAGTTGAACCGCAATGCGGTGATGAGGTCAGCAGGCAGCGGACTATCGGCCGCGGTGAATTTTCTGATCAGCTCTGTTCCGTCGGCATTGAACAGGTACAAGCCGTTTCGGGTACCTATCCATTTTCGATTGCCAGGTTCTACCGCCAGCGCAGTACATTCTTCATTGCTGAATAGTTTGCGTTGGCCATAAACCGGAAGTATCGCATCGACCCGGCCAGTGCCCAAAACACCTTCCGGAGAGAAGTAGCCTACTCCTTTGGCACTCGCAAACCACACATAACCATCCAGGTCGACTGCCAGGCTATTGATTTTCGATGCAGGGAGACTTCCGTTGCCGATTGAGGTAGAAAGAACCCTGGTTTGGGAGCCGTTCTTCCCATCGACCAGGATACCTCCACCCAGGGATTGCGGCAGTCTGGTCCAGTGTGTTCCATTCAGATCAACAATGGATGAGTCGGCGCGCGGGGATAAGGTAGTGTCACCCTGCACGGGAAGAATGGACTGAAAATTCGAAGCAGCATTGGAGACAAGGCCCTTTTGCTGATCGGCAACCCAAAATTTTTCCTGGTCTGTGCGTATTACGTCCTGGATAGCGCTGAAAAGCGGAGAGTTAAATGAGGTGGTGGCGCCCAAATTATCTATTACCACGATTGAACTGCCGGTTGTGATCGTCAGTTTTTCGTCGGCATCCACAATCCTGAGAGCGGAACTGCCGGAAGGGTAGGCGAGTTTCCAGTTGCCCTTGTCATACCTGAAGATGCCTTTTCCGGTTATCGAGGCATAAACCGAACCTGAAAAGAATCTCACACTTTTGACCTGACCCGGGGCTGTTATTGTCTTCCAATTTGCGAAGTACTGCCGGTTTACATTGGATTGCATGGATGTGCCTAGCAGCGTTCCATCGGAGGTTGTTGCAAACAGGGAGTCGTTGGTGAATGTAAGATCGTTAATTCTGACCTGGGCTCCATTAGGGCCGATATAACGGTACGTTTCGTCGACCTGGCGGAGTTTTGTATCTAGAACCAGGATACCGAAGCCAGTAGCAAGGTAAGCTAGCCCATCCCTGAAAATAATCCGGCTGATGGCTTTATCTGCGGGTAGTCCGGCGGTGTTATTAAGCACGTTCCAGGGTTCGATCTCTTCTGGCTCTGAGTCATCATTCAGGAAAACGAAGTCGATGACCCCATTCCGGTATGTAAGGAGGAGTAATTTTGATTCGGGCAGATACTCCATGGCATTGATGCCTGTGCTGCTAAGACCATCCGCTTTGGACAAAATCCTCGTCTCACCGTTTCCGACGTTTACAGAGAATAGCCCATTATGAGATGAGCAGAAGACCTTACTACCTGCTTCAACTACCTGTCGGCCCGACAGGTAGTTGAAGTGACTTTGCCAGTGTCCGATCGGGATCGTCTGGCTGCTGGCGTAGTGTGAATAAAGGACAAATGCAAACAGGAATAGGTGCATTCCTGTCTTCCGTGTACGACCATCTTTGCACGAGCTGTAATACATATCGGAAGACAATTTCTGCGGATTAGTTTTCTACCGTAATCACGGCTGTACCTCGTCCCGTTCCCGTCCCGCAACCGCTTTTCAGGGATGTGATCGTGTACTCTGTCGTGGCGCCAGGAGATACAGAAATCAGGTACGGATTCAGGAATGTGCCATTAATCGCGGTCCCGTCGGACAGTGTGAAGGACCAGGGAGGCAATCCATTCTTGAATTTAAGTTGAATACGGGTAGATCTTCCAGCTGAAATGGTTCCTCGTCCGGCGACCTCGGCAACCGCTCTGTCGGGAGCGATGACATCCAGCTCTTCGATAGCACTGGAAACCGCAGGGGATGTGGATATGATCCTGATTTTCTGTGTTTTAATTGTGTC
>CBFGMV010000082.1:0-39173 GCA_965649915.1 uncultured Dyadobacter sp.
GCTAGGGTAACGCCACTGTCTATATGCAAGCCAGCTAATTTTGGGTCTTGCGGTTGAAATAGAAAATGACCAGAGTCCAATTTCTCCAACAATGCTTTTGTATTACAACGAAACAGGGCGCGCCCTAAATCGATAATATCTCCTCCCTGACCGTTTCCGTGATCATAATACAGGTTCAGTCTGGAGTTGACCTTGAAAGAAGGCGTTTTCTCGTCCCTGAACGGGGAGAGGTACCAATGGTCTTGTCCCCGGACATATTGAGGACGGATATGGCAGTGTTCCAGCAGGTCTACCATAGATATCTGTTTGGCTTGCTCGCAAGTCATAATTACCGGGGCTTGAAAGTGAAAAAATTGATGAATTGATGCGAAGAGCTTACAACTGATTGGTTTTTAATCATTTAAGCCCGCATCAGAAAAGCATCAAAATGCATCAGGGGTGGCATCGCTATCCAGTGATTGATGCGCGTTGATGCGGATTTTGATGCGCTGTAATTATTTATTAATCAATTAATTAAATATGATGCGCATCAAAGCATCAAAAATTAGGGCAATTCATTGAGCTCATTTATGCGCCCTCGGGATAGGGTATAGAACCTACCCTTGCCGGTCTGCTCGAAGACAGTGCCGTCGCTTAGAAATTTGTATTGCGGGTAGGTAAGTGAATTACTTGCCGGGCTCAATTTCCATACATTTTGCAGGATCCGCTTGATCTGTGAGAGGTCTTTGAAACGGATGTGCTTTTTGTTGAGCCAGTCCTGAACATCGCCAGTGCAAAACCGGATTTCTTCCAGCTCTTTTTCGTCGGCAATTGTCAGCAGGATATGGGCGATCTCCACTTCCAACTTGTTCCGATTTTGATTGAGCAGCTTTTTTAATGCAGGTGTCGCAATTTGATCAGCCGTAAACCACATTCTTGTTTTACTGGAATGAACGAAGTTACGGCTCACCAGAAAATACAGAAAGAATGGTATCTGAGCCCGAAGTTGGGCAAGCAGGTGGTGATTCTCCGATTTTAGTGGTGGCACCTTTCTCACCCAATACCGGATTTCTCCGGGCTCGGCAATAATGAAATGATCTTCGTTGTTACTGCACAAAATGAATTTTCCGAAGAATTCCACTTCCTGCCGGTCATGGCCTTTGGCCTCGACTTTGTAAAACCGGGCCGTGCTCAGATTCTTGATTCGCTCTGAATCCTCCTTTCTATCCAGGAACGTTTCATCCACACCGATGACCAGTTTCTGCGCCCATTCGATGTTGAAATTGGAGCGGAAATCCTCATTACTGTTGATCGTCATGTTTTCGCCAAAGATGGATTTGACAAAATGCAGGAATGTGGTCTTTCCCGTTCCGCGCTCCTCGCTGACCAGGCACAGGATAGGCAGAATTTGGGTAGGACGTTCAAGCAGGATTTTGAAGTAGTCATAACCCATCTCGATCTGCTCGCCGAAAATGTGACTCAGAAACTGGAATATTACCGAGGCATCACCCTGCCGCGTCTCATGCTGGAATGGCTGATAGCGATTGTAAAACCCGCCAACCTTTTGTTGGTAGTTCAGATGGCTCGGGACGAAACAAAAGCCGTCGTAACAATCCACCCGGTCCTTCAAGTAGTCACGGCTGTGATCCAGCCGGATGCATTCAGCCGACCATGGGATCAATGAGGAAATCGTGTCGCCGGAAGATAGTGGCCGGTTGACTTTCTTAAAGTAACTGGTACCAATGCGTAGGTAAACCGGATTATCTTTCATGGCTACCTCCGATTTTTTGCTGGCCGTTGGCTATCCATTCCAGTAGCTCCTTTCGTGAAAAGAGCAACTTACCTTCCATTTTGCAAAACGGAATCTTCTTTCTTTTCACCAGCCCATAAATGGAGGTCTCCTTGTATTTGGTAAGGCGCGCCGCCTCCTTGGTGTCCAGCAAAGTGTCACTGGTATCGGAGGAAGCCTCCGGTTTTGACTCTAAAACCCGGCGCAGTGAAGATTCGATCAGCTCTGATAACTGCTGATCGTTCATCGAAACTAGAACTGTTGTGCTCATCCCTTTTGCGTTTTGGTAATGGGCAAAGCAAGGCTAGAAAATCGGGGAAAAACAATATGAAGTTGACTAAGTCAGGTCTGCGACGCCGTACTCGTTAATTTTCCTTAATGTTTTCAAAACATTTTTAGAATGAGGGCTATCAGTCAGATTGCCAATGCTCTGTACTATATTCCCGCGCGCTTTATTGATATTACTTCGAAGGCTTTCCAGCTTCGTTTTCGAGTAGCACGAAAATGTATCGAGCAGCAATTGACAGTACCGGTCAAGGCCAATATTGTTCCGATCTGTATTCAACTTATAGGTAGCATGCATGAGCAGGTTTAAAACCCTCTCGTAGTTTCCCGGAGGCATTTCAAAGTACTTGTGTTCAGATCTGGGCAGTCTGCCTCCTTTTTCTTCGAACATCATTCCCAAGAGCTGCAACACTTCCCCTTCACTTTTAAATACCTGAATAGAGCTCACTGCCTTACATTTCCAAGCGTCGACTAAAATCAACCACATGGATATAATTTCTTCAACCGCATAGTCGAGCGGAATCCGCTCTGGGCCTTTCGTTTGTACTTCAGCCACTGGCAATTCTTGCTTTTGTGCCAAGACCGGAGATTTATACTTAGGAAGGCCAAGCGCATTTACTCTATCGCCACACGCTCGCACAAGGTAAGCCTGGATAAATCCGAGCGCGTATAAACAGGATGGAACAGCAAATCCCTCAAAGTATAAATGATAGGAGCAAAATTCAATGAATTGCTCCAAATGAGCGATTTTGCTCTCGTTGTCAGGATTGTACAGAATCGAGACTATCTGTTGTGGATATTCCTTCATCGCGTCGAAGTACCCTCTTTCAAACTGCGCTCTCAGTTCGTCGGCATAAGACTCCGAGATTGGGCTATGATGATCTACAATGACAGTCGCCCGGTTTTTCTGGTCGAAAATGGCAGCCAGATTCGGTTCACTGAGGAAGACCGGTGGCGCTGTTTTCTCAGCAATGTTCTCAAAGTGAAAATTACGTGATAGGTAGTCTGCTTTTCCACTGCGAAAAACATGATCTACAAATCTTAAATATGGAAACCGTCCCTGATCGTCCAGATTTATACCGAGATCAGGATCGAAGCCTGGCAAATTGAAAAAATACATGCGTTCAAAGCGTTGAGTTAATCAGTTCATCCAAAATTGGGTCCCCGATGTCTTCCAGATAAATATCAGTTGTTTTTAAGCTGTCATGTCCCAATGATCTGCCAATATTCTCCTTGGATACTCCGTTTCTCCGGAGCGTGGTTGCATATGAATGTCGGGCGACGTACGTAGTCAGGTTCTTCTGGATGCCTAAGATTGCACCTAATTCTTGTAAGTCCTTGTTAACCCGCGTTCGAATCTTCTGCTTTCTATATCTGATCGACTGTATGCTGTCGTGTCTTTTGTACAATATGGGAAAGATGTAGCCGGCATCGCTATTGCCGCGAAGGCTTCGGTAAAAATCAAGGATCCGCATAGCTTCTGGATGGAGCTTAAAACGAAATTCTTCCTTGGTTTTCGATCTGATATATTCGAGTTCGTCATCAACAATGTTATCCCATTTTAAACTTGCAAGATCCGTAAAATTGATTCCTCGGCAATAAAAACTGAAAAGGAAGTAATTACGTGAATTAATGAGTGTGTCATTCATTGGATCGATCACCAGGGCTGAGATTTGATCAATCTGCGATTTTTGAATCGCTCTTTTTTTTGTCCTAGGGTTGTTGTATTTGCCAAATGCGAGCTCTTTAAAAGGATAGTGACCCTCGGGGCAAAATTTTTCTCGGATTGCTACCTTCCACATCGTTCTAAAGGTTCTTAGATAGACACTTCTTGTGGTAATAGCGCACCCGCGTTCCATCAAGTATTCTTCATATTTCTTCAGAAAATTTAGATTGATAGATAGAAGATCTCGGTCTTTGTTTTTCACAAACCCTTTCAAGCTGCTCAGCGTAAATTTAAAGGTGTCCGCATAGCCGATCCGGTTTTGCTGATTGAGCAGAGAAATATGGTCCTCAAAGAGCTTAAAAAGTGATTTGCTCTCTGGTTCTTTCGTTGCGCCAGTCAAACTACGAACCACGCTTTTCATTTCGTCGAAAGTTGGCTTCCGACCTTTTTTTCCTTCAGATATAATAAGAAAATCTAACTCAGAAATGATTGTTCTAAGGAGTAAATTGATCTCTTGATGCTTAGGGTGACCGCGGGCAACTTGCTGTTGACTAACTAACCAATTTTCTTGTTTACAGCTCTTCTTTGTACTGACTAACTGGTTCTTACGATCAATAATGATGCGGAGCATTATCGGATACTCGCACGAATCATTAACTTTGGAAGCTAGGATAAACTTGGTTGAGAGTGCCATCAGTGCATATTTTGATCAAAATTAGGTCGAACATAGGTCGAACATTTCTTGTCTAAGGATAATTAAGTAAACTTAAAGAAACTCAATTAACTGACTAATATTCAATATGTTAGATTGTTTTTTATAAAAATCAAATATACAAAAAATCCTAAAAAATCTGGATGGCATGCAAGAGGTCGTCGGTTCGAATCCGATATTCTCCACACAGAAAAGAGGCACTTACGTTGTTCGTAAGCGCCTCTTTCCGTTTAAGCTACCATCTAAATCGGCGCAACTCAGTAATGTAGCTGTTGCACAAAGTACGTCATCACTCCACTTTCTCAATTCCCAGCACCAGTGCTTCAAACTTGTTTTCAATTCTGATCTCAATACCATTTTCAAGCAGATCCTTTCCTGAGTAACTGCCTATTTCCTTTGAATCTTCGGGTGAGAATAGCCGGTATTTGCTGCCGGATTCGGCGAATGGAAACGGGAATGTGCGTGAACTCTCCACGGATCCGTTCCGAAAGAAGAACAATACGCCACCTTGTTTCTCTTTATTGAATTTGTAAACACCGTCCCAGTTGCTCATCGTTGGCCGCTGAAAAATGTCGGAAACGTAAGAGAAGCGCGTAAACTGATATTTTTTGTCCATCATTTTAAACCAGGTATTCCATTTTAAGTACCAAGGTTTTAGCGATTGAGGCAGTTTCCGGGAGTCGCCGACCAGGATCGGCTTGACGGACGCCAGCGACAAAAATGTGTATTTGGAATAAGGCGAATCCATAAACTGGTTGCCGATCAGATTGGTTGCCGTAGGAATGGCCCGGCTACGGTCGAAGGCCATTTGCCGGATGTTGATTGGGCCCACAGGCGCGTCGTCGTCGTAATTGGTGAGCCAGTCGTAATCGGCGTGTTCGATCAGTGCATAATCATTAATGTAATATTCTCCCCAAACTTCATAAGTACAGTCGACGAGCAGGTTGGGGAAGGCCTTGTGCAGGTCGTCGAAAAGCTGCAATGCCTTTTCGTAAATGCCGTAGTAAGAGCTTTCGCGGTCTTTGTAGCCTTTGCCTTCGGATTTGTAATCGCCTTTTTTGGAATAATCGAGCACATAGGCCGAGTTGGCGATCGCGAGATCCAGTTTAATGTACGCCAGATCATTTTCACGAACATGGCGTTTAATCTTCTCCAAAATATAATCATAGTAACCCGAGGCAAGCGACATCGTTACGCGTCCTTTCATTTCCTCGTGCAAGTACGCAGGTTCGCCATTCTTGTCGTAAATGGCCCATTCGGGATGCTCTTTGTATAATTTGCTGCTTTTATCAACCGATCCGAGGCCCATCCATAGGCCAGCCTTCATCCCTCGCTTCCGAATGTGCTCGGTAATGGGTTTCAGCCCGTGGGGAAAGCGGGTGGGATGGGGCTCCCAGTCGCCGTAGTTGTTTTCCCAGCCCGCATCCATAATGAAGAGGTCGGTGCCGGTACCTTCCAGGCCGTCCGCGAGCTGGGTTACCAGTGTGTCATTGATATTGGTATAGAATGGCCGCCAGGTGTTGTACAATGTAAATGGGATTTCTTTTCGTTCGAATAGTTTCACACCCAGGCGTGTACGTATGAAGTCGGCGAAATGGCCTTCGAATGCGTCTTCCCACTTCTGCGACTGGACGAGGCAAATGAATGTTTTGGGACTGTCAAACTTTCCCTGCGGTTCAATCCACTTTTTAAACGGATAGTGATCAGTCAGGCTCGTCATGCCGATCGAAATACGGTGGTGGTCGGTGTATACTTCGGTTTTTTTCAGCACGCTGGGGGCTTCATTGCCAAGGATAAAGCCTTCTTTTGCATAGTTGTTATACACAAAAATGGCTGCATCGTGATGGTCGCCGTGATAGGGGCGCCAGGCAAACCGGGATCCGTAATTGGTGTATAACTCAGATTGTTGGGAAGAAACCGGTACCAGGTTTAGCCGCTCGACTTCGAGATTCGCGATGGCGATGGCTTTGGTACCTTTGTTGGTAACGCTGATTTGCTTCCTTACCACAGGCAATTCGTCGTAAACTTCGAAGGTCAAATCCACCGTTACATTTTCGGCAACTGTGCCGTGTAATCCTGCCAGCTGCACAACTACTTTTTGAATGCCGTTCCCCGACCGTTCCGACGTATGTTTGGTGTATTTAAATAACCCATTCGCGCCGTTGCTACTCGCAGGGATACCATCAATCGTAAAATAAAACTCCTCCGAGCCAGGGCGGCTGTAATCTTTGCTCGTCAGAAGATGCTGGAAGCGCGATGTGTAAAAAGAATTATCACTGATCGTGAATTTTCTTTCCAGGAACCGGTTTTTAATAACTAGTGAATCTTGCGAAAATGCATTGCATGCCGCAAGGATAGCCAGAACGGCCACCCGCATAAATGTGTAGTACATAGTAATGTGTATAGTTGTTATTGACTATTTAACTAACTATGAAACAGCCATAGTTAGGGTGAATTTAATAAAATATTAAGAACAATTTAAATTTTAAACAGATTATCAATAAAGATGCAAACTGGTTTTTGAAAAACCCTGATATTGCAGCTTCTTAATTCAAGACGTTAATCTATGTCACAGAACTTATTCGATTTTGGAATGATCGGTCTGGGCGTAATGGGTCGTAACCTGTTACTGAACATGGCTGATCATGGGTTTTCTGTTATCGGTTTCGATAAGGATGAAACCAAAAATTCTGCATTGGAATCAAGCGCCACACCGGGCACAACCGTGAAGGGTGTTTCAGAGCTAGCCCAGATGATCCAGTTGTTGCAGCGTCCCCGCAAGGTGATGATGCTGGTACCAGCCGGTCAGCCGGTCGACGATGTCATCGCTTCCCTGCTTCCTCTTTTGGAAAAAGGAGATGTCATTATTGATGGTGGTAACTCACATTATACAGATACGCTGCGCCGCGTGAAGTACCTGCGCGAAAAGGAAATTCATTTCATGGGAATCGGTGTTTCGGGTGGCGAAAAGGGTGCCCGTACCGGCCCGAGCATTATGCCAGGCGGCGATAAGGCGGCTTACGCGAACGTGCAGCCCATGCTGGAAGCGATCGCAGCAAAGGTGAATGGCGACCCATGTGTGGCCTATCTGGGCAAGGAAGGCGCCGGCCATTATGTGAAAATGGTGCATAACGGTATCGAATATGCGATCATGCAGCTCATCAGTGAATCGTATGCGATCCTGAAAAAGGCCGGTTTGAGCAACCAGCAACTCCACGAAGTATTCAAAAGCTGGAATGAAGGCGACCTGCAATCGTTCCTGGTGGAGATTACGGCAGATATTTTCCTGCAAAAAGACGACAAAACGGAAGCGAATCTGGTTGATGTGATTTCCGACAAAGCGGGTTCAAAAGGAACCGGGAAATGGACATCGCAGGATTCCATGGAGCTGCCTGTGGCTGTTCCGGTGATCGATACTGCAGTAGCGATGCGCACGCTTTCCGGTTATAAGGACGAGAGAACGGTCGCTGCTGAACTTTATGGCGAAAGCACCGCTATTTCGGAGGAAACGCAGGTGTTGATCCAGCAAGTACACGACGCATTGTACTTTGCCACCATTCTGGCTTACGCACAAGGCCTTGCAATGCTATTCCAGGCGTCGAAAGACCTGCAAATGGAGATCCCGCTGACGGACGTTGTGAGCGTTTGGAGAGGTGGTTGCATTATCCGTTCTTCGCTGCTCAGCGTGTTTACCGACGCCTACAAGCAAACCCCGGAATTGTCCAATATTCTGTTGAACCAAGAGGTAGCTGCATTGGTTAAGTCTGTGGAAGGTAACACGCGTTCTCTGATCGCATTTGCCGCCCAGTCGGGCATCCCGGCCGCCGCGCTGATGTCGTCACTGGCATACTTTGACGCTTACAAAACGGCGTACATGCCGACGAACCTGATTCAGGCGCAACGCGATTATTTTGGCGCGCATACGTACCAACGTACCGATATCCCAGGTACATTCCACACAGAATGGGGTCAACAATAAATCAGAAATTTTATGCAAAGCAATAAACGTCCCCCTGCCTCGGTACTCTTTATTTTCGGAGGAAGCGGGGACCTCAACTACCGGAAGCTTACACCCGCTCTCTATAACCTGTTTTTGGACAACTGGATGCCCGATCAGTTTGCGATCGCCGGCATTGGCCGGAGTGCTTATTCCAATGAGAGATACCACGAGCACCTGCTCGACGGTGTTACAAAGTTCTCCCGCCGGAAAGGCAAGCAAAACGGCCATTGGACTGAATTTACACAGCACGTTTCGTACCTGCAGATGGACGGCGACGATGCGGAAGCGTACCACAAGATCACCGACCTCGTTAAGGAAAAAGAAGAGGAATGGGGTGTTCATCCCAATGTGATCTTCTACCTCGCAGTAGCTCCTCAACTCGTTCCTTCAATCGCACAGAAACTGGGTGCATTGAAGATCTGCGGAGATAAAGGCACAACGCGCATTGTGGTTGAAAAACCATTTGGTCACGACCTGGAAAGTGCCCACGAACTGAACCTGCTGCTTTCGAGCATGTTCGCTGAGGAGCAGATCTTCCGCATCGACCATTACCTTGGTAAAGAAACGGTTCAGAACATCCTCGCGCTACGCTTTGCAAATGCATTGTTCGAGCCGCTCTGGAACCGTAATTATATCGATCATATCCAGATCACAGCTGCCGAAGCGGTAGGTTTGGAAGGTCGCGGAGGCTATTTCGAGCACGCTGGTGCATTGCGCGACATGGTGCAGAACCATATCCTGCAAATCCTGTGTATGATCGCAATGGAGCCACCGGTATCATTCGATGCGAATGAGATCCGTAATAAGAAGGTAGACGTGCTGAATGCGATCCGCCGCATTACCAAAGAACAGGTGCACGATTTCGCCGTTCGCGGACAGTATTCGGGTGGCTGGAAAAAAGGCGAGAAGGTAGTTGGTTACCGGCAGGAAGAAGGCGTGAATCCGCAGTCGAATATCGATACATTCGCGGCAGTGAAGTTTTATATCGACAACTGGCGCTGGCAAGGTGTGCCGTTCTATGTAAGGACCGGCAAATACCTCAACCAGAAGGCGACCCACATCACGCTGCATTTCAAACAGGCACCGCATTATGCATTCCCGCCTGAGTCTGCGGAAACGTGGCGTTCCAACCGTTTGACAATCAGTATTCAACCTAATATGGACATCAGTATTCGTTTCCAGGCCAAGCGCCCGGGGCAAACGATGATGCTCGATCCGGTGGATATGACTTTCGATTACGACGCAGTAGCGGGTGAACATGCTCCCGAAGCATACGAGACGCTCTTGCTGGACGTCATGGAAGGCGACGCGACGCTGTTTATGCGTAACGACCAGGTGGACGCTGCATGGCAGGTAATCATGCCAATCCTGGAAACGTGGGAAAATCGTCCGCCACAGGACTTTCCGAACTACGCACCAGATTCATGGGGTCCTGATGCGGCCGACGCACTCATCGCCCGCGACGGTCATACATGGCTTAACCTGCCACCTACCCCGTAAGCTATGGAGTTGCATATAGAGAAGGATGTCAAGGCATTAAGCGCCAGCCTGGCCGAATGGATTAACAATTACATTCAGCAAACGCTTACCAGGCAGGATCGTTTTACGTTCGTGTTGTCGGGTGGGAGTACGCCGAAGGCATTGTATGCATTGCTGGCAGAATCGCCTTACAAGGAATCCATTCCCTGGGAAAAACTCCATTTTTTCTGGGGAGACGAGCGGGCGGTTCCGTTTGAAGATTCGCGGAATAATGCCAGGATGTGCTATGATGAACTGTTGGATAAAGTGCCGGTAAAGGCTGAAAACATCCACATCATGCGCACCGACATTTCACCCGAAGAATCGGCTGCTGAATATGAGGAACTTGTTAAAAAGTATTTCGAGGGTTCTGAAACCACTTTCGATTTTGTGCTGCTCGGAATGGGAGATGATGGTCATACGTTGTCGCTCTTCCCTGGAACGGAAGTAATTCAAGAACAGAATGCGCTGGCGACTTCATTCTTCCTGCAAGCACAGGACATGTACCGTATCACCCTTACGGCCCCGGTCGTGAATGATGCGGCGTGCGTGGCGTTCCTGGCGGCAGGAGCGGGGAAGGCGGAAGTTTTGAAACAGGTATTAAAAGGTGACAAAAACGTAGACCTGTACCCGTCTCAAATCATCCGGCCGGAAAAAGGACAATTGCATTGGTTTGTCGACGAGGCAGCCGCAGCATTGCTCTAACCAGAGATTTGATATTTTAATGCCGGGGAGCGCGCCAGTCAGGTGCGCTCTCTGCTGTTTATGGGGTCTCTGATACGTTCAACAACAGCCAGCGCCATTGGATAAAAAGAAAAGGCACTTCGTCCGGCGGATGTTAAATTTACATCGAACAAACCTCATTCACATGATACACATTCTGAAAATCGCTGCGGTGGTCGTTGTGATTACCTATGCTTTACGGCTCATCAATGCCCAGTCGGACCTCCTCGTTTTCGGTGGCCTTGCTATTGTCGGATTGTCCTTCTATTTTCTGTACGATGTTTTGGGGCAAATCGTAAACCAATTGAAATCTAAACTATAATCGACATGAAAAGAAACATTATCATTGGTGTTTTGTGCTTTATTGTTTTTCTGGTTGCCATGGCGGCTCAGCCTTTTACATTTGAAAATATCGATGCCGGTAATGTCGGGATCAGGATCAACCTGTATGGCAGCGACAAGGGCGTTGACAACATTACCATTGTAACGGGCCGGGTCTGGTATAACGCCTGGACGACCAAGATCATCGAATTTCCTACTTATACCCAAAGTGTTGATTATGATTCATTTGTGATTACAACCAAGGACGCCGCAGAATTCAAGGTGGATCCGAAGCTCAACTATCACATCAATCCTGAAAAGGTACCCCAGATCTACCGCCAATACAGACGACCGTTAGGCGAAATCCAGCAGGGGTTTATGAAAAACACCATCTATGATGCCTACCGGATCGTAGCCAACTCTTTCACTTCGGACAGCGTCATGTCAAACCGGGAAGTATTTGAGGACCGCGTCCAAAATGTGTTAACCAAAACACTTGGAAAGGACGGCTTCGTATATGACCAGCTCACATCCGCCATCACGCCGCCTCCTTCGCTGAGGCAAATGATCGACGAGAAAAACACGTCCATCCAGGCCCGTTTGAAAGCTGAAAATCAGGCAAAACAAGCCGAGGCCGAAGCCAAAGTAATTATTGCACGGGCAGAGGGCCAGGCGAAAGCAACATTAATCAAAGCCCGGGCGGAAGCAGAGGCTAACCAGTTGAGACAAAAAACATTAACCCCATTGCTGATCCAGCAGGAATGGGTCGCCAAATGGAACGGCGTGCTGCCGACTACCAATGCAGGCGGCAGCACGAGTCTGATGCTGGGGATTAAGTAGGCTGGTTATTTCATCGAAAATTTTGGCCCCGGGGATTACCTCGGGGTTATTTTGTTTTGCTTCATGATCTTTTTGAGCATGCTGCCCGGTAAGCTGATGTAGGCAGAACTGTCGATCAGCGTATTGATATCCCCGAAAATGTCCTTTTCTGCGTTGAAGGTGCTGTTGTCGCGGATGTCGATATCGGCCATTTCAATGCGGCTCTGCGGGTTTAGGAGTACGTAACCACCACGGGAAATGGTGGCTTTGAAGTTGCGGACCGTGGAGTTGGCCAGCATTACCGAATTCCCTTTCTGTTCCAGAACAAGGTCTTCGAATTTGTAATCCTTTATTTTTGTGCGGATACTGTCCGAAACAATGCCTTCCAGTTTTGGCGCAATAATATAGATTGAAGGCAACGAACCAAAAGCGTCGCGTGGTTGGTAACCCTGTTTCCAGTCGGCTTTATAAGTCACAACCAACGTGTCGCCGGAATGAGTCCATTCCAGGTACTGGGGTAAGGTAATCATGCGAATTTCCGCCGTAGCGCCTTGTTGTATTTCAGTTAATGCAAATCCTTTTCCTTTTAAATGCAGGTACTTGAATGCACCGACCTGATGTTTCGAAAATCCGTAATATTTGTCGTCCTTATCGATTTTATCGAACTGCTTTTTTAATACGAAATTGGATGACAATGTTACCACAAAGAACACGGATAATGCAATGGTTAACAGAATGTTACTGGTTTTCATGGCTATTTGGTTAACGGGTACATTTCTTCAATGAATTTTTGGTAGAGGCCGTGCAGCTCGTCAATACCAATGTCTAGTAGATAGAGGTTCTTGAAAACCTCGGGGAGTTCGGTGGTCAGGAAGCGTTCTTTGCGGTATGCGAGGATTTTGCCAGTTGCCTGCTCGTCGGCCGAGTAACCGATGCCGCGTTTGTTAAATATGATTTCCTTATTTTGAAGGAAGTCATAAGTCCGCATCACGGTGTTCGGATTCACTTCCATCATCGAAGCGAGGTCACGTACGGATGGAATGCGCTCGCCAGGTGGCCATTTGCCCAGTAGGATCTGCTCGCAGATGTAATCGGCGATTTGCAGGTAAATGGCTTGTTTATCTTTAAATTCCATAATCGGTGCTGTTAAATTTCCCGCTCCTTCATCTGATAGTAGGCGCAAATCCATAGCATGACGGCAAGCCATACCGCAAATCCCTGCGCTGCGTACTCGATAGTTTCAGAAAATTGGATGTGGTAAAAACCGGCAAAGTACTTCGGCCTTTCCATTCCTTCTTCGGTATAGAACCAAACTTTCCAGCCGGATAGCGGATATGCCAGGAACTTGCTGGGTTTGGAAGCGAATTTTATGGCCATTGAATAGTTGAAATAGGCGAGCAGCGAGCCGAAAGCAATAGCTACAACGGCGGTTTTGATGTAAGCGAACTTTTTAAAGTAAATAGAACCCAGGAATACGGCAGCCTGAATGACCAGGTACGAGCAAGTGGTATATTCAAACAAGTCCTTGGGAATGTAAGCGTAGCCGCCACCGCCGGCAGGAAGCAATGTATTTGCATAGTCGATGGACCAGTAATGAAGTTGCCAAAAAAAGATCAGGAACGGAATGACGAACGCCAGGTTAAGCAATAGCGAACTAAAATACTTTTCAAGCCGCGACGCCGGGATCATGAGTGCCGCAATGCCGTTACTCTGGTCGGAATATTGCGAGAAAGCCGTGCTGGTAAAAAGGCTTGCGCCAAAAAGCGTAATCATAAACAGCGCCCCGAAATGCAGAATTCTAAGAAATTCGCTCGGTTCGCTGGTTTGCGTAATAGGCAGCGTCATCGCGAGAATGCAAAAAACAAGTACGCCGGCCATCATCAGGTAATTCCGGCCTTTTTCCGCTGCGTCGAATCGCAGCATGAGTGCAAAGCGGTGAATGTCGAATGTCTGGTTCATAGGATTGCGATGGGGGACAAAAGGGCTGGGGCTAGGAATGGCAGAATGTACCGGAGCGCTGCCGCTGCTAACGCGATCAGCAGAATGATTATGATTTTCATGGCTAATAGGCGAATATTTGACTGATCCGTTGGGGATTTTCCAGCACCGCATTGAACAAATGTTCCAGATCCACGCGGCTTTCTTCCTGTGTCGAATTCTCAAAAACGGCTTTGTAACCGCGGAGTGAAGGTTCGGAATAAAGTATCCGGTTGTCGTATTCAATGCTGGGCAATGTACCGAAACAGAGGCGTTCGGAAATCGTATCGAGGCTGTGCTGAATGAGTATCTTGCTGTCTTCCAGGATAATAATAGCGTCGATGAGGTTGTCGAGGTCGCGAACCTGGTGGGTAGAGATAAGGATGAGGCGGTCTTTGTCGAGCGCCGACGATACCAGCCGACGGAACTGGCTTTTCGAAGGGATATCGAGGCCGTTGGTAGGCTCGTCCATGATCAATACCCGGGTGTTAGTGGCCAATGCAAATGCGATCAAAACCTTTTTCTTTTGGCCGTACGACATGCCTGTCAGCTTGTTACCTTCCGGAATGTCGAGTTCTGCGATGTAGGCGCGAAAAAGTTGCTCATCGAACTTCGGATAGAATGGCGCCACGAGGCTCAGGTACTTATCGACGGTCACGGAGGGAAGGTAAATTTCCTCGGGCAGGAAGAAAACATCCTGTAAAAACGCAGGCTGTCGTTGGCGCGGTTCATGACCGGAAACTTCAATGCGGCCGTTGGTAGGAAACAGCAGGCCTGCCATATTTCGCAGCAAGCTTGACTTTCCAGCGCCATTTTTCCCGAGCAAGCCGTAAATGTGTCCCGCGCCTAGGTGTAGGTTGAGGTTTTCAAACAATTTTTTACGCTTTCCGTACCCAAAAGAAACCTGGTTAAGGTGGATCATGGCTCAATTGTTTTAGTGTATTAGTTAAATAGTACACCACAAATGTAACTGATCATTTTACTTCCGCAATAGTTGAGCGAAAAATATTTTTTTGGAAAGAGAAAGAAAAGAAACCGTTGTTAGGCGCCGGAAATCAGCCGCTTATAATCGTCCTGCGTGTCGATATCTACGCTTCCTTGCGGAAACGGATATTTGGAAACGTCCTCTGCGTAGCGGTTGAACAGCTTTTTCGCTCCCTCGGCACCGCTGAGTTGCATCAATGCAGGAAAGTAGGAAGCTGCGAAAAACGCCGGTGTGCCAAGGGAGTTGGCGTATTGTGAAGCAACAATGCCGGTTTGGGTCTGCTGCGACAGGCCGATTATTGCTCGGAAGGTTTCCGCAGAAACAAATGGCTGGTCGCTCACAGCCAGGACCGCACCCTTTATCAATGGATTGTGCAGTTGCAATGCATTAATACCCGTTTTAATGGACGACGACATGCCCTCCGACCAGCCCACGTTGAATGCAGACTTGCAGGGCAGCCCTTCCAGTTCTTTCCCGATCAACTTTGGATTAGAGCCCGTCACTACGATGACATTAGCGCCCACCGTTTCCAAAGCTGCTTCTGTAACATGCCGGATCAGGCTTTTTCCCTGAAATTGAAGCAGCTGCTTCGGCTCCCCCAGCCGGGAAGAGTTGCCCGCAGCCAGGATAATGATGCCATAATCGTTGCGAGCCATTTGAAGTCAGGGGGTAATGATCTGAACGGCGCAGAGGAAGTCTTCTTTTTCGTCGCGGGTGTAATCCACGTGCTGCTGGGCGCGGTTGTGGATCGGTTCGAATTTTTCTCGAAGGGAAAGCCCAGCACGCCTACCCAGCACGGCTTTAATTTCCGCTAATACCGACAATGCGATTTCCTCGGAGGTTTCGGCGCCGATATCGAGTCCTACCGGTCCGTATACCTTCTCTTTCTGCTCATCGCAAATCACCATCCCCTCGCTTTCCAGTTCCGAGTACATTCGTTCCAGCTTCTTCTTCGGGCCTAATGCCCCCACATAATGGCAGGCTTCGACGGTTAGTAGCTGTTTCAGCAATGCGAGGTCGTAATTGTAATTGTGTGTCATGAGAACGACAAATGTCCGTTCATCGACGACAATGTGTTTCAAAACGTCGTCTGCACGCGAAACAAGCACTTTTCCGGCTTTGGGGAAACGCTGGCGCGTAGCGTGCCCGGTGCGCCCATCGACCACGGTAACATCCCAGCCCAGTACACTGGCCATTTCGGTAAGCGGAATGGTATCGTTGCCGGCGCCGGCGATGATGAGGGATGGAGGTGTATTGAAATACTCCACAAAACCCGTCAGTGAGCCTAATGCCTTGAAAAATGAATCGTTACGTTCATAGGCAGCTTGTGTTTCTGAAAGCAGCTGGTCGTACATCGCCGGGTCCGCGCAATTGCAGGTGACCTGATCGTCGTTTTGTAAATGCAGGAAACAGGTGCCGGGTTGGGAACCCGTGCGTGACTGCAACGAAAACATCGTAACGAGTACCGCATTCTGTCGTTTGGCCGCGACCATTTTCAGCAGTTCCACCGGGTTTTGGGCGTCGTCTGTTTTAATGGGTTCGAAAAGTATATGTACAATGCCGTTGCATCCAAGCTGAACGCCGAGTGTGGTGTCGTTTTCGTCAGTGGTGTCGTAGGTGACCAGTTTGTTTTTCTGCTGTGAGATAGCCAGCAACGCTTTCCGCAATGCATCGCCTTCCAGGCAGCCGCCGCTGATTGCACCGGTCAGCTGGCCGTCGTCGGTCACGAGCATACGTGCGCCCGGGCGTCTGTATGAGGACCCCTCCACGTGCACGACGGTCGCGAGCGCCATGCGCTTGCCCAAGATCAATGCCTGCTCATACGACCGGATGATGTCCGTGATTTCCTTCATGGCGATGTTGTTTGACTATCTTCGAAATAACCGAGATGGCATGGTTAACATGTTCTTCGGTAGAAAACCTTCCAAAACTGAAACGAAAGGAGTTGTGGATCCGTGCATCGGAGAATCCCATTGCTTTCAGGACATAGCTCGGTTCGAGTGTCGCCGAAGTGCAGGCTGAGCTCCTGGAAAAGGCAATATCGCTTCCGGCCTCGAATATCAGCTTTTCGCCGTCGACCTTCCCAAACGATATGTTAGTGCAATGGGGCAGCCGCCGCGCATCTTCGGAATTGATCTCGATATCCTGCAATACCAGCAGCTCGACTTCAAATGCGTTCCTTAATGCGGTGAGCCGTTTGCTTTCACGGGCCATTTCCCCGTGGGCAATTTCACACGCCCAGCCCAGTCCGACGATACCAGGTACATTCAGTGTTCCGCTGCGCATGTTGCGTTCGTGACCACCGCCGTCCATTTGTGCAATGAGGGATACCGCCGGGTTCTTTTTTCTGACATACAATGCACCTGCTCCCTTCGGACCGTAGAGCTTGTGGGCGCTGAGCGCGAGGATATCGATTCCGTCGGATTGGACGTTTACCGGTATTTTGCCTACGGCCTGGGTCGCATCCGACATGAAAAGGATGTGGTGCTTTTTGGCAATGGCCGCTATTTCGCGGATTGGCTGTATTACCCCGGTTTCGTTATTGGCATACATCACCGCAATCAGGACCGTATTTTCGGTAATTGCATTTTCCAGGTCTTCCAACCCGATCAGGCCATTGGCATTCACCGGCAGATAAGTAACGCTCCCGCCCGACTGCTCGATATGACGGCAGGTGTCCAGCACCGCTTTATGTTCAGTGCAAACGGTTATGAAATGCTTTTGTTCCTGTTCCGAATGCTGGAAAACACCTTTCAGAGCAAGATTAATAGCTTCGGTTGCCCCGGATGTAAAAACGATCTCCTGGGGATGTGCGCCGATCAGGTTGGCAACCTGCTCCCGGGCAATATCCACGGATTCTTCCGCTTCCCAGCCATAAGAATGTGTTCGGCTCGCTGCATTTCCGAATTTCTCCGAGAAATAAGGCAGCATTTCCTGTAAAACCCTCGGATCGACCGGGGTTGTAGCATTGTTATCCAGGTAAACCGGCAGTTTCAGGAGCATTGACAGATCTTTCTTTTCCAAAAGCAAAATGCTTGCTGTTAGTTCAAATTAAACAAAAAACCATCTCATTTTAAACATGAGATGGTTTCTACAACTTAAACGAACAGGTTAACTATAATTATGAAGGTTGGTAGGCCATATCGCCGGTGGACAGGACGTCTGGCCCTAGGAATACCCGGGCATAAATGCGTATCGCAGCCAGCCCATTGAGAATGAGGCTCGACGCGATCACGAATGCGAGAAGCATTTGATTTTCTTGAATGGACCTCAAAATGAAGCTTTCGGCAATAAACGCCGGTGTGACGGGAAAGCCCGACATTCCGAGGCAGCATAGCAAAAATATAAGCGCCAGGCCCGGGTGCTTGCAAGAATGGCCGTGGAAGCGATCAAGTCCGATGTTGTGCTCCAATGACTTTAACTTGTAGAGGAGGACGGAACCGATCACGCCGGCGACCATTACACCGCTCAGATAGAGAAAGGCCTGATCGTAGCTGAAACGCCCATTGAATAGGATTGCAAGCGCAATCCAACAATGGTTCATCATGATCAGCAGCCAGCTCATCTGCGTTCTCAGGCGTTCTGTGAATGATTTCAGAACCATTATCAAACCAATCAGCGAGAACAGGAACGGAAGGTAGGCGCTTATATTTTGCGGGATATTTGCTTTTTGGAGGAGCCCCAGTACACCGCTCAGATACAGTGGGGTAAAGATTAGCACCGCCCGGGTGAAATCCAGGAAGCTGAGGCGGTCGCCGAGTATTTGCAACGGATTCCACAGGTATCGGTGCGTCAGGGAATCGAGATTCCAGGACCTGATGCTCAACATGAAGAGCGTGTACTGGATTTTTTTTGGAATATGAGATGCAACGGACCCGGCATAAGACTCACGTTGATGCAATTCCTGGCGGATCGGGTACCCGGCCATTTTTGGAGCCGTGAGCAATTGGTAAGCCCGCAGGAATGCGTTGCCCGCGAAATGGAACAATGCCAGATTCTTGAAACCTATGGCCACTTCGATGAACATCAGTCCGGTGTGCGCGATGGAGGCATAGGCGACCCGTTGCCTGACCGATGATTGAGCCCGGGCGATACCGGTGGCGATGGCGGCGGTGGAAAGCCCCGCAAGGGAGATCAGCAAACGCATCGGCAGCAGGTGTTCCCAAAACAAAGCGGTTCGCAACAGCAAAAAGACGCCCAGGTGCACCAGTAAAGAACCGTAAAGAATCGCGCTGGCAGAGGTACCACTTTCCATGGCACGCGGTAACCATGTAGAAAAGGGAAGCTGTGCAGACTTTACACAGGCAGTGAAAAGCAGCATGACAGGGATGAGCAATGCGATGGCGCCCTGGGTTTTAGGCTGTTCGTAAACCACTCCGTAGCTGCCAAGTTTAAAGAATGCGACACCGCGCCACAGGTGGCGACCTGACCACATGGCAAGGGTCAGGCCGACATCACCCAAACGATAAACAGAAAAAAAACGGACGGCGTTTTTTACCGGAAGGGCCTGGTCGCGGTAAAAGGCGATCAGAAGGAAAGAGGCAATGGCCAGCATTTCCCATCCGATGACTATTGTTTCGAAGTTGCCGGAGCAAATTGTGACGCTGTAACCCAGGTAGAAAAGCAGAATGATTTTGGAAAGGCGGCTTTGATCTTTTTCTCCCTGCATTTCCCGGCGGTTGTAAATAGCCGCAATGCAGGTGAGGATTGCCCCAACGGCCATATAGACCGCCGTTATTTTATCAAAATAGAAATCAATGCTAAACCCGAAGTCTTGTGAGCGTAGGAGCGTAACCACCTTCTGATCGGTGCCTGGGTGCCCATTCCATAGCCAGCGGACCAGGAAGGCGATTATGGCAGTAGTGTGGATGCCTAACGTAAGAAATAGAATGCGCACGATGGTATACTCCCGCCTGTCAGGGACAACCACACTGATCAGAAAGCCGATCAGGGGAGGCAGTACCAAAAGTGATGCGAACGATATCATAAGGCGGCATTAAGAAAAGCTATCGACAGTTGAAATGATTGGAAGTGCGGCTTTACTGATCACCGACCGCCGATAGCTAATGTTTTTAGTGAGTGGAATGAAATGGCAGGTTTTCGTAATGATATTCGTATGTCGTTGCCGGATCGCCGACATTTCCCAAACCGGGCCGATAAGATTTGTAAGGGATCATTTCACCGTCTCTGAAAACAAACAAGTCTTGTGTTTCGGGATTGAGAACCGCGAGGTGTACCCATTCATTGATGAACCATTCGAAAGCGCCCGGGAGCCTTTGAATCACATCCATGACGGTCTCCGGAAAGTGCTCCACCAGAACCAGCAACCTGACCGGGTCGTGGCGTCCGACTTCCTCGCTGGACAAGCCCCACCGGAGATCACTTTCCATGCTATTGCTGATGCCAAAGAAACCCATGACCTGATGCAAAAACCGCGTCCCGGTGCCTAATTTCTGGTTATCATTCCGTGAGAAGAAGTAACCCAGGTTAATGCCCCCCTGAGCGGGTATCAGCTCGCGCAGGACATGGATCAGATCGTCGCCTCCCAGGTCGATTTCATAATTATAAGCGTGCAGCAATACATGGTGGGCAGCGTCGAGGTTGCTGGTGAGCCTGTGCCTGCCGACGATACACAGCGCATGGGTCGCCAGGTTAAGGCCGGGGTATGGTTCAAACAGCAATGATCGGTTGTTTACCGCTGAATGCCCGCCGGAATCGTTCACCGTGGTCTGGCCGAATGAAGTGATGGACTCCGGTTTATGTGCTTTGATTTCTGCGAAAACCTGGTCGTAGTAGCTCCATTCCAGTGCCTCCTGCCATATCGACTGTACTTCGCTCAGTTCACTCGCCTGTACCGCCGAGAAGAGTTCTTCCGGCTGGTCCCGGATCTGGACGGCCAGGGGAGCCCAGGAGCCGGGAAAATGAGCGTCCAGTGCATCGATTTCCATTAGCAATTCGAAAATAACCAACTCGTGCAAAGAGATTTTGCGGGGGTAGGGCAGCGTTTCGGACTGATCTTCGATTGCCGAAACCATCCCCGACCAGCCGTGGTGGGCAAACTGCTGATCGAAAAGATATTGCCCGAAAAGCAGCTCGTCGCCGACCACGACTTCGAGCAGGTCACCGATCGATGGTGTCGTATGGAGCAGCAGATTCCTCGCACGCGGCGTCCTGAAAACACTGGTAAAACTGTTTGCTTCTATCTCGCGAAGAGCAGCAAGAAAGCCGTTTTCGTGAACAGGAAACTTCCATACAGATACACCCTGGTCGAGATAGCTGCAAAGAATTCTAAACAAAGTCGGATGGACAATGGCATTGAGATCGAGCCTGCATTGCGTTTTCCATTGCGTCCTGAGCCTTCCGATTCTGGGCGTTTTGCCACCGTGGAATTTTTTCATCAGAACCTTGTCCCTCCATTCTGAGGTGCGCAAAGGCCCCTTCCTTTCCAGTATCACTTTTTCCAGGATTTCCGGGTTGATCTTCCTGGCATTATAAAAAGACCGGTATTCGTCGGGAGAAAGAAGGGTACAATAGCCAAATATTTCGGACGCCTGATGCAGTGCATTGTGAAATTTGTATCGCTGAAATGCACGCAACGGGTTGCGGTGGAGAACACGATCAGGAAGGTCCGCAGCCGGAAGGAAATGCTTCAGACTCTGCAATGCGGCATGTTCGTCGAATGATTGTTTCCGCGCATTCATGGGCTTGGCTGCTGGCTTTTGTATAATCGTTTTCGGGAGTGGAAAACATTGCTTGCCGGTTTTCCAATTTCTTGATTCAAAGGAGCTGAGCAGCAATTAAAACGCAATTAAAGGCAACTTAAAATCACGTTAAAATTGGGAAAATGAAGCATTTTCCGCGATTAACTAACGGCGTTGACCGGGAGTCGTGTACCGGATTTATTAATCGGAGAATTGGGCGTTTAATGAAACTATTTTTTTAATTTTGTGTTCTACTCTACAATATTAGTAGATTAAATATGTCAACCTTTTAACCTTCACCATTATGTCACTTCGATTAGGAGATATCGCACCGGATTTTGAAGCCAATACCACGCAGGGACCCATTAAATTCCACGAGTGGCTGGGAGATAGCTGGGGATTGCTGTTCTCTCACCCCGCTGACTTTACTCCCGTTTGTACAACAGAATTAGGTAAAACGGCCCTTTTGAAAGGTGAATTTGAGAAGCGCAATGTGAAAGTGCTCGCAGTGAGCGTGGACGACCTGGATTCGCATAACCGTTGGATCCCGGACATTAACGAAGTCAACAATACGGAAGTTAACTTCCCGATCATTGCAGACGAGGGCCGCAAGGTAGCACAGCTGTATGATATGATCCACCCTAATGCGAGTGAAAAGGCAACCGTTCGTTCGGTGTTTATTATCGGGCCCGACAAGAAAGTAAAGTTGACGATCACTTACCCTGCTTCGACGGGCCGCAATTTCAATGAGATCCTACGTGTTGTGGATTCGTTGCAGCTGACAGCCAATTATTCCGTAGCTACCCCCGCCGACTGGAAGGACGGCGAGGATGTGATCGTGGTACCTGCTGTGAGCACCGAGGACGCGCAGAAGAAATTTACCAAAGGACTGAATATCGTAAAGCCATACCTGCGCTACACGCCACAGCCTAACAAGTGAGCCTTAGGCTGCCGGCAGATAGTTTACGGACTAAAAAAGAATGCGGATGTCTCGTGGAGGCATCCGCATTCTTTTTTTGTTCTGTCGGGACAATCAGTTTTCATTTTCGATCACTTCTTCGGGGATGATCTTTTCCTCGCCGTAGTAGATCATATGCCTAGCGCCCTGGTAGTAGAACCAGATTGATAGCGACATGGGAATGTGGGCAATGTCGTTATAATTGAACCAATCGCCGAAGCTGAATTTCAATGCATGGCAACCTGCGGCTAGCGCGCCCATGAGCGTCGCTAGGAAGATATTCTTGCTCCCCGGATCCTTTTTCTTTTTGTATACATAAATCTCGATCATAAAGAGCATCAGGAACAGCCCGTAGAATGCGTGCACTTCGACGACCCTGAAATCGAGGGTAATGAACGTGAGCACGAAGAAAATCGTGAGTTCCAGGTAGTTCAGCCAGCCGAGGATCAGGCCGTTGCGTTGATGCAGCAGAGGCTTGATATGCCAGATGGCAGCCCGTTCAAACAGCGCAACGGCAATCATACTCGCAAACCAGCCGGGGATTTTGCCCACTTTGCCGGTCATGTACAGAAAGCCGTGCCCCAAAATTCCGCCTATGGCTGTGGCAATGGCCATGAAGAGGAAGAAATATTGGATTTGCTTGTACATGCGGTGCGCGCGCCCGAGTTTGTTGAGGTGGAAAAACGCGTAAATGCACACGGCGGTCATCATCAGGCTCGACAGCACGGTCGAGGGCTCCATAATGGTGATTCCGAATAAGTTTATCTGGTGGACTTTGCTGAAATCTATGACGGCGTCATTCATGAACGGAAGAGTAGGTTGGTGCATCGCGGACTTCGCCGGTTTGCATTTGGATGTCAAAAGTAAGCTTGTATTGGCTCTTCACCAAAATTGTACCACATCACACTCCCTGTGCGCCCGGCTGGGAAGGTCTCACCTCCGATTGCAGTTTGGTATCCCGAAAGTGCCGATTCGCAGATGAAATCGGGGTAGCTATCTATTATCAAATAATAAATATAAAGTATGTTTTTCCTTTGTATCGAGAATTGTATTTAAGTAGGACAGCAGCGAGCGAACCCTCTTTGATTAACTTATGGAAACCATGAACAACCCCTTACTATCAGTCGTCAGAAGCGCCGTCCTGACGCTCTTTATCGCCATCGCAGGCACACAGACGTTCGCACAGGCCCCTGCACAGGGTAACTCCAAAATTTCAGGAATTGTACTGGATTCAGCCGCCGCGAAGGGCGTCGAGTTTGCCAGTATTGCATTATTCAATGTCGCTGATAACAAGGCGATTGACGGCACTACCGCCGACGAAAACGGGAAATTCGCTATTTCGAAAGTAGCGCCTGGCGCTTACAAGCTGATGATTTCATTCATTGGTTATAAAGATAAGGCCGTGAATGTGAAGGTGGAAAAAGGCAAGGACGTCGAACTCGGCTCGATACAACTGGCTTCCAGTGTTCAAAATTTACAAGAGGTGACCATCACCGGTGAAAAGTCGCTGATAGAAGAGAAGGTCGACAGGCTCGTATTCAATGCGGAGAAAGATATCACTTCCAAAGGCGGCGATGCGTCTGATCTTCTACGCAAGGTTCCGATGCTTTCGGTGGACCTCGACGGCAATGTCTCGTTGCGGGGGAGCTCCAATATCAGGGTGCTCATCAACAATAAACCTTCTACCATTATAGCCAGCAACGTTGCCGATGCATTGAAACAGATTCCTGCGGATATGATTAAGTCGGTAGAAGTGATTACGTCCCCTTCGGCCAAGTATGATGCGGAAGGCTCCGGAGGGATCATTAATATCATTACCAAAAAGAATAACCTGCAAGGCCTGACGCTGAACATCGATTCAGGTGTGGGTAACCGTGGCTCCAATCTCGGGTTGAACGGAAGCTACCGCAAAGGAAAAATGGGTTTTACGTTGGGAGGTTTTGGACGGGCATTTTACAACAAAGCGACTTCGGTTCTGGATCAGACTACTTTTTCTGAGGGAAACTCCTATCTGACGAATCAAAACTCAACAGCGAAGGACAGAGGACTGTTTGGTCAGTATTCACTCGGGTGGGACTACGACCTCGGGAAAAACCAGGCATTGTCGGCCGGCTTGCGCTACGGGACACGCAACTTTTTACAGAAACAAGACCTTACCATCAGTCAGTTCGAGAATAGCGTACTTGCCGGCACGTCTCAAAGGAAGGTCGATCGTAAGGATTTGTCGGGAACCGTGGATTTCAACATCGATTATATCCGCACTTTCAAACCGCAGCAGGAATGGAGCATTTCCACATTGTACAGCCGCACCGGGCTGACCAACAACTTTAATACCGATTTGCTCAACCAATCGGGCGCAGTAAGCGGAAAGTTGAAAAATGAAAACAAAAACGAGAATTCCGAATTTACACTTCAGACAGATTACCAAACGCCGCTTGGCAAAAACCAGCTCATTGAATTTGGGGCGAAAGGCATCTTCAGGACCGTTGGCAGTGACTTCAAATACCTGACGGCAGGGGAATCCGGTGACTTCACGTTGAGTACGACCAATCCTTCGGGCGCATTGAACTATAAGCAAAATGTGGCTGCCGGATATGTTTCATATACGCTCACTACCAAAAACAAGTACACCATCAAAGCAGGGACGCGGTTTGAATATACCGGCATTTCCGCGGATCTGGGTGATAACAAAGAAGTGTCGATCCCGAACTACGGGAACCTGGTGCCCAGCATCAACGTCTCCAAGGCACTTTCGGACAATACCACATTGAAAGCAGCCTATAACCGCCGTATCCAGCGCCCGGGTATCCAGCAGCTCAATCCGAATGTGAATTTGGCTAACCCGCAAAGCATCAGCACCGGTAACCCGGCATTGAGCCCCGAGCTGACCGACAATTTCGAACTGGCACTGAGTACCAATATTAAAAAGACCTACATCAATGCCTCTGTTTTCGCGCGCCAGACCAACAACTCGATTACCCAGGTGAGAATGGCTGTGGACACTTTGCAAGGCGCCATTGTAACGACCTACGAAAACATCGGAACGCAGCGTGCATATGGTGCGAATATCTTCGCTAATGTGTACCTGACCCCGAAATGGACATTGAACGGCAGCCTTGACATCCTGCATTCCTATTTGGAAGGGCAAACGACAGGCCTCGACGGTACATCCGTGCCGATCAGCAACTCTGGCTTCAATTACGGCGGTCGGTTGATGTCACAAATTTCATTGCAGAATGGCTGGGGAGTGCAGGCTTTCGGTTTTTACCGTGGCAAGGAGATCCAGTTGCAGGGCACACGCACCGGCTTCTACATGTATTCACTCGGGTTCAAAAAGGATTTTGCCAACAAGAAGGGCAGCATCGGTTTCGGAGCGGAGAACTTCCTGACAAAAGGTGTGCGGTTCACCTCGGACCTGACTTCGCCGCAATTTGTGCAGACAGGTGCAACACAGCTTTACAACCGCAATTTCAAAGTTACATTCAGCTACTCGATTGGAAAGATGAGTTTCAATGCGCCTAAGAAGAAAACGAAGTCGGTTAACAATACGGATGTTGTAGGAGGCGGCCAGCAAAACTAGTGTTGCATTAGGGTTGCCGCAGTTACGGCTGCCGCAGCTTCGGCCGCCGCAGCGCAGGGGCTTTTGCCTCTGCGCTTTTTTTGTGTGTACATTGTAAAACAGATATTACACAGCGTACCTTTTCGTTAATATAGAAAGATATTTTTGTATTTTGTAAATACAATGATACCTTGGGAAATTAAATTTTTAATTCATGAAGTTGTTGCCATGAAGTGGTCATTTGTTATTCAGCAGAAGTTCAAAGCTGCGGTTTTGTTGGGAGGGATCATGGTGTTGATCATTGGGGCTACGCTGATCTCCCGTTACAATGTAGAGGGGATAGATGAATCCTTTTCTTCTATCTATAAGGATCGGCTGGTGCCGGCGACAACGATCTTGTACCTAACTGAGAATTTGTACCGTAAGCGCCTGTCGCTGGAAAATTACCTCTACTCGGAGGCGCATCACTCACCCGCGGACGTAAGGGCGCAACTGCGCGCACATGACCGGAGTATCGATTCGCTGATCCTGCTTTTTGAAAAAACCTACCTGGTGGATGAAGAAGCAAAGAGCCTATCGGGCTTCAAAAGCCAGATCGCAAACTATGCAAAGCTCGAAAATCAGGTACTTGCATTATGCATAGCGGGATCGTTTGCTGAGGCGAAACAACTGTTTTCAGCGCCTGGCAGCAGCACTTTCGAAAGCACCATACTGAATCTGAATGAACTGGCGGCAATCCAGTCGACGATCGGGAAGGATCTGGTGAAGGCGTCGAAAGTGAATGTGGCGAGCTTTGGTATTATCTCCTTTTTACAAATCTCCCTTGCCATAGTGACCGGGCTGGTCGTGATTGTTTTGATCCGTAACTCGCAGATCATCCAGAAACCCCGCACGGATAGCAAGAAAAGTCAATATTTTAACCTAAACTGATAAAGGAACGCTCAAAAAATAAAAGGTCGGGGCTTCCCGACCTTTTATTTTTTGCAAAGCACGGTGTTTTATTGACCGACTTTACGTCCTTTCAAAGTTTCTCTCGAATTTTTGACCTGCTTCAAAAGGTCTTTCTTTACAAACAGACGGGCGCCGTTGCCGCTTTGCAGGTCAAAACTACGCTCCTTGTATTCGAATTTATTGTTAGGAAGCACATCCAGGAAGTAGTTCTGACCGCTCAGGTTGAACTTCATTCCCTTTGTATCCTGCTGCGTATCATCCCACGACACGTTGATCGTGCCATTGCCGGTATTTAATGAAACACCCGGTGTGAATGGCAGCACGTTGATGGTCTGAATGCTTTTTCCATTACTCATCGTGATCTGTCCCTCCGGATTGACTTTAATGTCGTTCGGATCAGTCACTTCGCGGCGGATGTTGATAGACTTGTCGTTGAAGAACTGAACTTTGGTAAGCGGGATATTGGCGGCTTCCAGATCGCGGCGCAGGTCTTCGGTAAAAACGGTATAGTTGGAAAGAGGCACGGAGTTCATCGTGGTGCAGGCGGAAACTCCGCTGAGAAAGAATACTCCAACAAAAAGTTTTTTAAACAGATTCATGTCAAAAATTGGTGTTCAGCCGAACAGGTTTGGTGATTTTAGTTGAGTTGTTTACCGGTCGCAATATTAAGCAAAAAGCATTTCAGTTACCAACCGATTGATCATGCCGGCCAGGTCGGCCTGGCATTACTGACAATGTGGCAGCCCTGGTGCGTTTTGATTGATATTGGAACGCATATTTCTGGCGCGTATTGCAAAGCGGAAAACAATCTTTAAATATAAAACAAACGACAATATAACTATGGAATCAGTGACCCAGGAAAAAGGGAATTTGAGCATTCATACCGAGAACATCTTTCCGATTATCAAGAAATTCCTTTATTCGGACCACGAGATCTTTTTACGAGAGTTAGTTTCCAACGCCGTAGATGCGTCGCAAAAAATTAAGAAGCTGGCCTCTTACGGCGAGTTCAATGGAGAATTAGGCGATCTTAAGGTGGTCGTCAAGCTGGACAAGGATGCCAAAACGATCACGATCAGTGACAATGGTATCGGTATGACGGCGGATGAGATCAAAAAATATATCAATCAGATCGCGTTCTCAGGGGCTACTGAATTTGTAGAGAAATATAAGGACAAAGGGGAGGACGGTAAAGGCGACAAGGGCATTATCGGCCACTTCGGGTTGGGTTTTTACTCCGCATATATGGTTGCCGAAAATGTGGAGATCATTACCAAATCTTACAAAGAGGGCGCTGAGGCCGTACGCTGGCAATGCGACGGCTCCACCGAATTCGAACTGTCACCAGCAGAGAAAGCCGAGCGTGGGTCGGATATCATCCTGCATATCGCCGCCGATTCGGAAGAATTTCTGGATGAGCACCGGCTTCGCGGAATTCTTGAAAAATATGGCAAATTCCTGCCCATTCAAATCGAGTTCGAAGATAAGGTTATCAATAACCCGAACCCGATCTGGACCAAGAGCCCATCTGACCTGACAGACGAAGATTACCTGTCTTTCTACAAAGAGCTTTACCCGTTTGGCGAAGATCCGCTTTTCTGGATCCATTTAAATGTGGACTATCCTTTCAACCTGACAGGTGTTTTGTATTTCCCCAAACTACGAAACGACTTCCAGGGACAACGTGAAAAAATTCAGCTTTACAGCCGGCAGGTGTTCATTACCGATGAGGTGAAGGATATCGTTCCCGACTTCCTGCAATTGCTGCACGGCGTGATCGATTCCCCGGACATTCCTCTGAACGTATCCAGGAGCTATTTGCAGGCCGATGGCAACGTAAAGAAGATCAACGGCTACATTACCCGCAAAGTGGCGGACAAACTTTCCGAGATCTTCAAAAATGACCGCGAAGGCTTTGAAAAGAAATTTGACGACATCGGCCTTTTTGTAAAATACGGAATTATCAGCGATGATAAGTTCTATGAAAAGGCGAAGGATTTCTGCCTGGTTAAAAATACTCAGGGCAAGTTCTTTACATTCGAGGAATATCGGGAGCATATTAAAGAGAACCAGACCGATAAGAACGATACGCTGGTTTGGTTGTACACCACGGACGAGAAAAAGCAGGATGCATTTATCCAGTCGGCCGGAAAGCGCAGTTATGATGTGTTGGTCCTGAATACCGTGATCGATTCACATTTTATCAATGCATTGGAGCAGAAGCTCGAAAAAATTAGCATCAAGCGTGTGGATTCGGATACTTTGGATAAGCTGGTGGAAAAGGATGTGAAACTGGAAAGTATCCTTTCGGCAGACGATCAGGAAAAGGCGAAGAAAATTTTCGAGGGTGTGGCGGAAGGAAAAACGGCACATATCCAGGTGGAAGCAATGCCGGTTGACGAGTTGCCTGTCGTGATCACATTCCCTGAGTTCATGCGTCGTATGACTGATATGCAGGCTTCTTCCGGGCAGCGTTCGATGTTTGGGGATATGCCTTTGATGTATACTGTATCGCTGAACTCAAATCATCCCGTAATCGGTCGAATTCTTGAAGAAGAGAATGAAGACGATCAGAAATCACTGGCCAAGCAGGTTTACGATCTGGCATTGCTGTCGCAGGGCATGCTATCGGGTACTGATCTTACTCAATTCATCCGGAGAACGGTGGGTAGCTTGTGAGAATAACGATTTGATTTAAAAACGAGAAAGCCGCTTCTGAAGCGGCTTTCTCGTTTTTAATGCCTGCCGGATATCAGTTTGATTTTCAGTTTTTCCAGGTCCTCCCATTTCTGATCTTTGGCCAGTCCGGCCTGGTCGGGCCAGCTGGACGGGTCGTGAAGCTGAAACCGCGGGCCCGCTTTTTTCAGGATACCGGCGATCCGGAGTACGGACGTTTCCATGAGTTGTTCAAAAGTATGGATGCCTTCCCGATTCAGGATCTCCTCGATCCTGGGGCCTATCCCTTCGATTACCTTGAAGTCGTCAGGTGCGTGATCCGGGCTGATCTTCGGATAAACTGTTTTAGAAGCGTTGGTTGCAATGGGGTAATCCACAATGTTATTCGTTAAAGTCCGGTATTGAGCAAGCTCAAATTTCTTTTCGTCGATTAATGCCTGCAAGTTATGGATTCTCCGCTTGATAATCACTTTTGCTAAGACCCATCCCAGCACAGTTGCGCTGATCAACAATAGTGTTATTTCAGCTACCGCCACAGGTAAGCTATCGAAATCGATGGTGATGGCAGGGAAATTCATTGTTTTGAGTGATAGTATTCGAGTTCGCGATCGATCCTGTTGAGCTTATAGCGCAAATCCCTCGTTTTTTTGATCTCGTAAGTGTTGCCCAGAATAAAACCGATCGATAATGCGACGGTCAGCATGATCGTGTATTGGCTGAAATGGGTCAGTTCGATGTGGCGGGCAGGAAATCCAAGATCTTTCAGGGATATGTGAAATTGCCCCGCTTGCGCAGGCATCTCCGGTAGTAAGGTTTGGGAATCAAACAACACATCGCAGTATTGTTTGATCTTGCAGATGTGCCAGTATACAGAACCTGCCATCCAGAATCCCAGGAAGGTCCACCAGAGCGCCTTGCTATTGAACATGAGAACGTATGTTTGACGGTGGGAAGTTGGGTTTGTCGTTTAAAAATAACGTTCCGGCAGACAAGAAGCAATAGGGGAGGTCACGTCATAAAAAAGCCCGGACATTTTGCCCGGGCTTTTTATTTATCGGTTCATGGAGATCAGGAACTCTTCGTTGTTCCTGGTCCCTTTCATATGTTCCAGCAGGAAGTCCATCGATTCCATGGCATTCATGTCTGACATGTGCTTGCGAAGGATCCATACTTTTTTAAGCGTTTCTTTGTCGAGCAGCAGGTCTTCCCGACGTGTTCCGGACGCCATTACATCAATAGCCGGGAAAACGCGTTTGTTGGACAGCTTTCTATCCAGCTGCAACTCCATGTTACCCGTACCTTTGAATTCTTCGAAGATCACCTCGTCCATTTTCGAGCCGGTGTCAATCAGTGCGGTGGCGATAATGGTCAGCGAACCGCCATTCTCCACATTACGCGCTGCTCCGAAGAAGCGTTTTGGTTTGTGCAATGCATTGGCATCCACACCACCGGACAGGATCTTTCCGGATGATGGAACCACCGTGTTGTAGGCGCGCGCAAGACGTGTTATGGAATCCAGCAGGATCACCACATCGTGTCCGCATTCTACCATCCTTTTTGCTTTTTCGAGGACGATACTGGCCACTTTTACGTGACGATCCGCCTGTTCGTCGAAAGTGGAAGCGATCACTTCAGCGCGAACGCTGCGTTGCATATCCGTTACCTCCTCAGGACGTTCGTCGATCAGCAGGATAAGCAGGAATACTTCGGGGTGGTTACGGGTGATGGCGTTCGCAATTTCTTTAAGTAAAACCGTCTTTCCGGTTTTGGGCTGCGCTACGATCATCCCGCGCTGGCCTTTTCCGATTGGTGCGAAAAGATCGAGGATCCGTGTCGAATACTGATCCGGGCGCGAGCTCAGTTTGAGACATTCCTCAGGAAAAAGGGGAGTAAGGTATTCAAATGGAATCCTGTCCCTGATTTCTTCCGTGGTTTTGCCGTTGACGGTTTCGACCCTTAACAGGGCAAAATATTTCTCGCCTTCTTTCGGCGGCCGGATCTGACCTTTTACGGTGTCACCGGTTTTGAGACCGAACAACTTGATCTGTGAAGGGGACACATAGATATCATCCGGGCTGGCCAGGTAGTTGTAATCCGCCGACCGCAGGAACCCGTATCCACCGTCCTGCATGATTTCAAGTACGCCTTCGTTGACGATCAGTCCATCGAACTCGCGTACATAGTTGTTATAGTTGCGTTTGATTTTGGAAGAAGGGTCCTCGCGTGGTTGCTGAGGCTGTGAATGGCGCTCCTGACCCTCATTCTGCGGGCGTGCGGGGCGTTCTTCACGTGCCTGCGGCTCCGAATCCTGTTCAGCGGCCACAGGTTTTTCTTCCTGGTTCTCAACGACGATTTCCGGTTCGGCAGCGGTTTCTGCCGGTTCTGCGGCTTCTTCTCTTCCTAGATCGTTGAGGGTGTCGTTATCCTCGTCGATTTCGAGTGACGTATCTATATTTTTAGGCCGTTCTTCTGTGCGCTTCGGAAACTCTGCACGGGCAGGCGTGTCGAACAATGGAGCGGGAGAAGCAACAAGCTGGATATTGTCTTTTTTATTTCTGGCCGGACGGTTGTTTCCACCTTTGTTGACTGCTACGGGCGTAGGCTCAACGGGTCTTCTGGCGCGCTTTTTCTTAGCTTCAGAAGGTTCGGAGGAGGAATTTTCCGCAATAGCGACCTCCGCCACGGCGGGCTCGGCAGCGGGTGCAGCTGTTTGCTGCTGGGACACGATCCGGTTGATCAGTTCTTTTTTGGGAAGTTTGGCATGATCGGGTATTCCCAGAGCACCCGCTATTTCTCGTAGCTCTGATAAAAGCTTAATGTTTAAATCATCAATTGTAGGCATACAGAAAATGGAAAGTAAAGGGTCACTTTACCAATTGGACAATAAGGTTGTGAATTTAAATTGAATGTAAACCGGACGGTATGTCCCGAAGGTCACGTGATGGTCATTGATATGGTGATAAGTATTTGTTGTAGAAGCCCGCGCGAAAGACTTTACTAACTGCAAAACTTTGATGGATCAAATCTGAAAAATTGCAAACGGTACAAAAGGAAGTATAGACAATAAATCTGCAAGATTTTGTAATCTCGATAACGTAGGATTGGAAGTTACCGCGAGATGGATTTTGGATTTATAAGTCGATACTGACTTAGATGGACGAAGGTAAACATATCAGGTTTAATTTCCAAATGTTTAACGTAAAAACCGTGCCAAACGTATTCTGCCAGCTTTTTTCGACATAATATTATTACTAATGTCATGATATCAGCGGTTTACGGACTGTAAATGGCGGGAAATCCGGCTAGTTTTTGTGACCGGAAAATCGGAATTTTGCCGGAACTATGAATATTGTTGTCGATTCCGGGAATACCTATTCGAAGATCGGATGGTTCGATGGGGAAAAACTTATACGCTATACGACGCATCTGGAATTCCCGGAACTGATCCGGAATATCCGCGAAACGGTGCCCGAATTTCTACTCTACTCTTCGGTCAGCCGAACCGGGGAGGAATTTGAGGAGGCTCTTGGTGAAATAACGAATGTCATGGTGTTGACACCGGACACTCCGCTTCCGATCAGGAAGAATTATGATACGCCCCAAACACTGGGTGCTGACAGGATCGCAGCCGCCGCGGGAGCAAATTACCTTTACCCATCGGAGGATTTGCTCGTGATCGACATGGGTACCTGCATTACCTACGATCTGATCGATCGCGAGGCGGTGTTTCAGGGCGGCTTAATTTCTCCCGGAGTACGGATGCGATTTAATGCCATGCATACGTTTACTAAAAGGCTTCCCCTTTTTGAACCTGAGCAAGAACCGGATTTGATAGGAAAAAGTACCCGGCAGGCTATGCAAAGTGGTGTGATGAATGGTACCCTTGCTGAAATCGAAGGAATAATTGAACGTTACCGACACAAATACCCGTCTTTGCGCGTAGTATTATGTGGTGGAGATGCTGCTTTTTTTGAAAGTAGCCTGAAACCACCCATCTTTGCGGTGCCGGAATTGGTTTTAATAGGATTGAACAGAATTTTAACATATAATGTCTCTTTACAGTAGGATAGGAATAATCACGCTTGCGATTACACTCGGTTGGAGTTGTACAGCTCTTACAACAAAGCTGAAAGCACAAGGATTGGGCAATTCTCCGTATTCATCCCTGGGAATGGGCGAGTTTTACGGCGATGCATATTCCGACAATACTGGAATGGGAGGTGCCGGGGTAAGTACCGGAGGTGGGTTTCAGGTCAACAACCTCAATCCGGCCCTCTGGGTACGAAACCGCTTCACTACGCTTGATGTAGGCCTGGTGGGGCAGTATAAGGACATCCGGTCCGGAAGTCGCAGCCAGGGCAACGCCGGCGGAAACCTGGCCTATCTGTCGCTGTCGTTTCCCGTGTCGACGAAGTGGGTGATCGGTGTTAATTTGAAGCCTTACAGTTTCATCGACTATCAAAACAGCTTTACAAGGGCTGTAACCGGGTCGCAGGCGGTTGCGGAATATACTGTTTCCGGCAAAGGCGGCATTAATAAAGCTTCGTTGACTAATTCGTTTCAGATCGGCAGATATGTAAGTATTGGTTTGGAGAGCAGCTACTTCTTCGGAAACGTGCGCAGGTCGTCGGATGTGTCTCTCCTTGTCAATAATGTTCCAGCCGATTATGTGGTCAGTCTGAATGATCGCAATACTTATTCTGACATTGCATTCAGGGTAGGAGCGGCAGCACGGATCCCTTTGAAAAAGGACAATAAATTGAACCTGAACCTGGGAGGAACATATAGTTTCAGCACGTCGATCAATGCAACAAAAACGACATCATTCGAACTGACCCAAGGTTCGTTCCCTGTCGCGATTCCCGATACGCTCGAAAATAACCTGGCCGGTTCCATGAAAGTGCCGGAGCAATATCAGGTAGGAGCAAGTCTGGAATGGCCGCTTAAATTGGTGCTGTCGGTTGATTACAGCCATCAAACCTGGTCAAAGTATCGGAACTTCGATAAGTCGAGTGACAACCTGAATGATGTGAACCGCATTCACGTTGGATTGGAATACCTTCCTCGTTTTACATCTCTGAACTACTTCGATCTCGTTCGGTACCGCATCGGATTCAGCCATGGCAAAACACCTTACTCTGTCGACAAAGTTGATATTAATGATACAAATGTGAGTCTCGGCTTTACATTCCCGATGGGGCGCGGATATTCGAACTTCCTGTCTGTGGCATTGGTAGGTGGTCAGCGCGGCACCAACTCGGGAGGAGCGATCCGCGAACGTTACGGACGTGTGGTACTTGGGATCACGTTGCTGGAAAAGTGGTTCCAGAAACAGAAGATCGATTAAAGATCCGGCTTGTATGGTCAGATATAACATCCATAAAAGAACGCAAAAAGGAGATATGTACTTATCTCCTTTTTGCGTTCTCGCCATAGCAGTACTGCTGCTGTGGTCTTGCGAAGGCAAAAAAGACAAGATTGGCGCTGTGTATAGCGGACCGTTTGAAATAGTCAACAACCTTGAGGTAAAATACAGCGAACAAGGCAAGATGAAGGTGTTTGTAAAAACCCCCCAATCGCTAACTTATCAGAACGAGACACGCGTTTTTCCAGACTCCGTAAACATCAGTTTCTTCGATACCCTGGGAACAGTCGTTACGAGACTGAGGTCGGATTCCGGGAGGTACGACCGCAATGCAGACGTATACATTGTAAAAGGCAATGTCCGGGTGGTCAAGTCCGAAACACAGGAAATACTTACCACTTCTGAATTGAGTTGGAGCCCGGGCACGCGCAAGGTATTTACGGATAAGCCGTTGGCTGTTATCAACAAGCGCACGTCCGAGATCACCAATGCGATCGGTATGGACGCAGAGCAGGATTTTAGCCGTATCAAGTTCAGAAAGGCTACCGGTATCTACAAATTTTCGGGTCCCTAGTGACCTGCACAGCTTCCCAGCGCCTGGTGGACGAAATCGATCGGTGTATAGGTACTGTCTTTGCCCCATTTCATCGATACGAAGCTGACGATTTCGGCGATCTCGATTTCCGTAAGCTTGGGGTTTGCCGGCATAGGACGACTGAACTGTTTGCCGTTGACCACAATGGTGTCACGCATTCCGTTCAGGATAATGCAAGCCATACGCTGTTTGTCAGCAATAATGGAAGATCCGGCAATAGGAGGGTACAACGCCGACATGCCTTTGCCGTCGGCTTGGTGGCAGTTTGAACAATGCGTCATGTATAACTGCTGACCCTCTACAAAATATTGTTCGCTTTTTAATTCTTCCGAGCTTTGGCATGAAACGCTCAGACATGCAATGCAAGCTGTAATGCCCGCTTTCGCAAGGCCAGGGAACATGGATACTTTCATTTTTTGTACTCAGCCAGAAGCCGCTCTATATCATTGAGCAATTTTTTTGTCCCTTCTTCGGTGGTTCCGTCATACATTCCTCTGACATGTTTGTCTTTGTCGACCAGAATGAAAGCGCCACTGTGAATGTAGCCTCCCTGCACAGTAGTATCTTCCTTGGCTGTAGACATATAATTCTTTTGCCCGATCTCGTAGATCCGTTGCTTGTCACCGGTCAGGAACTGCCATTGCGTGCCCTCTACACCAAGGTCTTTCGCAAATTTGTTCAATACCTGGGGAGTATCGTGCTCCGGATCGATCGAATGCGAAAGGATCATTACATCGGGATTGCTCTTATAGGCCTGGTAAACCTTTACCATTTGGCGCTTCATGACAGGGCATATTGTCGGGCACGTTGTAAAGAAGAAATCGGTGATGTAAATCTTATTTTCCACCGCCTTTTCGGTAACGGTATCGCCGTATTGGTTGACGAATGCAAACGGAGGAATCTTATTATAAATGGTGTCGACTACTTCTTTGCCGTCAACTGTTTTTTTTACCCAATCACGCTCTCCGAGGATCGGCAATTTTTTGTCCCCGCTATTACAAGCCATCAGGGCCGCAATGCAAGTGGAAACAATGAGTGAGCTTAACAGGATAGATTTGAAATTCGAGTTCATAAACGGTTTATTCTAAAAATGTTTTTGCCTCCTGAATCGCCTTCAGGGTCGACTGCTTTACGAGGAGAATCTTATCTTTTTCCTTTTCGAAATAGAGAATGGCTGCCTGCGGTTCCAGTTTTTTGGCGGAATCACCGCGATACTCATGCATCCAGTCCATCATCAATTTATCTGATTCGGTGAGTTTCTGGTTGAGATCAATGGCCTTTATGCGCTGCTCCGCCAGGGTATTGCTGCTCACACCGACATTCTGAAGACTGTCGATACCTTGTATTTTTTTTGAAAGGGCTGTTTTAAGGCCCATAATGTCCTCGCCTTTGGGCATTACCTCATCATGAATGGCCAATACTTCGGTTTCAAGAGTGGAGAGCTTTTCTTGGTCTTTATCTTTACCGCATGCAAAGCAAAGCAGGAGAATTGCTGACAAGAGTGTGAAATGCTTCATACTGTAGAATAGGGTTAAATTGAGTTATATATTGCTGGCTAATCCTTTAATATCATTTCGCGCGCATTATGAAGAACCGCTTCGGAAGGGTTGTGTCCGCCGATCATTTGCGCGATTTCCTGTACGCGTTCGTCGATTGTCAATTTCTTGATCCTGCTGACGGTTTTGTCAGAAGAATGGTCCTTATAAACAAAATAGTGAGCGTCGCCGCTGCTGGCGATCTGATGCAAGTGGGTGATGGCGATAATCTGATGATTAACAGCCATATTTTGCATCATTTTTCCCATTTTCTTGGCAATCTCACCAGAAACACCCGTATCAATCTCGTCAAAAATGATCGTGGGAAGTTTTCTTTTATCTGCCAGAATATACTTAATCACCATCATGAGGCGGGAAAATTCCCCCCCGGATGCCACCAGTTTCAATTCCTGCGGTACAATGCCTTTGTTGCCGCTAAACAGAAATGTTACTGAATCTATCCCGGTGGGAGAGGGAGCTATTTCAACAATCTGAATACTTAACGATGCATTGGGTATTCCGAGTTCAGACAGCCGTTCGAGAATTAGTTTTTCGATCGCCTTCGTAACTTTCTGGCGCTTGTCCGATAGCGTCTTAGCCCTGGTAAGCATCTTCTCTTTGGTCTGAACAAGCTGTTTTTCCGCGGAAGCAAGATCTTCGTCCAGGTTCATCACTGCGTTCAGCTTGGTGCGAAGCTGTTCTTCCAGGGCCAGCAGTTCACCGATAGACGATAGCTGATGCTTTTTCAGTAATGAGTAAATGAGGTCGAGGCGCTCCTGAACAATCTCCGTTCTGCTCGGATCAACCTCCACATTGCCATTGACCTGGTCTATTTCGTCGGCCAGATCTCTTAGTTCAATCAGTGTGCTCTGGGCGCGTTGGCGAAGTATATCATACTCCGTTACAAGCCTCGATGCCTGCGTCAGGGACGCCACTGCATTTTTCAAAAGATCAAGTGCTGAATTTTCGGGATTGTCCAGGTATGCGTGGGCTAGCTGCAAACGCTCTTTGATCTCGACCGCGTTTTCAAGAATGGTGAGTTCCTGTTCCAGCTTCTCCTGTTCTTCCGTTTTCAAGGCGGCGTTGTTCAGTTCCTGAAAAAGGAATTGGTCGTAATCGAACTCCTTACGCAACTGGTGTGCCCTTCTTTTTAAGTCTTCCAGCGTCTTTGCTGCATCCCGGTAAGCATTGAAATCGCTTTGGTAAGCTTTCAGTAACGCGCCATTTTCTGCGAAAGAATCCACTACCTGCAGTTGGAACTCATTATTTCCCAGAAGGATCGAATCGTGCTGCGAATGGATATCCAGCATTTGCATGCCGATTTTTCGCAATGTATCCAGGTTGACGGGCGTATCATTGATGAAAGCCCTCGATTTGCCGGCAGCAGAGATTTCACGACGGATAATGCATTCGTCGGAAAAATCGAGGTTCTCATCCTCAAAATTGGGAGCAAGGTCGTAGCCTTTCAGATTGAAACTGCCTTCGATGACACATTTCTCGTTGGCATCATACAACGACTTTGCGTCCGCCCGGTTACCCAGCAAAAGGCCAATGGCCCCCAGCATAATGGATTTCCCTGCCCCTGTCTCACCGGTAATGATGTTCAGACCGGGATCTGGCGACATTTCAAGGTGCTTTATCAGCGCGTAGTTTTTGATAAGTAAATTAGAGAGCATATCTAATTCAGGCAGCAGATTACCGGAGATATTGTAATCGGGCTGGAATGAAGGGAATCATGGTTCGTCTCCGATACGAATATAGTTATGATCTTCCCAATTAGGAAATCTGGCGGCGGGCAATCCGATGTTTATATGGCTGATATGCGATTCAGCGGCTTAATTTTGAATAGTGTCGTATACGATCTCGTAAACGTCTCCGAACCTCACAAGATGCGCATGATCACGCGTATCTTTCAGCGTGAAATGATCACCGCTGAATGAGATCACTTTGCCGAAGAGGGTATTGCCATCGGAAAGAACTGCATTAATAGAAAACTTTTGTAGTCGGCTTATCGCGGTAGGCAGTTCGGCGGACTTTATACGTATTAATCTTTTACTCA
>CBFGMV010000083.1:0-38999 GCA_965649915.1 uncultured Dyadobacter sp.
CGTGAAGCCGGAGGCTTTTGTAGCGGCATCGATGGTGTAGTAGGCGTCGGGTACTGGTTGGTTGATATCCTGGTTCATGAGTGGTTTGGTGGTGGATTTTAAAACCGCAAACAATCATTATTTGACCACAATTAAAAACATTCGGCAAAACATTTACCGCTTAATAAATTGCATTGGAAATGACGCAGTTATAGCATGAGTAGGGACCATCAAAACTTTACTTTTGCCCTCAATCTCTACAAGTTCCCTTTCCCATCTATTCCACTCAAACTCAACCACTATGAAAAAGCGTTTCCTCTCATTTCTTGCATTCGCCGTCATGGCGACTACCGTGGTCATTGTGGCCTGCACCGACCACTCAGAACCGATCCCGGAACCGACACAATTTTCAGTTAGCAACTTTGTGAGCGGCCTGCGCGCTCCAATCGGCATGGCAATCGACGAGCAGGGTCGGTTCTGGGTGACCGAGGGTGGTACCGGACATGACGACGGTGCATTGGTGATGATCTCGCCGCAGGGTGTCAAAACAACGGTGGTCACCAACTTTAAATCGATCATCAACCAGGGTAACGTTGAAGGCATCAGCCATTTGTATTATGATAACGGCACGTTGTATCTGCTGCACGGCGTGGAGGGTTTGCTCTATATCATCAACCCCACGACTTTGCTTGCCGGCAGCCTGCCTTTGCATAAAGACCACCTGCCTAACGAAAACATCAAGAATTTTGTGGCCACTCTGAATCTCACATTCGACAATAACTCGAATGCATTCAGCCTTACCAAGGGACCCGACGGGCATCTTTACATTGCCGATGCCGGCGCGAACGCCGTTATCCGCCGCAACAAGGATACGCATGCGCTCGATCTCTTCACCACATTCCCGCCTGTGGGTGGGCCAAACAGGGACGCTGTTCCTACCGGCATTGTTTTTGACGGCTCCCGCTTCCTGCTGAGCAGCCTTACCGGTTTCCCGTTCACGCCGGGCACAGCGAACCTCTACCAGGTAAATCCCGCCGGAGAAATGGTTCCTCGGACAGGTGGCTTTACAACCCTTACGCACATCACATTGACCGCAAACGGCCAACCGCTCCTGCTTCATTTCGCCGATTTCACCCCACCTCCGGGCAGTATGGGTAATCCTCCGGGTTTCAAGCCAAACACCGGCTCGATCCTCAACGAAGCAGGGAATGTACTTATTAGCGGACTGAATTTCCCGACCGACATCAAGCGCCACGGCGACCGCACCTTCTATGTGCTCAGTCTGGGAGACGGCGCTATCAAGAAGCTGGATTATTGATTTTGAATATAGTGAAAGCAAAGATGCCGGTATTCGAGACGAATACCGGCATCTTTGCTTTACAGCAGTGTCTGTTTCCCTTCTGTTTCTTTGGGATTCACGACCGTTGCGGGAGGATCCTCAGGCATCTTGTCACCGAGCAATTTGCCCCAGGGTTTCAGCTCGTCGATACGATCAAAGATGATTTTGAGAACAGCCGTGAACGGTATCGACAGAAACATGCCGCTCACGCCCCAGAGCGTACCACCCAGCAATACTACCAGAATGGAAATCAATGCATTAACCGACACTTTGGACGATACCACACGCGGAACGATAATGTTGTTGTCGACAAACTGGATCAGCATATAGGCGCCGATGATGAGCAGCGGTGTGGTATAGCCGTCCTTGGTGATGAACGAAATCAACACCGGCAATGCGATGGCAATGATCCCTCCGATGTAGGGAATGAGGTTCAGGATAGCACCGATCACACCCAGCAGTAATGCATAGGGAACACCCAGAATGAGGAGCGCGATAGAGTTCAGCGAGGCGATGATCGTCGTTTCGATCATTAGGCCCACAATGTAGCTCTGCACTGCGCCCTTGGTTTCCTGCAAGATCTCCCCGACCTGTTCGGAATTATTTTCATCAAAAACCTCGAAAATAAAATTGAGGATCAATGGCTTGTAAAATAAAAGCAGGAAGATGTAAAGGGGTATCAGCACAAAAAAACTGATGATACCGAACAGGGTGTTGACCGTCTTGCCCACATAAGTCCTGCTGTTGTTGATCGCCTCGTCGAGCATGCTCATCTGCTTCTCCGTGGAGATCCCGAAGCTCGACGACAGCCAGACCTGTAAGTTGCCCAGCAGTTTGACCGTCTTCTTCTCCAACTGCGGTATCATATCCCCGAACTGTACGATCTGCGACGACAGAAAGAACATGATCCCCGCCACGACGAGTATGGCGAGAAAAATTGTGAGTATGATGGCAGCGACCTTATTGAAATTCCATTTCTGGAAACGGTTGTAGACGGGGTTAAGCAGTATCGAGATCAACCCTGCGAATGCAAACGGGACCACAATCTCCTGCAACAGATTGAGCATGTAGAAGAAAAGATAAAGCCCGATAAGAACCATCGGAGCTTTGATATAGAACGGAAAACCGTCGCGTGCAGCCAGCCATTCGGGCAGTTCGGTAACAGATTCCTGTTTTCGGCTTTTGAAAAATAGTCCCATAGTAAAGGTGTCGGTGATTAAAAGTTAGGTTTACGCTGCGGGCCCGGTAGTTACTCCACGCCCTCATACTCTTTGACATCCTGATCGGAAAGCTCCACGATCGAAATCACTTCACCCCGAGGCTGCTCCGGCCCTCCCCGGTTGACAACGTTGACTATATACGACCGGCTCGGATACGTTTCGGATTCAATAATGTGCCGTTCGAAAGTGAGAGCGTTTTCCGTGGAGGCAGAAGCAATGGTAATCATGAAATTCCGCATGGTAATAATGGTTTTGGTTTGCTTTTTCAAAACGTATAATATCCGTGCCGGGCGGTGGGATCCGGGTTTACAAATTACCTGGCTAAGCTGGCCAGCTTTCATGCAGGAACGCATTGGGCCTTCTCTCTTCTGGCACATTTTTAGCAGACCTCCCGCAAAAACGCCGTGCTATGCCCGAAGGACCATCCATTGTTATTTTAAGGAAAGCCGTCGAAGAGCTCGGACTTCAGAGAATGATCGTCCGGCATGCGGAAGGCACGGCAAAAATCGATAAGGACAGACTGATCGGTCAGAAAGTGACCGATTTCCGGTCGTGGGGAAAGCATTTTCTGGTATGCTTCGAAGACTTCACGATCCGCATTCATTTCTTGCTATTCGGCTCCTATCTCATCAATGACCGCAAGAAAACCGCGCCGGCATTGAGCCTGGTCTTCGACAAGAACGAACTGAATTTTTACACCTCTTCGATCCAGCTGATCGACAAACCCGTGGGGGATATTTACGACTGGTCGGCCGACATCATGTCCGAATCCTGGAAGCCCGCAGTCGCTTTGAAGAAATTGAAGGACCGGCCCAAAATGCTGGTCTGTGATGCATTGCTCGATCAGGACGTTTTTGCCGGAAGCGGCAACATCATCAAAAACGAAGTGCTGTTCCGCGTGCGGATGCACCCGCTGAGCGTCATTGGCGAAGTTCCGGATACCAAATTGAAAGAAGTGATCAAAGAAACCAGGGAGTATGCTTTTGAATTTTTGGAATGGAAGCAGGAAGGCACTTTGAAGAAGCATTGGCTGGCGCACACCAAAAAGATATGTCCGCGCTGTGATATTCCTTTCCACAAAGAATATCTGGGCAAAGCGAAGCGACGGAGTTATTTCTGCGAGAACTGCCAGCAGAGATATTGAATCAGGCCAGCCGCTGGTAGCGCTCGTTCAGCAAAGCCATGTAAGCGGCTTTCAAATCGTCGGACAAAAAGGAATTCCCGATCCAGTTTAGAGCAACCGGCTTGTTTTTGAAAAACCGGCGGAATACGCCATTGATCTGCTTCGCATTCAGTCCCATTCCTTCGGCAAAACGTAGAAAATGCTCCTTCTCTAATTTCCGCTTTTTACCTTCCAGCGTCAACGCCAGCTCCTCGTGATCTTCCGGGTTCACGATCGTTACGTTCAGCAAGTCGTACGCAGGCGCCAGTGACCAGCCGGAATCGCTTTTGATCATGGAAAAATTTTTGAGGTGCATGTCATTGTTCCCCGTCAGAAAACTGAACAGGGTCAATTCAAACAGCGTGAGCTGGTCCAGTAGCGTGTTAACCGAATGCTGGCGTACCGCTTTGCCTACGCGCTCCATCGATCCTTTGTATTTATCGAATGCTTCAAGGATCTGAAACATATCCAGCATGTGGATTTTCTTGCCTCCGTTTACCCGGTCGATTCTCCTGGTGATGTAGGAGAGCTCTCCCGATTCCAGGCGTATCAGGCTGGATTTAACAGTCGGCAAGCCGAATGCTTCGGCAATGCGCATTGTGACGTGCTCGTTTTGAGGCATTTCAGGATATTTTTCAACCGGCGGTTTGAAGATATAACCTCCACCCATAGCACCCACAATGGTAAGTCGGCCGCGGCTGCCATTCGCCATTACCTCATTCACGATCGATAGCGACAATTTGGGCTGCACACCGGGCACCGCTACACTGCGTTCGACAATATTTTTGGCAAGCTTCGCCATTTCCGCTAGTGAATAGCCCAGCACAGGCGGCGTTTTTAAGCCAAAAAATGCGGTACTGCAATGCACATGAAAGTCACCCGAAATGGAATCGTCCAATAATTTATAACAGTACAGACATTTCCTACTCATACTCTTGCTGATCAGGTATAACACTCACGGCGCCAATGCAATTTTCACAACACGCCAGCAAAAGTCCCATGCGGTCGTTGCGGTTGATCTTCCAGCTTTTGGAAGCAATGTCGAGTAGCCAGCCTTCGGGTATCAGGCCTTCGAAAAAGGGAAAAAGCCTCTTTTCGGTGTAGACCTTCTCCGTAACCGGCATTGAAAAAGTCAGGTACTGATCAGGAAACAAGCGGACATATGCCGGGTCGTAGGCGAAGGTATAGAGTCCTTCATCAGTTTCCGTTAATGTGCCGGCCAACGCCGTGTCGTAGTAAATCGATGCGCTTCTCATTTAGTCCTCTTTCAAAGGTTTTATGGTCACCGGGCCAAGTTCATGGCCGAACATCCGAAGTACCTGATTTACTTTGTCCAGATTCAGGTTTTCCTTTCCCTGCTCGATTTTCCGCACCACCGTCAGTGCCACGCCGGCCTTGTCTGCAAACTCCTCCTGCGTTAACCCGACCTGCTTCCTCCGTAATTTCACAAACTGAGCTATCGTCTCCATTATATGCTTTAAGATATAATTATACTCAATTTAAACAAATTATATTCAATTGCATATAAATATATACATTAGAATACAATTATATTCATTTGCATATAAATAGCAGCAGGTCATTTGTTTTATATGTATTTAAATATAAAATCGGGCAGCCATGAAATATGACTGCCCGATTAAAACTAACCCATCAATAATCAATACTTCGAATAGTGATCGATCCTGATCTTTTTGACCTTGCCTGCCTCGAAATGCACCTGGATCTGGTCCATCGTGTCCGTACCGGTGGAGTAGCCGAAATACCATTGCGGTGACTGGCCCATACCCGGGTCGTAAGCGGCACTCAGGTTTTTGACGAGTAAGGAAATACGTTCGAACTTATTCCTGTAAGAGCCGATACCCCGGATATTGGCGAATTTCTCGTACAAGTCCGAAATAGCATCCCCCATTCTGACCGACGAGGCAGCTTTTTCTTTTTCCGGCCACTGATTCAACTTTTTACCACTGTTCAGATAGATCGCCTTCACGGTTTGGTTTTCGATGGTAATCTGCACGCCGGAGTCTGTCCCCTGCTGTTGATCCAGCAAAATATACTGGTACAACGGGATCCTTTCGCGGAGCGGCGCGAGATCCGAAAAAATGTTACTCACCACACTCAACGCCGTAACGCCCTTGGTCGATTGAAGCGCCTGGATTTTAGGATAAACACTGGCAGCTTCTTCGCCAATGGCGATGTTCAGATAGCTGCCGGTTTCGATACTATCCCGGACGATGCGATAGGGCACTGGTTCCGGTCCGGTAGTAAGAGGATCCACCTGTCTGTCGGGAAGGCAACCGGAAAAGAGGGCCGCAGAAAGCAGTAATGCGATAAATTTTGTCTGCATAGGTTTAGAGGTTTATAAAAGACAGACTCGCCTACGGCCCATTCGGTTGTAACTGGGAGTAAAAAAAGAGAGGAAAGGGAGTAAGGACGAATGGAGGATGGAGAATGGAAAGGGAGAAAATGGATTTCCTCCCCTTCCTCCCCTTCCTCCCTTTCCTCCCTTCCTCCCCTTCCGCCCTTTCCTCCTTCCAAAAAACTACCATCCTGGATTCTGATCCAATTCCGGGGTTAATGCGATTTCGTTGATCGGCAGCGGCCACAGGTAATCCTTCGCGGGATCAAATTTACGGAAGCTGGCCGCCTGAACCAGGATCACGTTATCCGGCGTCAGATTGACGGTGGCTGCGGCAAACTCGCCTTTGAAATAAAAATTACCGAGCACCGGCTTGATGAGTTCAGTTTCGGCGGTTTTCCAGCGGATAATGTCCCAATAGCGGAAGCCTTCCTGCGCAAGCTCCACCCGCCGTTCACGGCGTATCTCGTCACGCACGTCGAGTCCGTTGGCCTTTGCAAATGCATTGGTCAGTTTGGCGATCTGCCCGCGCTCGCGCAGCAGATTAACGGACATGTCCAGTTCGGCATCGGTAATGGCTCCATTCAGTTCATAGCTGGCCTCTGCAAAGATCAGCAGCACTTCCGCGTACCGCAGCAAAGGGCGGTCGATCGTGGAAGCCTGCGTATTCCAGTCGTCGACGTTGGCGAATTTGCGGAACATGTAACCCGTTTTGTTGAATACCAGGTTGGCAATGTCGAAGATCGGTTTGGTTGTCATCATGGCGTCGCCACGCTTCATAAAAGTAGCGCTCATGCGGATGTCGCGGTTTCTGAAAACCTTGTGCGAAGAATCCGGCAGCGTCCACAATGGTGATTTGGTAATTGGCAGGCCGTCTTTCATCAGGTACGAATCTGCCAGCGATTTGGTTGGGTTCACATTGCCATTTTCCAGCGACCCGCGGTAGTAGGAATGCGTCAGCACACGCTCGGTATTGGAGACGCCGTATTGCTTGACGATCATATTCTCTTTGTTCTGGCGGCCTTCCCCGGCCATCTGGAAGAGATCGAAGTAATTTCCAAACAATGCGTGCTCCTTGCTGTCGATCACCGCTTTGCTCGACGCCACGGCCATTGTGAGGTGTTTGGGAGCGTCGCCTTTCGAATGGTATTTGGCAAAAGTACCTTCAAACAAAGCGACACGCGCTTTGAATGCATGGGCCGCGGTTTTGGAAATGCGGCCAAAATCGGCCGTACCAAGCGTAGTGATGGTCGGAAGCTTCGCTGAGGCAAAATCAAGATCGGCATAGATCTGTTCCACGATCGCTTCGCGCGGGGCGCCAGGCTGACGAAGTTCAGGGCTGTTTTCGTCGAGTGTTTTCAGGATCAGCGGGACGCTGCCGTACTTCTGCACCAACGAGAAATAGCCCCAGGCACGGAAGAAACGCGCTTCGGCCAGATAACGGTCCAGCACCGCCGGGGTAACTGCCGCGCGGGGTGCCTTCTCGATGATATTGTTAGCCGCACGTATCAAAGTGTATGGATTGTTATAATCTCCTCCCGCAGTAGCTGGTGCCAGCCGGGATCCGTCACTGATGGTGTTGGAAGCCAACCCGAATGCATCATCCGACCACACATCGTCATTATTGAATGCAGGCAGAAAGGTGTACAGATAGTTGTTGGCGGTTTTGATATCCGATTCCGACGTCCAGAAGCTGTCGTCGCTGATATTGGTCTCAGGCAGCCGGTTCACATCACAGGAGGCCAGCCCGGCGAGCAGCGACAGCCCTATTAAAGTCTTTTTGAAAGTTATGTTCATTGGTATTTTCTTGAAAGCCATGATCAGTCACAATTTTAGAATGATACATTAACGCCCACCGAAGCAGTTGCAAAAAACGGGTAATCGTTTTCTACCCCATCACGTGTTTCCGGGTCGAAATATCCCTGGAATTTGCCTAGTCCGGAGATCGTGAGGATGTCCTGGCCCGAGAAGAAAAGTCTCGCGCGGGAGACCTTGATACGTTCGGTGATGCGGGAGGGAATGGTGTAGCCCAACTGAATATTTTTCAGGCGGACGTAACTCGCATCCAGCGTCCATTTGTCCGAAGCCACGTAGTTGTGGGTAGCACCGGTGTAAGGTCTCGGGAACAATGCATCGGTATGTTCGGGTGTCCAGTAATCGCTGTGGATGCCCATTGCCTGTTTCCAGGTCACGAGCAGCGGAGCAACAGACTCGGGGTTGGCGCGATAGCTGCGCTTGCCGACGCCCTGGAAGAATGCGCTGAAATCAAATCCTTTCCAGCTTGCTCCCAACGTAACCCCGAAAAGATACCGCGGAGCCGTCGTTCCCAGTAAAACCAGGTCCCCGTGATCTGCAACAGTTCCTTTTCCGACCGACAACCGCTTATCACCGTTCCGATCCACATACTTTACGTCTCCGGCACCAGCCCGGTTATCCTGGAAAGCCCATCCTTTTACCTCGTCGGCTGAGGTAAAATAGCCGTTGGTCTGATATCCCCAGATACTGTTGAGCGCATAACCCTCGATCAGCTTGTTGGTACCGGCTCCTACGACCGTTGTTCCCGAGAAATTGATGAGCTTATTGTTGTTGTCCGAAAAGTTGACCGCAAATGAATAGTTGAAGTCTTTACCGATCTTATCCCGGAAACGCAGCTCGGCTTCCCAACCCCATGATTTGAGCTCACCATTATTCCTTCTTGGCGTTCCTACACCAATAACACCCGGCAGTTGCTGAGGCGTGAGCATGTTGCGGTTGTATTTGACATAATAGTCCCCGCTGAACTGCAGACGGTTCTGAAGCAGGCCCACATCGATACCCCAGTTGGTCGTCTCGATCGTTTCCCACGAAAGGGCGGCCGACGGAATGGAGCCTTGATTAATGTATGAAGTTCGGGAGTCACCGAGTACCAGGTTGTTGCCCCGGGACAGCTGGCTGAGATAATCGTAATAGCCGATATTGGTTCCCAATGCGCCTCCGAGGCGTCCCCACGACGCGCGCAGCTTAAATTCCGAGAAGAATGGCAAAGGTGTCGCAAACCAGTTCTCCTGGTGCAGATTCCACCCGACCGATCCGGCAGGGAATACTTTTTTCCTGAGGCCCGGCGCCAGTTTCGAACTTTCGTCGAGACGGATCGTCGCTTCCAGCAGGTATTTATTTTTGTAATTGTAATTAAATCTTCCAAAAACAGACTGGAATGCATACGTGGCAATGATCTGACGGTTGCTTTTGGTTTTGTCGTCACCCAGGTTTAATGTGGGCAAATCGTTGCTTACCAGGTTGGTAGCGCCGGTCGACAAGGTGTCTGTCCGGAAATCCTCCCATTGATAACCTGCAAAAAGTCCGAAATTATGGTCTTTGCCCACCGTAAAATCATAGTTCACCAATGCCTGCAAATTGGTATTCTTGGTCACATCGTTGGTTAGCGTGTATCCATTGATCTGATTGACGTACCCCGCAACTTTGGACTTGCTCCAAAGCGGCACAGTCCTGTTGAACTGCTGGCGGTCGCCCCGGCGGTACTGCGTGCCGGCGATGGCGCGGATCTGCAATCCTTTGATAAAATTGGCGGCTGTTAATGTAAATACGCCGTCAAAGTAGTTTCTGCGGTTTTCATTATAACCACCCGATTCGAGGATCGCGTAGGTATTGTTGGCAGAATTGTAACGTCCCTCGGGTGTAAAAAATGGGTTTCTGGTCCGGAAACGATAGATCTGGTAAATCAACCCGCCGCCATTCACATCTACCGATGCAGTTCTGGCTTTATCATTGGTGTAGGCCAAACGGCTGTCCAGCGACAGGTGCTTGGTGAGCTGCGAGCCCAGGTTCATCCGCACATTGTAGCGGTTGTAATTGTCGGGTCCTACCTTGAAAACCCCCTGTTTGTTGTAGTAGCCTCCCGAAATCAGAAAGTTCAGTTTGTCAGTACCGCCGCGCGCAGTGATGTTGTGCGTGCTCATAGAGGTGTATTTGCGCAGGATGCGGTTGGCGATCGGGTCTTGATTGTAATACAAATAAGAAGACGTATCCGCCGGATTCACCACGTAAGGGACCCGGTCGCGGATGCGCTGGATCTCCTCGTCGGTATATTCCGGGCTGCTTCCCGAATTGATCCGTGCCAGGTTTGAAAACAGCGCCTCATCCAACAGCGACATCCTTTCGGGCACATTCAGCGACCAGTCTATCCCCTGTTGTCCCAAATAATCGAATGTAACTTTGCCTGATTTACCTTTTTTGGTGGTGATCAGAATAACGCCCCCGGCCGCCTGCGCGCCGTAAATAGCCGCCGCAGCCGCGTCCTTCAATACACTGATGCTTTCGACGTCGTTCGGGTTCATGGTCTGCATCGTGCTGATGGGCACGCTTACACCGTCCAGCAACACCAACGGGTTTACATTACCATTGGCCGAAGTCGCGCCACGGATCTGGATATTGATATTCTCACGACCTGGCTGTCCGGTCTGGCGCGTCACAACGAGCCCGGGCGTTACGCCCTGCATACCCGTTGCGAGGTTGCTGGACGGGCGGTTCTCAATGGCCTTGGAGTCGATCGTGGAAACGGCACCGGTCAGGTTAGCCTTTTTCTGCGTTCCGTAACCGACCACGACGATCTCTTCCAATGCACGGTCATCGGTAAGGAGCTGGACGTCAATAGCCGTCTTGCCTCCAACGGCGATTTCCTGGGAGATATAACCCACAAAACTGAAAATCAGCACCGCATTCCCATCTGGGACGGAGAGTTTATACTTGCCGTCCGCGTCGGTGGTCGTGCCGGTTTGCGTACCCTTCACGAGTATGCTTACGCCTGGCAGCCCCATTCCGGCATTGTCCGTCACATTTCCTGCAATATTGATTTCAGCGGCGACATCAGGAGTGATCTGGGTAGCAGGCGCTTCCTCCGCCCCGGAAGTGTTCAGCTGTCGTTTGAGGATAATTTTATCTCCTGAAACTTCGTATTTCAAACCCAGGGGCTGCAAAATACCTTCCAGCACGCTGGATAATGGCTTATTTTCGGCTTCGAAACTAATTTTCCGCCGCGACTGGATAACCTCCCTGCTGTACAGAAAGCTGACATTGGCCGCTTTTTCGAGCCTCACAATCACTAATTCGATCTTTTCGTTTGCCACCGAAATTGAAATGCGCTGATTGAGCATTTCCTGGGCACTGCCGTTTTTCGCCCAGCTGAATTGCATGAATACCAGCAGGAGCAGCGTTTGTTGCCACAGCAAGCCACGTACGGTCCCGGATGCCATACGCCCGCCGGTTTTTGCCGATAAATTTTTCATCATAATTGGTTAAATGTTTAGAAACGTTAGGTAGTAGCTCCATTTGTCTCCAACAGACACAAATGGCTTTAATTCAAGGGGATTGCTTCACAAAGGGTTTGGTCATAGAAAAAGGTTAGGTAAGTATTTCAGGAAGTCAGGGACATCCCAGGCCGGAGATCATGATCTCGTCTCCATTTACGGCGAAGGATGATTCGGTGGCAAGGCATATCAGCCGCAGTTTTTCAAGGAATGGTTCGTCTTTAAGCGAAGCGGTGATCGTACACCGGCTCATCTTTTCCAGATCGTAATGGATTTTAACGGCATATTGCGTTTCGAGCGTCTTGAATGCTTCGGAAACCGGAGTAAATTCGAAATTGAACGGCTCTTTCTCGATCGGTGTGGCCTGATTCACTTGCACGGCCGCGGTGACGGCCCGCATGATCTTATCCTTTTTACGGATCAGGTTAACCTGCTGGTTTGGGTACAGGGTGAGCGAGGAGACGTCCCCCTCCCGATGCCCGTCGGTTGTGACCGAAACCTTCCCGGTTTTAACGGCTACCAAGGCCTCCTCTGCCCCGGGGTAAGACCGCACACGGAAGCTGGTGCCCAGCACGCGGGTGGTAAGCTTGTCAGTCGTGACAAAGAAGGGCTTTCCCGGATTTTTCACTACTTCAAAAAAACCTTCCCCGTCCAGGTACACCTTCCGTTCCGGCCCGGTCATGTCGGCCATAAACCGGATGCTGCTCTCCTTGCTGAGGAGTACCGACGAGCCGTCGGGAAGGTTGACCAGCAACAGCTCCTGAGATTGATTCTCACGGACCTCCCATTCGGTTCCGGCTGCCTGACCAGCTACATGACCAGCCTTTGTTATGGTTTTCTGTGAATTCACCCACCAGAAACCCGCCGAAATAACCAGCATCGCGGCCACCGCCCAGCGCATCCAGCGCCAAAGCGGGAATTCATTGTCCTGACCCGATTGCCCCCCGATCAGTTCCCGGAGCGCTGCTGCTTTATCTGCCTCGGCCGACGATGCAGGCTCCACAGCGTTGATCACCAGCAATGTGGCCACCGCCTTCTCGTACATCGCCCGCTTGTCGGGATGCTGCGCCAGGAAAGTCTCCCACAAGGCCTTGTCCTCCGGGTGCAGGCCCATTACCCAACCCCGGAAGCGGTCGTTTTCAAGAAAATCCTCAGGTGAGCTGAATTCGTAACCGGACATATCCATTCTTCATTATTCGAATGATTTCTATGATATTATGAACAACATAGAACGATATACCCTCGGCAGAAGAAAAAAATTAAAAAAAGAATAAGTTTAGTACCACCGACACCAGCCATTTGGCGCGGATCCTGGAAATACCTTTCTGAAGAAAATTGGAAACCGATTGTTTGTTGACGCCCATGATACCCGAAATCTGCGTCACACTCAGGTCTTCGTAATACCGCAGGAACAGCGCCTCGCGTTCGCGCTTGGGCAACGCCTCCATGTGCGCGTGCATTTGCGCTACGAGGCCGTTCAAAGTCTCCTGCTCGATCAGCAGCGACTCTGCATTAAAATTTTCAGGTAGGGACGTGTCCCAATCCAGCGATTCCTCATTAGCAAATCGCTGCTGATACCGCATATGCCCCAGAATGCTGTGCCGGATGGCTTTGAAGAGGTAAAACTTGACAGAGGGTGTTTGGCTGATGCGTTCGCGGTTTTGCCAGAGGTCCAGGAAGAGGTCCTGGATACAATCTTCGACGACGCTCTCGCCGACGAGAAACTTCATGCCGTACCGCCGCAATGCACTGTAATGACGCTCGGCAATCACGCCTAACGCCTCGTTGTCGCCGTTGCGGAAAGCCAGCCAAAGCGCACCGTCATCCGTCGTCCTGTCCAAGTTTCCCAAAGGTTTGAATACGCAGTTATCGATTAACAGGCATAGACGAGGAATCCTGCGGCAAGCCTGACAACGTTCCCGGGAATTTTGTCAAAATTTGATCAGAGATGGTCAGAAGATCGTCAATGCACCCCGGCTGCGTGCTGGTTATGAACAAGGTACAGCACATTGTCGCTGCTGGGATGATAGAATGCATCCGCCTGATTGCCTGCGTTAAGGGTGTTATACCATCCCTCGTGGATTTCCACAGGCAGCACTTTCCCACTCACAGGATGCGAGACGTACACGTAAAACGACTTCGGTGATTTGGTTGCACCCCGGCTGCGAGGCAGCTTAATCACTTCTTTGGACCGAATGGTCGCATAACCGCGCAAACGCATGGATGCCTTCGGGAAAATCCAGTTCTTTCGCACGAACGACACAAGGGAAGGTGCGACGTTCAGCAGAAATACCGCCCCAAAAATCGCGAACATGCGCTGCTGGGAATAAGGTTCTTCAAAAATCCATTGGGCAAACATCCCGCCAAACCGTTCCAGTAAAGCGCTGGTTTCTTCCTTCCTGAAAATCAATCCCAGCCAGGAGGCCAAAAACAAGGTAGCAAATGTGAAAAAGATGCCCCTATCCCACCATTTCTTAGCTAAGGTGAGCTGGTGCGAAATGCGATCGGCGTAGAATTCGTTGAGGGCGTATTGTTGGAGCATGGGGGACGGGTTTTCTTTATTCTACTAGTTATCAATTATTTCTGAAATCCGGTTGATAATTAGACTCAGCTCGCAGCTTATTTCCTTGCGACGAAAAAGTCAAACCTCCCTAATTTCAACTGTGCTCAATTTCCGAGTGAACAAAACTCTAAAACCTACTAGCGGCAAACACTATTGATATGGAAACGAAAGAAAAAGTTCAAACGAGACTTCAAGATTTAATGCAAAAGGCGGACATTGCAATCCAGGAAGCTGCTGCTTATCTTTTGCAAAAGGGTATAACTGTTGATATGACTGAATGGGTAAGGATTGAAGAATATTGCCGCCGATTTGGGATAGAAAATACCGAAACTGTCATTCAATGGATCGAACAAGGCATTGTGCCCGAAGAAGATACAACCGTCATCGAGGAATACCACAATGTTCGAATGCTAAGAGCAAAGCCATATTTGAAAAGCCTTGCTCATGATGTGTAGCACTTAGTTAACCTAAAACAAACTAATCTGCTCCTCTACCGCATTTTTACCTTGCAAAGCAATCACGTCAATAACCTCATATTGCCGACGTTTCTCATTATACTTCCGGATGGCGAACGACGCGCAAAGGAACCCGGCTTCATATTCCGTAAAGAGCGAATAGGCCAGCTCAACCCATTCCCTAGTAAGCCTGCGCCCGATCGTCATATGCGGGTTTTTAGACTCGTCGGCCCATTTCTGCATGTATTGCTTTTTGAATTTCTTATCGAAGCCTTTCATGATCGCCTGCGAGCGCTCGCGGATGGCGTTGCAGGAATCTTCGGTTGGTTTGATGTAGAATGCTGAAAAGTTGGCGCGGTCGAAATCTGCGAAGCCTGAGAAATTAAGTTCGAAAGGAGTTAATGGGGAAATCAACTTGGTATACTCGGCGAGGATTAATGGATAATCTGCCTCCAAGGCATCGAAACCATCCAGCGAAATGTGACCGTCGGCATTGGCGCTGCCGTAGGATTTGCCAATGGCTTCGCGATAATCTGTTTTAATGCCGCGGACGACTTCGGCAATCGGCGGCGAAGGCATGATTGCCAGCGAATAAGCACAAAGGTTTGACATGATCAATCTTTTAATTTTCTGCGAATAAACACAGTTTTATCCATTCGCTGCCCAGGTTTCAGTTGTTGGTGGACCAGAAAAGTGACTGCCGCTATTCTTTCCTGCGGTGTTTTGCTAAGCCAGTATTTTAAATCTTCGCTGGCCTGGTCGTGCGTTTTCATATCAAATTGCGCTTTTACCATGGCGATTTTCCTACTCATAGCCCTTTTTAGTTTAATACTCTTGTGAATATCCCGGTCTCACAAAATTAAGTGATCGTATTTCTTAAATTTCTTCCATTTACCATTCGCCTGCTTCTGGTAAACGATCGTAACCGTTCCAAAATCGCCGTACCGTGCGCCATCGATCTGGTAATGCCCGTCGAAATAAACAGCGGTTTTGATAAATGCATAGCGCCCATCCGAAGTAAAAATGGGTTTAGTGGTTGATACACAAAAACCTTTCACTTTTTTAATCGATGAGACCGTTTGATAATTGGCGCCTTTCAAATTGATTTTTTCAGTGGTAGAAGTCAATGTGCGCTTTCGAAGTGACTTACGTTCCGCCGTGCTAACGGCTTTCAGCATCACCGCATCCCTGAACAAATACTCGGGATCGTACGACTCGTGGCGACTTGTCTTAGTCTCCGTATCAATCTGCTCCTGCGTTTCCCCGCCCACAAATCCATTCCAGAAGACAGTATAATCCCAGCTATACGTAATATTCGAGATCAAGATCGTCTTGGGTTGCTTATGGGACAGGCTGTTCATGATATCAAAATTTGACGGATCGCTGAATGTCAGCTTGTAAATCTCGTCTGCTTGCCCGAATGCGCGAATGCCGACCGCGAGACAGAGCAGCAGAGCAAGGAGATAATTTTTCATGAGGATGAAGTGTAAATCGTTTATACCAATAAGACGATTTCCGGAATTATTTCACTACAAAATTCCACAAACCTCTGAATCGACAAGTGATTCTTCACCTATTTTCAAAATACACCTCCAAAACAGAGTATCGCCACCCGCAAATCCAGTCTTTCCAAAAAGACCTTTTCAAAAACAATGCGCACCAGAATTTTAACACTCTTGCTACTCCTCGGCCTCGCCGCAGGCACCCAAGCTCAGCAAACCACCAACAATCCTGAACGCGTCAAATGGTTCCAGGACCTCGGATTCGGGATGTTCATTCATTGGAATGTCGACGTTTCGCTGGGAACGGTGATCAGCCATTCACTGGCTGGCGCTTCGGACGACTATGTGAACCGGTATATCAAGGAATTGCCCACGTTTTTCAATCCCAAAAAGTTCGATCCGGACGAATGGGCGACGACTGCGCGGTTAGCGGGCATGAAATATGTCGTTTTTACGACCAAGCACCACGCCGGTTTCTGCATGTTCGATACGAAAACGACGCTTTTCAATGTCATGAACACGCCCTTCAAGCGCGATGTGTTGAAGGAGATCATCACCGCATTTCGTAAACAGGGCATTGCCATCGGGCTGTATTTTTCGCCGGAAGATTTCCTGTTTTTCTACCAGAACGGCATCCCGCTCGGTCGGTTGCAGGACAAGCGCCAGTTTCCGATGAACAACCCCAAACTGATGGCCTACGACAAGGCGCAGATCAAGGAATTGCTCACCAACTACGGCAAAATCGACATTATGTTCTTCGACGGCCCCGGCGACGGGCTGCGCGAATACGCGTGGAGCCTGCAACCCGAGCTCGTGATCACGCGCGACGCCATGAACACGCCCGAGCAGAACATCCCCGACAAAGCCGCGCCGCGCCCGTGGGAAGCCTGCTACACGATGGGCACCGACTGGCAATACAAACCGACCAACGACCCGCACAAATCGGGCACCGAGATCATCAACATGCTCATCGAAATTCGCGCCAAGGGCGGCAACTTCCTTTTGAACGTCGGCCCGAAACCAAATGGCGAAATCCAGATCGAACAGGAAGCGCTCCTCCGCGAAATCGCCCTCTGGAATTTCACAAACGGAGAATCCATATACGCCGTCAAACCGCTTCCCATTATCCGCGACAAAGACATTTGGTTCACACAATCCAACGACGAAAAAACTATTTACGCCTTCATCACCAAAAAGCGCGACGACGAATGGAAATACGGCCAGCGCCGCGAATTACTCTTTCCTATGATTGAGGGCAATGCGTATACCAAAGTCGAAGTACTCGGCTACGGCAGCGAACTGGTGGAATACGTCAACAATTTCGACGCTTCGATCCGCTCTGCCCCTACCCCGCTCGGTCTGGCCGTGAGCGCGGTGAACGGGCAACGGTTTTACACGAACAGGACCTGGCCAAATGCGGTGGTTTTGAAGATTTCGAATGCTAAGTTTAAGGTGCCTGAGGAGAAAAAGACTTCGAAATCGGGGATTGACGGGGCGCAATAATAGTTTTTGCGAGTAATGCATTGCGATGGAGGCTGCCTGGGTGGTCTCCATTTTTTTATGCTTGAGGAAATAGAGGAACGTGAGTGATTGAAATGTGCCTTGTGACGCTACTGATTATTCTTCGGTTCTATGCCGCCTTTGGCTCACCCAGCCTCTCGAAGAAAAAGACAAGTTCCCGAAATGTACAGAATAAGTCGCTCGCATGCGGGTTATGCCCGAGCTCACTTTGCCCGACCATGAAACCCGTATAGATCGTCCAAAGGTCCTCAACCCATTCTTTGGGGTCGTTCATCGTTAACAGGTTTTTGACGTGTTCGCCATAGGCGAGCGTGGCCGAATCCTGGGATTCGGGGGATGTTTGTTTGTTCATAAACTTACTTGTTTTGGGATGAAAAAATGCCCTGTCTTCAGGTGTCCCAGTGTAAGTAAATCACACTCGAGGCGCTTTCGCGGTCCTCACACCATAACAGGGCAATGTTCTTAATGTGTTTCATAGTTTTTACTTGTTTTGGGAAGGGGAATATTCGGGAGAAAAATGGTGGGATGCAAGTGAAAGAGTGGGGAATTTTCTAACGGTAGAACTAGGGCAGATCACGGATACCGTTGCGACTACGTGACAATGGGATCCGTCAAATCAATTCTTTTGAGGAGATGCTCGATTGAAATATTATTTCTGTCAAAGGAAATAATCATGTTCGCGAAATTCTCATTGTTTGGTGAATCGTCTAATTTTGACTGCACTTTCAAGAATTCTATCTTTCCTTCTGTGTCCTTTTTCACCAGTGGTTCGTCGTAAGGATAGTTCAAATAAATATTATACATTTTTACTAATCTGGCTTGCAAATGCAACGAACTCCTTTTCAAGTTTTCATCCGCACTCTCACTTTTAAAAATTCTTGAAAAATCGTCCGACAGGTCTTGAACGGAGAGATTTTTATTTTTTATACTTTGATACAGCTTTCGGTTGATAGCTTTTAAAAGTATTAGAAACACAAAAAGACTGGGAAATAGATCGGAGCCATAAGAAAAGCTTTTCAGCGATAGTCTTGCGTGAGCAAAGATCTTCTCCTGCTGCCTTAAAGTCAGTTTTTCTCTGTCGAATAGAACTACTGCCAAAGACAATAAACTTTCCCTATCCTCTCTTGCACCGCCATATTGCATTCTCTGCTCAGATCTAAAAAACTCATCAAAAGAAAAATATTGAAAAAGATAGTTAACAAAATGTTCTGTCTGAGGCTGAGGAATAGAATATTCGATATCGATAAAGCGCCTGAGGTACTCGTCAGCATCAATCTGTTCACTCCCATACACACCTCGTACCGCGTGACCAAGCTGTTCCTTGTCAATGGCGAGGACGAACACAATTCCACTCACAGCAAAGAAATGTTTTATGTGTTCTAAAACTTCCACTGCATAGCTGGGCCGGCAACGGTCAAGTTCATCGATAAAAAACACAACCGGCTTATCGCCAATTCCTTTATTCACGAAACTTTCCAAATCCTTCCGAAAATCGTTTAACTGCTTCTTACGATTTGCATAGGCTTCGATTTCCTTTTCAAGAATCTCTGCCGCAGCTTTTGACGCATTCTCTAAACCATCTACGAGCGTTTGTGGATCGATATATCTACTAGCTAGTGCTTTAATTACTGCCGGCGCTAGATTTTTTGTGAGTACTGCCCCCTTTTGTATCAGAGATTTAAATTTAACTGTTTTATCCTTAGATAAGGATTTAAGCTCAGACATGATCGCAACAAGTGGGTTACTTTCAAAATCGTTTTCCCAAGCATTAAAGTACAGCGTATCGAAGCCTGCGTTTTGAAGATCCTGACGCCACATTTTCACGAACGTAGTCTTACCTGTTCCCCATTCACTGTTTATTGCCAAAACAAATCCAGTACCAAAACCCCCGATTAATTCTGTCAAAACATCTGCGTACTTCTTTCTATCTAGCCTGCAAACGGAGAACGGGTCTTCCTCCGGTATCACTAAATCGTTGTGGCGAATATACATATAGGTAACATATTTAGATTTGCACTAATCAACCTAACAAACTGAAATTTAAACCATTACACAAGTTATTAAGTAAAGTCACATCTATCGAATCATTAAATTAGTAAATTTACTACAACTCATCACATCAGCTTCGGGATATGAAACTTTACGAAAAGCACTGCAAACTGCGACAAAAACCCTATGTCATCTCGATGGTTACTAAATCAGTATGCGGAAGCATGGCGTTGGAAAATCAACATGTACCAGAGTCACTAGTAAAGACTATCGTTACTTCGTTATTAGAAGATGCGGAGCTAAATGGACGCAAGTTTGACAACTAATATATTCACCACTCCACACCTCCCCGATACCGATTCGGCAACCTATTCCTGCTGGAACTCAGCAACGTCCTTAGATACTAGATCGGAAAAGTATGAAGCGGTAGCGACCCAATATCCGGGCGGAGCAAATGAGTGTATATTTGATGGTGTAAGTGAGGGTGCAAATGATGGACTAAATGACGGTGCAAACATTCAAAGCCGCTATATTGCCAAACAATAACCCCAATGCATTCAACCCATGACCACCGAAATCCAGCAAGAACTTACCCGCCTGGAAACCCAGCACGACATCAAAATCCTCTACGCCGTCGAGAGCGGGAGCCGGGCCTGGGGGTTTGCTTCGGTGAATAGCGATTGGGATGTGCGGTACATTTATTTGCACCGGCCGGAGTGGTATTTGCAGATCGATGACAAAAAGGATAGCCAGGAGGAAATTTTGCCGAACGATATCGATTTGGCTGGCTGGGAGCTGCGGAAGGCATTGCGGCTTTTCAGAAAATCGAACCCTCCCATGCTCGAATGGCTCGACAGCCCCATCGTTTACCGCGAGCAGTTCACGACCGCCGAGAAGTTACGGGAGCTGAAAAAGCGATATTTCAATCCACGCTCGTGTCTGCACCATTATCTGAGCATGGCCGAGGGCAATTACCACGATTATCTGCTCAAAGACATGGTGCGCACAAAAAAGTATTTCTATGTGCTGCGGCCCATCCTTGCATGCGACTGGATACGCACTACGGACACGATGGCGCCTACAGAGTTCGTCAAACTGCTCGACAGCCAGGTGAAGGACGATGCCGTGCGCCGCGAAATCGACGCCCTGCTGGTTCGTAAATCCGGTGGAGAAGAGCTCAGCGAGGAGCCTCGCATTCCGCTCCTCCATGATTTCCTGACAGAGAAACTCGCGTTTTACAAAGCCTACGCAAAGCAACTTCCACCCATGACCATGCCCGATACCGCTGCATTGAATGCCCTTTTCAGGGAAACGCTGACGGAAGTCTGGAATGTTAAAATTTGAGTTTGTTGATGTGGCTGGCTCCCCGTCATTTTGAAAAAAAGCAAAAACCGGTTTTTATACAAGTAATGCAATCCATTCAACGCGCCGGTTCTGCATCCGGCGCGTTTTCAAACCGCTTCTCCTTTCCCTGCAATTTCCCCCAAAATAATATAACCGGAAAAATCACCTTCTTCACAAACCCCGGAATGCCCAGCATATCGAACTCTGTGCGGTATTTCCGCAGCAAATAAGCCGCATCGAATGCACCCGGGCGACCGCCACCATTCTCTCGCGACGAGCGGTAGATCTCGCCCAGAAAATATTCAATGTTGTGCGGCGGCCAGATTTCGCCTTTACAATGGAGCACCGTGTCACCTGCGTTCCAGAAACGGTGCGCGATGCCCGGTGCGAAAGTCGCGGACTCGCCTTTGTGCACGAATGTAGGTTGCTCGCCGAGGATTTCGATACCCATTTTGCCTTCGAGGATATGCAGGCTCTCGTACTGCTGGTGATGCACGTGCATCGGCGGACCGGCACCGGGGCTCACCCGGTTTTCGACCTGGATGTATTCCATGCCATCGCGCATTTCGCGGCCGAGGAAGGTTAGCCGCTCGCCGTGGCCATTGTCGATCGTAACGGGGTATACTTTTTCCATAGTTACAGTTTCCATTATTTCTCCTCCGTTTTTACGCTCAAACCATATAAAAGTACAACCGCCAGCATCAATAATCCACTGAGGCGTGCGAGACTGAGCGTTTCCCAGGTTTTGGCGCGGCCCGTCAGGTCGTCGCTCACGGCGGGCGAGTAGGCCGAGGTGGTAATGGCGATGAGTTCAGGAACAAAATAGACGGCCGTGATGATCAGTATGAGCACGTAACCACCCGAGGCGATCAGGAGCTGTTTGCGGCGGGGCTGGCGCCAGTTGGTGATCAATGCGGCGGCGAGTAACAGAATGGCTACGGGATGTACCGGCTTCCAGAAGTTAACCGCTTGCAGGCCATACTCTCCCTGGAACATAGCAAGTGAGCGCGGGGGCGCGGCGCTCCACATCGGTACGACGGCCGCATGTTCGTAAATGGCGGCACCGATGATGGTCACAAAGGCAATCGACGCCAGAATGTGCAAGATGTTTGGAAATGATTTCGTCATGACATTTAAAAGTTATATTTTTGGACAACGACCTAAAATTACGACAAATTAGGACATTGACCAAATTTCAAATGCAGAAAGCAAACGCGACACAGGAGAAAATTATTAAACGGGCATTGGAGCTCTTCAATCTCAAAGGAATCGAATACGTGGGCATGCGCGAACTCGCAGCCGACCTCGGCATGCGCATTGGTAACCTTACCTATTATTACCCCACGAAGGACGATCTGGTATTCAGCATCAGTCAGGCTTATACCGAGTCCAATTCAAAGATCCACAGCGAAGTGTCCGTAAAAGGTCTGTACGACTTCCTGCATAAGAATAAACTGCTGTTTGAAAATGGATTGAAATTTCAATGCCTGCTGCTGAGCATGGTGCATTTGATGGAGCAGAACAGCCTCATTGCGGCTAATTATCAGGGTAATGTGATGCAGAACCGGATGTCGGGTCTGGTACATGACATCGGGCTTTTGGAAGAAAATAAATATTTGAAGTTCAGCTGTGAAGATGATAAGCAGCTGATCATTTCCAGCAATAGCCTGCAAAGCCGATTCTGGCTTTCGGAAGCGGTGCTTACCGAGTCACGGCAAAATCTTTCACGGCAGTTGACGCATTATTTGAGAATGAAGGCGCATCTGTTCCGGCCTTACGCCACCAAAAAGGGATTGGCGGATATTGACAAATTCATGGAAGAGCTGAACCACTGATGTCTACTTTTCAGCATCGCCCGCTTCCAGGTTTTTGACAACCTTCTCATTCAGCATTGTTCTGGCATTTGCAGCGCTCACCACTTTCTTTCCGGTCTGTGCCTCCAATTCGTCCAATGCGACTTTGGCTACGTTTCCGCCTTGCTGAGCCACTTTTTTACTTTGCTCAAAACCTTCCGGGTTAACAGCTTGTGAAATATCTTTGGCTGAAGCCTCTGCAAGCATATTGAGAATCAGCTCGGTGTTGGACATATTATCTCTCAAATTTTCCTTCTTGAGACCTTTCAGCGTCTTATATTCCTTGGTAGTCCTACCAGCCCAGGTTTTGGTGATAATGTCGGTCAGGACGGCAAACTGCACTCCTTCATGCACACCTTTGCTTTTCCACTCGTCGGTCAGTTCTTTACGGATTTCGATGCTTTTCAGGCGTTGGTTGATCCAGCTTTCGGAATAGCCCAGGTTCAGATACTGTTCCAATGCCCGGTCAATGGTGAGCTCGGGATCATGTAATTCGTCCAGCCGCTCGGCCGCAATCTGCGCTAGCCATAACTTGAAAGGCTCAGCTTTGGGAGAGGGAATGGATTGAATGAGCCGGAAAAGCTGTTCGACATCGGCGACGTCGGTCAAGCGAAGCTTCCCATCCTCTGCCTGCATTTTCAACTGTCCGATAAAATCGGACAGTTGGCTGCCCTCCTTTCTAAGCTTTGCTTTCAAGTCATTCCAGTACTTTCTCGGCCTGTCAGTGCTGGTTAGTACTTCTATCACATCAATGACAGAAAAAAACCATTTCTCCTGTTCATCGTCCCAAACGGTTCTCACTTTCCTGTCTTCGAAAATCTGAATGGCATCCTGTTTTGTCATAGCATGTGTTGGTTAGCATTTAAGGTTTCAATTTGGACAAAAAACTTTGAATTAAAGGACCGAATTTATTGAAAAACAAATAGAAAGCCCGTCACGATTATCATCGCAACGGGCCCAATTATCAGAAGGCAGCACCTCCTACATCCCCCCTTCTTCCCTTGCCTCCTTAAAAAACTACTGTCTGGCTTCAATCCACTTCCGCGCATTCACAAACGCTTCCATCCAGGGCGAAACTTCATCTTTCCGGCCCTCAGGATAATTGGCCCAATGCCATTGGAAAAGTGATCTTTCAATGTGCGGCATCGTTACCAAATGGCGGCCTGTGTTGTCACAAAGGATGGCTGTGTTGTAATCAGAGCCATTTGGATTGGCCGGGTAGGTTTCGTAGCCATATTTGGAAACGATATTATATTGATTTTCTGCTAGTGGCAACTGGAACCGGCCTTCTCCGTGCGATACCCATACACCCAACGTGCTGCCCGCCAGCGACGAGAGCATTACCGAGTTGTTAGGCTGAACGGTCATCGAAGTGAAAATACTTTCGTGCTTGTGGCTCGCATTATGAAGCATTTTAGGCTTTTCCTCGTGATCAGGATTGATAAGACCGAGCTCGACAAAAAGCTGGCAACCATTACAGATGCCGACAGAAAGCGTGTCTTCGCGCTTGAAGAAGTTTTCCAGCGCGATTTTAGCCTTTTCATTGTACAGGAATGCACCGGCCCAGCCTTTGGCAGAACCGAGAACGTCGGAGTTGGAAAACCCTCCCACCGCACCGATGAATTGGATGTCTTCCAGGGTTTCACGGCCGGAAATAAGGTCGGTCATATGGACGTCCTTCACATCGAAGCCGGCGAGGTACATCGCATTGGCAAGCTCACGCTCGGAATTACTGCCTTTTTCGCGGAGTACCGCGGCTTTCGGACGTGGTTTCGAGGCGTCGATCACAGGCTTTTTGCCATCGAACTGCGCAGGAAATTTGTAGCGCAGCACGTGGTGTTTATAGTTATCGAAACGCTCTTTCGCGAGGCCGTTGCCGGTTTGTTTTTGGTCTAACAAATAAGAAGTTTTAAACCAAACATCGCGCAGGTGATCGATATCGAAATCCCACTTCCCTGTTACGTCTTTCACGGTCAGTGTCGAAGCGAGGTTCACAACGCCGATTTTGTGGAATGCGACGCCGCTTTCCGCTAACACCGCTTCCGCCGATTCGTCGGCCTGGAACACGATACCGATGTTTTCAGCGAAGAGTTTTTCGATAATATCCTGTCCGCCGAGCACCGACAAATCGATCGAAGCACCCAGGTCACGATCAGCAAAGCACATTTCGAGCAGAGTGGTGATCAAACCGCCGCTGCCAATGTCGTGACCAGCCTGTATTTTACCGGCTTTGATCAACTGCTGGATCGCATTGAATGTAGCTTTAAATTGCGCGGCATCCTGAATGTCTGGCGTTTCAGAACCGATTTTGTTCAGAATTTGGGCGAACGAAGAGCCGCCTAATTTGAAACGGTCTCCCGAAAGGTTGATATGATAGATAGAACCGCCTGATTTTTTCAGTACCGGCTCTACAACAGCAGTAATGTCGTCGCAATGGCCTCCCGCGGAGATAATGACGGTGCCCGGCGCAATGACATCGCCGTCTTTATATTTCTGCTTCATCGACAGGGAGTCTTTTCCTGTCGGGATGTTGATGCCGAGGCTGATCGCGAAGTCCGAGCAGGCTTGTACCGCTTTATACAAACGCGCGTCCTCACCTTCGTTTTTACAGGCCCACATCCAGTTAGCAGAAAGCGAAACCGTTGCCAGCCCGTCCTTCAACGGTGCCCAAACGATATTGGAAAGCGCTTCGGCTACCGCATTGCGGCTGCCCGCTGCCGGATCGATCAATGCCGAAATCGGCGCGTGGCCGATGGAAGTAGCGATACCATCTTTGCCCTGGAAATCGAGGGCCATTACGCCTACGTTGTTCAATGGCAATTGCAGCGGTCCGGCAGTTTGTTGCTTGGCCACGTGGCCACCTACGCAACGGTCGACTTTGTTAGTCAACCAGTCTTTCGAGGCAACGGCTTCAAGTTGCAGCAGCTGTTCAAGGTATTCATGCAGTTTCGAGGTCTCATATTGAACGGGCTCATAAGTGCGCTCCACTGTCTTGTCGCGCATATAAGTCTTGGGTGAGCTTCCGAACATTTCGTCCATCGCAAGGTCCATCGGCTTGGCACCGGTGGTCGACGATTCGAAGGTAAAACGGTGGTCGCCGGTCACTTCCCCTACCGTATACATCGGCGCGCGCTCGCGATCGGCGATGCGTTGGAGGAAGTCGATATCATCCTGGCTGATCACGAGGCCCATTCTTTCCTGGGATTCGTTGCCAATGATTTCTTTGGCAGAAAGTGTGGGGTCGCCCACGGGCAGTTTGTCGAGGTTGATCTTCCCGCCCGTTTCTTCCACCAACTCCGATAAACAGTTCAAATGCCCGCCAGCACCGTGGTCGTGGATCGAAACGATGGTATTATTACCGCTTTCCACCATACCACGCACTGCATTAGCTACGCGCTTCTGCATTTCCGGATTGGAGCGCTGGATTGCATTTAATTCAATGCCTGAACCAAATGCACCCGTATCCGCAGAGGAAACGGCCGCGCCGCCCATCCCGATGCGGTAGTTTTCTCCCCCCATTACCACGACCTTGTCACCGGTGGATGGTGTATGTTTTTTGGCCTGGTCCGCTTTACCGTAACCGACACCGCCGGCCTGCATAATCACTTTGTCATAACCCAGCTTGCGGCCCTCTTCCTCGTGCTCGAAAGTCAGCACGGAACCGACGATCAGCGGCTGGCCGAATTTGTTACCAAAATCAGTAGCGCCATTCGATGCCTTGATAAGAATGTCCATGGGCGTTTGATAAAGCCATTGGCGTTCCTCGACTCCTTTTTCCCACGCCCGGTTTTCTTCGAGACGCGAAAGCGCAGTCATGTATACGGCTGTACCTGCGAGCGGGATCGAGCCCTGCCCACCTGCGAGGCGATCACGGATCTCGCCGCCCGAGCCTGTCGCGGCACCATTGAACGGCTCCACGGTAGTCGGGAAGTTATGGGTTTCCGCCTTTATTGAAAGTACGGATTCAAAATCCTTGATTTCGTAGTATTCCGGCACATCCGGGCGTTTTGGTGCAAATTGCTGTACAACGGGCCCTTTCAGGAATGCGACATTGTCCTTATATGCCGAAACGATCGTATTCGGATTCGCTTCGGAGGTCTTGCGGATCAGTTTGAAAAGTGAAACAGGTTGCTCCTCGCCGTCGATTACGAAGACGCCGTTGAAGATTTTGTGACGGCAGTGCTCGGAGTTAACTTGTGAAAAACCGAATACCTCCGAATCGGTCAGCTTACGGCCCAGCTTTTCGGCAAGGCCCGTGAGGTAGTCGACTTCCTCGTCGTTCAATGCAAGGCCTTCCTGTTTGTTGTAGGCGGCAATGTCGGCAACTTCCTGAACGGATTCAGGCTGGATATGAATGGTATAAATGTCCTGGTTCAGCTCGCTGTATTTCTGCGAAAGCATTGGATCAAAATCCGTGAAATCAGCGCTCACCTTTCTAAATTCCTCGATGCGCACAATGCCTTCAAGACCCATGTTCTGGGTAATTTCGACGGCATTAGTGCTCCATGGTGTGATCATGGCTGCACGCGGGCCTACGAAATAGTCGGTGAGAACGGTCTCCTTCCGGTGTTCTGCGCCGCCAAAAAGCCAGCTTAATTTAGAGGAATCGGAGGCATCGAGCGTTCGCTCGGTTTGTAGTGCAAAGACGGTGTTGTCCCCGCCTGTGAAGAAGTAAATCATGATGTCCAATTAAGGCGCAAAGGTACGATAAAAATAACCCAAGGCCATAGGATGAATGAAAATTGCTGTTGTACTGAAGAAACAGCCTTCACTATGCACCTCGTTCCCTTATGATGACATTTCGTACTACCAAATGATGTCGGCATGACTACTGTAATTCTTAAACTTCGGATCGGCGGTGATGATAGTCATACTTTCCGCACAGGCCGTCGCAATGATCAGGCGATCGAATGGATCACGATGATCCGGGATATCGGGAAGCTTCTGGTAAGCTAATAGGTGTGGATTGGTAATTGGAATTACTTGTATCAAAGCCTTATCAACATCACGGATAAAACCGTCGAGTGACTTTTCTAGCAACAACTTGCCGATTTTGAGTTTGATGGAAATTTCAAACAAACTCGCGACGCTTGTCAGGATTTCGTTTCTGCGGTCTTCTATAAGCTCCCTGGCATTATGTGACATCTTGGAGTCGCCATCAATAAACCAGAGTAATGTGTGTGTGTCTAACAAAAACTTCATTTACATATGGTCTTTTAAGTCATCTAACGGTTCGTCAAAATCCGGCGCCATATGAATGGTGCCTTTTGCCAGACCAAACGGGCGTTTTGAAGGCATAGGCTCGGCATCAATCTCTTCGAAGATTACCTTCACCTTTGATTTGACCCCTACATCAGGCTTGTGGTCTAACGTTACTTTTCCATCTTCATAAACGCCTTCTATTACTGTATGCATATCTACCTCATTTTGCCTATTCAAAGATACAAAAATCCACGGCTTCCCTCAATAAGCCAGCAACCGCCCGCAAGCCACCACGGCGATCCATACGACAATGGAAATCATCGCCGGTATCCGTGCAATGCGCGGCAGTCTGTCGCGGGAAGCGCCGGATTTGTACGGCTTGTAGATAAACCGGTGAAAGACAAAAACATTAATGCCCGCGATACCTATGAGCCCCACTTTTGTCCAAAACACAGGATCGACGCCCAGCGCCTGGGCGTTAGTAATGAAGAGCAGAAGACCGGAGGGCACTATGAAGATCAATCCGCGCTGCGACCAGGGCAGCAAGTGCCTCGAAAGTCCCGTCACGGAGAGGTTCCTGGAATAGCCCAGCAGGCGCAGGTCGAAAAGGAACGCTGCGCCTACGAGGAGTATAATACCTAAAATATGAATAATTTCAAGGGCCGGGTACAGCCATAGCGACTGCCTGATACCGGCAGCCCAGGCAGATTTTTCGAGCCATTCGAGCCATTGATGGTATGAATGCACGCTTACCGGAGTTCGTATTTGTCATCACCCACAAAAACCCGCTCCGCCCGCATTTCATTTTTCTCCGTTTTGTGCGGGTAGGCCACAAAACGGATCGTAGTGCCTTTTTTGATCATATCCTGGTTCAACCCACGGGATTCCATGCGTGTAACGGGCGCGAGATAGACGGTGGTCAGCTCCTTCTTATACTTAACCTTGGCAAGTACGTGCGGATTTTCGTAGGTCAGGTCTTCGATTTTTGCCTTGAAATCCGTCGGTTTGGTCTGGTCGTAATCCGCCCATCCGTGATGCAGAACAGTGAACGACACACAGAAGAGCACGGCCAACGCCAGCGAAATGTTTTTGAGCTTAGTCATAACCTACTGAGTTTAGTGTAGTTAAAAGTAACCAATTCATTGATTTTTAAAAACTAAACCAAATGCAAAGTGCGTGCCAGTCCGGCAAAAATGTTTCCGTTATCTTTGTCCATTCATCAATTCCTGATTCACCTTGAAATATTTCCTTTTGCTTCTGCTGCTCTCAGCAACTACCTTCACATTCGCACAAGACGGCCGCCTGCCGCTCGATCCCAAAAACAATATCAGCTACACCGACTCCGGCCAGCCCAAATTAAGTCAGGCTGCTCTCCACCAAAAGATAGTAGGATGGGTTGAAAAAAAATTCGGTAATACAGAGAATGCCATCACCAGCGACGACGAAAAGGCAGGGATCGTACTCATCACCAGCTACATTCCGGTGATCCATTCCAGCTACCAATATGTCCGGTTTGACCTGGGCATCAAATACCAGAACAATCAGTACGAGGCCCGTATCGCTACATTAGATGGCATTTCGGCTGTTCGCAGCCCGATCCGTCTGAATTCTGGGGAGAACGACTTGATCATTGCAAAAGAACAAGCCGTCAAAACCGAATCCAACCGTAAAAAGAAGAAGGAGGCAGAGCTGGCTTTGCAAATGGCCAAGGCCGACAACGACGGCATCAACACCTCCCTCTACAACCTGCTCGGCGACCTAAAAGTCTACCTCACCGCGACAGCAACGGAATAATCAGGGTTTGTCTTATTTCAAACCCTTCCATTTCTTTACCAGCATGTCAGCTATAACTTCATAGCCCTTGTCGGAAGGATGCAGGCCGTCGTACGTCATATTGCTCGCCTCCACAGGGTAAGGATATTCGTCAGTTTCCGGATTGAAAGGCACATCAACGTATTCGGGATACTTATATTCCCTGTACATTCCGGATTGCGGATCCTTCAACCGTTTGAAATTAACCATGTTATTCAAATCAATGCCGCTATCGTGGTAGAGGTCCACCACGGGGAGCTTTTCTTTCGCCCCGATCTCGACGACCGCATTCGCAAATTGTTCCAGCGCCTGGTCCTTTTTGGGCTTATAGGAACCGAATGCATTGTTCTTATAACTATTAATATATACAAAATCACCTCGCTGCATGGGTGTAATCAGGATGATTGCGGCCTTTTTGTTAAGTCGCTTCAATTGATCGGTAATGACCCGGAATGCGCCGTAAACGGTTCCCGTGCCACGACCTTGCTCATAGTCCGCGATCGTTCCTAGTGCTTTACCCTGCCACCAGTCATTGGTCCCCAAAAACACGGTATAAACATCCGCCTTTACCAGGCCCAGCGACTCGATTTTGTCTGCAATGTTAACCGCTGTCCAGCCATTGTGTCCCTGATTAATGTACTCCACGCGCGGGTATTTTTCCTGAATCAATGTAAGATACCCTTTGGTAACCCGGTTGCCGGTTTCATTTTGGTGGTCGTTCAGGTAGGTGATCGAATCACCTATCGCTACCCAGGTAATTTTTCGGGGCCGGGAACCAACCGCGACGATAATGAGCACAAGAAACAGCAGCAGTTTTTTCAACATATGGTCAGGATTTTGGATTTTCCTGAAATTTAAAGGAACGCTTCCGACGCTGCAAATAGGAAGTTGCCAAAAACATTCAATCAATGATGTCTATTTCCAGGATCAATGCGGCACCACAGCGACACGGCGGGTCACGAGAGACACCCAATCTTGAAACTATGTTTCGCTAAGCAGCCGCAAGCCACCAAAACGGCAGCAATTCATGATGCATAAATAAATGAGGGCAACTCCGGAGAATTGCCCTCATTTATTCCAAACCTGTAAACTAGCTTCCTTCAATTTTAGCCGGAAATGCTGCCGCAAAGCATCGCTCCGCATCGACCGAACCAAACGGTTCTCTTACTCCGGCATTACCGGCCTCAGGCAAAAAAGCTCGGCCTTTGCAGATAGCCCGGATGCCAGCTGGCATCGCGGCGGCGTAATGCACGTGCGATGGTAAGAATGCGCTCGTGGCGATCGTTCTGATGCGCTTCCGGACTCTGAGCGGTCAGGTATTCGCCTACGATTTCCCATTCAAACGAGTCGGTCTTCGAATCGTAGATACCCACCGGAACCCGGTTGCCGTCGGTAAGCATTAAGCCCTGCACCGATTGCGCATCCTCCTGCGTAGCACATCCCACATGCTGATACTGGTCATTCAGGAGATACACCACGGAGTAGCGGTTTTCGGAATGTTCCTTATCCCGCCATCCTCTTGCACTATTAATCGCTTTATGAGCGGCCGAACGCCTGTTGGCACGCATAGGAAAAATCTGTTCAATGAATGCGCGGAAACCTGTCGCCGCATTCTTGCTTTCATGGTTTTGTACTTGTTTCATCACTTTCTGCTTTAAATTTACTCCGGACCGTCGCCCCAACATTCAGGCCATTTTACAAACACGGCAAAATACAAAATCAAAACAATTTATCCCTATCTTGAAATTGGAACAATCCGGGTCTCAATACTTAAAACTAATATTGTTTATCAATAGTTTACAAAAGTAAGGTTTGTTTCAAACAATGCGCAAAACTTCTTCAATCACTCTATCAATGTATTAGAATTATACCAAAAGTTGCATGGTAACAGTACCACATCCGGTTGAAATGTAACCTAAAAAAGCCATCCGGTTTTGTTTCCGGATGGCTTTTACATATTGATTATTTCGCTACGATCACCCGTGATAGGCGTCCTGCATATATGCTTCTTCGATCAGTCTTTTGATATCTTCTTCACATTCTTTCACCCGCAGCGAAATACTCGTGGCAAGCCAGATGGTACATCCGTGGCTGTACCCCATGTAGTACAGGATTTTTTCAACACTTACATTCAAACTTTCGTCGAATTCGCCGGTTACTTTAATAAATCGCATCATGGGTCATAAGTAGTTTGATTTACCTAAATATAAACAATCCACTTCGATTATCCCTATTTTTCAATGCTAAATTCCTATAAAATTCCGTTCAAGATCAGGTTATGCATTCAGGAATCGGACGCTTCGAGCATTTTCCTGAGTACCACGGCCTGATTCTCCGTTTCGGTTTTGGCAGCGTACAATAGCGTAACGACTTGCCATTCCGAAACCAGCGACTGCAATTCCTGAAAAGCCGAGGAGCCTTTCAGCTCGGCGTGATACCGCCGGACAAACTCCTCCCAATTTTCCATATCGTGGTGAAACCATTTTCTCAACTCGTGGGAAGGCGCAACCTCCTTCATCCATTTGTCGACAGCCGCGGCTTCCTTCGTCAGTCCGCGCGGCCAGAGCCGGTCGACCAATATGCGATAGCCGTCGGCAGTCGTAGCCGGCTCGTAGATTCTCTTGGTCTGAATTTTCATAGGCTTAATAGTAAAGGGTCAATGCTGCTTAAAGTTAGCCAGCCGTGCGGGCTTCCGCCCTATTCCGAAACTATTTTTTATCCTGAATTCCCCTGCGGCCGGTAACGCCTGAAGACCGGCAGGGCAAGGGCCTGGCAGCATGTAAAATGTACCGTTGAAATGACCTTGAATGTATTCGACGCCGTTCACTATGCTGATCTGCGTGATGGTTACACCCCCACCCGATACGCGCATCGCATTTTTAGCACAGTCGACATTCGAAGAAATCCAACCAGGCTCACCGCCGTACGAACGCGAAAATTCCGCCCAGGCGCCGCTCTGGAACTGTTCATGATAGCTGTAAAGCCCATTAGGCTTGTCAGCCCTGATCCGATTGACGAAAATATTGAGCGACTGCGAGGGCTTATCATTCCAGCCCCCGATGTGAACGCCGCTGCCTTCCCACATGAAAGTCATATTCTCCCAGTCAAATGGCGTACCTCCAAATGTACCCCTGAAATAATCCTTACCCACCAGGATTTGCCTGACGACCTGCAACTTTGTTTTTCTTCCCTTAAGAGTGATCTCCGCAACAACAGTGACCGGATTACTTGCCGGTTTTTTGGTGGGCGCCGTGAAAGTAGCCTTATAGACGTCATCAAAAAATTGCTCCTCCTTCGGACCATCGGATTTGACACTTCCATTGACAGCTCCGCCTAGCACCTGCCAGCTTATCTCCTGGACCTGCAAGTCCCCTGCGCCTTCATGCTCGAGATGTATTACTGTAAGTACATTACTAATATGAAGTTCCAATTCCACCGACCCGCCCAATTCCACATATTCCGCTCCCTTAGGCCCTCCCGCCAGTCCGATGTTTTCAATAATGGCCAGCTCATAAGCAGTCCAGTCGCTAAAATGAGGCATTGCGGTTGTAATGGTATGTAAAATGGTATCCACTAAGACGTCGGGGGTACGATACCATTTACGATCTTCGCCCTGTGTGGCCACCCGGAATGCCTCCGCATCGTTTGCCGAGACCCTGTGAGGATCATATGAAAAGGTAAGGGAGGCCGGTTTGGCGAAAGTAGTCCCTTCAGGCAAAAAACGGTACGCAAGGCCCAGGCCATTGGGTGCGTGATTGGTAATGGGCTGAATGCTGATTTGGGTTGGTTTCGCCAGCGCGCCCGCCGGTATCACCAATTGGACCCGATCGTCCGAAGAGCTGATGGTGCCCCCATCCGGGCCGATGGTTTTTACCGCAAGCTCTCCGTCAGGCACGCCGACTTCCGTACCTCCGCCATTGAAGCTGACCAAATTCGGGTCATCGTTTTTGCACCCGGAGAGCCAGCCGGCCATTAAAATGATTAAAAAAAGTAATTTTTGAGTTGTTTTCATGACTAAACCAGGTTGTTTTATTTCACACAAAACAACCTGGAAGCCTGCACAACCCGTCTGATCTTTCGCGCCAGTAATGTGTCATTTCACGCCACTGAGTAAACGGTGCAGTGTAATGAGGCCTTAATTTAGTCCTCTGAAAGCGGAAGGCGACTGGCCGGTTTTGGTTTTAAATATCTTGGTAAAATGGGAAGGATGCTCAAAACCCAGTTCGTAGGCGATTTCACTGATCGAATGCTCTGTTCCCCAAAGCAGCGACTTAGCCTTGTCTATCAGCCGCAGATGAATGTGCTCCTGGGTGGTTTTGCCCGTGTACCGGTTGAGCAGATCCGACAGATAGTTTGGTGAAAGATTCAGTTCGGAGGCGAAATATTTGACTCCCGGCAGGCCGGTTTCAATAAGCGTATCCTTTGCAAAATAGGCATTCAATAACCGGTCGAACTGCTGCACGACATCGGAACTGACTTTGGAACGGGTGTAAAACTGACGATCATAAAACCGGTCGCAGTAATGGAGCAGCAACGCTATATTCGCGATGATCAACTGCTCGGTATGCTTGTCGATATTTTGGGAATATTCCTTTTCGATCTTATCGACACAGTCCCGGATGGTCTCTTTCTCGTCCTCGGAGATATGCAGCGCCTCGTTGGCGTCATAGCCGAAAAACGAATACTGATGCATTTTTTTTCCAAGATCCGACGTATGAAGCAAGTCTGGATGGATGAATAACGCCCACCCCTCCTCCACTCCTCTTTCATCAATGCTGCCTGAAATGGCCTGCCAGGGCGCGGTGAACATCAGAGAACCCTCGCTGAAATCGTAATGCCCTTTCCCGTATTTCAAAACGCCATGGATCTTCTTGCAGGAAATCGTGTAAAATCCAAACCGGAACGTCGTAAGGTCACGCGGACATTGCGCATAGAAACGGCTATTGTCGATCAGGCTGATCAACGGATGCTTGGGTTTGGGCGCACCGACATAATCGTGCAGCCCGCTGATGGAGGCGATATCGAGATACTGGCTGGTCATAACATGGTTGGCAAAGATAAAACTAGCCTGCTAAAAAGCCGGAAATCAGATTTTTGACCATCAGATCATCCATTTCTTTCCTCGCCTGGATAAGCTGCACAGCATCGGCACCAACCGGGTAACGCAGCTGTTGCGATCCATCCGAGGCTGCTTCAAAAATAGCTTCTGCTACCTCCGAAACATGTTCCGACATCGGCCAGCTATCGATCTTGCCGGCAAATTCATCGTAAGCAGGTTGGTAGTCCAACAAATCACCTGCACCAAAAGTTGCCAGCGACCGGCTTGCGAAATCCGTTTTATAACCACCCGGCTCCACGATTTTCACGCGTATTCCGAATGGCTCTAACTCAAATTGCAGTGACTCGGTCAGGCCTTCCACCGCAAATTTGGTGGCGTGGTAAAGCGTAGAGAACGGAAAGGCCACCTTGCCGCCCATCGACGACACATTGATAATGACCCCGTTGCGATTTTTACGCATATGCGGCAATACCGCCTGTGTAACCTCGATCAACCCGAACAGGTTGACATCAAACTGCTGGCGGATCACTTCGGCCGGGGCCGCTTCCAAAACGCCCAGAGAGCCAAAGCCTGCATTATTGACGAGTACGTCGATGCTGCCAAATCTGGCAATACCTTCTGCTACTGTCTTCTGAATGCTAGCCTTATCCGTCACATCCAGATGCGCAAGCACCACATTGTCCAGCTCTCCCAGTTCCGTTTCCTTTTCCGGCGACCGCATCGAAGCGATTACATTCCACCCCTGCTTTTGAAATAATTTTACGGCATCCTTGCCAAAACCCGAAGAAGCGCCTGTTATCAAAACTGTCTTTGTCATCATTTCCTTTGTTTAAATGGATGATGCAAAGCTCTCCTCAAACCGGCAGACCGGCTTATACATTTCTATGGCATGCTTATACTTTTCAACGGAGCATTTATTTCTAACGGCTTTCAGCCAATCCGGACCATCAACTCATCCACTTTTCGTACCACATCTGGAACATCAGCAGGTACCAGATCTTGAAAGCATATTCCTTTTTGCCTGAATAAAACTCGCTTTTCAATTCCCGAACGAATGACAATCTGAAAATCCCCTGCCGGGAAATGTGATCGTCCCCTAAATAATACATGACGCTACTTTTCAGTGACGTCGACAGCCACGATTCGATAGGAATGGCAAAACCCATCTTTGGACGATCCATGACCGGTTTGGGAATGTAGTCATGCACTATTTCCTTTAAGATATGCTTTTTAACGCCTGCATTATATTTAAAGGAATCCGGCAATTGCGCCACCCATTCAATAATATTATGGTCCACAAAAGGCTCTCTGGCTTCCAATCCAAATGCCATTGAGGCCCGGTCCACTTTTTGAAGCACGTCATCCATCAGATAGCTTTGGTAATCAATGGCCATCATGTAGGCCAGCGGCGAGAAATAAGGTTGCTGAAGCGCCCCGGATAGATGCGCGGTTTTCAAAACGTCTACCCCGTCTATCAGCAATTGATTCACTTGCCTTTGATCATATTGCCGGCCGAGACTTTGCATTACGTTGGCTGGTGACGGGTCTCTTAAAAAAGATTTGACCTTTTCATATCTGTGATAATAATTACTCCGGGCCTTCAATGCAGCCAGGTTTTTTGCCGGCAAAAAGTCCATCAGATTGGCTAAGCCTACCCGGAAAATAGCGGGAATCTGCTTTATTGTCCCACCAAATTTCATCACATACTCATAGCGGTTGTAACCCGCAAATACCTCGTCTCCGCCGTCTGCACTCAATGCCACCGTGACATGCTCGCGGGTTAGTTTACACAAAAGCATGGTGGGAATTGCACTCGGGTCGCCGAATGGCTCATCATAGTAGTAAGGAAGCTGGGAAATAATTTCCAATGCATCCGACTCGGTACATTCAAACTGAGTGTGGTCCGTGCCCAGGTGGTCGGATATATTTTTAGCAAATTTGGATTCATCCAGGCCTATATCCGGAACTCCCATGGTGAAAGTCCGCAGTTTTCGTCCGCTATGATCTTGCAGAAGCGCCGTCAGGGCCGTACTGTCGTAGCCACCGCTCAGAAACAATCCCAAAGGAACATCGGATACCATCCGGTGGTTAAACGCAGTCCGAAGGATCCTGGTAGTTTCTTCTTTGGCCTCGGCAAAGGAAATATCCAGTTTGGGTTTATTGTAGGCGTCGTAAACATCCCAGTATTTCACAATTTCCATTTCCTGATTCTCAATGGAAATTTTCAAAAAATGACCTGGTTTTAATTTATGCGTATCATTGAAAATACAATGAGGGGTAGGAACATTTCCGTATTGCATAAAAGCGCCTACCGCTTCCAGGTTAATTTCTTTTTTAAATCCGGGATGGCTGCATAACGATTTCAGCTCGGAGGAAAATAGGAACAGCCCATTCTTGCTGTAATAGAAAAAGGGCTTTATGCCGGCACGGTCCCTTACACAAATCATCTCCCTGTTTCTTACATCATACAAAACAAAGGAGAACATACCAACAAATCTATCTACACATGCGACACCCCATTGCCTATACGCATGGAGAATTACTTCGGTATCGGAGTCGCTCAAAAAATGATGCTGAAGGGCGATTAATTCTTCTTTAATTGCTAAAAAGTTAAAAATTTCGCCATTGAAAGTGATCCATAAGTCATCAAAAAACATCGGCTGATGCCCCAGTGGAGAAACCTCAATAATCGAAAGTCTTTTATGGCCAAGTCCTACGTTCGCATGTTCGGGATTGAATACTTCCAATCCGGAAGAATCCGGACCCCGGTGATTCAATAGTTCGTTCATTACCTCCAAATCTGCGAGCTTCGATTTCCTGCTGTAATCGATGAATCCTGCTATCCCACACATAAAATGTAAATTTCTCTAAATAAATACGATCGTAAAACTTTACCTGCCTATTTCAGGCCTTTTGACAACACTAACGAGAAGACCCAAAACGGGTCTAAAGGGATGCAGGAACATATAACAATTTGAGCGGGGAATTTCCTTTGCGAATTACGGATGCAGTTTGGGGGCTGCTTTGCCATCTCTGTGAAATTTTACCGCCTACTTTTCGCCTTTTTTTAATCACATTTTAACCAACATACCCATTGACAAACTTGTAGCTGCGGCGCAGCACCCCAGAGTTCGAAAACGGCGACGTATTTTTTTTCCCGGACAGAATCATAACAATGACGTGGCAATGAGCGATCAATAACACAGTTTACCGCCTGCGGCTTCACCGGGCAGGCACTGATACACTTCCAACATAGCTTTGGCAGCGTCACACCGCCTTTGAAGGCTTACCAAAGGGGCGCTTAGTCACCAATTCTGAATGCCATCAGTCTGAAAGGGAGAGGGTCATACTCACAAGCAAGGCATAGCTTGAATGCTTCCAGTCAATCCAGACAAAAAATGGCTCCATAACAGCTCGGCAAATGATTCGGGGGCGCAAGAACCAGAGTGGGTACGGCATGACAAACGCGTAGCTATGCACTGATAGTCGACATAACTTGCGCAGATTTAATTTTGCAGACGTGATCATATTAGGGGTTTACGGCTGCAACTTACAGAATTGATTTAACAAACTCAATAGCGCCTAAAAGTTCATTCTGTTAATTCTATTTTTGTAAATATAACTCTACTGCAAAAAGGTAATTCAAAGGTCATTTTTTTGTCAGAGTTGTTTAAACGCCGGAGTATTGAATCAAAGATATTGTACATCATTTTCGTACATCTCATAAAGTAAGGCCTGAACTAATCCATCCTTTGTCGACACTGGCATTTCCTGAAACCGTCCAGGTAGTTTTCCAGGAAACTCATACCGGGGAAAGACTATCTAAATACCAGGTCTTTATAATAGACCGTCCATTCATAATGCCTGCCTGCTCGGGCCCGTTGTTTGTCCAAACAGTTGATATCGGGCAACATAAGATAACCTTCCTTCCTCGAATTAGCTGGATTCTGCTTTTTAGTTAGGCAGCTATATTTTCTCAGCGCAAATGACGTGGTTGTTACACAGAACTTCTGCATTGTCGGGTGCCCTAATGCTTTTGTCCCCTTGCGCCATTCAACGAATCTGGTCATAATAAACCATAGAAACTGCGGTTTCCATTCCGGCCTGACACTCGCATGAATCTGTGTACCTTTACCCGCCATACGTACTTTTACCGGGCAATTCTTATACGATGGCAGGTAGTCTCCATGACAGCAAGGCATACGACTAATTGTTTAATGGCTCAAAGCGTATTGAGTCTCCTTTTCTTTTAGCTTTTCCGATTGGATGGTCAATTCATCAGTCATCGTGTTCATTTGCTTTCTGTGCTGGTGAAAGACCATAGTGTTGATGTTTGA
>CBFGMV010000084.1:0-38529 GCA_965649915.1 uncultured Dyadobacter sp.
ATCATCAGTTTCCCGTAACTCGCTTTCATTGGCTCAATACCCCCCAACCACATTTTGGGTTCTACCGCGCCAGGTGTTGTTACATTTGCAGCCATTGATAAAATAATTATTAATTAAAAGTCAATAAAAAAACAAAAAGATATAACCAGAGTATGTCTAAAAAGTGCCAGTAAGTAGCACAGATTTGAATTCTTCTCAGATTTTTAGCGTGTACATTTAGCTTGAAGGCTGCAACTAATGCGAAAAGCAAAACGATGAGCCCGGTAATAATGTGGAAACCGTGTAGCCCGGTAAACACATAAAAGAATGATCCTGACGGGTTTCCAACAAAATATACGTTCATCGCCACCAACTCTTTCCACCCTTCAAACTGCATCCAAAGGAATGCCAGACCAAGTACAAAAGTAATAGAAATTGCTATTTTCAATTGTTTGAACTGATCTTTTTTTGCCGCAAAATAGGCCCATTGCATTGCCCCGCTGCTCAGCAGCAACACCACGCTACTGAACCAAAATATCCTCGGCATCTCGAATTCAAGCCAGTTTCCTTCTGCCCGCCGAACCAGGTAGGCACTGCTCTGTGAAGCAAAAAGCATGATGATCGTTACCAGGAACAACCAAAGAATAAACTTCTTGGGATCCATCGCAAGTGTCGCCTGCGGCCCCCTTTCTACTTTATATTGCTGAACGTTGTCCATTTCTCACTTTTTTCTTTATCACAATTTATCCAACAAGAACGCGATTTGTACGATCGGCAGATAGATGAACGAACCGAACATCAGTTGTTTCGCGGTCTTATCCGTGCAAGTCCGCATCAAATGAAACGTCTGTGCCAGAAACAATACACCGAAGATCGTCGCTACGACCGCAGAACTAATGCCTGTCATTCCCAATTCGTAGGGCAACCATCCGATGGGCAGCAGGAACAATGTATAGATCATGATCTGCCATGTCGTCTTCGAATCCTTCAAACCATTAGCAGGCAATAATTTAAACCCTGCCCGCTTATAATCCTCATCCAGCACCCATGCAATCGCCCAAAAATGAGGGAATTGCCAGAAAAACTGAATCGCAAACAAGATGCCGGGTTCAAGTCCGAAATGGTTTGTGGCTGCAACCCAACCGATCATGGGAGGAAACGCACCTGGAAAAGCTCCCACGAACACCGCTATCGGACCGACGCGCTTCAACGGAGTGTAAACAAAGCCGTAAAGCACAAGCGACAGCAGGGAAATAAGCCCCGTTGTCAGATTAAATACCATTACAAATATCACCAGCGAGGCCACACCAAGGATCACTGCCCAAACAGCAGCTTGTTCTACGGTAATTCTCCCGCTCGGCAACGGACGCGAGGCCGTTCTTTTCATCATTTTATCCAGATCTTTCTCCAAAATCTGGTTAATAATGTTCGCAGCACCGGTAATACCGATCGATGCGAGCACGAAAAGTACCATATCGCCTGCTTTCACATCCTGCGAACCCAAGCAATATCCCATTGCTCCGGAGAACGCGATCAACGACGCCAACCGGAATTTCAATAATTCAAATAAAACCCCTAATCTCTCTCTGATCTTCGCAACCCCGCTGACACTTTCCTCTACTGAAATCATTATTACAGAAATTGAAAATTCTAAAACTGGCTACCAGCCGTCGCGGCCACGCCTTCATATTTTAAATACTTCTTACCATTCACAACCAGCCAGACAATAAACTGCAAGCCGATTAAAAGGATGGCGAATGTCAGGTGAACAGGCTGTGCAAATGCTGGAACTCCGAAATATGCCATCACTATGCCCGTTGCGATCTCCGCTATCAGTATCCAGAAGCAGGCTTTTGCGATTTTACCCGCTACCATCCCCTGGTTACCGGATTTCAAAACCTTATTGATCCAGATTGCATTCACAATAAAGACCAGAATTGAAAATGACCGGTGTATATAAAAATTAGCTCCCAGTTCATCGATCCATTGTGACCGTGCATTGTAACCGAGCCGCATGATCACTACATCCATTGCTTCCCGCACTTGCGTTCCGAGCAGGATCTGGAACAACGACAACGCCATTACCACGATTCCTATTCCGCTGAGCGCTTTCTCGCTCCCCTCGCGCAACGTGAGCACCTTCTCGACATATCCGGCCCATGTAAACACATAGAGCACGATGAAAATGATCACTATGGCGAGTAGCATGTGCACCGTGACGATCAGCGGGTGCAATTCGAAAGAAACTACTTTCGCACCAAGCCAACCCTGAAAGCCCGTTAACAGGAAAGCCGCGAGGCTCCAAAAAAATATTTGCTTGTTTCCCGATTTCAGAAAAGGAATGGAGGCCAGCAGCATCAGAAAAATGATGATGCCCGTAAGCGCTCCTACAAGCCTGTTTACGTACTCAGTCCAGGTTTTCGTCGCATTAAACTCGACTTCTCCCTTCAACTTCGCGCCGTAAATCTCCTTGTAATTGGCAGGAAGTTGTGATGCCTCGGTAGGAGGGACCCATCTGCCGAAGCATTTGGGCCAGTCGGGACAGCCCATTCCTGAGCCCGTGCTTCTCACTACACCGCCTGCTATTACTACCAGGTACAGCGAAATGAGCGTATTTAAAGCGAATCGCCGGAACCGGCGATTCGCTTTAAGATCAATGATTTGCTTTGAATTGGTCATTGAAGTTTTGTGACTCAATCACCTTCTCGATAGCGATCAGCTCATTCTCATGAGGGAAGTTCGATTCGGGTGTTTGAGAATACGGGATATTCTGAGGTATGAAATCCTCTTTTGCACCCGGTTTGCTATAATCATATGACCAACGATATACCGCAGGCAGTTCTCCTTCCCAGTTACCATGGCCTGGTACAATGGGTGCAGTCCATTCCAGCGTATTGGAACGCCATGGGTTCTGAGGAGATTTTCTTCCTTTAAAGATGCTGTAAAAGAAGTTCCACAGGAATACGAACTGAGCAAGGAACGTGAATATCGCCGCAATGGAGATAAACATGTTCATATCCATGAACTTATGTGTAAAGTCGTAGCTGGTAAACTGGTAGTAACGACGTGGGAAACCTGCTATACCCACATAGTGCATGGGGATAAATACCAGGTATATTCCGATGAACGTCAGCCAGAAGTGGACTTGTCCCAATGATGTGCTCATCATACGACCGAACATCTTGGGGAACCAGTGATAAACTCCGGCAAACAAGCCGAACGCCGATGCCGCACCCATTACAAGGTGGAAGTGGGCTACGACGAAGTATGTATCATGAAGCTGGATATCCAGGGCACTGTTACCAAGAATAATACCTGTCAAACCACCTGATACGAACAGGGATACCAGACCGATGGAGAAAAGCATACCGGGCGTGAACACGATATTACCCTTCCACAGAGTAGTAATGTAGTTAAATCCTTTAACCGCAGATGGAACCGCGATGATCAATGTCAGGAACATAAATACCGATCCCAGGAACGGATTCATCCCGGTCACGAACATATGGTGCGCCCACACGATGAATGCAAGGAACGCGATACCGAGCATAGATGCGATCATCGCACGGTAGCCGAAGATCGGCTTTCTTGCATTGGTAGCGATTACCTCGGAAGTGATACCCAATGCAGGAAGCAATACGATGTATACCTCAGGGTGTCCAAGGAACCAGAACAAATGCTGGAACAAGATAGGGCTACCACCTACGTTAGGAAGTGCTTCTCCATTAATATAAATGTCCGACAGGTAGAAGCTTGTTCCAAAGTGACGGTCGAAAATCAGCAGCAACACTGAGGACAACAGAACAGGGAACGAAATCAGACCCAATACCGCCGTAATCAGGAACGACCAGATCGTCAGAGGCAGGCGGTCGAAAGACATACCTCTCGTACGGAGGTTGATAACAGTCGTAATGTAGTTGATACCACCCAGCAGCTGCGATACGATAAAGAAGGCCATACTTGCCAACCACAGCGTCATACCCATTCCTGATCCTGGATGCGCTTGCGGCAATGCACTCAACGGAGGATAAATCACCCATCCACCGGCAGCAGGACCTTGTTGCAAAAACAATGATGCAAACATGATTACGCTCGCCAGGAAGAAGAACCAGTACGAAAGCATGTTCATGAAACCGGATGCCATATCACGTGCACCGATCTGCAGGGGAATAAGGAAGTTACTGAATGTACCGCTCAAACCGGCTGTCAATACAAAGAATACCATGATGGTACCGTGCATTGTAACCAGAGCGAGGTAAAAGTTAGGATCCAATTTACCAGAATCACTGATCCATCCGCCCAGAACGGGTTTCAACCATGAAAGGTTGGAATCAGGCAAGCCGAGCTGGATACGGAAGATTACCGACATCGTAATCCCTATCACAGCCCACAGAATACCCGTAATCAGGTACTGCTTGGCAATTACCTTGTGATCTTCACAAAATACATATTTCTGCCAAAAGTTTTGTGCTTCGTGGTGGTGTTCATGCTCGTCTGCGTGGTGGTGAGCTGTTTCCAATCCTTCAATAGCTGACATATACTTTTATTGTATTTTAATTAATAATTATCGTAGACTAGTACTTGCACCAGCTCCACCCGCAGATGTCGCTGAGCTGTCGGCAGGGCTTGCAGCCTCCGCTGGCACATATTTCATCGCCTTAGCCTTCAGATTCTCTGGTACCTTTGCAAGATACTCCGGATAGGTCCCAAGGAACGTAGCCTGCTCGGCACACCATTTCTTGTAGCTTGCCTCGTCCTCTACGATCAATCTTATTTTCATTGAAAAGTGACCTTGTCCGCAAACCTCGGTACAAGCAATTTCATAGTCAAATTTCGGGTTTCCGGTTTCAGCACGCATGTCCGCTGTTGTCTTATCCGGTACGAACCAGAACTTAGTAGGCATACCTGGCACGGCATCCATTTTCACCCTCATATGAGGAATGAAAACGCTGTGCAACACATCCCGGGCGCGTATTTTAAGCAGGACAGGACGTCCAACCGGAATATGCATTTCACTTGGGTTCGTAAAATCATCGAATGAATTTTCATCCGACAGATCTATACCCACCTCGTTTTGGGAGTCAATCAATTTGTAGTTGTAATCTCCCAATTTGTTATTATCCACACCACCGTAACGTACGATCCAGTTGAACTGCTTACCGGTTATCTCAATCACTTCCGCGTCTCTCGGAGCCTCAGAGGTGATATCCGACCACGCTTTCCAACCGGTAAATACCAAAAGCGCCATTACTACCGCCGGAACAATCGTCCAGATCAATTCAAGCTTGTGATTTTCAGGATAAAAAGTCGCTCTGTGTTCCTTTTTGTGCTGATACTTCCATGCAAAGAAGAACAAAAGGAAGTTTACAAAAATGAACGGAATGGTCAGAATTCCCATTGAGAACCAGAACAGGTCATCAGTTCTTCTTCCGTGAACGGAGGATGCTTCTGGAAGGAAATACTCACGGGCATGAAGATAAGACCAGGTAATGGCCACAGCTCCAATTACCAATATCACGATGAACATGGCACCATTGAATTTATTACCAGTCGTTACAAATTCACCGGAATCAGTTCTATTGATACTCTTAAGAACGCCCTGCAACCTGGATATTACGATCCCGGTAAGAACAATAAATACAAGAGCAACTAATGCGATAATAATATACATGATGATTTACTGGTTTTGCAATTAGGCGATATCGTGATGCAGTGATTCCTCCAACATCGGGTGATTTCTTGGGATCAGATTTGCCTTGGTCAATTGGTTTGCGATTGTATATGCAAATGCGCAAAGGAAAATCAGGAAGAAGCCCCACTCCAACGGACCAAGTTCAGCACTTGCGCCCACTGTTCCAGGCATAACGTTTGTGTAGAAATCGAACCAGTGTCCGATAATCACACTCCAGCAAGCCACTTTCAGAATTGAGTGCGTGAACTTCGCATCGCGTGTCATCAACACGAGGAACGGGAAGAAGAAGTTCAAAAACAATGTGATAAAGAATGGCGCCTTGTAGAACCCACCGTGTCCACGGAAACGCTCGATGAAATAGATCGTCTCTTCCGGAAGGTTAGCATAGTAGATCAAAAGGAATTGAGCAAACCAAACATAAGTCCAGAAAATACTGAATGCGAATATAAACTTCCCAAGGTCACGAAGGTGACTCGAATTAACCGCCCTCAGATAGCCTCTTTCGCGCAGCAATACGATAGTAAGGGTGATCACAGCCAGACCAGCCACGTGCCAGCTAGCCAAAGTATACCATCCAAACATGGTGCTGAACCAGTGCGTATCAATTGACATTACGAAATCCCACGCAGAAGTAGAAGATGTTACACCAAACACGACGAGGAATGCTGTTCCGATACGGATTGATTTTTCGTAAAATTCAGTTCCTCCGATCTCATCTTCCTGTAACGAAAGATTGCGGATCACTCTCCAGAGATAATACCAGATCGCGAAATACGCTACGAGACGGATCAAAAAGAATGGCGTATTGAGATATCCCTGCTTGCCGGCAATAATTTTGTCATACTCCGCGCCGCCCACTTCGAAAAGTCCCTTATGCGTCCAGTGAAACAGGTCGTGTCCACCTAGAAGAAAAGTAACGATCAGTACAGCACCCGTAAAAGGAAGGAATGCAGGAAGCGCCTCGGGAATCCTCTTGAATACCGCCGACCAACCTGCTTGCGCCAGGTAATTATAAGAAAGGAAGAACATCCCGATAACGGACATCCCGGTAAAATATACACCGTTCACCCAAAGGTTAGCCCAGATACGCGCAACCCAGCTTTTCGCGTGGTGACCGCCTTCCGCCGCAGCGCCGTGTGCGTCTGCACCATGCGCCGCAGCCGCCGCTCCATGCTCAGCTGCCGCGTGGCCCGATGCTGCTGCGTGCGCAGCCACTTCATGACCACCACCGCCATTGGCTGCGAGGTATGCTCCTAATAGTACAAGAGCCAGTCCTACACCGCCACCAATGAGCAAACTTCTCTTAGCTCCTGATGTAAATTCAAACCGTTCTTCAATAGAAGGAATCGAATGTGCTGATGCCATTATTTAAATTATTTCTCTGTTGTCAAAATTGTACTTAAGCCCCTTTCTGCAATTTCTGTACGTAGTGTACGATCTTCCAGCGCTCTTCCGGGTTGATCTGTGATCCGTGCGGCCACATGCGCGCTTTACCATGGGTGATGACATGGAAAATATGTCCTTCATTCAGGCTTTTGTAAGCGTCACTCGCATAATTGGGAACACCTTTGTACATCGCTCCCACTTTTCCGTCACCGGCCCCGGTTGCACCGTGGCAGTGCTGGCAATATCTGTCGTACAGTACCTTTCCTTCTGCCAACGTCTTTTCGTTTAGCGGAACAGGGTTTTTAAGAACTCTTTCTGCGATCTCAATGCTGTCCGCAGGAATGTTGTAAACCATCAGATCAACTACTGCTGAGTCCGATTCGCCGAAATTCGTACGGTAATTACGTCTTGCGACCGTACCTGCCACAGGCAAACGCATCGTAAGGCCCTGCGGGTTGATCGGATTGGCCTTTTCCTGTTTGTATGGTTCATAACCTACCGGCAGGTACATGTTTGGCGCATATTCCTTCCCGGGATCGTTAGGATCCTTTTTACAACCAGCAGCAGCAGTAAGCAATACGGCAGCAACCAATAGATATTTATATAAACTTTTGAATTTCATCGCTTTAAACTCCATTAAAATTGCTTAATGTTGACTTCTTCCGCACCGCTGTCTCTCAATGCTCTCGATATTTCGTCTTCGGTCATTGAGTTTCTGCTCATGTCGATCGCCATAATGAACTTGTTGTCAGTCGCGCGAACGTCAAATCGTGGGTGGAAATGGGTACCGGGTCCGAGCCCATTTGAAATCAAGAAGGTAGTCACCATACCGAATGCAGTGAAAAGTACTGTTCCTTCGAATGTAATGGGAATATAATTAGGAATCGAGATCGGATCTTTACCACCGATGATCATCGGCCAGTCATATCCCATTGTCCAGATCATGAGCGTCAGTACGGCGCAGCATCCCGTTACGCCAAACATAAAGGCAGCGATACCAATACGCGTTCTTGGGTGGCCCAGCGCTTCGTCCAACCCGTGGATGGGGAATGGAGAATATACTTCTTTAATTTTCACGCCGGCCTTTCTCAGTTTGGGAACCGCGTGAAGAACAGTATCGTCATCGTCGTAAACTCCGACCAAATATTTACCAGATAATTCTGCCATACTATTACTTAATTATAATCTCTATAATTCGCTTTTACGCAATGCTTTTTATTCCTGATCCTTATTGTAAGCAGGTTCTGCCGCTCCTCTCTGTCTTACTTTCGCTACTCCGGCAATCTTACCAGGAAGATTTGCAGACGTAGACCGCAACACTGCTTTGACCTCAGCCATGTTTACCACCGGCAGGTATTTCGAGAACAGGAGGAACAATGTGAAGAACAAACCGAAGGAGAAAATGTAATCCCCGATATCGTATCTCGTTGGAGAGAACATTGCCCAGCTTGAAGGAATATAGTCACGGTGCAGGGAGGTAACGATAATTACGAAACGCTCGAACCACATACCGATGTTTACCACAACAGAGATGAAGAATGTAAAGGTGATGCTGCGACGCAGTTTTCTTGACCAGAAAAGCTGTGGAGAAATTACGTTACAGGTCATCATCGCCCAGTATGCCCACCAGTAAGGACCGGTCATACGGTTGAAGAATGCGTAGTATTCGTACTCAACGCCACCGTACCATGCAATGAAGAACTCGGTAATGTAAGCCACACCTACCACAGATCCGGTTAGGGTGATAACCTTGTTCATCGTTTCGATGTGTTCGAGGGTAATGTAGTCTTCCAGTTTGTAAACTACACGGGTGATGAGCATCAGGTTTTGTACCATCGCGAATCCGGAGAAGATCGCACCCGCAACGAAGTACGGAGGGAAGATGGTCGTGTGCCATCCCGGAATTACCGAGGTAGCAAAGTCCATACTTACAATGGTGTGTACCGAAAGTACAAGAGGTGTTGAAAGACCCGCGAGGATCAAAGAAATGTATTCGTAACGTGCCCAGGTCTTGGCAGAGCCATCCCAGCCCATTGCGAAAGAACCGTAAATCAGGCGGGAAACTTTGCTTGTCGCACGGTCGCGGATCGTTGCAAGGTCAGGAATCAAACCGATGTACCAGAATACCAACGATACCGAGAAATAAGTACTGATGGCAAATACGTCCCAAACAAGCGGAGAGTTGAAGTTAACCCAAAGTGAGCCGAATGCGTTTGGTAATGGAAGAGCCCAGTAAGCCATCCAGGGACGACCCATGTGCATTAAAATAAAAGAAGCTGCACAGATAACCGCGAAGATGGTCATCGCTTCCGCCGCACGGTTGATAGAAGTTCTCCATTTTTGGCGGAAAAGCAGAAGGATCGCGGAGATCAGCGTTCCCGCGTGACCGATACCTACCCACCATACGAAGTTGGTGATGTCCCAGGCCCAACCTACTGTCTTATTCAAACCCCAAACTCCGAGGCCTTCCCACCAGGTCCATGCGAGACACACAGATCCATAAGCCAAAACCAGGAGCGAAATCCCGAAAGCGATCTTCCACTCTTTCGTTGGAGTCGCCTCCACGTGGCGGCATATGTCTTCCGTTACGTCCGCGTACGTTTTCCCACCTTGAATCAGCGGTTCTCTTACAGGTGAAGTAACATGCATACTACTATTTATTTATAATGATTGGATCGTCAATAATTCTAAATCTGAAATTAAGCGTGCTCTTTCTCAACTGCCGCTTTCGCTGCAACGTCCTTGTTACGGACCTTGGTGAGGTAAGAAATCTGCGGACGTACGTTGATTTCTTCCAGCATGTGGAATGCGCGTCCTTCTCTTTCTACTTCAAGCAATTTTGAAATTCTGCTTTCCGGATCGTTCATGTCACCAAAAGTAATCGCATCCGTCGGGCATGAAGATGCACAAGCTACGTTTACTTCACCGTCGACAATGCGTCTTCTCTCTTTCTTCGCAGTCAGCTTAGCCTCCTGAATTCTGTGAACGCACATCGAGCATTTCTCGATAACCCCTCTTGAACGTACTGTTACGTCAGGATTAATGACCATTTTACCAAGGTCATTGTTGAAAGCGTAATCGAAGTTGTCGTTGTCAAAATATTTGAACCAGTTGAAACGACGTACTTTGTACGGGCAGTTATTTGCACAATATCTTGTTCCTACGCAACGGTTGTAAGCCATCTGGTTCAAGCCTTCCGAGCTGTGTGTAGTTGCCAATACAGGACATACCGTTTCACAAGGAGCGTTGTTGCAGTGCTGGCAAAGCATTGGCTGGAAGGTAACTTCCGGATTTTCCGAAGCAATTTCCAATCCTCTCAGATCTTCCACATCTGCATCGCTGCTATAATAGCGGTCGATACGCAGCCAGTGCATTTCACGGGCATTGATAATTTCCTGCCGACCTACAACGGGAATGTTGTTTTCGTTCTGGCAGCTAACCACGCAGGAACCGCAACCGAAGCAGGTGTTCAGGTCGATCACCATGCCCCATGAATGGTTCTTGTATTTGTGGCCATTCCAGAGTGAGAGGTCAGTTGCGTCAACTTCACCATCCGAAGTCTGGATTTTCGGAACGAAGCGTCCGGCCATCGGATCTTTCTGGAAGTGAGCCAAAACTGTTTCCTGAAGAACCGATTTACGGTTCATCACTGTATTATGCGTCTGAGTTTGAGCAATCTCGCGGGTAGCACCTGTTTTCGACAAGGTAACTTCACCCGGGTTGAAATTCAGGAAGCCTTCGGTAAAAGTTGCAAATGGATAAACGTTTTTACCAACGCCGTTTGCAGACTTACCCGCTTTTTCGCGGCCATAACCGATCGTGATCGCTACCGTGCCTTGTGCAAGACCTGGTTGAATGATCACCGGCAATTCAACAGACTTGCCTTTTGCATCCACCTTCACGACGTCACCCTGCGCAAGGCCGAGTTCTGTTGCCGTTTTTTGGGATATTCCTGCGTGGTTATCCCAGCAGGCTTTTGTAATAGGATCAGGCAGTTCCTGCAACCATGGATTGTTAGCGCCAGCACCGGTACCCAAACCAACGTTTTCGAAAATCGCCAGTTCAAGTCCTGATGAAGATGCTTTGTATTTCTTTGCAATGCCGGCAGCGGCAGCAGCGAGATTTCCGGAGAATGCAGCACCAGCGCCCGTAGCAGCCGAAGCTACGTCAAACACGCCGTCGTGCAGGGATTTAATCCAGAATTTCTCAAAATCTCCTCCTCCGGCTTGCGGATAGATGTTCTTTCTCCAGTATGCTTTTACATACTCGTGGTAGTCAGTCGATGCTCCTGCCCATTTCAAAAGGCTGGATTGTGCCTGGCGAGTGCTGAAAATCAGACTGATCGCCGGTTGCGTCAAGCTGTATGAGCCTGCAACCGGTTCTGCATCACCCCATGATTCCAGGTAATGCGATGCAGGAAGAATGTATTTGAAAAGTGAAGATGTTTCATCAGCGCGGTCGTTGAAAGACACGCTCAACGAAACCTGCGGCAATGCGGCCACCAGTTCCGCACCTCTTGGGTGATCATAAACCGGATTAGCACCCCACAAAATCAATGCTGAAACTTTACCACCTTTGACCTCGTCGATCAACTGATTGGCAGCGACGTCATTGCCCTGGCGGTAGTATACAGGCTTGTCGAGGTTGATTGTCGAGCCGTAACTTCCCAGCAAGCTGTTCAGTGCATTCACAACAACCTGTACAGAAGGATCATTGATGCCGGATACTACCAGCGCCTGTCCTTTTGCAGCCACGAGGTCTGCTGCGGCCTGGTCCAGATTAGGGATCGTGATTGTTGCCGTTGCAACAGGCGTACCGCCCAGTTTCGCTGCTACCTTATTATATAGCGCAGCTGCCACGAGACCAATCTGTGAAGGTTTCACCGCAGACCGGTAGTCAGCGTTCGACCCGGTCAGTGAAAGAGTCGATTCAAACTGATACAGGCGGGACATTTCTTTCTTACCATCTTTCTCACTGCTCACGCGACGAGTGTCGGCAAATTGCTTCGAGAAAGTGTCCGGGGCAAGCCATGTTCCGAGGAAGTCACCGTCGATACCTACTACTACTTTCGCTTTGCTGAAATCGTAAGAAGGAATAACGGCTTTTCCGAACGACAACTCATTTCCTTTTACGAGTGCGTAAGATGAGTTGGCGTCGTAAACGACATGTGTTGTTGTTGGATATTTCGCTGTAAAATCAGCGATAACTGCCTTCGTAGAAGGGCTTAATATGGTAGAGGTAAGGATACGGATTGCTCCACCTTTGGCGGCGATCTGACCCAGCTGATCAGCGATTTCCTTATCAACTGACTCCCAGCTTACCTTTGTATCTTCTCCTTTTTTAGGACCTTTCAGTTTTTCATTATCATACAGGCCAAGAAGCGACGCGTGAGCGCGGGAACTTACACCATATGATACTTTCGAAAGAGAATTGCTTTCTATTTTAATGGGTCGCCCCTCGCGGGTTTTCACCAGGATACTGGCATAGTCTCCACCTTCTGCATAAGTGGATGCGTACCAGTTAGATATTGTAGGGAATTCGCCTTCCGGCTTGTTTACGTATGGGATTGCCTTTTTTACCGGAGCTTCGCAAGCAGCCAGGGATACCGCTGCCATTCCAAAGCCCAACACTTTAAGGAAATCGCGGCGATGGGTACCGACGCCATCCACCAGACTTTCATACTGACTTTCAGTCGGTGCAGTAGGGAATTCAGAACTTGCATCTTTTACAAACTTCTCATCATTCCGCAGCTCTTCAAGTCCCCGCCAGTATCTTTTATTAGAATTTTCCATAAAACTATTCAATACAATGAGTTGTATCCGGTATTAATTTCTTTGATTAATAGTGGCATTTAGAACATTCAAGACCACCAATATCCGCTACTTTCAAAGCCTCTTTGCTCTCAGAAGCGTGCAACTGTACCAGCTTATCGTAGTACTGATTGTCTTTTGTATTTACATCCGTTTTACGGTGACAATCAATACACCATCCCATCGTCAATGACGAACGTTGCTGTATTACTTCCATTTTCTCAACCTCACCGTGGCAATTCTGACACTCCAGCCCACCTACGTTCACGTGTTGTGCGTGGTTGAAGTAAGCCAGGTCTGGCAGGTTGTGAACACGTACCCATTCGATAGGCTGGTTGTTCTCTATAGAAGTATAAATCTTTTGAATTTCAGGAGATTCCTTTTTGATCACACCGTGGCAGTTCATACAGATGTTGGCAGAAGGAATATGAGCCGACTTTCCGCGGTTCACACCGGTGTGGCAGTAGTTACAGTCGATTTTATATTCGCCTGCGTGCAGTTTATGAGAGAACGAAATCGGTTGCTTGGGAGCGTATCCTTGCTGAACCCCTACATGGAAAGCACCATCGAGGGTGGACTTAAGAACGAGCAATACAAAGATCCACAACGTAGCCGATCTGATAGCCGGGTCAACGGTGAGTCTTTTCAACAGATCGCCGAATCCTTTACCCGAATCAACGTGCTCAGCACCAGCCGTTTCACCCTTAACCGCCTTGGAAAGAAGCGAAACAATCACGAGCAATACGCCCAATACCAGCACCATTACGATCACCAGCGCGACCAGAACAATCACAAACAAATCGGAAGGACCGCTGCCCTTCGCATCTCCGGATGCCGCGGCGGTAGCGCCCCCGGCAGCAGCAGCAGCGGGAGCCGCAGTGGCCGCTTTATCCACATACGCAAAGATCCCCTTAATGTCATCATCTGACAGATTGGGGAAGCTTGTCATCTGAGCTTTTGAATACTCATTATAAATTTTGACAGCGTACGGATCACCGGATGCAATTACAGCCTGTGAATTCCGAACCCATTTGGAAAGCCATGCAAAATCGTGGCGGGAACTTGCGCCCTTCAAACCCGGACCAACTACACGTTCGTCGGTAACTGCGTGACATTGTGCACAGTTATTTTTGAAGATCGTTTCACCTTTCGCGGCATCACCGCCCCCAGCGGTAGCTGCACCGGCCGGTGCAGCAGCAGTAGCGGTGCTATCCTGAGCAGACACTAAAGTTGGTACACTTAGTAAGATCGCTATCGCGATGGCCAAAAAGGTTTTTGAGTAATTAAAGAAGGAACAAAACTTAGCGTCCATTCGGAATGGTATATTCATAATCAACTATTCATTATTCTTCAACAGACAAAACTAGCTCACGATTTTTTATCCACAAAAGTATTTAAGGGATATTTTACCCCACCTTCTTATTTATAATTTGTCTAATTTGTCGGACTAATTTAACCAAGGTTACAAAAATATTAGCGTCTGGTTTTCAAGTTAATAGCAAAAAAAATACCATTTGGAGCTCCTCTAAAAAGCTTGTTCCAAATGGTATTTTTCAGGCATTTTATTGTGCGCTTAAATTGGGTAAAAACGCCACAATTTCAGGGGAGGTTCCGAGCGGATTCGAACCGCTGTACGAGGTTTTGCAGACCTCTGCCTAGCCACTCGGCCACGGAACCAAACTTTGGATTAGCTGCCTACGCAAGGTTGACAGCTAATCCGGGTGCAAAAGTATTAAAAAAAACTTCTACTCCCCACTTTATTTTACTTTTTTCCTTTCTTTTCGCTCTCTTCAAACTGCTCTTTCAATGCAGACAGAACGCTAAGATCTCCGAAAGTGGATTTCTCAACTTCTTTGTTCACTGATTCAGCAGCGGGTGCGCTTTTCGAAGCCTTAGGTTTTTCTTCCTTTCTGTCTTCAGCAGGTACACCTTTTACTTTAGAGTGCGTCAGCACGATTTTCTTCTCGTCTTTGAGGAATTCAAGAACAGTGAAGTCAAGGCTCTCACCTACTTCTGCAAATGTTCCGTCTTCCTTAGCAAGGTTCTTGATAGAAGCAACACCTTCGATTCCGTAAGGAAGTTCGAGTGTAGCGAATTTATCTCCTTTTGCTACGATTGTACTTTTGTGTACTGAACCTACTTCGAAGATAGTCTCGAAAGTATCCCATGGGTTTTCTTCAAGCTGCTTGTGACCCAAAGCCAGACGACGATTGTCCGCGTCCAGTTCCAACACCACTACTTCCAGTTCGTCGTTTACTTTCACGAAGTCGGAAGGATGCTTGATTTTCTTAGTCCATGAAAGGTCAGATACGTGTACCAGACCGTCGATACCTTCTTCCAGTTCGATGAACAGACCGAAGTTGGTCAGGTTACGAACTACACCTTTATGACGGGTACCGATCGCATATTTCTCTTTCAATGAACCTTGTGTCCAAGGATCTTCGGTGAGTTGTTTGATACCCAGAGACATTTTGCGTTCCTGACGGTCAAGCGTCAATACAACCGCGCTGATCTCGTCATTCACGTTCATGAACTCCTGAGGATTGCGCAGATGCTGAGACCATGACATTTCAGAAACGTGGATCAGACCTTCTACACCTGGTTTGATTTCAAGGAAAGCACCGTAGTCAGCCACATTTACAATGCGACCTGTAACTTTCGATCCAACCTGGATTTCATCCGCAAGCGAATCCCATGGATGAGACTGAAGTTGTTTCAAGCCAAGAGAGATACGTTTTTTCTCTTCATCGAAGTCCAGAACAACCACATTCAGTTTCTGATCCAATGCAAGCAGGTCAGATGGGTGGTTGATACGGCCCCATGAAATATCGGTAATGTGCAACAGACCATCCACACCACCCAAGTCGATGAACACACCGAAGTTGGTCATGTTTTTGATCACACCTTCCAGTACCTGACCTTTTTCAAGGTTGTTCAGGATTTGCTGGCGTTGTGCTTCAAGGTCTTTTTCGATCAGGATTTTGTGCGATACAACTACGTTATCATTTGCATAGTTGATCTTCACCACTTTCACCTCCATACGCTTTCCGACGAAAACATCGAAATCACGGATAGGCTTCACATCGATTTGAGAACCTGGCAAGAATGCCTCGATGCCGAAAATATCAACGATAAGTCCCCCTTTGGTTCTTCTCTTCACATTGGCATCGATCACAACATCCTCGTCGAATGATTTCTGGATGTTATCCCATGCAGTGATTACTTTTGCTTTTTTGCGTGAAAGAACAAGCTGGCCTTGTGCGTCCTCCTGGTTCTCTACGTACACTTCCACTTCATCGCCGATTTTCAAACCTGGCAAATCGCGGAATTCATTGAATGAAACGATACCATCAGATTTGAACCCGATGTTAAGAATCACTTCACGGTCTGTAATACCTACTACAACACCTTTTACTACTTCTTTTTCCTGAACAGGAGAAAGGGTAGTTTCATACATTTGTTCCAGACGGTCACGGTCAGCAGAAGAATAGCCGGTTCCGAAACCTTTGTCTGATGCTTTATCCCAATCGAAATCGGGAAGTGTTTGAACTTGTTTTTCCTTAGACATAAATAGGAATAATGGCTCTTTGATACATCAGCTGGCGAGCTAAATAGCTGAAAATTAGTTCAACAAGTATTTTTTAGAAAATTAGGACGCAAAATTACGCGATTCGGAGCCATTTTCCGAACGCTTTGGAGATTTAATTTTATGAGCAGCTATTGACGTGCCGTTTGGGCGTAAAACGGTCAGAATAAGCCGGGTATGGCCAGACTCGGTAAGCGTCGATGTCGGGTAGGAAGGTTCTGACTTGTGAAATCAATCCGGTGACCATCCCAGGGGTATCATCGGTTAACCCCGGCGATCGATCGGTGAGAACTCGTCTCAGCAACGCAGCCGATCAACGTGCCCGTTCTTTTGTACCCAGGTATGGAAGCCATTCATCATCCGCCAGGCCTGAAAAATCGCGGATGAACATTAAAAAAGAAGGCCGGAAAGGGCGCTGCTTTAACGGCATGTCAACCTCTTCCGGCGTATGATCTCCTTTGCGGGAATTGCATCTTTTACAGGCGGTGGCCAGATTATCCCATGTGGTTTTCCCTCCCCTTGATTTCGGGATTACATGGTCCAATGTCAGATTATCGTGCGTTCCGCAATATTGACATCGGTTGCCGTCCCGTTTAAAGAGGTTCTGCCTTGTCATGACCACGCCTCGGTACGGTATATGGATGTAGCGGTGAAGGCGAATGACGACGGGCATGGGAAACCTGTCGTTGACCGTTCTGAGATGCTGCTTGGGGGATTCAGCCAACATTTCAGCTTTGTTCATATAAACCAGCAAAAACGCCTTCGGAACTGTACAAACACTTAATGCGCTATAATCTTGATTCAGAACCAGTACTTTACCCATGAGCCCTGCGGTAGTTAATTCCCACAATATAAGAATATTTCACCAGAAAAAACGATCCGGTATTTTCTAAAATTGTCAAAAAACTTCCGCCAAACACCCCGATTATCACCGCATTAGCACTTTTACATCCTTTGGCGGCAGGCGGCGTCAGTAGCCCGAGCGATCCGTTTCACGTTTGATGTCGCGCTCCTTGATGCTGTCCCGTTTGTCGTACAGCTTCTTCCCCTTCGCCAAAGCGATATGCAGTTTGGCCAGTCCCCTTTCACTTGTAAATAACCGCACAGGGATAATCGTCAGCCCCTGGTCCTTCAACCCCTCCGTGAGCTTCCGACGCTCTCGCTTGGTTATCAACAATTTGCGATCACGCATAGGGTCGTGATTATAGTGCGTACCCTCGGTGTAAGGTGAAATGTGCAGGCTGCGGATGAACAGCTCTCCATCCATGAAGAGACAGTATGCGTCCTGGAAATTGACCTTGCCTTGTCTGATTGATTTGATTTCAGTGCCCGTCAGCACCATACCGGTCGTGAACTCTTCCAGAAAGAAGTACTCGAATGAGGCCCGCCTGTTCTTTATATCTACTTTTTTAACTATTTTTTCCGACATATCGATTCCCCAGATTTGCAAAGGGGCTCAAAATTAAGGTTTTGTTAAAACTATACCAATGAAACGCATTAGCCATTTCCTGCCACTTTTTCTGCTCTTTCACATAATCCTGCTCACTCCCGGCAACGCATGGGCGCAGGTGGAAGTAAATGCCGTCCGGCAGGTCGTCGACCGGCTGTTCGATGGCATGCGTAATGGCGACTCGACAGCCGTCAGGAGCGTGTTTTCGAAATCAAGTACATTGACCTCTATTTCAAAAAACGCCGCCGATTCCGTTGTCACCCACAAAGGCAGCCTGGACGGCTTCGTTAAGGCCGTGGGCACCCCGCATAACGACAAATGGGACGAGCGAATTTACGATGTAAAGATTTCAATCGACGGACCAATGGCCGTCGTATGGGCGCCCTACAAATTCTACCTTGGCGACAAGTTCTCGCATTGCGGTGTCAATGTTTTCAATCTGATCAAAACCGGCTCCGGTTGGAAGATCAACGACATCACCGACACACGGCGAAAAGACGCTTGCCCCTGACAAGGCCATTCTGAAACATTATAATAACAAAGCGGCCCGACAGATAACCTGACGGGCCGCTTTGCTATATCTGATATCCTATTTCAGCATGGAAAGCAGGCTGGTCAGTTTATCTTTCAAATCCTTCCTATCGACTATAAAATCAAGGAAACCATGTTCCAATACGAATTCCGCGCTTTGAAACCCTTTCGGCAGGTCTTTGCCAATCGTCTCACGAATAACCCGAGGTCCTGCGAATCCGATCAACGCTTCGGGTTCCGAAATATTGAAATCTCCTAACATGGCGTAAGAGGCTGTTACCCCGCCCGTTGTCGGATCAGTCAGCAGCGAAATATACGGCACCTTAGCTTCCGATAATTGCGCCAGACGCGCCGACGTTTTGGCCATTTGCATCAATGAGAACCCGGCTTCCATCATCCGCGCTCCTCCCGATTTTGAAATCATCAGGAACGGGATCCTTTTTTCAAGCGAGTATGAGATTGCGCGGGCTATCTTCTCTCCCACCACGGATCCCATTGAACCACCGATGAAGCTGAAATCCATACAGGCAATGACAATATCCAACCCGTTCATTTTGCCATGACCTGTGCGTACGGCATCTTTCAGCCCGGTCTTCTTCATGGTCGACTTGATCCTGTCCGGATATGCCTTCGTGTCCACGAAATGCAATGGATCCCCTGAAATCAGGTTAGCATCAAGCTCGATGAATTCATTATCGTCAAAAAGCAGGTTGAAATATACATCTGAACCCACCTTCTCATGGTAGTTACAATGCGGACAGGTAAAAGCATTCTGCTTATGTTCCCTGGTCGGTGTAATTTTTTTGCAATTAGGGCATTGATACCATAAACCGTCCGGCGCTTCGCGCTTCATTTCTGTCGGTGTATTGATACCTTTTTCTTTCCGAATAAACCAGGACATATTTTTATGTGGGTTGATTTACATATAACAACCTGACAATAAGGCTATTAATGAAATTTCACGATGAATAACGGGCTCAAATATAACAATAATTGTTGTGTATCATGAAAACCGTTCTAGCATCAAGGGCGATTGACTGTTAGTTTTGCTGGCCGTAACGGGTTCATTCGAACAATTTTATCCATTATTTGTTACTAGGACAACTAACAACAACCGGATCAGCTCCACCCGCTGCTCATTCATGGTTTTCAAATGACTACATCCGCATCACCCATAGTGATTATCGTTGGGACCAACCGCCCCAATTCAATGTCCAGAAAAATCGCCGAATATTACCAGGCCATCCTGCAACAACTGCATACACCAAGCATCATTCTGGATCTTGTGAACCTCCCTCACGACTTCACAGTCTCCGCATTGTACGAAAATACCGGGAAAAACGAGGCATTCAACAATCTCAAATCACTGCTTGAAAAGACTGACAAATTCGTTTTTATCGTCCCGGAATACAATGGTTCCTATCCGGGTGTTTTGAAGGCATTTATTGATGGGCTCCCCTATCCCAACAGCTTTTCCAATAAAAAAGCGGCTCTGGTGGGGCTTTCTTCCAACATGCAGGGTGCTGCCATTGCATTGAGTCATCTGAACGATGTTTTCAGCTACCTGGGAATGAACACTTTGGCGCTTCGGGTCAAGCTTGGGCAGATCCGCTCACATTACAGTGAGAATGTTGTATCTAATGCATTGTATAAAGAGCTGCTGGAAATCCAGGCCGGACAGATTATCCACTTCTAGAACATTCAAAACAGGCCATTAAAAAAGGGAGCTCGTCGCTCCCTTTTTGCTATTTCAGCCAGTGCTGTTCCATTTCATGTGCCGGAATGGCGGGCCGCTTCCAAAGCTCTACCCTGCTCCGGCGAAATGCCGGCCCTTCCAGATCAGCGAATTTCACAAGCCCGTCGCGGAATGACTTGATCATCATTTCCATTTTCAGGGCATCCTCGTCCGTCCAGTCGTTCGTCGGCTCAACTTCCGTCAGCGAAATATTAATCGGCTCGAAGCCGTGTGCTACTCTTTCATCTTCCAGAACGAGGTCGATCGAGCTGGTTGGCGTATTTTCTTCCAGTTCACCGGTTAATACCAATTCCTCTTCTTCAACAGGAGCGAGTTCTTCTTTCGGCTCTTCCACGACCAGAGGAGGCTGCTGAGGCTGCCCTTTCACTCCTTTCAGTTGAATACCGGGGATCGGCGATTCGATGCTGTCGAAACCAGCCGCTACGACGGTAACCCGGAGCTTGTCGCCCAGCGAATCGTCGGTAATGGTACCCAGTTTGAACATCCGGGCTTCGCCACCTACTTGCGAAAGCACATATTGCCAGATTTCGCGCTGCTCCCGCATCGTAGCCTCCTTCTTCTTGCTGGTAGCGAGCGTCACCAGGATCCTCTTTGCGCCACGGATATCACGGTCATTCAGAAGAGGAGAATCCAATGCTTCCTTAATGGCATTCTGCGCCCGATCTGCTCCTGTGGATTCTGAGGTGCCCATGACCGACTGTCCCGCACTTTTCAACACTTTCTCCACATCCTTGAAGTCGGTGTTGATATTGCCGTTTGTGGTAATGATCTCAGAAATACTCTTTACTGCATTCAGCAAGATACCATCCGCTTCGGCAAATGCCTGCGTCAGGGTCATGTCCTCGTACAGTTCTTCCAGCTTATCGTTTAACACCACCAGAACGGTATCACTGTATTCTTTCAGCTGTTCTATCCCTTCAAGAGCCTGTTCCTTTTTATCAAGGCCTTCCCACGTGTAAGGTGCGGTTACGACTGCGACCGTCAGTTTACCCATTTCTTTGGCAAGCTGAGCAATTACGGGCGCAGCGCCTGTTCCTGTTCCACCACCCATACCGGCAGTGATAAATACCATTTGTGTCGATCCTCCCAACAGGCCCTTGATCTCCTCGATCGTCTCCAGGGCTGCTTCCTTTCCTTTCGTTGCATCGGTACCGGCTCCCAGCCCCTGGGTCAGCGTAGCACCAAGCTGTATTTTGACAGGGACCGGACTATTAGCGAGTGCCTGTCTATCTGTATTACAAACCGCAAACTCTACGTCCTTGATCTTTTTCTCAAACATGTAGTTAACAGCATTGCTGCCACCACCACCGACACCGATCACCTTGATGATAGCCGGCTCACCGTTGCCTTCTCCGTTTGGCTGGTCTTTGATGATTTCGTTCACTATATAGTCCTGTTCTAATGCGTGCAACAAGCTATTGTTCATATTTTCTCCGGGGTTGAGTTAGTGTGATTCAAGATCAATAGTCTCCAAGGCTATCGTCCTTCTTACCAATAATGCTGTTAATATTATCCCAAAACGTTCCATTGCGCTTGGGTTGCTCCTTGACCTCTTTAACCGGCTCCTTCTGGGCGACACTGCCCGTATTAAATGCAGTTGCCGGCTTGCAAACGGATTTGACCCTTGGATCAATCGATTTCAATCCTACCCATGCCAAACCTATTGCAGTGCTGAATGACGAATTACTTACAGCGTCCGCTTTGGCCGTCCGTTCCAGATTCTCCGGATAGCCCACACGCACCGACATACCGGTTACCTTTTCAAAAAGCACTTCGATTTCATCGATATTCGCAGAACCTCCGGTGAGTACAATTCCACCGATCAGTTTATCGAGATAACCCGATTTCATGATTTCGGCACACACCATGGCGGCGATTTCCTTCAAACGCTCTTCGATGATCAACGCAACATTCTTCTTGAGCACCTGCTTCGGCGCTCTGCCTGCTAGAAAGTTGATCAGGATTTCAACATTGAGAGGGATGTCGGCCGAGACTGCCACACCATGCTCCTTCTTAAGTTGCTCCGCATTTTCGAACTGAATCCCACAGCCGATCGCCAGGTCACCTGTAATGTGCCGTCCGCCTATCGGAAACGACGCAATATGACGGATAATGCGGTCGTGGTAGATGATCAGATCCGTGGTATGGTCACCGATATCCACCATCGCGATTCCCGCCTTTATTTCGTTGTCGGTAAGCACCGCCAGGCTTGTCGCCAGCGAGCCTAGAACAAGCTTATCACATTTTAGAGCCTGATCCGCGTCTGCAAGACTTTTCTTGGTACGAAGGATCGACTGGTTGTTAGCCGATATCACCAGAAAGTTTCCTCCCAGCTTAATCCCCGTCCTGCCTACGGGTTCCCGTACGCCTGTTGAATTGTCTACAATGAAATCCATGGGCAGCACGTGCAGCACATCGAAATTAGGTTCGATTTTGGCACGATACATATCATCCACCAACTGATCTACATCCCGCTGCGTCACTTCTTCTCCGGATGATGCCGAAGGCCGGATCACTCCGTCACTCTGCGCACTGATCTTTACATGCGTCCCGCCGAAGCTTACATTGACAACCCCGATATCGAGGTCGGAACGTGACGATGCTTCGGCAAGTGCTTCCTTAATGGCACTGCCTACCTGTTTGATATTTTCCACCGAGCCATTCACTACTGCTCCTGCCGGCACCGGGACTTCGCTGAAGCCCAAAATCTCGATATTGCTCTTACGGGTTCCCGCACCTTGCGCAGCGATCACCGCGATTTTCGTACTGCCAATATCTACCCCAACTACAATCTTGTCGTGTGCCATGCTGATGGTGAATTATTATTCACAAACTATTTGATCTTGAAACTTAACACTTATTCTCTTATATCTGCCCCAGTCATTGCTCAACACCTTGTTATAGAAAGTGTGGAGTTTTTTGAATTTGGCCTGAAAATCCTCTGCTCTCCCCAACTCGATCCGCTGGTCGCCCAGTAATGTCATCAGGTATATTTCTCCGTCCTTGTCTGCATTAAGCAGCGTTACCTGCGCTTTCCAGAAAGGGTCCGTATTCAAAAACCGCAATAACTCCAAAACCTGAGCGCCCTTTTCGGACCTCAGCTTTTTGGGTTCGTTAAAATACGGCCCGGAAACCAGTAACGTTCTTGCTGAATAACTTTCTGATAGAGGAAAAAAAACGCCCTCGTGGTTGATATAGTATCCCGATGTGTTCCGCATTTCCCCATTATCCGAAGTATTGATCCAGCGCGCCAACGGCTTCTCCTGCTCCACTTCCACTACTATATTTCCCCTAAGGTCACGAAAACCCTGACATTTCTTGATAAGTTTATTCCGTCTGACGCGATTCTCCAGATCGTTCAGGGCCACATCTTTCAGCCTGCTCCCGATCAGCGGATCGCCACCATTCTCCGTCAGCAGCATTCGTACATCCATTTGATTCAGAAAACGTGTCCCTGAATCGCCCTGAATCGATATTACGAGATTTGTACAACGCTGTTGACCCAGTTTGCTTTCCGCCATAGCAATACATGCAATGGGCAGAATCAGCCACAAACTACGTTTCAACAAAAGCCATGAATAGTCAAATTTACGTAACATCTTAGTAATATTAAAAATGCTTTGACTAATTATTCGCAACAGGATTTTGCAGCAAATGACGGATCGGAGCCACCAAAGTATCGATATCTCCTGCCCCGATTGTAACCACAATATCCGTATTTAATTCTTTCAAAACCTGCAAAACTTCTTCTTTTGCAACAAGTTGTTTGTCCGGAATGGACACATTTTCCAATAACATCAGGGAATTGACCCCCTCAATCGGGAGCTCTCTCGCAGGGTAGATATCCAATAACAACAGCCGGTCCGCGAGCGACAAACTTTCTGCAAAACCATCCGCAAAATCGCGTGTGCGGGTAAAAAGGTGAGGCTGGAAGATCGCCGTGATGTGTCTTCCGGGATAAAGCCCTCTGACCGACGACAAGAATGCTTCGATTTCGGTCGGGTGATGGGCATAGTCGTCGATGTATACATTTCCTTCCTCTTCCACCTGGTATTCGAAACGTCGCTTTACCCCTCCATAGCTTTCCAATGCTTCCCTGATTTCCCCGGGAGCGACGCCTATATGCAACGCGACCGCGCTCGCTGCGATTGAATTTTCAATGTTGTGATATCCGGGAATTTTCATCGCAATGCCCTCGATGATACCACCCGGGTAGACCAGGTCGAAAACAAAACGTGCATTTTCAATGCGGATATTGGCAGAATGATAAAGTCCGCTATGCAATGCGTAAGTATACACTTTCGCCTTGGTACTGGAAGCCAATTCGAGCCCTTCCCTCATAAACAACGCGCCATTTTCATCGATCTGGCTCACATAATCCCTGAACGATTCGAGCACGGCCTCATGCTTGCCGTAAATGTCGAGATGATCGGCATCCGTAGAAGTAACAATAGCGATTTCCGGGAACAGCGTCAGAAAGGACCTGTCGAACTCATCGGCTTCTACCACGCAAAATACCTCTTCCAGTTTGTCGGTAGGCTCGTTCAGCAACAGGTTTGTTCCATAATTTTGTGTAATGCCTCCCAAAAATGCGGTACTGTTCACCTGTGCATAACGGAGTATGTGCGCTACAAGCGAAGATGTCGTGGTTTTACCGTGCGTTCCCGCCACACCGATCGTCCGCAGGTTTTGAGTCAGAATACCCAGCACCTGCGACCGTTTCAGGATCAGAAAATTTTGATCCCGGAAATAATTCATTTGCTGGTGCTGTACCGGGACCGCAGGTGTATAAATCACGAGCGTTTGCTGAGGGTCCGCAACAAATGGCGCGGGAATAGACGCTACTTCATCTGCAAGCGTCACAGGGATACCTTCTTCAATCAGGGTAGCCACGAGGGTAGTCATGGTCTTGTCATAACCGGCCACCTCAAAGCCATTGGCCTTGAACCATCGGGCCAATGCACTCATTCCGATTCCGCCGATTCCTACAAAGTAGATATATTTCCAGTTTGTCACAGACGATGACATCATATTCAATTCTCAGGTTATTTAATCAATTTCAAAACTTCCGCAGCAATATCATCTGCCGCTGTCGGTCGGGCCAGTTTCTGGATATTGGCTTGCAACTCCTTTTGTCTTGGTACCATTTCAAGCAAATCCAATGCACAATCCACCAGCTTTTCGCGCGCTTCCGAATCTTGTACAATAATAGCAGCATTGCGCTCGACCAGATTCATCGCATTCTTGGTTTGATGATCTTCCGAGGCATGGGGGAAGGGAACGAGGATAGCAGGCTTACCGGCCAGACAAAGCTCGGACACGGACAATGCGCCCGCACGCGATACCACCACATCCGCTACCGCATAAGCGAGATCCATCGTGTAGATAAAATCAAATGCTCTTACCTTATCGGCACCAACCGTTTCTATCATTGCCCTGGCTTTGTCGATGTCGTTTTTCCCCGTCTGCCAAAGCACCTGGTATCCTGCTTGTACCAACTTTTCAAGTCCTGCGCCGATGCTTTCATTGATAGACCGTGCACCCAGGCTTCCTCCCATCACAAACAATGTCTTGGGGGCATCACTTAGTCCGAAATGCTCAAGGGCAGCGGCACGCTTCAGATGCACATAGGTAATATCGCTCCGAACCGGATTACCCAGCAACGTTATCTTCTCTTTTGGAAAAAAAGCCTCCATACCCGGGTAGGCCACACATATTCTGGCGGCCTTTTTGGCTAGAAACTTATTGGTAATTCCCGCGTAGGAATTCTGCTCCTGTATCAATGTCGGAATGCCTGCCATGGACGCCATCATGAGCAGCGGTCCGCTGGCAAAACCTCCCACTCCCACAGCAACGTCGGGCTTGAAGTCATTGAGCACCTTCCTGGCTTTCAAAAGGCTCTTCAGCATCTTGAAGGGCAGCGCCAGGTTTTCAATGGAAAGACTTCTCTTGATCCCCGCAATAGGCAGCCCCACGATTTCATACCCGGCCCTGGGCACCTTCTCCATCTCCATTTTATCCAAAGCTCCCACAAAAAGGATTTGGATCTCCGGATCGCGCTGCTGTAATGCATTGGCAATGGCGATGGCCGGATAAATATGACCGCCTGTGCCGCCTCCGCTTATGATAACTCGTTTTGCCATGATTAGATACGCTTTTCCTCCACAATTTCACCCCGGCTGACGCTGAGGATCATCCCCATTGCAATCCCGGTAAAAAGCAGGGATGTACCTCCCTGGCTGAAAAACGGTAGCGTCTGTCCGGTCACGGGGACCAGGCCCACGGTGACCGCCATAGCCGAAAATGCCTGGCTTACTACAATGAAAGTGAGCCCCGCAGAAAGCAATCCTCCGAAAGGCCTCTTGGTTGCCTCAATGGCTTTCAGGCCCCGGTACAAAAGTATAAGATAGAGAACGATCAATGCGGTTCCGCCCAATGTGCCGTACTCTTCTACTGCTACCGCAAAAATGAAATCCTTCTGCGGCTCCGGAAGAAAGCGTCGCTGCCGGCTTTTGGAAACACCTTCTCCATAAAGTCCGCCGCGCGCCATGGCCATATAAGATTGCTGCGACTGATAAACGACCACGTCCTTATCAAAAAAAGTAGAGATCCTGCTTTGTGCCGTTCCTGATCGTTGCGTTGAATTAAGTAAAATGGCAATGGTTGCGAAGAAAACAAGTCCTAATGCCGTAAATGCAAGATAATGCAGCGGTACTTTCCCTACGAACATCAACAGGAAGCATATTCCGGCAAGCATGACTGCGGTGGAGACATTACTGACAAAAATCAACCCGCATACCACTCCCACCAACGCCAACGGTTCCATAAACAGCTCGCGGGTGTTCCAGCCACCCTTGATATGCCTCGCCAGGATCAGCGAAAGGTGGGCAACCAGCGCGACCTTCGCCCATTCCGAAGGCTGGAAGCGCTGCCCGATCACCGGAATCTCGATCCAGCGGGCCGCGTCGTTCACCGATGTTCCGAAAAACATCGTAAAAATCAACAGCAGAATAGAACTCCACACGGCCAGCCTCGTCACATACACAAACTTGATATATGGAACGCGATGGACAAAATACATGACCATCAGCGACAATACACACAGCAATGCATGCTTGTAAAGATAGTATTCCGTGTTCCCGTCCATCTGGCTGTAAGCGTCCTTCACGCTGGCGCTATATACCACCACGATACTCCATAAGAGCATGATGATGCATATGCCCCATATCCAGGGGTCACCTTTCAGGTTTTTACTGAACCATGCCTGCGTATCTTCCCTTGTCTTCTGGAGGAAATCCATATCGTTTACCGGCTATTGATTGGATTACTTATTGGATGAGATTTCTGACCGCAGCTTTAAATTTGTCACCCCGATCTTCGTAGTTCTGAAAAAGGTCAAAACTCGCGCATGCGGGTGACAACAAAACGACATCTCCGGGCACGCCCCATTCTCCTGCCTTGTTGACAGCGTCCTGAATGTCCTGGGTGGTGTAAATCTGCGGAACCTTGCCGGAAAAATAATCCTGAAGTTTCTCGTAGCTTTTTCCAAGAACGATCAGCCCCTTCACTTTCTTCCTCACCAGGTCTTCTATTTGAGAATAATCATTGCCTTTATCGACCCCGCCGGCGATCAGAATCACAGGATCGTCGAAGCTACCCAGCGCATAGAATACAGAATCCACATTGGTCGCCTTCGAATCGTTGATATAGGTAACGCCGTCTATCACTTCCACTTGTTCCAGCCTGTGCGGAGCGTTACTGAAAGATCTGAGGCCTTCACTGATCTTTGCCTCACTGACGCCCAGCAACTGGGCGACAGAAATCGCAGCCATGGCATTGATCGCATTATGAGGACCTTTGATCGGCAATCGGCCAAATTCTTCTTCAAAATCCTGCCCATTGATATGGGAAACCAGCTTTCCGTTTTCCAGATAAGATCCGTATTCCAGCTTGCTTTCCAATGAAACTTCCACCCGAGCAACAGCCGGATTTCGCTTCCCCAGTTCATTGGCAATCACTTCACTTTCTTTGTAGTAAATCAGGTAGTCGCCCGCTTGCTGGTTCCGGATGATATTAAATTTGGAATCAACATAATTCTGGAAATCGTATCCGTACCGGTCCAGGTGGTCGGGTGTAATGTTGAGGAGAAGGGAGATATAAGGATGGAAATCAACAATATTGTCGAGCTGAAAACTGCTTATCTCCAGCACATAGTATTCAAAATGCTTTTCGGCCACCTGCCATGCGAAGCTGTCACCGATGTTACCGGCCAGACCTACATTCAGGCCGGCATTTTTGAGCAGGTGATAGGTAAGAAGTGTCGTGGTGGTTTTGCCGTTGCTTCCCGTGATCGCAATCAGCTTCGCATCGGTATACCGCGAAGCAAACTCGATTTCGGAAATGACCGGCACTTCTTTTTCTTTTAATGCAACGATGAGGGGAGCCTTGTCCGGGATCCCGGGGCTTTTCACGATCAGATCGCTTTCCAGTATCCTCTCCTCCGAATGCTGCCCCTGTTCGAAGGGAATACTTTCACCGTTCAGAATGTCGCTGTACTTCTGATGCAACAGGCCCTTATCCGATAAGAAAACATCAAATCCCTTGGATTTCGCAAGAATGGCGGCTCCCGCTCCGCTTTCTCCGCCACCCAGAATCGTTACCTTTTTTTGCACAAGAATAGATTTAAACGTTGAACTGTCCGCACTAGCCACGAAGGTAAATCTTTTGGCGAAAACTTTTTTTAATGCTCTCCCAATACCTTTATAAAAAAAGAGGCACGGGAAAAATGCCTCTTTTTTGCCATTTCAATGTCAGGAACTAGTTCTACTCCTTCTTTATCGATTCCGACAACCTCAACCGGTTCGCCACTTTAACGATCAGGAAGATCACCCATGCGATCAGCAGGAATTGGATCAGTGTCTGAATGAAATTGCCATACTTAATAGCCACTTCCGGTGTTTCGCCGACGGCTTCTTTGAGCACGATTTTAAGTTGTGTAAAGTCCACACCACCAATGATCAGGCCGAGGATCGGGTTAATGATATCTTCCACCAGCGAGGTTGTGATTTTTCCAAATGCGGCACCAATGACCACACCCACAGCGAGATCCAGGACGTTCCCCTGAGCAATAAACGTTTTGAATTCCTTGAGCATAACAAGTTGAGGTTAGTTGAACGGATTAAAAAGCAAACAAAAATCCTATACTGAGGGCCTGGGCAAACTGAATCTTGCTGCTCTGGTCATCGTCGTATACCATGATAGCTCCCAGGTTCACGTTGACGTACTTATTGATTTTCGCTGTCAACTGGGCGTCCAGACGGTTGTCAATATTCAATGGATGTTTAAAACTCGAGAACATCAGATATCTGAATTTCAGGTTCACGTCTTTCGCAATATCCTTATCGAAGTTAGCCACCAGCTGGATCAGTGCCGCTTCCGTACGCACTCGTTTACCGATAGGCACGCCATAGTTTTTCTGGTCGGGTGTGTTCACATACAGGTCCTTATCGACGACAATGGTTTGCCGCAGCGCTCCCGGGGCCAGGTCAATGAAAAAGTAGGGAACAGGGCGGTACTCGATACCAATCGCCTCTGTAACATAAGCCGGCGACAAAATACCCGAAACTTTTTTCTTGACATTAATGGAATCCGGATTCGAAGAATATTCATAACCTGCTCCGAATTGCGAAAGGAAGTTAAGATTTGCAAAGAGGCTCCATTTGGGCGAAAGCTCCCTGTTGTATTTTGTGTCGAAGAAGATTCGGTCTACGTTTTTACGGCTCTGCTGACCTTTATTCCTTACGATACCATATTGCCCCTGAAAGTCATTGCGCCAGGAGTTCTTCCCTACCTTTTTCTCACTCAAAGCATTCAGGAAAAGTCCTAATGCAATGGAGTTAACACCTCCTCCTGTCCAGTTCGAGCTGAATGATCCCTGGTTGAGATTGGCCCCGAACTCGATTTTATGCCAGGCTGTGTCTTTCTGAGATTTGAGGCGCCCGGCGTTAATTGAATTGGAAAGGTCAACCTTGTTTTGAGAATAAGCCGGGATAGTCAGTAATGCGAGTAAAGTAAATGCAATAAGGGATACGTTGTGAAGTTTGCCGCTCATTTTCAATGAATTTAGTGGATCAGATTATTTAGATTTCCATCATGATGAGATCTTGGATTGAGGAGATAGCGGTCAAAGTAAAACATTTTTTAAACGTTAAAAAAAATTTTAGCCGTTTCGGAAAGCTTCCAGATAATTTTTACGCAGCTTCTGACGGGATCTCATCAAGCGCATTTTAACGGAGCTTTCAGTCGTATGAAAGATGCGGGCAATGTCACGAATGCTGCGATTATCCAGGTATTTCAGATAAATCATGGCCTTCTCCTCGATAGTCAGCTTATCTAATGCGACTTTGAAATTTTTAAGGTCAATTTCGTCATCCAGAACGGCATGAAGGTGTATTTCATCTTCGAGATCGACGCCTCCTTCATGAACCATGACAATCCTTCTCTTGCTGATGCGCACGAGATCCATGCAATGGTTATGTGTAATGGAGAACAGCCAGGTAGAGAATTTGGCCCCTTTTTTGAATGTGTTCATCTTGGAGATGAGTTTCAGAAAAACATCGTGGGTGATGTCTTCTGCACGGGTGGCATCGCGGGTGAGGGTGAGGCATTTCTGATATACCTTCAGGGCATACCTTTCATAAAGCTTCTGAAAGTGCCGATTATCTCTGGATTCGATGAAAAGCCGAACCAATTCCTCGTCCGTCGAATGGTGTTCTGAGCAATTGTTGATCTGTATTTCAACCATTGTGCCTGATGAAATGCCGCCGATAGCGTGTGTCTGAAATTAAATTGCATTTAACTTTCTGTAAATATGAAAAAACAACGCCTGGTATACAAATTAGATACCAGGCGTTGTCAATATATTTTGCGAACGAATAGGCTTATCCGCCGATCGATACACGTTTGAATGACGATACTGTCAATCCTTTTGCAGTTTTTTCAAGCAACTGACGGATAGTCAATGAAGAATCCTTCACGAATTCCTGGTTCAGCAAAGTGCTGTCCTTGTAGAACTTCTGAAGTTTGCCCTGAGCGATTTTTTCAAGCATCGCCTCTGGCTTGCCTTCGGCTCTCGCCTGCTCTTTACCCACCTCGATCTCACGCTCTACGGTAGCTGAATCAACACCGTCTTTATCCAGCGCTATCGGCTTCATGGCAGCGATCTGCATCGCCACGTCTTTACCCAATTCAGTTACATCCGAACCATTCACACCAGCGAATGCTACCAGCACGCCCAATTTACCGTTGGAGTGGATATAAGGAACAACCTGATCCGCTGTAACATTTTCGTAAGCAACGATTTCAAGTTTCTCGCCCAATTTACCAACCAGGTCAACGATATGCTCGCTTACCGGACGGCCATCGGCCAGGGGCGCAGCCAGCAAAGCATCTTTATCAGCGATGTTGTCCGCTACCGCCTTGTCCAGAATGCTCTGAGCAAGGTTTTTGAAATCTTCTACATTGGAAACAGGCTCGGTTTCGCAAGCCAGCGCTACCAGTTTACCATTAGCACCATCTTCGCTGATCTTGATCACTACAGTTCCTTCGGATACTGCATTGTCAGCACGTTTAGCTGCTACTTTTTGTCCTTGCTTACGAAGAATATCAACGGCTTTGTCGAAATCGCCATCCGCTTCCTGCAGGGCTTTTTTACAATCCATCATGCCCGCGCCGGTCATCTGGCGGAGTTTGTTTACATCTTGTGCGGTAATTGCCATGATCTTGTTAAATATTATGTATTACTGTTTTGTGGCGAAAGATCCGTTAACCGGGGGTTATGAAAAGGTTAAAGAATTCAATCTCAATGAATTTTAAAAAAATGTAGCCCATAGCAAGAGGCTATGGGCTACTCTATTTTTAAGCTATGGCAAGTTGAAAAACTACACCATATTGCCCTTTTACTCTTCGTCGCTTTCAGCAACCTCCACTTCGCTGGCTACTTCGGCGCGAGGCGCTGCCTCTTCACCTTTGTCAGCCAAACGCTTTGCTTCTTCCTCTTCAACCAGGCGCTGATCGTCTTTATCTTGTTTGCGTTCCATCAAACCTTCTTCGATAGCCTTTCCGATCGCAAGGGTAATCAACGAGATCGCTTTGTAAGCATCGTCATTACTTGGGATAGGGAAGTCAACCAGTTCAGGGTTAGAGTTGGTATCGCAGATAGCAAAAATGGGGATGTTCAATCTTTTTGCTTCCGCAACCGCAATGTGCTCGCGTTTTACATCAACGATGAAAAGTGCCGCTGGAAGGCGAGTAAGGTCCGCTACACCACCAAGTACTCTTTCCAGTTTATCCTTTTCACGTGTAAGCATCAGGCGTTCTCTTTTCGCAATATTGCTAACCGTGGATTCGTCTTTCAGCATCTTCTCGAGAGTCTGCATTTTTTTCAAAGACTTGCGAATCGTGCCAAAGTTTGTAAGCATACCGCCCAACCAGCGATCAGTTACGTAAGGCATTTTAAGGCGTTTTGCCTCTTCCGTTACGATTTCCTGTGCTTGTTTTTTAGTAGCAACAAACATGATCTTACGTCCTGAACGAACGATCTGTTTCAATGCAGCCTCAGCCTCATTGATGCAGCTCAAAGTTTTGTTCAGGTCAATGATGTGGATCCCGTTCTTCTCCATGAAGATATATGGAGCCATCCGTGGATCCCACTTGCGGGTAAGGTGACCAAAGTGGACACCTGCATCCAATAGTTCTTTATATTCTATTTGTGCCATTGCCGAATTTGATTATAAATATTTTGAGACTTGTTACGCAGCACGAAGCATCGGGCACGATAAGCAACGTCTGGACAATTTGAGTTGAAAGTTTATGAGTAAATGAGTTGAAAGTGATAAAATAAACTTTGAACTCCTGAACTCTAAAACTCTTAACGTTTCGAGAACTGGAATCTTCTGCGAGCCTTAGCACGTCCGTATTTCTTACGCTCAACCATACGTGGGTCGCGGGTAAGGAATCCTTCTTTTTTCAATGGTCCGCGGAACTCTGAATTGTATTCAACCAGTGCACGGGAAACAGCCATACGGATAGCTTCCGCCTGACCTGAGATTCCACCGCCTCTAACGTTTACTTTGATGTCATAACCATTTCCACCGCTGATCGTAGCGAAAGGCTGCTGAAGAACGATCTGGTGTACTTCAAATGGAAAATATTCTTTGTAATCGCGGCCGTTTACTTTGATATCTCCTTTGCCTGGCACCATATAGATACGCGCCACGGCTGTTTTTCTTCTACCTATTGTGTTGATCACTTCCATGAATTACAATTGGATTTGCTTTGGTTGTTGAGCACTGTGCGGATGTTCTGCGGCAGCGTAAACAAACAGGTTTGTAAATAAACGACGTCCCAAACGGTTCTTTGGAAGCATACCTTTTACGGCTTTCTCGATCACACGCTCAGGGTGTTTTTCGAGCAACTCACGGGGAGTCTGAAAACGTTGACCTCCCGGGTAACCTGTGTGGCGAACATAAACTTTGTCCGACATCTTCTTACCTGTCAACTTGATCTTATCGGCGTTGATAACAATTACGTTATCACCACAATCCACATGAGGAGTGTAGCTTGCTTTGTGTTTGCCTCTGATAATCTTAGCAACTTCGCTGGCCAGACGACCTAGAATTGCATTTTCAGCATCCACAACAATCCACTCCTTGTTTACTGTGTTTTTGTTCGCCGAGATGGTTTTGTAGCTTAACGTATCCACGATTAACAAAAAAATTAAATTGATTTTCAATTATTTACACTGTAACAAGACAGTCCCATCGCAAAATGGGAGTGCAAATATAGAGTTTAACAAATTGAATTACAAGTATGTTTGAGAAATTCATTGTCATTCGCCTATTGCGAAGGCCAATGCGGCATAAGGTAACCCGTAAACAGTAGTCACATGTCGCTGGTTGTTATCCAGGTAAACATTCAACCCATCGACGCTCCGGGTCGTGTAAGTAGCTCTGCCGTAGAGGTACCCCAGTTTGATTCCAAAACTCTCCGTAGCCCGGAATCTGACATATGCTTCGGATTGTCCGCTGTTCTTATGCAGGGCGAGCGGCAGCACGTTGAACACCGTAGGCTTCGTGGACAACCACTGATTGTAGTGCGCCGCCCCGGTCCCTGGCGTTTGCGTGGCTTTTTCGTAGAATCCATGACGTTTGGTCCCGTAGGCAAGACCCAGGAGGTCCGTATTGGCCCCGATGTCAAACTTACCGAATGTCAGATTGAGACCGGCCATGAAGCTGAGGCCATTCACGGATACATCCCTGTATTCCAGGATGTCTTTAACACCAGCGATCCGTTCTGTTGCGAGGTTTCTCCTTCCAGCATAGTATCCCCAGGCACGAAACCCCAGTCCGAGCCGCAGCCAGGGGAGCTTCTGCGAACCTACTTCCTCATGATATGTAATGGAAGGAGCCCAGGAACTGCTTCCGAAACCGGACCCGATATCAAAGCCGGCACTGATCGGCGCAATCTGTTGTGCGTGTGCGAAATTGATTTTCAGTAATAAAATAACAACCAGTACTTTTAAAATTTTCATGACTGAATCATTTGGACAACGGATTTATTTAGCAGCTCGATGAAACTTCTATTTTTTACAATAATAGCTGATCCCCTCAAGAAATTATCTAAGCAACTTCGGGAACGCGTAATATTGTTCATGATCGTCCTGGCGGGAAGCCAGGCATTAGCCCAAGGTACTGATCAGTTATCCTTCGTTCCGTTATTCAATGGCAAAAACCTCAACGGCTGGGTGGACGTGAATACTTCCAAAGAAACCTGGAAGGTTAAAAACGGCACCCTCATCTGCTCCGGAAAGCCGATTGGCGTAATGCGTTCCGACCGGCAGTACGAAAACTTTATCCTGGAAGTCGAATGGAAACACATGGAAGCAGGCGGTAACTCCGGAGTATTCATTTGGAGCGAAGGGACGCCGCAGGAACACGACCCGCTGACCAAAGCAATAGAAGTCCAGATGCTCGAACTGGAATACGCCCCGCAGCATAATGCAACCGAAGACTACGTTCATGGTGAGCTTTTCCCAACCATGGGCATGACGGCCATCCCCGACAACCCACGCGGCATTCGCAGCAAATCCCTCGAAAAGCGCTGCAAAGGCAAAGGCGAATGGAACAAATATGTAGTCGTAGCCGTCGATGGCACTGTCAAACTCTCCGTAAATGGCAAGTTCGTGAACGGCCTTCGTGCGTCCGAGCGCAAAAAAGGCTACATCTGCCTGGAAGCAGAAGGTGCCGAGATCCATTTCCGGAACATGCGGATTATGGAACTGCCTTCAGGGATTACAACGCCGGAGCAGGTCGCGCCGGTGGTTCATTGACGCTCCTTTTGAGTCGATTATGTGTGTGTAAAGCATTATATTAGCAAACAGGATTGATGAAAATCGACATGACACAGACATTTCGGGTAAACGCCTCAGAGCTTGACAGCCGTTTTATTAAATCGGTGCAGGACCTTTTTGGCGATAGAAAATTGAAGATTGTGGGTCGAAGATGTTGCGGAAAGCATTGAGTCCAAAGAAGCACTTTTGGACAGCTTATTCGGCAGTTGGGAAAGCGAAGGAACAGGAGATGACCTGGTTAAAATGATATATTCAAATCGAAATGATTCACCCCGGGACATTGAGTTATGAGTCAAACTTTACCGACGATCACAGGTTTTTATATTTATGCCAAAGAAAAAGCAAGATTGAAAAGAAGCGGCCGGATTATAGGTGAATTCGATCTACTGATTGGCTCAGCCGCATTGAGATACAACATTACTTTGGTTACACGAAACACAAAGGATTTTGAAAACCTGGCTGGCATTCAGCTTGAAAACTGGATAGATAATTGAAAATCTCCTTCATTGGCACTGGCAATGTAGCCTGGCACCTGGCCCAGGCGTTTGAGGATGCGGGGCATTGGATTTGCGAGGTATATAGCCGCGACACGCAGAAAGCGCGTCAGCTGGCATCTTCATTATATGACACCAACATTCAGCCTGACCTCAATTTCTCCGAAAGCGAAGCCGAAGTGATTGTCATTGCTGTGACCGATGACGCTATCGAAAGCGTCATCCAGCGCATTGTGCTGCCCGAAGGTGTGATCCTCGTACATACGTCAGGCACGCGCTCGCTGGCTGAATTTCAGAAACTTGTGGAAATTTATAGCGACGTATATGTCCACACGGGCGTGTTCTATCCTTTGCAGACTTTCACCAGGGACATCGAGATGGATTACAGCGAACTGCCCTTTTGCATTGAATGCCGAAATGAACTCATTGAAGGCAAACTAATGCAACTCGCATCGAGTGTAAGCAACAATGTAACACGAATGGATTCCGACGAGCGCTTCATTCTGCACGTTGCGGCTGTTTTTGCGAGCAACTTCACCAATTACATGCTCACCATTTCGCACGACCTCCTCGAACGCGAACAGCTCAATTTTGATCTGCTGAAACCCCTCATTCAAACAACGATCGATAAAGCATTGCGCTCCGACGATCCATCGATCGGCCAGACCGGCCCTGCCCGGCGCGGCGACTGGAAAACCACGGCGCGTCATCTGGAGTACCTTCAGGAGACGAATGAGGATTATACCGAAGTATACCGCCTGCTGACCGACAAGATCCGCAACCTCTACATTTCAAAATAATAAGAAGCCATACTGTCGCGAAAAAAGTTAGGCTATATTTGCAGGATTCACAATTCGGCTATTTATGAATTCGACTCTAACGGAACGTTTCAAACGCATTACTACCTTTATTTTTGACATCGATGGCGTCATGACCGACGGCAGCGTCATTGCCCTCGAAACCGGCGAACAGCCTCGCATCTTTAATGTCAGGGATGGCTATGGCATCAACCGCGCGGTCAAAATGGGTTACCGAGTTGCCATCATTTCGGCACAGAGCCAGGTAGGCGTACGGAAGCGGCTCGAATACCTTGGAGTCACTGATATCTTCATAGGCACCTCACCGGATGGCAAACTGCCTGTTTTTAAAAAATATCTGGCTGAAACCGGCCTTTCCGAAGAGGAAATCGTATTCATGGGCGACGACCTCCCCGACTACGAGGTCATGCGTACCAATATCATGGGGGCCTGCCCGGCCGATTCCGCCGATGAAATTCTGGCCATAGCCGACTACATCTCTCCAAAGAACGGCGGCCGCGGTGCCGTTCGCGACCTGATCGAACAAGTCATGAAGGCACAGGGGAAATGGATGGCCTGGTTTGAATAAAAAACTTGGTAGTGGATAAGAAAAAGCGCTATTTCCCGAATCTGAATGGTATACGTGCCATTGCGGCATCGCTGGTGGTATTTCACCATCTGGAACAGGCCAAACATGCATTAGGCATTGCCAATGTGTATGGTATGCCCATTATCCAGCACGCCGGCAGGCTTGGCGTGGGGCTATTCTTCGTTTTGAGCGGGTTTCTGATCACCTATTTGCTACTCGAAGAGCGCGGCCGTTTCGGAAATGTCGATGCGAAAAAATTCTATCTCCGCCGAGTATTCCGCATCTGGCCCATTTACTTCCTGATCATCGGGCTATCCTTCTTCGTTTTTCCGCATATAGGCATCTTCGATTATCCTGGAATAGAGGAAAAACTGACCGTAGACCTGCCCGAGCGACTGACGTTGCTACTTCTGGTGCTGCCCAACTATGCATTTGTCCTTTACGACCTGCCCTACTGGTGCGCGCAAACCTGGTCGATCGGTGTGGAGGAGCAATTTTACTATTTGTGGCCCTGGCTGATCAAATACCCCAAAAAACGTATCCCGATCTTAATCTTCTTCCTTGCATTAACGGCTGGCCTGCTTTATCTGGGGCTTGAAATGGCCGATCCATCGGAAGAAGCCCGCAATTCCATGATTACAACGTTTCTGGGACAGTTTCGGATTCAGACCATGGCGCTGGGCGGCTTATGCGCATGGCTCGTTTACAATGATAAATTGAAATTCCTCGGTTTCATTTTCAGAAAAGATGTGCAGATCGCTGCATATGCGACTCTGCTTGCATTGTTCTTTTCAGGCGTGCATTTCTTTGGTTTTCTGGAAATCTATGCCCTGTTCTTCGCATTCTTCGTGCTGAATGTTTCCTGCAATCCGGATACGATCCTGCATTTGGGTCACCCGGTAATGGATCATTTAGGGAAGATATCCTACGGTCTATACATCTACCACGTAGCGGTGATCGTGGTGATCATCAATTTGCTAACAATGTATTCACCGAAATGGGAAGGTCCGGTCTACCAGGTCGTGCTCTATGTGCTAAGCTTCATAGGTT
>CBFGMV010000085.1:0-38059 GCA_965649915.1 uncultured Dyadobacter sp.
AAAGTAGGTAAACACATCGGCGCGTGACACCGGAACTGTGTTAGTCACATACGTATCCCCGGTTTTAATCACGGAACCCGGCACGACAAACGGCTCGCGGTCGTTGTACTGCGACAAATAGGAGTTTCCGTTGAAGTAGTTCAAACGGGCTGTGTAAGAATAGAACACCCCGCCATTACGGTAGTCACCATTTGCACTGAATTTGAAACCTTTGTAATCCAGATAGGTTGAGATCCCCAAAGTATAGTTTGGGTTAACCGAACCTCTGTATGTTTCTTCGGAACTCACCAGCGGCAATCCGGTCGTTGCGTTTACGATCGTGTTGCCATTCGGGTCACGCTGTACGTCAGGCGAATAGATAGCACCCAAAGGCTTGCCTACGACCGCGCGGAGTTTCACATTATAGCTGTCATTCAGAAGAATATTTCCTGATCCGCCTTCCAGACCGAGCGATTCCACTTCGTTCCAGATCTTGTTGTAGTTCACGGTAACGCCCCATTCGAATTTATCAGTGCGTACCGGGATCAGGTTCAATGCCAATTCAACCCCCTTATTTCTTACGCTACCCAGATTGACCGTCTGCGTGGTGGCACCAGTAGCCGGTTCGAGGGCAAGGCTGATGATCTGGTTTTTGGTCAGCTTGTTGTAATAGCTCAGGTCAAGACCTACACGTCTTCCGAAAAAGCCCAGCTCAAGACCTCCTTCATATTCGGTTGAAATCTCAGGTTTCAAATTCTGGTTTCCCAGGTTGTTTGAAACTTCATAAGCGTTCTGGCCTGCCAACGGGAAGTTGATGTTACCAAAACCACCCGCGCGCACCGAACCTGGCACATACACCGAGTATACCTGATACGGATCCGCATCGTTACCCGCCGATGCAGCTGCAAAGCGTATTTTCACGAAAGGAACTTCTGCCGGCAATTTGAATACGTCCGACAATACGGCACTGATGCTGGCGCTCGGATAGAAGTATGAGTTTTTGCCTTTTGGCAATGTGCTGGTCCAGTCGTTACGCGCACCCACCGTTAAGTACAACCAGTTATCGAAACCAAATGTAGCCTGACCATAGATACCCACCAGGCGGCGCTTACTGGTAGTGGCAAATGTGATCGGCGTCACAGAGCTGTTCGAGAGGTTGTAAAACCCTGGAAGGTCGAGATTGGTAACCTTCGCGAAGTTGGTCTGTGCGGTCCTTTCGTTGAGGTTATGTCCAAAGAATGCCTGCACATCAAACCGCGATCCGAAGTTGTGTTTGAAATTAAAGAGCAGGTCACTGTTGAACTGGCGGTTTTGTCTTGCGAGCTGAGAAACACTACCAAAAACGTCATTAGCAGTGCTGTTAGGAGTGCCGTCGGCAATTTTTCCCACATTACCCCAATCCTTTTGGAATGCATCGGAATAGTCGCCACCCACCCGGAATCTCACATCCAGGCTTTTGAGCAACTGATAACCAAAGTCGATGTTACCGTAAATGCGGTCCTCGTCATAGTTGTTTCCCTGGTTATACAATGTCCAGTAAGGGTTCTGAGCGTAAGGAGTAAAATAGTTATCCAACGTCATGAACTTATAATATGGACTGTTTGGATCGAGCATCGCTTTTGAATCGACGATCGAGTGGTCGCGCGGGATCTGGATCATCTCCTGCCATAGCACCTTGCCGCCGCCTGCATCATCACCCTGGCCAGTAGCGACCGCCTTTTGATTTTTGTGAACGTAATTGATGTTGGAATTCACCGAAAACTTGTCCAGCTTCAGTCCACCGCTTAGACTTAAAGTGTTACGCTTGTATGAGTCGGCGTTGGTAGGCACTACCCCATCGGCTGTTGCATTGGAGTACGCCACACGGTAGTTGGCGGTTTCGGTACCACCGGATACCGCGATGCTGTTGTTCCATTCATATCCTTTATCGAAAAAATCCCTCAGATTGTCCTCCTGCGCCGAGAAAGGTTTCAGCATTTGCGAGTTGTCCACTACGTTACCCCAAAGACGTGGCTTCCCGTCGAGTTTGGGACCCCATGAACCGTTTTCGATGCGGTCGAACAAGCCGCTCCATCCCTGACCGTAAGTGTTCTGCAGGTGCGGGACGCGAAGTATCTGAGATTGCGCGAATGAAGATGAAATATCTACCTGTGTCTTGCCGGACTTACCTCTTTTGGTGGTGATCAGGATCGCACCGTTCGCTGCTCGGCTACCGTATAATGCAGATGCGGAAATACCCTTCAGTACGGTAATGCTTTCGATTTCGTTGGGGTTGATATCGTTCATCTGGTTACCAAAGTCCATCGAACGGTTGAAGTCGTCGTTGGTGTTCTGGGCATTCGTTGACGAAGTGTTCCCCCGGTTGTTCATCGGCACCCCATCGATCACGTACAATGGCTGGTTGTTACCCGTCACGGAGTTGAAACCACGAATGTTCAGGACCGTCGACGCACCCGGAGCCCCGGAAGCGGTGTTGACCGACAAACCAGGCACGCGCGCATTGAGCGCGTCGAGCGGGCTCGTGTTCCGGGCTTCCGTGATAGATGTATTGGAAATGGTGGCGGTACTGTAACCGAGCGACTTGCGTTCGCGGGAAATACCGAGGGCGGTTACGACCACTTCGCCGAGTTGCTGGGCATCGGCCACCAGCGTTACATTGATCGTCGATTTCGAACCTACCAGGATGCTTTGACTCAGGTAACCCACAAAGGAGAACACGAGTGTTCCGGACGTGGGAGCTGAAATGGTGTACTTACCGTCGATATCAGTTGTGATACCTCTGGTTGTACCTTTCAGGGCGATGTTTACACCGGGCAGTACGCTTCCGTCATCGGCGGTCACAACTCCCGATACTTGTTTATCCTGGGCAAACGCCTGCCATCCAGGAATTAACAAGCACCCTAAGAATAGAAATAGTAGAGTCTTTCTCATACAAAGGATTTAAAGTTTGTTTAAAAGAGAATAATTGCGTTAAGGTTACAAAACTAAATGTTGTTTCAAACAATTACAATGGCCTGCAAATCAATGTCCAGAATATAATTTGGCACAAAATGATTTTCATTGTCATTTTGTTAGCCATAACATCAAAATCACCCCCATAAACGTATTTGTTATAAGTCTCGGCATTTTGCCCTATTCGTGATCAAATTTGCAACAGCACGAAGCGTTCCTTAAATATTTTTCAACCAATTCAAACAATTACTACAAATACGCCTACACGAAAAACTCACTTTTTTATGCCTCGGAACAGGTCTTTTTCAAGCCTGAAAATTTATTTTAATATACATACAATATTGAAATAATCCAACTATTTATTAAAAATCGGCCTCGCGGTAGTGCAGTAAGACCGGGGCTTAACCTAGCCCACATCTATTTAGATTCATTCTCGACAAACACAGCGTATATCAATACCGTTACACGCCTCTGTGTTTTGATCAGATACAGCATGTTTTTGCCAATCTGCTGCAAAAACCTCAATAAAATGTTCCCATCATTAACATTTGCACAATATGCACCCCCATTTTGGAAATTTGACGTATTTGAAAAAATTGCAAAAAACTGTCCATTTTGCATATATAATTCTCCAATCCAGGCCATGATACCAAAGTAAATTTTGAAGTTTCGCAATGCCGGGGTTGTAATGGTTAAACTAATAGTTATTTTTGCAACATTATGTTTACATAACAAACCTAACTTTATAATTAATTTATGAGGAAGACTCTATTCTCCTTCATGGGGTGTTTACTGCTATTAATCACGCAGCTGCATGCCCAGGATCTCGCGGTGACCGGTAAGGTCACGGCCGATGACGGCTCGATACTTCCGGGCGTTAACATTTCTTTGAAAGGTACTACTCGGGGTACCACCACAGACAGCCAGGGCCAGTATACTATCACCACATCTACGGGTTCTACACTGGTATTTAGTTTTATCGGTTTCCAAACACAGGAAATTGTGGTGGGAAGCCAATCAGTCATCAACATTTCGCTAAAAAACGATGTCAGCCAGCTTCAGGAAGTCGTGGTAACGGCTCTTGGACAGGAAAGAAAAAGAAATGAGCTCGTCTATGCAGCCCAGCAGATCAATAACGAACAGATCGTACAGGCACGTAACCCGAACGTGATGAACTCGCTGGCAGGTAAAATCGCCGGTCTCGACATCAAAACGAACAACAACATGGGTGGTTCAACCAGCGCGATCATCCGTGGTTACAAGTCCATTACGGGCAACAACCAGGCATTGTGGGTAATCGACGGTGTACCTGTATCCAATGCGAATACCAACTCATCGGACCAGCAAACAGGTCGCGCCGGAACCGACTATGGTAATGCTGCTTCCGATATCAATCCGGACAACATTGCGTCCATCAACGTCCTGAAAGGTGCCGCGGCGACCGCTCTGTACGGCTCGCGTGCTTCGAATGGTGTGATTTTGGTAACCACCAAACAAGGCCGTAAAAACAGCTTCGACGTAACGGTGAACAGCGGTGTCACCTGGGGCAAGATCGACAAGAGCACTTATGTGAAATACCAGAACGAATACGGTGCGGGATATGGCGGCGACGGTTCGAAAAATCAGTTCTACCGTGGTAACCTGGGCTCAGGCGAAGGCGATATCGCTGTATTTGATGCAGATGCGTCTTTCGGTGCGAAATTCGATCCGAACAGAATGGTATATCAATGGGATGCATTCGACCCGTCTTCCCCGACTTTCGGTAAAATGACTCCTTGGGTTGCTGCTAAAAACGGCCCGGCTGCGTTCTTCGAAACGGCTGTAACGTCCAACCAAAGCATTAGCATCCTCGGCGGCGGTGAAAACACCACATTTAAAGTAGGTTACACCCGCAGCGACGAAAAAGGGGTTCTCCCAAATAGTAAACTGGGTAAAAACCTCTTCAATTTCTCCGCTTCTTTTGATCTGACCAAGAAACTGACGATCTCTGCCAATGCGAACTACTCGCAGGTAAAAGGTATAGGACGCTACGGAACTGGTTATGACGGCAAAAACCCTAACCAGCAGTTCAGACAGTGGTTCCAAACCAACGTGGACCTGCTCGACCAGAAAGCCGCCTATTTCAGAAACAGACAGGATGTGACCTGGAACTGGGGCAGCCCTACCAAGCCATTCGACCAGAACGGTCCGATTTATTCGGAAAACCCCTATTTCTCCCGTTACGAGAACTTCTCGAACGACTCGCGTGACAATATCTTCGGTTACGCCGCAGCGGTTTACAAAATTGCTCCCTGGATTGACCTTACTACCCGTTTTGCTTACAACGGCACACAGGATATGCAGGAAGAGCGCATTGCATTCGGAAGCTCAGACCCTGCTCAATACAAACGCTATAACAGAAGCTTCAACGAGACTAACCTCGACGTGATCTTCAACTTCCGCAAAGCCATCACGAAGGATATCAACTTCTCCGGTTTGGCGGGTGGAAGCATGCGCCGCTCGACTGAAAGTGCGATCCGTGCACAAACCAACGGCGGTATGGTGGTTCCAGGCCTGTTCTCGCTTTCGAACTCGATTAACCCGATCGAAGCGCCGATTGAAACTTACAGAAGAATCGGAGTGGATGGCCTTTATGCACAGGCGTCATTTGGCTACAAAGACCTTGTAAATCTTGACCTTACCGCAAGACAAGACAAATCGACGACGTTGGTCAAAGGGGAAAATACATACTTCTACCCTGCCATTGGTGCCAACTTCAACATCTCCAACCTCGAAGGCTTGAAAAGACTTAGCTGGCTGACCATGGCGAAACTGAGCGCCAACTACGCAGAAGTAGGTAACGACGCACCATGGGGAAGTACCATCGACGTGTATGACAAACCAACCGGACTAGGCAGTATCCCTTATTTCACGCTTAGAAACACAAAAAACAACCGGGACCTGAAACCGGAAAGGACCAAAAACTACGAATTCGGTCTTGAAAGTGCATTCCTGAACGACCGCGTTGGTTTAAACCTGACTTACTATCGTTCGACGACGCTCGATCAGATCCTTCCTGTATCTATCACCGCTGCCACCGGATATGCATTCCGCTATGTCAACTCGGGTGAAGTACAGAACAAAGGTATCGAGGTCTCTGCTTATGTAACGCCAATCAAAGTGCAGGATTTCTCCTGGACTTTGAACGTGAACTTTTCAAGAAACCGTAACAAGGTGATCAGCTTGTATGGTGAAGGAGATACCCGTGTAACCAACGTAACGATCGCCAGCTTGCAAGGTGGTGTTTCGATCAATGCAGCAGAAGGACAGCCATTCGGTATCATCCGCGGAACTGATTTCGATTATCATAAAGAAAGCGGTCAGAAGATCGTTAAATCCAACGGTATCTACGCGGCTACTTCCGCTTCCGACAAAATCATCGGTAACCCTAACCCGGATTGGATCGCAGGTGTGAGCAATACATTGAAATACAAAACATTGTCACTCAGCTTCCTGCTCGACATCCGCCACGGCGGCGACATATGGTCACTGGACCAATGGTATGGTGAAGGAACCGGTCTTTACCCGATCACGGCAGGCCTGAATGAGCTTGGCAATCCTAAAAGATCCCCTGTTGCACAAGGCGGTGGCGTGTTATTCCCGGGCGTACAGGCCGACGGAACTCCGAACACTATACGTGCTGCGAACGTAGACGGGAACGGTGCTACGGCATACGGCTACCCTGGCAATCCTCCAAGAGCGATGTACATCTACGACGCGAGCTACATCAAGCTGAGAGAAGTAGCCCTTACCTACGCACTACCTCAGGCGATCGTCAGCAAGCTCCGCGCCTTCAAATCGATCGACGTTTCTTTAATCGGGCGTAACCTTTGGATCATTCACAAAAACATGGAATTCCAGGATCCGGAAGAAGGTCTGGGCTCAGGTTTGCTGAATGGCGCGGGCGGTTATCAAAGCGGTGCTTATCCGGCTGTAAGGAACTATGGTTTCAATGTTAAATTCCGTTTCTAAGCGATATGAAAAAATTAATCATTCTTTTCCTTCCTTTCCTGTTGCTGACGGCCTGCGTCGACAGCCTGGAAGACTACAATGTGGATACCAAGCGCCCGTCGACGGCACCGCCTGTTACCCTGTTCTCCAATGCATTGAAAGGCCTGGCCGATACACTGACCAGCCCGAACGTCAATGTAAACAACTATCGTTTGTATACGCAGCAATGGACGACGACCACCTATCTGGACGAACCCCGTTACAACGTGACAGCGCGTATCGTTCCTGAGTCATTCTGGCGGGGACTTTACAAAGGCGTTATCTCCGATTTGAACGAATCGAGAAGACTTATTAATGCGGATGGGCTTTTAGGGCAGGCGACCAAAGATGTGCAGCTTGCACAGATCGAAGTGGTGGAAGTGATGACCTGGGCTGCATTGGTGAATACATTCGGCAACATTCCGTATTCCGAATCAATGAACCCGGAAAACCCGCTTCCTAAATACGACGACGCCAAAACTGTGTACGACGCGATTCTGGCCCGTCTGGACGCGGCGCTTCCTAAGCTTGAATCGAAAGGAACGCCATTTGGCGGCGGCGACCTGCTTTACAAAGGCAATATCGCACAATGGGTGAAATTCGGTAACTCGCTCAAACTCAAACTGGCGATGATCATTGCCGACAGCGACCCCGACAAAGCGAAAAAAATGGTGGCGGAAGCGGCTCCGAAAGTTTTCACCAGCAATGCGGACAAAGCGGCTTTCCCATACATTTCGACGCCACCAAACTATAATCCGATCGCACAGAACCTGAACGCGCTTTACACCAGCCGGCAGGACTTCATCCCCTCGGAAACAGTGGTTAACCCGATGAACGAGCTGAACGACCCAAGAAGGCCTTTCCTTTTCACAACCATTGGCGGTAAGTACGTCGGTGGCCAATATGGCTTCCTGAACACTTATTCCAGCTTTTCACACATCAGTGACAAGATCATCGATCCGGCTTTCGAAGGTTTGCTGCTTGATTACTCGGAAGTTGAGTTTCTGCTTGCAGAAGCTGTGGAAAGAGGGTTCATCACCGGTTCCGCTGCTGAGCATTATAACAAGGCGGTAACGGCATCCATCACTTACTGGGGTGGAACAGCGGCCGAAGCTGCTGCTTATCTTGCACAACCAAAAGTTGCCTATGCCACAGCAGAGGGTACCTGGAAACAGAAGATCGGCTACCAGAAATGGTTTGCTCTCTTCAACAGAGGCTGGGAATCATGGGTTGAGTGGAGAAGGCTCGACGCCCCGAAACTATCTCCTCCATCTGGCGGAAACGTTCCTGCCGGTCTGGCGATCCCGGTACGGATGATCTACCCGATCATCGAACAGACCCTCAATGGTGCCAACCGCGAAGCTGCGGCAAATGCCATCGGCGGCGACCTTGCTACGACCAAATTGTGGTGGGATAAATTCTGACAGTAATTTTTTGAATATTGGGAAAGGCGGGCTTCGGTTCGCCTTTCCTTTTTTGTAACAATTCCAATTCCCTTTGAGCTAGTATACCGATTGAAAGTCCAGCCCTGCCGGACGCTGGATACATTCCTGATATGCGGTTTCAACGATTGTAAATTCAGAGTCATAAGGTTTTTCGAAAGCCCTTCCACCTTCAAACCTGACTTTGATGAAATCACTTCTGCTTACAATCGGAGCCGGCATTCTCGTGCTCTTCTTTGTACCAACCTATGCGCAAATGCGCGAAATAAGCGGCCAGGTCACGGCCGAGGACGGATCGACACTACCCGGCGTCAACATTTCGCTAAGGAACACGACCAAGGGTACCACCACCGACGACATGGGCCGATACACAGTGGCCGTAGAACCCGGTTCAACACTTGTTTTCAGTTTTATCGGCTTTAAAAGTAAGGAAGCACTGGTCGGAAACCAGAACCGGCTTGACATTACCCTGATCAGCGACGAAACGCACCTTCAGGAAATTGTGATCACATCGCTTGGAATTGCCCGTGAGAAAAAAGCGCTTGGTTATGCTGTTCAGGAAATCAAAGCAGAAAAACTGACGCTTGCCCGAGACCCGAACATTGGCAATGCACTCGCCGGTAAAATTGCCGGCGTACAGGTACTGGGTCAATCGGCCGCGAAGTTCGGAACTCCGAGCATCCGTATAAGGGGGATCAACTCACTGGCAGGTGGTGATCCACTGTATGTAGTAGATGGCACTCCGACCGACATCAGTATGGTCAATATGGATGATGTTGAGTCTCTTACAGTCCTTAAAGGCCCTTCCGCAACCGCATTATACGGCAATCGTGCTTCGGCTGGGGTGGTAGTGGTAACGACCAAAAGAGGAAAATCCGGCGAAACATCTTTAACCCTTAACCACAGTATGACCATCGATCGGGTGTCACTGCTGCCCAAATACCAAAACGAATATGGTGGCGGCTACTCGCAGGAATGGGAAACTTTCAAATTCAAGCCTCAAGTTCATCCCGCCAACTGGGCGTCGTTCGATGGGCAACGCATTCTGGATTACTCGGCAGACGAGAGTTGGGGGCCAAAAATAGACGGTTCAATGCATAGGTCGGCATTCTCGTGGCAGCCGGGAGAAGGTTTTGGCAGGGAAACGCCTTACGTCGCACACCCTGACAATGTGCGCGATTTCTTTGAAAAACCGGTGAGTTACAATTCCAACATTGCATTCTCAAAAGCAGGTGATAGTTATTCGTCACGCATTTCTTACACACATATCGTAAACAACGGCATCATACCGAACAGCAAGCAGCTGCGCGATTACATCAGTGCGAAAACAGCTATTACTTTCGCCAAGCACCTCACCGCTGAATTGAATGTAAGCTATACAGGGACAAAAACTGATAATACACCAGCCGACCGATATGGCAGTAGCGGCGGTACAGGCCCCGGAACGTCCCTTTTCAATACTAATAACACAACCCTAAATGGAAACAACCAAACGACCGGCTCATTCAACCAATGGTTTCAGCGCCAGTTGAGTATAGACGATCTGAAGAGCTACAAAAATGTCGACGGCACCTTCCGTAGCTGGAATATCGGCGGCCCAATGGATCCAAGGCCAAAATATTGGGATAGTCCTTACACCCAAGTATATGAAAACACCAACATCAGTCGGCTACAAAGGATTTTCGGCGACGCAGGACTGACTTACCGGATTACGGACTTCCTGAAATTCACCGGCAAATTCCGTCGAGATTATGGGAGTTACTTCCAGAGTGGCCGCATTGCCTCCGGGACTCTCAATGCCGGTGGACTTGGCGCTTTCGCCTTTCTTACGGGTGCGACTTTGGAAAATAACTACGAGAGTCTGATAAGCTTCGACAAGACATTCAAGAAGATTTCAATACTTGCCAATCTCGGGGGAAACATGCGCTATAACCGTACCGAAGGTACATTGCAAGGCACGGTCGGAGGGCTCACTACCCCGGGGTACTACAACATCGCCGCTTCGAAAGACCGCCCGTTAGCGGCGAACTATCTCTTTGAAAAGAAAGTAAACAGCCTGTTCGGCAATGTCAGCGTAGGTTTTGCCAACATTCTGTTCGTCGAAGGTTCCATACGAAATGATTGGTCTTCGGCCCTACCCGAATCGGATAACTCCTACCTGTATCCTTCCGTTTCGACAAGTATCGTGTTTTCCGAGCTGCTATCCGCCAATCAAATTCTATCTTTTGGAAAACTACGGGCCGGTTATGCGCAAGTCGGGACTGACCTTACCTCATACCAGACCGCAATGTCATATTCGGTAGGTGCGGTATACGGCACAAACCCTTCGATGTCCCTGCCCTTAGTACTGCCTAATTCTGCGCTGCACCCCGGAATGTCGTCATCCTATGAGGGAGGAATCGACCTTCAATTTTTCCGCAATCGCATTGGTTTGGAATTCACTGCCTACAAAAATGAAAACAGCAATCAGATCATACCGCTAGCCGTCGCCTCCACAAGTGGCTACAATAATGCAGTTGTAAATGCCGGATTGATTACTACCACCGGAATGGAGCTCCATATTTCCGCACAACCAGTTAAAACAGACGCATTCTCCTGGGAATTGGACATCAACGCCGACCGGAATCGTTCCAAGGTAGTCGAACTGACCGAACAGAGCAATAACTACCGGCTCGACGGCCCGCAATGGCGTGCGCTCACGCTCAATGCACGTGTTGGCGAAGACTGGGGAATGCTCGAAGGAGTTGGTATTAAAAAGGACGCGAATGGCAGGAAGGTAGTCTACGCCCCCACTCCTGAAAACATCAAAGCAGGAAAGGCAGGCTTGTATGTAAAAGAAAACAATGTCAATCTCGGCAATGTCTTGCCCAAATTCAAAGGCGGTATTATCAATGCATTCGAGTATAAAGGCGTGGTTTTGCAAGCGAGCACTGATTTTGTCGTTGGAGGAAAATTCTTTTCAGTTAGCCGGATGTTCAACGCCGGATCGGGACTATCAGCGGAAACGGCGGGCAACAACGAACTCGGCAATCCTAAGCGCGATGATCCCGACAAAGGCGGCGGAGTTCTGCTGGACGCCGTAACAGAAGACGGCCAAACCAATACGCACCGGGTAGACGTCCAAAATCTTTATGAAAACTGGTTGTTTGCGCTCAATGAGTACTGGATTTATGATAAGACCTATGTAAAGCTTCGCGAAGTCTCGCTGGGCTACAAAATTCCTAAAAAGTTTTTAGGCAAACACCTGAAATCGGCGAGCGTCTCACTGATCGGACGGAATCTTCTTTTGATTTATAGCGCCATTGGCGGAGGGATCGACATTTCGGAGACAGAAACACTCTGGTACGAAGGTGGTCAGCTACCGCCAGTCCGATCGATCGGTGCCACGCTTAGAGTAGGTTTTTAAACATACATCCACCTCAAATCCGGTTCAATCATGAAGAAACGCTGGCAATTATCAGTGATAGCGCTCTCCCTGCACGTTTTTATGTCGGGATGCGGCGATTTCGGAGACATCAATACTAATCCTAACAACCCATCCTCGCCCAGCACGGCAGGCCTGCTCACCGGTGCATTGCGTAGCGTGGGCACGATTAACGCGCAGGTAGGTCCGGGAGGGGCAAATATTGTTCCTGCAATGTATGTCCAACAATTGGGAGATGTGATTTATATCGAGGATTCGAAATACAAAACGGTCAATTTCAACTACAATGTCTGGTATGCCGGCCCACTTATCAACCTGCAACGGATTATCGAACTAAATACCGACGAAAAAACAAAAATCAGCGCCTCCGTATTTGGCTCAAATGCCAACCAGGTCGCTATCGCCAGAATTCTGAAAGCCTACTTCTTCCAATGGATCACCGACCGCTGGGGTGATATTCCCTACTCCGAATCGTTGAAAGGCGACGGTGATTTCACGCCGGCCTTCGACAAGCAGGAAACTGTTTATACTGATTTGTTTAAGGAATGGAAGGAGGCAGCAGCGCAATTCGATGAGGGCAAGACTATACAAGGCGATATACTTTTGAACGGCAGTACGGCAAAATGGAAAAAGTTCGCCAATTCACTCCGCCTCATTGCGGCACTGCGATTATCGAAGGTCAAACCTGATTTGGGCAAAAAAGAATTTCAGGCAGCATTAGACGATGGCGTTATTATTTCGGCGGCCGACAATGTACAATATAAGTTCCTTTCGGAATCGAACAACGAGAATCCGCTTTACGCCAATTATGTAGTAAGTAACAGAAAGGACTATGCATTAAGCGACGTATTCGTCAACTATTTAAAGAAAACGTCCGACCCACGGCTTCCCTTCCTCGCAGCCAAAAACATCTCAGGTGAATATGTAGGCGTACCGTATGCTGTTGGCGGTGCAAAGGCGCAAGACCTTTCCCTTATCAGTTCTGTACTTTCTCAGCAAAATTCTGCCGTAAACGTCCTGACGTATGCACAAGTCCTGTTCGCGCAAGCGGAGGCAGCCGCCCTAGGCTGGACGAACGGTGATCCCAAAGCGCTCTACGAAGCTGCCGTTCAGGCGTCGTTGCAGCAATGGATGGGCAACAGCTATTCTGAAAATGCATTAAAAAGCTATCTCGCAGAACCTGAGGTGGCTTATGCAACTAACACAGCAATCGAACGTATCAGTACCCAGCGATGGATCGCTCTTTTTCTTCAAGGTACAGAGGCTTGGTCGGAATGGCGGAGAACAGGATTTCCTATTCTAAAACCCGCTACAACTACCCTCAACGGCGGCACTGAAATCCCAAGGCGACTTGCTTACCCTGTAACCGAAAACACGCTTAATGAAGCCAATTACAAAGCCGTGTTACAGAGCCAGGGTAAAGACGATCATTACACCCGCGTTTGGTGGGACAAGCCCTAATTTTTTGTCGCTAAGTAGGTAAGCTCAATCCATATAACTGCATGGCCCAATTAAAAAACGAACCTATGAAAAACAAAAACCTATCTGTAATTATTTTGATCCTGCTAACAGGCTCGTGCGTGCCCGATTGTGCTGTCAATCCCTCTTCAAATGAGGCGAAGAGGTATGAAAATTCACCGAACTTGGTGGCTGGTTTGCTAAAAGATGATACCAACACCAACCCGGTCTATAATTCCAAAGCACCGGTAACAACGGTTTTAGTCAATGGGATGGTTACTTTTCACAGTATGTATGGAGGCCTGGATTTTAATTTCGGTCCGTCCTTCCCCTATCCAATAACTGTTTATTCCTACGAAAATCTCACGTTATATAAACCTTCATTTGGGTCTATCTCAACCTCTCCCAATCCATTGTACGAATTCAGAATGGGGCCTGATGGATCAGCTTTTACGGCAATGGTTACTACGATGAGCGGGCCACTAGGTATAAATGGCCAAACTGCTTTAAAAAACTATTACAAAGCTTTTGACGATTTTGTGACTCAGAAAGTTGATCCGCAAACAGGTATGCCTAAACAACCAACTCTTCCGGATTTTTCATCGTTTGCAGCGGCGGCAAGCTACAACCCAGCTGTCAACGGACTTCTCACGATCAAAGGTAGGTTTGTTAAAGACAATAGTTCTCCGACAAATGTATCCATCATCGACATGACGACTTTGCCATACGAAGGTCCCGTTTGATTAGCTGCTCAAAGATAAAGTTACAAGCTTCCCAATAGTATATTTTCGGCCACGCGATTCGTGTGGCTGAACTTGTTTTCGAGGAAAAATACATGCATTGTGTGCAAAACAAGGCCAGCACATCGTTCAGTCATCGATTTTATTTAACTTTGAGGGTTATCCAACTCTTGAAAAAATGGAATTTCTAAAAAGCGACCGCCTGAATCATCTGAAATACGAGATCCGCGGAGCTACCTACCAGAAAGCGTTAGAGCTTGAAAGTCAGGGCTACAAAATCCATAACCTGAACATCGGCAACCCCGCACCGTTCGGTTTCGATTCGCCCGACGAGATCGTCCACGACATTATCATGAACATCCGCAATGCGCAAGGCTACTCGGATTCCCGTGGTTTGTTCGCGGCGCGTAAGGCGATCATGCACTACACCCAAACCATTGGTATTCAAGATGTTGAAATCAATGATATTTTCATTGGAAACGGTGTAAGCGAGCTGATCCTGCTCTCGATGCAGGCATTGCTCAACCCCGGCGACGAAATCCTAGTCCCTTCTCCGGACTACCCATTATGGACGGCGGCGATCTCGCTCAGCGGCGGCACACCGGTACATTATATATGTGATGAAGAGTCCGATTGGAACCCCGATCTCGACGACCTGGAAAAGAAAATAACATCTCGCACAAAAGGCATTGTCATTATCAACCCCAACAACCCTACTGGCGCGGTTTACGACAAGGAGGCATTGAGTCGCATTGCCCGGATCGCGGAAGAGCACGGGCTGATCATTTTTGCCGACGAGATTTACGATAAAATCCTTTACAACGGCGCCGTGCATCATCCGATGGGGTCATTTGTGACAGATACCCTCTGTGTATCTTATGGCGGCCTTTCCAAAAACTACCGTTCCGCAGGTTTCCGCGGCGGCTGGATGATCCTCAGTGGCGCGAAGCAAAAAGCCAAATCCTATGCGGAAGGTCTGCTCCTGCTTGCGAGCATGCGTCTGTGCGCCAATGTGCCTACGCAATACGCGATCCAGACTGCATTAGGCGGTTACCAGAGTATCAAGGAACATGTGGTACCGACCGGCCGGTTATACAAACAAATGAACCTGGTTTACGACAGGCTGACATCCATTCCGGGTATTACCTGTGTGAAACCCAAAGGTTCATTATATGTTTTCCCAAAAATCGATCTGAAAAAGTTTGGTTTCCGGGCAGACGACCAGTTTGTTTATGAACTGCTGGCAGACCAGAAAGTGCTGGTAGTGGCCGGAACCGGATTTAATTATCATCTGGATCCGCATTTCCGCATTGTGTTCCTGCCTACGGTCGACGAGCTGAACCAGGCGATGGACAAGCTGGAATTCTTCCTGACCAATCGCCGCATTATGTCGACACGCACGGTTGAAGATATCATTGCATGACGAATTTATAAACCTATACCTCCACTGAAAGTACTTATCACCCGATGACCATACCCGACAGAACCATTCAGGAGGCCAAACGCCAACGGCTGTTCCTCCTCCTTTGCGGTATCTTTCTCACCAACGCGCTCATCGCGGAGATCATCGGCGGTAAAATATTTTCAGTGGAGACACTTTTGGGCATTGCTCCGGCCCAGTTACCCATCGGCGGCCAGAAGCTCGACTTCAATATGACGGCTGGTGTGATCAGCTGGCCGATCGTTTTTATCACCTCCGACATTATCAACGAATATTTCGGCCGCAAGGGCGTCAAAAGGATTTCTTACGTTACTTCCGCCCTGATCGTCTACACATTCCTGATCATTTATGTAGCTACCCAACTCCCGCCTGCACAGTTTTGGCTCGACCTCAACAACACCGACAGTCAGGGTAACACCTTCAATATCAACGACGCATTTTCGAAAATCTTCAACCAGGGATTAGGCATTATGATCGGTTCGATTACCGCCTTTTTACTGGGACAGCTGCTGGATATCCTGGTATTCTCCTGGCTTCGCAGAAAGACAGGCAGCCGATTCATATGGCTTCGGGCCACCGGTTCCACCATGTTCTCGCAATTGATCGACAGTTTCGTCGTGATCGGAATCGCTTTTTATGTTTTCGGAAACTGGGATTTGAAGCTGGTATTTTCGGTAGGAACCATCAATTACCTGTACAAAGGTGTAGTGGCCATCCTGCTGACGCCGCTGTTATATGTGGCCCATTATTTCATCGATAATTACCTCGGCAAAGAGTACGCGGAAGAACTTTCTCACAAGGCGGCCCACGAGTAGAGGCTTAAAGCGGAACCTGTCTCCGCATATTATCCAGCATCACGGCAGTTGCAATGCCCACATTCAGCGACTCGGCAGCACCAAATCGGGGAATCATGATCTTGTCGGTCACAAATTGAGCCACCTGTTCGCTAATCCCGTTGGATTCATTACCCATTATGATAATCCCGCCATTGGTGGGATATGCAAATTCATACAGCGAATCGCCTCCCAGAAATGCACCGATAACCTGATGGTTCGCACCTTTTATTTCTTCAAAATACTGTACTAAATCAGTGTAATACAGATTCACACGTGTAAATGACCCTTTGGCCGCCGCTATAACTTTGGGGTTGTAGACGTCGGTTGTGTCGCGCGAGCAGACAATCCTGGTAATGCCGTACCAATCCGCGACACGAATAATAGTACCCAGGTTGCCCGGGTCGCGGACATCGTCGAGCATGAGCATATATTCGGAAGGCGCGGGAGACAAAAATGCATTTTCCTTCGTTCTAGCCACAGCCAGGCACGAATCGTTGGTCTGGAAAGATCCCAGCCCTTCCAGCTCCTGAGCAGTGACCGTTTCGACGGCTGCGTTATGCCGGGTTAAAATACTTGAGTATTTTTGCTGAAATTCCTGTGTTACCAGTACAAACTCGATTTCAAAGTCAGAGTCGAACAGTTCCAGCACGCTCTTGGCACCTTCTACCACGAAGGCCTCGTGCAGCTGCCTGTACTTCTTGATTTTCAACGAGTTGATATACTTGATACGATTTTTTGACAACATTGAATATTAATTGTAGGACTATATACGGCTGGTTGATTCTCCTGATTCTGACGGGACTATTTTCCTGCGCACCCAAACCCACTTCCAAAGGCTATTTACTGGGTAATTCTTCGATCAAGGGCAATCGCGTCATAAGCGACTCGGAATTGGACGCATTAATCCCGCAAAAACCGAACCGAAGGTTGCTGGGTTTTCCCATCTTCCCTTACGTTGGCCTCTACCGGTTCGGCGAGTTGTTCTACAATCGCGAGGAACGGCAGCGAAAGGTGATCGAGGTGACGCAAAATTACCAGAAAGAATCCCAGGAACACGCAGATTCTCCGCGAAAGCTTGAAAGAATCCAGACCAGGTACGCCAAAAAGCTGGAAAAAGCGCAGATACGGGCAACACAGGGTAACTTCTGGATGCGGGTACTGGGCGAAGCCCCCGTGTATTATAGCCAGACGGATGTCGTGCAGAATGCTGAAAAAATGCAGAAATATCTGTATAACAATGGATTTTTCGATGCGAAAGTCACCTTTGACCCCGACACGATCTTTAAGCGGATACGGGTCAATTACTTTGTCACCGAAAACCGGGCGACGATGATCCGCGACATCCAGTACCAGATCACAAATGAATTGGCCGACAGTCTCATCAAAGCCGACGCCAAAAATGCTGCATTGATCTCCCGCAAACGCTACGACGGGGACGCGTTCGAAGAAGAACGTGTCCGCATTGAAACTTTGCTTCGGAATGAAGGTTATATGGGCTTCTCGCGGCAGAATATCAGTTACATCGTGAACGACACGATTACCAACCGCCCCACCGACAGCCTGTTCAAATCGGTGGATGTGCGGGTGAGGGTGGATATGCCGGCGCCCGCCAGCAAGCGCTATTCGGTCAATTCGGTTAATTTTGAGGTACTTCCGCCATCGGGCGTTCCCGATTCGATTTTCAGGAAGGACACCAGCGTGTTTGAAGGCATTAAATATGTGTTTTCGGACAAAAAGTTTTCACGGAAAGTGCTGGACACCAAAATGCAGGTGCGGCCCCAAACCTGGTACAGCCAGAAGAAAGAGCGCGACACCCAGCAGCAACTATCACTGACCGACCAGTTCCGCTTTGTAAACTACAACTACACCCTCGACTCCACCGGACGGGGCATTAACAGCTATTTCAAAGCCATTCCACTCGATAAATACCAGATATCGACCGATCTCGGCTTGAATGTTATTCAATTGCAGGGTACCCCGGGCCCGTTCGCTAACCTGTCGTACAAGATCCGGAATGTCTTCAACGGGATGGAGAACTTCGAAACCAATATCCGGGGCGGAATCGAGCTTGTGCCGAATTTTGTGGGTAACCAGGAGATTTACAAAAGCGAAGAAATCGGTGTCACCGCCTCACTGACCTTCCCCAGGCTGCTTACCCCACAGAATCTGTTTAAAAGGCAGACTGCCAACAACAACCCCCGGACTCAGCTAAGTTTGGGTTACAACTACGTGAACCGGCCGGAATATACCCGTACGAACGTGAAGATCAATACCAACTATTCGTGGCAGCCAACCCGGACGACGCTCGTGAATGTATCGCTGGTTGACCTTAACATTCTGAACAACACTTACCTCCGCTCCGACTTCGATTCCCTTCTCAATGAGTTAAGAGCCCAGGGTAATAACCTGATTTATAGCTTCAAATCAGCGTTCATATCCGACCTGAACGCCAATTTTGTTTACAACACAAACTCCCTCGTCGGCCCGCAGAAGAAAGCGCACTATTTCCGGATTGCGGTGGAATCGGGCGGTACGACGCTTAATTTTTTACCCCGGCAGCGCGAAGTGATCAGGAACGTGTTTGGTGACAGCCTTCAATTCTACAAATACATTCGCTGGAATGCCGACTATCGTCGTTACTGGCCTGCCGGGAGAAGATCGGCACTGGTGGCACGTGTCAATACCGGGGCCATATACAGCTATGGCGACAACAAGGTGCCGCCCTACGAAAAGTATTTTTTTGCCGGCGGCTCGAACAGCGTCCGTGCGTGGCTGCCCCGGCGGCTCGGTCCCGGCTCCGCAGAACCGATCACTTACAACAACCTGTCCATTGAATCTCCGGGGGAGTTCCTGCTCGAAGGTAACGTGGAGTGGCGTGGATTTCTGGCGAAGTTCTTTGGTGACATTAATTATGCGTTGTTTATCGACGCGGGTAATGTGTGGCGGCTGGGCAATGCTACTTCCGATGATCAGAAGTTCAAGGCCGGCAAATTCATTCGCGAAATCGCTGTCGGAACGGGCTTCGGGATCCGCTATGACCTATCTTTCTTTGTCCTCCGCTTCGATTTCGGGGTGAAAGTATATGACCCTGCATTGCAGCGGTTCGTACTTGACGAACTGAACATTAAACACCTCTTCAGGCGCACAGAAGCCAATTCCCTGAATATCAACCTCGGTGTCGGGTACCCCTTCTGATCGCGTTCCGGCTATCGCCGACATATGACAGTTTGTCAGTTTTGATCCAAATTTTCCTATCTTTGCGCTTTGAGCGTTTAAGAAATCCTTCTCATGGAGCACCGGATTGCAGATACATTAAAAATTTTGACAGAGGCGGACAAGGAAGCTTGTGAAACTGTGCGCATTTCAGAAAACGAACCGCTTTCAGGAAAAAAAAGATTATTTATTGAAAGTTATGGCTGCCAGATGAACTTCTCTGACAGCGAGATTGTGGCTTCGGTCATGCGCGAAGCCGGTTATGCCACTACTTCGGATGTCAACAACGCCGATCTCATATTCCTTAATACCTGCGCCATCCGCGACAATGCAGAACAAAAAGTAAGAAACCGTCTGAGGCATCTGAACTTCGTTAAGATGAAGAAACCGGGTGCATTGATCGGCATCCTGGGCTGCATGGCCGAGCGCCTCAAAGCGCAGCTTCTGGATGAGGAAAAGATGGTGGACATCGTCACCGGGCCCGATGCATACCGCGACCTTCCCCGGCTGGTTGAAGAAGCCGAAACCGGCCAGAAAGGAGTGAACGTATTCCTCTCACGGGAAGAAACATATGCCGACATTTCGCCCATCCGGCTGAACTCCAACGGCGTTACGGCATTGGTTTCGATTATGCGGGGATGCGACAACATGTGCAGCTTCTGTGTGGTACCGCTTACGCGCGGACGTGAGCGCAGCCGCGATCCCTATTCGATCATCCGCGAGGCCAAACAACTTTTTGAAGATGGGTACCGGGAAGTGACCCTGCTCGGACAGAATGTCGACAGTTACAAATGGCAACCCGCTGCCGGTAAGGAGGATACTTCCGAAGAATCTGTCAATTTTGCCCGTCTGCTTGAACTGGTAGCGCAGATAAGTCCCGAATTGAGGGTCCGGTTCAGCACATCCCACCCAAAAGACATTACCGACCAGGTGCTGTATACCATCAAAAAGTATGACAACATCTGTAAATACATTCATTTACCGGCACAGAGCGGCAATAGCCGCGTACTGGAAATCATGAACCGCACTTATACCCGCGAATGGTATATGGAGCGTATCGACGCCATCCGCCGGATTCTGGGCGACGAATGCGGCATTTCACATGATATGATTGCCGGCTTCTGCTCCGAAACAGAGGAAGAACACCAGGATTCCCTTTCCCTGCTCAAATATGCCAACTTTGACTTCGGTTATATGTTCGCTTATTCGGAACGGCCGGGAACACTGGCTGCCAAAAAGTTTAAAGATGACATTCCGGAGGACGTCAAGCAACGACGGCTTGCGGAGATCATCGAGGTTCAGCAGGGACTTTCGCTGGCACGTAACCAGCGTATGATCGGGACCGTACAGCGGGTATTGATCGAAGGGACATCCAAACGTTCCGAGAATGACTTTACCGGCAGATGTGATCAGAACAAAAGGGTCGTTTTCCCACGGGGTGACTTCAAAATAGGGCAGTATGTTGATGTACTGATCACCGAAGTCTCTGCTGCCACCCTGAAAGGAAAGGCAATGAGCGAAATCATGGTTTCTTAATTCAATCCGTTTTCGCATCCACACACATCAATCCATTAATTTACCAAAAGCTGACAGCCAGCAACTGATAGCTAATCGTTATTTGAATGAATTCATCGGAAATACAGGCTATAAAGAACCGTTTCGGCATCATAGGCAGCTCATCCGGCCTGAACCACGCCATTAATGTGGCTGTACAGGTCGCAGCGACCGATCTGACGGTTTTGATCACCGGTGAAAGCGGTAGCGGAAAGGAATCCTTTTCAAAGATCATACATAGCATCAGTTCACGGAAACACGGGCCGTTCATCGCTATCAACTGTGGTGCGATACCCGAAGGAACCATTGATTCTGAACTATTCGGGCACGAGAAAGGCGCATTCACCGGTGCGCTCGATGCACGCAAAGGCTATTTTGAAACTACCAACAGCGGGACGATCTTTCTGGATGAAGTAGGTGAAATGCCTCTGGGAACACAGGCAAGGTTGCTTCGTGTCCTTGAAAACGGGGAATATATCCGGGTAGGCTCTTCCAAGGTCCTTAAAACGAATGTCCGGGTAGTAGCTGCAACCAACGTCAATTTGCTCGACGCCGTGAACAACGGAAAATTCCGGGAAGATCTTTACTACCGTTTGAACACCGTGCCCATTTACGTTCCGCCTTTGCGCGACCGGGGTGAGGACATTCTGTTGCTTTTTAGAAAATTTACCAACGATTTTTCGGAACGTTACCGTACCAAACCGGTCAGGCTCGACAGCGAAGCCAGGGATTTACTTTTGGAATACTCATTTCCCGGCAACATTCGTCAGCTTAAAAATATCGCGGAACAAATTACCATTCTGGAAACCGATAAGGAGCTACCGATCAACATTGGTACGCTCAATCACTATCTGAACCCGGTGCAGCCATCGAGCCGGAAAGCGCTGGTCCCCCTGCGATCCGGCAGCGACGACGCTACTTCGTTTTCGGAAAGGGAACTGCTTTATAAGGTGCTATTCGATATGCGGCGAGACATGACGGAGCTTAAAAAACTCGTCAGAAATGTGCTGGAAAATGAAAAGTACGGCGGCGACATTCTGAAAGACCACCAGGAGCTGTTCAGTTCACTGAACAATGCAGAGCCGGTCATTACCACGCCGACGATCGAACCCGCACGGCTCCTGAGCCCGCCGACGCCCAGGACGGTAGACCTCGACCGCTATTCGGGTGAAAGAGATGAAATTGAGGACGTTACCCACGTTACTGCGGAGGAAGAATCGCTTTCCCTGGAAGATAAGGAGAAAGAGATGATCATTAAAGCATTGCGAAAGAACAACAACAAACGAAAATATGCGGCTAATGCATTGGGCATATCCGAGCGCACGTTATACAGGAAGATCAAACAGTACGACATTGAAGAATAGAAATAAAGCAGCCAATAGCCGCAGCCTGATACGCAGGATAGGCCCGAAAACGTGGATTCTGGGGCTTCTGATCCTGCAATGTCCCTTTTTCATGTCCGGCTGCGGCGTATATTCTTTTACAGGAACCAACCTGTCGCCCGACATCAAAACCTTCACCGTTCTGAACTTTACAATGGGAACAGCAGGGGGACCTAGTGACCTGCCGCAGCGATTTACCGAAGATTTGAAAGAATATTTCCAGAGAAATACCAGTCTGGTAAGCCAGCCGGGCGGAGGGGATCTGCTGCTGGAAGGCGCTATCACCGGTTACGACGTAGTACCAGCTGCTCCCACTGCCAATGACCAGGCGGGACTCAACAGGCTCAATGTAACGATACAAGTGCGCTATACCAATGCCAAAGACGAGACTAAAAACTTTGACCAATCGTTCACCTACTACGCAGATTTCCCTCAGGATCAAACACTCAATCAGAACGAAGCTAGACTATTACCCACGATCAGGGAGAACCTCGTACAGCAGGTTTTCAATAAATCCGCTGCCGACTGGTAGGAACGATCAGCCTTCATCTTTACATTCAATATCCTGACTTTTAATAACCCCCGGAATATGCCGATCATCGATAAGGAACAATTTGATCAGTTGGTGAAAGACCCAGGCCTGATCTCTGCCGACGTTATCCCACAGCTGGAAGCGACGATCAAGGCATTTCCTTACTGCCAGATCCCCTATTCGATCCTGGCCAAGGCGTCCAGCATTGCAGGTGGCGAAAAGCTGGATGAAACCCGGCCCCGTGCAGCCGCTTATGCTTTGAGCCGCGTCGCATTGCAGCAGCTCGTTGAAAGTGACAACGAACGGTACGATGCCACTGTGGACGTTGATGAGATCCTGGAAGTGAGCCCGGAACCTCAGAACGGAGAAGATCTGCTGATCAATACGGTCGAACTGCAGACAGCGGCGCAGTTGCAAAGAACCGAAGAACAGCGTCGCCAGCAGCAAATCATCGAAGGGTTTATGAAAAAGAACCCGCGCATTGCCCGTCAGGACAACAACCTGGAACCTATCAACGTCGATCTCAGCGGCAGGCTCGGAGGTACCGCCGAGGGAGGCATTGAGACTGAGGCATTCGCAAACATCCTGATCCGGCAGGGCAAAATAGAGAAAGCAATCGACGTCTATCAAAAATTGATTTTGAAAAAACCGGAAAAAAGGAATTACTTTGCGAAAAAATTGAGCGAACTGTACGCCCGGTCTTGATGAGTTCAGGAGTTTAAATTCAAGGAGTCAAGAGGTCAGGAATTGTAGTTTCATTCGCTCATTCACTAATTCACACATTCACTAAATCACACATTCAATCATTCAGTCATTCAAAATTGTTTAAAAAATGTATTTGGGTTTAATTATTCTGGTTGCGATTGTTGCGGTATTGTTGATTCTGGTCGTTTTGGTCCAAAATTCAAAAGGAGGAGGACTTTCAAGCGAATTCAGCGGGGCGGGAACCACCCAGATGTTTGGCGTTAAAAAAACTACCGACCTGCTAGAGCAGATCACCTGGGGACTGGCAAGTGCGATTATCCTGATCTCTCTCGCTTCTTACATTATGGTGGGCGGAAGCAACGCCGGAGCTGGTATCAATAGCGTAAATGTGGAAAGAGCTCAGAATGCAGTAGTTCCCGGCGGCAAAATTGCTCCCCCGCCTGCACAGCAGGAAGGTGCAGCACCAGCCGGCGCCACAACAGCACCCGCAGCTACACCGGTCGACACGGCAAAAAAATAATCACGGCAATAATTTGCTGCTGAAATCCCGCGAAAATCCGCGGGATTTTTTTATGCCTTTTCAATTCGCTAAGCAATATCAATCTCCCGCAGTACCAGTCTTTCGGCAACAGGCAAAAGCGTTTCATGCAGCGGATACTCGTATTTCGATTCCACCACATAAGTAGCGGGATTGGGAAGCGCCCTGTTTTTTCGGGTAAGATCTACCTTAATCTGAGAGATCGTATTTCCGACGCCGATCCGCACTGTTTCTACAAAACGGGTTTTGAGATACCGTTCCTTCCACTCATTGTACAATGCAAGCTGGTATTCAAAAATACTGACCATCGGCTGGAAGGTATGCATGAACAGCAGATATCCTTCCTGAAGATGGAGCGGAACGATACCCACCGGTGAAATTCTGACGTTGCCCTCTACTTCCGAAAACCGCTCAGTACCGTCTTCGATCGACTTTGAAAACCTGGGTATGGCAAAGTCCAGAATGTAATTAAGGCTGGACATGAAAGCATCATCCTCCTGCATTTCCTCGTAACGGAGTTGCCAGTTGCTGACATCGATTCCTGTCAGGTTCTTTGGCAGGCCGGTCCTGATCCTGCTTTTTGTGGATTGAATGCTGACACATGCGTCAAAATGCAGTTTCAGCTCTGGCAGGTAAGGATGAAGGCGGTTGCTGCTGAATTCATTCCGGACATGCTGAAAATAAGCCATCAGCACATATTTCTTGTATTCAAAATCAAAAATTCCTTCCGTAAGCCAATTTTCGCCGAGCTCTGACATAGGGTTCTCAATTTGGTGCCGATAAAATTTAACAAATTCCATCACTGAAAGCAAGATCTCAGTATTCCTGACACGCAAATGACATTATAATCATATAACGACCTGCTTGAATACAAATTTGTCACACTTGCCGGAAAAAATGTCAGAGCTGAAACGCTGGCACAGATTGTGCTAACGGGATGTCAGTCTAATCATTACTGACAATTAAAAATAAACGTTTAATATTTATGTCAACTTTAGCAGAAATACAAGTGAATGTACAACCGCTAGCTGACCGTGTTCTGATCGAACCAGCCCCAGCCGAAGAAAAAACAGCATTTGGTATCATCATCCCTGATACTGCAAAAGAAAAGCCTCAGCGCGGAACCGTACTCGCAGTAGGTCCCGGTAAAAAAGATGAGCCGCTGACAGTAAAAGTGGGTGATATCGTATTGTACGGTAAGTACTCAGGCACTGAATTGGCATACGAAGGAAAAGACGTCCTGATTATGCGTGAGTCGGATATCTACGCGATCGTAGGATAATTCCGGTATTCAGATTCATTAGTTTCTCTTAAAGTTTTTTCAAATTATTAATTGTTATGTCTAAGAAAATATTTTTTGACACAGAAGCCCGCGATAAGGTAAAACGCGGTGTTGACACATTGGCTGACGCCGTTAAAGTTACATTGGGACCTCGCGGTCGTAACGTAGTAATCGACAAGAAATTCGGTTCACCAAGCATCACTAAGGATGGTGTTACTGTTGCCAAAGAAATTGACCTGAAAGATCCTATCGAAAACATGGGAGCTCAGCTGGTGAAAGAAGTAGCTTCCAAAACTGCTGATTCAGCGGGTGATGGTACTACTACTGCTACTGTTTTGGCACAGGCGATCTACTCGATCGGTGTGAAAAACGTAGCGGCCGGCGCTAACCCAATGGACCTGAAACGTGGTATCGACAAAGCGGTTTCCGTAATCGTAAAAGATCTGGAAAGCCAAAAGAAAAACATTTCTACATCCAAAGAAATCGCTCAGGTTGCAACAATCTCTGCAAACCATGACGAGGAAATCGGTAACATGATTGCCGAAGCGATGGAGAAAGTAGGTAAAGAAGGTGTTATCACAGTGGAAGAAGCACGCGGTACTGAAACAGAAGTTAAAACTGTGGAAGGTATGCAATTCGACCGTGGTTACCTGTCTCCTACTTCGTAACCAACACAGAGAAAATGGAAGCTGAACTGGAACGTCCGTTCATTCTGATCTCTGAGAAGAAAGTTTCTTCTATGAAAGAGCTTCTTCCTGTATTGGAAGCAGTTGCTCAAACCGGCCGTCCTTTGCTGATCCTTGCAGAAGATGTTGACGGAGAAGCACTTGCTACATTGGTAGTTAACAAAATCCGTGGCGCATTGAAAGTAGCTGCTGTTAAAGCTCCTGGTTTCGGCGACCGTCGCAAAGCAATGCTGGAAGATATCGCTATCATCACTGGTGGTACTGTTATCAGCGAAGAGCGTGGTTTCAAATTGGAAAACGCTACTTTGGAATACCTCGGTACTTGCGAAAAAGCGATTATCGACAAAGACAATACAACTTTGGTTAACGGAGCTGGAAATTCAGAAGATATCCAGGGTCGTGTTAACCAGATCAAAGCGCAGATCGAAAATACAACATCTGACTACGATCGCGAGAAACTTCAGGAGCGTCTGGCTAAATTGTCAGGTGGCGTAGCTATCCTTTACATCGGAGCTGCAACTGAGGTTGAAATGAAGGAGAAAAAAGACCGCGTTGACGATGCATTGCACGCAACCCGCGCTGCCGTTGAAGAAGGTATCGTTGCAGGTGGTGGTGTAGCTTACATCCGTGCTACTGCTGCTCTGGAAGGTGTTAATGGCTCAAACGAAGACGAAAAAACCGGTATCAATATCATCCGTGTTGCTTTGGAAGCTCCTTTGAGAACTATCGTTTCTAACTCAGGTCAGGAGCCATCGGTAGTTGTTCAGAAAGTGAAAGAAGGAACAGGTGCTTACGGTTACAATGCGAAGGACAATGTTTACACAGATCTTTTGGAAGCTGGTATCATCGATCCTAAGAAAGTATCCCGTCTGGCTCTTGAAAACGCAGCATCTATCGCTGGTCTGTTGCTTACAACAGAATGCGTAATCGCTGACGAGCCGGAAGAAGCTCCTGCTGCTGCTGGCCATGGCCACGGAGGCGGAATGGGCGGCATGATGTAATCAGCCTCCGTTTCTTCGGAAAATATAAAAAACGGGTTGTCAGGAAACTGGCAACCCGTTTTCGTTTGGCCGCAGAGCGGCCTCCTGTTTATAGAAATGGGATGTTAGATTTGGTCAATGCGGCCACAGAGTGGCCCCCTGTTTGTAGAAAACGCCTATGACACGAAGGATGTCGTCTCCGTCAGGAGACTCCTAGCAGAGTCCGGAACTAGGTGAAATGCACTTTGCTATAAACAGGATGCTCCTCACGGAGCGACGAGGATACATCCGGCTTGCTATAAACAGGCGAATTCTGCCGGAGTCAAACCGAATGCTGGACCATCAACCCATCCTGCATCAACAGCCTCCTATCGGCCATTTCGGCGAGCTCTTCATTGTGCGTCACGATAATGAACGTCTGCCCAGTCTCGTCCCGTAGTTTGAAGAATAGCTGATGCAAATCCAAGGCATTATGCGAATCCAAATTACCAGAGGGTTCATCGGCTAACACAATGGCCGGACGGTTCAGCAATGCACGGGCAACTGCTACGCGCTGCTGTTCGCCGCCTGAGAGTTGTGACGGTAAATGATCCATTCTTCCGCCAAGGCCTAGCAGTTCCAGTAGCTCCTTCGCACGTGCCTGAATGTCCTTTTCATTGATATTCCCATTGATATAACCCGGCATACACACGTTCTCCAACGCGGTGAATTCCGCCAGCAGGTTATGGAACTGGAAAATGAAGCCGATCTTCTCATTTCGGAACCGGGCCAGCTCCTTGTCCTTCTGCGTGAAGACATTGATTCCCTCGATAAACACGTTCCCCTGTTCCGGCTTGTCGAGCGTTCCCAGAATGTGCAGGAAGGTGCTTTTTCCCGCGCCCGAAGGCCCGACGATCGCCACTACTTCTCCCTTTTTTACTTCCAGATCAATGCCTTTTAAAACCTGCAAAGAACCGTAAGTACGCCTGATCCCGCTCGCCCGAAGTAGCTCCATAATGAAAAGATAATTGCGTCGAAAACTCGCCCGTTTTGATTAAATGCTTAATTTGCCGTGAAAATACCAATTTACTTTTATACTCATGAATATTCACGAATATCAAGGCAAAAGCGTTCTTAAAAAATACGGTGTGCGTATTCAGGAAGGCCTCGTAGCCGACACTCCGGATAAAGCTGTGGAGGTTGCACGTGAGCTTAGCCAGCAAACAGGCACCAAATGGTATGTTGTAAAATCCCAGATCCACGCGGGTGGCCGCGGAAAAGGCCGTATCGTCGGCAGCGAGCAACGCGGTGTGGCATTGGCGAAGTCGGTTGAAGATGTCAGGACCATCTCCAATAACATCCTGGGCAAAGTATTGGTAACGCACCAGACCGGTGCAGAAGGCAAACGAGTAAACAAAGTCCTGATCGCAGAAGACGTATACTATCCGGGTCCAAGCGAACCCAAAGAATATTACCTGTCGATCCTGTTGGATCGTGCCAAAAACTGCAACGTGATCATGGCCAGTACCGAAGGCGGTATGGACATCGAAGAAGTGGCAGAACATACTCCCGAAAAAATCATGAAGGAATGGATCGATCCCAAAGTTGGATTGCAGCCATTCCAGGCACGTAAAGTGGCTTTCGCCCTCGGTCTTGAAGGCGATGCTTTCAAAGAAATGGTGAAATTCATCACTGCACTTTACAGAGCTTACGTTGAAAGCGACTCATCGATGTTCGAAATCAACCCGGTTTTGAAAACATCTGACAATAAAATTCTTGCCGTAGATGCCAAGGTTGACCTGGACGACAATGCGTTGTACCGTCACCCAGAACTGGCTGAAATGCGCGACACCAACGAGGAGGATCCATTGGAAGTAGAAGCGGGTGCTAATAACCTGAACTACGTAAAACTGGACGGAAACGTAGGTTGTATGGTGAACGGAGCCGGACTGGCAATGGCAACAATGGACTTGATCAAACTTTCGGGTGGTGAGCCTGCCAACTTCCTCGATGTTGGGGGTGGCGCAAACGCACGTACAGTAGAAGCAGGTTTCCGTATTATCCTCAAAGACCCTAACGTAAAAGCGATCCTGATCAACATCTTTGGTGGTATCGTTCGTTGCGACCGTGTTGCTGCGGGTGTGGTGGAAGCATACAAAGCCATCGGCGAAATTCCTGTACCTATCATCGTTCGTCTGCAAGGAACCAATGCAGAAGAAGGTGCACGCATTATCAACGAATCCGGCCTGAAAGTTTCATCGGCGATCGAATTCAAAGAAGCAGCCACCAAAGTATCCGAGGTGCTGGCTGAGCTGGGGGTTTAAGAAACAAAAGCCTTAGGCTGACATAAATGTTAAACGTTAATGTCACCCTGAGCGAAGTCGCATTTACTCTTCGACTTCGCTCAGGGTGACATTCGTTTTTCATATGCATTCACAAATCTTCCGGCGCTCTGCACCTTCACGCATGACGAAAAGGTGCAGAGCGCCGAAATATTTGTAGAAGCCAATTAATTAACCCCGGGAGCCCAGGTGCAGCCCACCGTGAGAAAAGAAACGTTTCACGATACCTGGCGATCCCTGACAATACCTGACCGGATGCCCTTCCGCCTTCCCTCACCCGAGAATCAAATACAACACCATCGTCGCCGCAAAACTCGCAACGCCTTGCAAACCCGTCAAAATGGTGTGCGTACGATAAGTGTCCTTCGCTGAAATACCTGTAAACTGCGATACGACCCAGAACCACGCGTCATTCGTATGCGAGACGATCATGGCTCCGCTTCCGACTGCCATTACTACGAGCGTTATTTGAACGGGCGTTACAAAACCGAGAGATGCTAACAGCGGCGCGAGAATGCTCGTGGTCAGTACCATTGCGGAAGTGGTGGATCCTTGCGCTGTTTTGAAAAATACGGCTATCAGAAACGCGATGATCAGCAGGTATCCACCCGACATTTCATTGTGCAGCAGCCATTCGCTCACCATTTCTTTCAAGGAAGTTTCTTTTAAAATCGCCCCAAATGCCCCCCCCGCGCCTACGAGCACGAGCGTGGTCCCGCAATGCTCGATCCCGCTTTTAAAGCAGGCCATCATGCGTTGTGAAGCGTTTTCAGGAAAAAGAGAATAGCTGAAAAATATCGCCAAAAGGAACGATACGAGCGGACTACCCAGGAAGTTCAGCCAGCGGGTAAGCTCTTCCGGAAAATGCAGGATCTTCGCAAAAGAGGCCAGGGTAATGAGCAGAATGGGAAGAACGATGGGCATGAATGCTTTCCAGGCGGGCGGTAGCAGCTGCTCTTCGATCATTTGAGGCTCTTCCACCGCGGCATCGTCGATCAACTTTACATTTTTAGCATACCTTCCCGCAAACCAGGTCGATAGGAAAAGACTGGGAATAGAGACTACCAATCCAATCAGTATTACGAGGCCGATCGAATCCGGGATACCGAGGTTACCGGCTGCCGATAATGGCCCCGGTGTGGGCGGTACGAGCGTATGCGTGGCAAAAAGGCCGCCAGACAACGATAATGCAATGGTAGCGAGCGGTTTTCCCGTCCTTTTGGCTACAATTTGATTGAGCTTATGTAAAATAATAAAGCCGGAATCGCAAAACACTGGAATCCCGACGATGCCGCCAATGACCGACATCGCGAATCCAGGTCGCTTTTCTCCGAAAAGCTTCAATATGACATCCGCCACTTTGATCGCGGCACCCGATTTGTCCAGGATAGCGCCGATTACACAACCAAGGATTACCATCAGCCCGATTTTGGACATCAGTTCGCCAAAACCCTTTCCAATGGTTTCAGCCAGCTTGTCAATCGGTAAGCCTGCGAAAACGCCGACGCCCAGCGCTGCCAGCAGTAACCCTACGAGCGGGTGCATTTTTAAAACCGTGGAGCTGAGGACAATGAATACAATGGCAGCCAGTACAATGACGAATATCATACTCGCTCTTATAAAAGTTTCAGCACCGCTTCGTCGCCCATCACCGCATTGGCCGGACGCGGATGACCCGCATCGAAAACAGCCAGATCTTTCTGTTCCAGCACTTTGGCGGGGTCTTCATCGATTTGCCCGTCCTTAGCCGTGACGGCTTTGAGGTCCAGTTTCAGGTGTTTCGCCATGAAAGCGTACATCGCTTTCCGTTTGGAAGGGCCATAATCGTGCTTTTCGTTGGCTAGATGTACAGCTTCGAGGTTGTCCGTTTTGCCATACAATGCATACACCTTTTGCATAAAAGGATATTCTACTTCCGGAGTGTTCTTGGTCCAGTCGCCGCCATCGGAGATCATGATCATCGGGCGGGGGGCGGTTAATGCGGCTATTTCTACGTTGTTGGTCTGATAATCCCCTTTCTTATGAATGGGCAGGCCGCTCTCGCAAACACAGCCGCCGAAGAAATAGGCGGATACCATCACCACCGGTACGGAAACCTTCACGCGGTTGTCCAATGCAGCGAGCAGGAACGTCTGCGTTCCCCCACCCGATTCGCCGGTACAAGCCACGCGGTTGGGATCTACACCCGGAACAGATAGCAGAAAATCGAGCGAGCGAATGCTGTTAATGGTCTGCAATTTCAGCGCTTTCGCCATTTTGTGTTCGCATTGTTTGGCATCTCCCTGCCCTACCATATCCCACACGAAAACGATCGCGCCCATACGTGCAAGCGTCGCGCAGCGCTTCTGCGTCTGCTCGCGGAAACGACCATGCGGGTTCTCGCCATGCCCGTGCGGCGCAAGGATCGCCGCGTAGGATTTTTGTTTTTTTAATGGTTTATACAAATTTCCGGTTACATAAATGCCCGGCATGCTTTCAAACGCGACATTCTCGATCGAGTAGCCGTCCATTTCTTTTTTGGAATGAATGATCGGTTTAGAAGCCGGCTTTTGAGGCATGGTCCGCAAATCCATCCCGTCAAGGATCTGTTGACGGATCTTCGCGGCGCGCGCGTCCCATTCTACTTTGGAGGTTGGAATATGTTTTTCAAGAAATGCCTTGCCCTGTTCCTCGGTGAAATAGGTCCCCTGACAAAGTTCGGTCTGCTGAGCGAAGGTTCTAATTGCGAGGCTGAGAAGGGCAGAAAGGATGGTATATCGAATTTTCATAAGATTGCAGTTTGGTCAGAAAAGTATATCCTGGAATGAGCATACTGTTACAATACCGTTAAAATTGGCCCGGAGGGCCATCCTGTTTGTAACAAAATAGGGATTTGCGAATGTGTGCACCCCGCAGGGTGTCCTGTTCTCTATAAACAGGAGGCCCCGACGGGGCCAAAACGGTCATTCGACATCCCGTAGTCCCGCCGGGATAGCGACGCGGACGTACTCTTTCAAAATCACTGCTTCCAGTTCCTTCACAAGCCCTTTGTATTCGCCGTCGATCTGAAAATGGGCGGCTTTCTCTACGCATTCAATCTTCGCATTTTCCACAGAAATTACCTGCATGATCTCCGGGTTAAAATCTGTACTGCCTGCGAGTATTTTAGCAGTTTCGATAAAATCCAGCTTCTTGGCAATAACCAGTTCAAAAAAACCGTCGCACATATCGCCAATAGGGTTGATGCTGACACCTGTTCCGTATTTTTTCGCATTGGCAATGATGACGATCAGCGCTTCGGTTTCGATGACCTCGTTGCCTGTGGTAATTCTCACATCGAAATTTTCGTGCTCGCTCAATGTCCTCAGCATCTCGCGCGCATACCCGAGCTTACCGCGGGTGTCGCTGTCCTCATAGTTCCTGACCAGCAATGCATTCAGGCCAATATCGGCCAGGTGCAGACTGATCTCTCCATTGATTGAGACGGCGTCGATGGCGGAGACAGTGCCTTCAAACGCCACTTCCAGCGCCTGATCGATGGAACCGGACAATCCGAAATCGACCGATAGCCCGTTGGCCGAACCTGCGGGGATAATGCACAAAATGGTGTCGCTTTTGTGGATCGCCTGCGCCACCATGGAGATCGTGCCATCACCACCAGCCACCAAAATACGCTCCGGCCTGATATTTTCAACCATCTCGCGGATGGTCTCCTGATCTTCTTCGCCTGTGGTGGAGTAAATGCGCAGATCGTAACCTTCCGCTTCGGATTTTTCTATTACTCTTTCAAAAATGACATCTTTGTTCACGTCCCCGGAAATGGGATTTACTACCAGCAAAACTTTCGGTTGTGAAGACATATTCAATAAATTAGGGAAATGAAGTCGATGAGGTTAAAGATAGCTATGAAACGTTGTGACTTAAAATTATACCGTGGCTACGCCAATAAAAAGGAACTCGTTGTTTTTGGCCATGTCGTGAAGAAGTATCCATCCGGGGATCGGAAGTACACCCGCAGCGGCTTCCGGTACGCACGGACGATCATCGAGCTGTTCTCCATTAAAACCATTCCGTTCGTAACCGTAACCTTGCACCTGGGTGAAATGACGTACGAAACGAAAGCCGAAGCCGATGGCTATTTCAGGTTTCAGGTCCCATTCGACCAGGATATCCCCAGCGGCTGGCATTCCTACCGGGTGACAGTAGATGACGAGATTAACGGCAGAAAATACCACGCGGAAAGCACCGAGGAGTTTTTTTTACCCTATAAAAGCAGTTATGGATTGATTTCCGACATCGACGATACATTCCTGATATCACACAGCCGCAGGTCGTTCCGGAAACTTTTTGTGCTGCTTTCCAGGAATGTCCAGGCCAGGAAGCCTTTCGATGATGTGGTAAAACATTACCAGTTATTGTCGTTTGCAAGCCGTACGCATCCTCATAAAGACAGCAACATATTTTTCTATGTATCGAGCAGCGAATGGAACCTCTATGATATGATCGTGCGGTTCGCCGAGTTGAATGGGCTGCAGAAAGCTGTGCTGAAACTGAAAAAGATCAAATCGGGCCTGGACGATTTTGTGATGACCGGCAGCGGATCGCACGAGCATAAACTCCGGAAGATCCATAACATCATCCAATTTTATCCCGAACTCCAGTTCATCCTCCTGGGCGACGATTCACAAAAGGACCCGGTTATTTATGAAGAGATCTGCCGGACTTTTCCGGGTAACATCCGCGCTGTGTACATCCGGCAGACCCGCAGGCGCAGCAAACCCCATACTACCCTGTTGGTCAAACAGATCCAGGAAATGGGTATTGACACCTGTTACTTTGCGCACAGCAATAAAGCCATTATCCATTCGCTGGATCATGGCATTGTATTCCAGGCTGCGGCTGCGTCAGACGTGCAGGATATTGGTACCAATGCTATTTCCTGACTTACTTTGTTACCAGGGGCACAAATTATCCCCAGGCAGGTTATAGCTTATGTAACTGCCGTTTTGTAAATTGATTCGACCCATTTGGAATACTGATGAAAAAAATCCTGATTGTTGAGGATGACCGGAGAATCGCCCAGAATATCTTTCGGGGGCTGGCGGCCGAGAATTTTGAAGCTGAAATAGCCTACGACGGTATCACGGGCAAGCAGATGGCATTGGACAAAAAGTTCGACCTGATACTTCTGGATGTTAACCTGCCGGGAATGAAAGGCTATGATGTTTGTCAGCAGGTAAGGATCTACAAGCCTTCGCTCCCTATCATCATGCTGACCGCCTTCGGGGAAGTGGAGGACAAGGTGGAAGGGCTCCATAGCGGTGCAGACGATTACATTGTGAAACCATTCGATTTCAGAGAATTGCTCGCTCGCATCCATGCCGCATTGCGTGTTTCTGATCTGATCAATCCTGAAACGTCCGACAAGATACTCCGCATCGCCGATCTTGAAATGAACCTGGGCACCAAGCAGGTCAGGCGGGCCGGCAACGCCATCGATCTTACGGCCAAGGAATTTGCTCTTCTGGAATACTTCATGCTCCACCGCGGCCGGGTGGTATCCAAAATGGACCTCGCCGAGCATGTCTGGCACCTTAATTTTGACCCTGGCACCAATGTAGTGGAGGTGTATATCAATTATTTACGAAAAAAAGTAGATCGTGACTTCCCTACCAAGCTGATCCACACCCGGCCGGGTATGGGCTACATTATGAAAGAAGAATAACACCCTATGAAGATCAAAGATCGTATCGCCCTTCAATTTACGCTACTGGTGGCGGCGGTACTGACTGTATTTTCCATCGCCATTTACAGCGTCTCCGAACATTACCGCCAGGAAGAATTTTATGACCGGCTGAAAAGCAGGGCGCGCACGACCTGCCGCCTGTTGGTGAAAGTGAAGGGAATCGACAAGGACCTCCTGAAAGCCATCGACCAGAATACCTTATCCGAAATGCTCGATGAAAAAGTGCTTATTTTCGACGCTCATAACGAGCTGATCTATTCGAGCGTGGACGACAAGCTTCTCACCTATCATGCCTCTTTGCTCAACGAAGTACGCCAGAAAGAGTACATGGAATTCCATCAGCGGGAAAATGAGGTGATAGGGCTGCTGTACCAGGAAGGTGACGACCCGCTCGTAGTGCTGGCCTCGGCCTACGACACATTCGGACATAGCAAACTGCAAAACCTGAAAAGTACCCTCGGCTGGGGTCTGCTGGCCGGCATCGCTCTCACTGTCGGCCTGGGTATATACTTTGCGGGTAATGCGTTGAAGCCCATCAGTCGGATCAATGCGCAGGTATCGCTTATCACCGCGCAGAACCTGTCGCAGCAGCTTGATGAAGGTAACCGCAAAGATGAGATCGCACAGCTGGCCATCAACTTCAACACGGTGCTGTACCGCCTGAACAAGGCATTTGAACAACAGAAAAGCTTCGTCTCCCACGCGTCGCACGAGCTGAGAACACCACTGGCCGCATTGAAATCCGAAATCCAGCTCGGGCAGCGGTTCAATAAGGATAATCCTGAGATAGAAGAAGTATTTGCGAACCTTTTTTCGGATACCGAGCGACTGATCAGCATCACCAACAACCTGCTTTTCCTGGCCCGCTCCTACGAAAACATCGGCAGCATGAAAATGGCCCCGGTGCATATCGAGGACCTCGCATTTCTGGCCAAAGAAGAGCTGCTCTCCTCCCATCCCGACAATACGGTGATGATCCACTATGAAACGATCCCCGAAAGAGAAAATGAAACCGTGATCCAGGGAAACGAACAGTTAATGAAAAGGGTGTTTTCCAACCTGCTCGACAATGCATGCAAATATTCCTCGGACAAAAGCGCGCAGATCCTCATTTCCTCTGACGAAAAGTCATGCATCGTCAAGGTCCGCGACCGGGGGATCGGGATTGGCGAGGAAGATCTCCCACACATATTCAATCCATTTTTCAGATCCTCGAATGCGACCGAACTTCCAGGGTTCGGCATTGGCCTTTCCATTTGCCAGCGGATCGTCGAGCTGCATCACGGAACCATTTCTGTAACCAGCGAAATCGGCCAGGGGAGTGAGTTTCAGGTGCATTTAACCCACATTTAGCACCTCCGGGACATTCTAATTTTTTTCTAAGGTTATTTTAAGCCTGGTGTAATACCGGTGTCGGAATATCGCATCATTTTAACACGGAAATTATGCGAATCTACCTCACCGGGCTTTTCATTTGTCTCACAACAGCCTTACACGCACAGGATACGCTCCGGCTATCGATCCGGCAGGCCGACAGCCTTTTTTTACAAAACAACCTGGAAATCCTGGCGGAGAAATACCAGATCGACGTTGCCAAGTCAATCGAGATCCAGGATAAGCTATGGAACAACCCCACTTTTGGTGTCGAGATCAGCGCCTATAACCCCTCACGCGGCGCTTTGGATGTCGGCAAAAACGGCCAGAAGGCATTCACGATCCAACAGCTGATTACCCGCGCCGGCAAACGCAACAAGCAAGTTGCATTGGATGTGGAATCGACCCGCAAAACGGAGTTTCAGTTCTACAACCTGATCCGTACCCTGAAATTCGAACTGCGCCAGATCTTCTTCGAATCGTACTACCTGGAACAGACCATCGCATTGTACGACAATCAGATCGGAACGCTCACCACGACCGTCACTGCGTTTGACAAAGAATACAACCGCAAGAACATATCGCTGAAAGAAGTTGTCCGCCTGAAAGCACTCCTTTTCGAACTCACCAACGAGCGGGCTAATATTCTCTTCGAATTACAGGAGAACCAGCGTGATCTCCGGACTCTCCTGAACACGGAACGCCCCGTGAAGTCGCTCGTCGACAGCTCCGATATCCGACGCTACCAGCTCGATCGCTACAATGTTATCGCATTGAAAGAAAAGGCCTTGCAAAGCCGCGCCGATTTGAAAGTGGCGCAATCGGAAACCAAACAGGCGGAACTTAACTACACGCTGCAAAAGGCGCTGGCCGTGCCGGATATCCAGGTCGGGGCGGTATACGACCAGGCAAGTAACTACGTCAGCAATTACTTCGGCGTGAATGCGTCCATTGCATTACCCTTCTTCAACCGGAACCAGGGCAATATCCGGGCGGCGAAAAGCAGCATCAGCTACTACAAAACAGCTGAAAGCGCGAAGCAAAACACGGTAGCCAACGAGGTGGATGCGGCCGTTCAAAAAGTTGGCATTGCAGATAAGGCTTTTCAGAGTGTCGAAAGCCAGTTTACCGACCAGTTTCAGCTCCTCAGCAACGGCATTTACGACAATTTCCAGAAACGTAACATTACCCTTCTCGAATTCATCGATTTCATCGAGACCTATAATGAAAGTATCAAGGAATATAACCGCCTTCAGGCCGACCGGATCAAAGTATACGAAGAGCTCAACTACGTCGTCGGCGAAGAGCTGTTCAATTAACGCACTCAAACTGAATACAACTTATCACATTACGGCATTGCCATTAAAAAGTTTCCAATGAAAAATTCACTGTATGTTGTCGTGCTGGCCACCCTCGGAATGTGGCTGACATCCTGCGATAAAAAGAAAGAAGACAGCGAGGAATCG
>CBFGMV010000086.1:0-36908 GCA_965649915.1 uncultured Dyadobacter sp.
AAATCTCCTGCTGCGAATCATATTTCGGCTGATTGATTACGTTTTCGACCTTTTGCACGGCTTCAAAATACGGAACGTCGCCATAAAGGTCGGTTACCTGCGCGTAGAGCCACGCTTTCCATATACGTGCGATCGCATTCTGGTTGACCAGCTTGGGATCTTTGGCCGTAAGCCGCACGATTTCGGCCGTGTTGATCAGGTAGTTGCGGTAATATTCATTGAAAGGGTCGTTCCAGTTCGCATTCTGGAAAATGGATCCCGAAGCGCCATTGGAATAATAACCCGAGTACTCCGCTACAATGCTCAGATTGTAAGTACTGAAAACGGAATACTTTAAAACCGACGTCAGGAGCATCGAAGGCTTGATAATCTCCTCGGTAACCAGGGTAGGGTCGGTATTGATCTTCTCGAAATCGGAGGTGCAGGAGCCTATGCAAAGCGCCACGAATGCGCCCAGCGTGAGCCGTATTTTTCTCGAATATAGTTTCATGATCATCGATATTGGAATTGAAAACTAGAATGAAAGGGACAGGTTGAAACCAACGCTCCGGGTGGTGGGCATTGCCACGGTTTCGTACCCCTGGGCGGCCGTGGCGGTACTGAATGCGGTTTCAGGACTGATACCCATTTCCTTGAACTGCGGATCACGGTAGAAATAGAACAGGTTCCGGCCTACGATCGACAGTTTCAGGGTTTTGAAAAATTTGTTGGCCGCAAACAGTGATTTCAGATTATACCCGATCGTAAATTCCCTCAACGCGACGTAATCCGCATCGATGACCTGCGTTTCGCCGATGTTGTTCCACGGCCCCGCTCCGGCATAATAATCTTCCGCCGGTATCACGATCGTGCTCTTCGCATACTCACCGGGGCCGGTTTGGATCACCCCGTCGGCGATGAGGTTCTCCCGGTTTTCGGTGAATTTTCCCGTGCCTTTTGCCATCTGGTTCAGTTTGGAATAGGACAATATCTGCCCTCCTTTGCGGACGTCCACCAATGCGCTGACGGTGATAGCTTTGTAGCTCAGCGTGTTGGTCAATCCGGCCAGGTAATCGGGCTGAATTTTGCCCAGCACTTCCAGGTCGGCCGCACGCTGGTACTTTCCTTCGGCTGTGAGCAGCTTGTCCCCGTTTTCATTTCTCAAAAACCGGTACCCGACAATGTTACCGAATGCCTCTCCCGTACGTGCCTGAATGCTCGCGCCATAGCCCGGGTCCATGAGCGTGAGGGTGGTAATGTTCGGTGCCAGCGACACTACTTTGGATTTGTTGTTGGATAGGTTGAGGGAAACGTCCCAGTTGAAGTCCTTGGTTTTCACAGGAATGGCCGTCAGGAATATTTCATAGCCGCGGTTGCGGATTTCGCCCGCATTGATCAGCCTGGTTTCATAGCCGGTTGTAGCGGATATTTCGAGGGGCAGTATCTGGTTCACCGTCGAGGCATTGTAATAGGTAAGGTCCAGGCCCAGTCTGTTGTTGAAGAACCGGAGTTCCGCGCCGAATTCGTAGGAGCGTTTCAACTCGTTTTTCAGGTCGAGCAGCGGGATATTGGTCCGGATGTTCGCAAACGGCTGATCGTTGAAGGTCGTGCTGCTGGTTACGGTGTAGCCTGCTTTGGTTTGGTACGGACTGGCATCATTACCCGCCTCTGCATACGAGGCCCGCAGTTTTCCGTACGTCAGCACGGTGCGGTCCCATTTGGCAACATCCGAAAACACGAAACTGGAAGCGATAGACGGGTAAAAGAACGACTGGTTTTTGGCGCCCAATGTCGACGACCAGTCGTTTCTGCCTGTTACATCCACGAACAGGAAGTTTTCGTAGGCAATTTGCCCGGTAAAGTACACCGAGTTCATCTTTTTGCGAATCGTGTACTGCCGCGGCGTCACATTGCGGGTGTTGCCGATATAGTAGAGGCCCGGCACATTCAGGTTGGTTCCGGTGTTGCCTGTCACTTCCTGGTTTCTGTCGAGGTGGTTCGCACCCAGCGAAAAGGAACCCGTCAGTTTTTTGGAAAGCTTGCCCGCCGCGCTGAGCAGCAAGTCGGAGTTTCCTTCTTTTACAAAAAACTGGGTGTTGGTAATTCGGCCGTTTTCTCCGCTGGTATATTGGTTGATCTGCTCGTAACGCACGTCGGTGTAAAAATCGGTTCCCGACCGGGCTTGGAGCGACAGCCAGTTTGTGAACTTGTATTTAGCTGATAAAAAGCCGATTACCCGGTCTCTCGTATCATATCCGGTGAGCTCGTTCACCGTCCAGTAGGGGTTCAGCGAGCCATTGACGCGCGTCATCGTTCCATCTTCTTTCTTGTAATCTTTGAGTCTGTCCAGGCTCATAAACCGGGGCAACAGGTTGAGGGCCGTCATCGGATTTTGGGAATACGAATTGATCTGCGGCCGGTTGGTAGCCCTTTGTCGCACGTAGTTGATCTTCCCGTCGATCGAAAGGTTAGACGAAACGTCGGCCGACAAACGCAGGTTGACGGTTTGTCTTTCCAGCTTTGTATTGGGGATAATGCCCTTGTTGTGCATATCCGAAACCGATGCCCGGTAGGTTACCACGCCCGCACCGCCCGATACGCCGATGGTGTTGGTTTTGGTAACGCCCGTCCGGAAGAAATCCTTGATATTATCCGACGGTTGCCCGGTGTAGGGCACGGGCCCGGCTTCGGGCCAGCGGTCGATGATAATGGGCCGCCCATCCATTTTACCGCCCCAGCTATCGGCCAGCCAGCTCGGCCAGGTCGAGTATTTGACGCCGTCAATCGTTTTTTCGCCCAGCGAGCCATAAGTGCCCGCATATCCGCCGCCCCACACATTCTGCTGGGTCGGGATCACGTTCGGGCGCTCGATGGTGATGTTGGAGTTAATATCCACCCCGATTCCCCGGCCGCGCGTTCCTTTCTTGGTAGTGATGAGTATAACGCCGTTGGAACCCCTGGCCCCGTAAATGGAGGCTGCCGCCGGGCCTTTCAGCACCGATACATTCTCAATATCGTCGGGGTTAATGTTATTGATCCCGTCGCCGTAATCCCGTCCGCTGTCTACACGTGCGCCATCAAGCGTCTGGTTATCAATAGGAACTCCGTCTACGACATACAACGGCTGACCGTTTCCCGCCAGCGAGCTATTGCCCCGGATCATCACATAGCTGGAACCGCCCGCGCCGCCGCTCGACGGGTTCACGTGCAGCCCGGCTACTTTTCCTTTCAGCGAGTTTGCGACATTCGATTCCCGGGCTTCCGTCAGTTTGGCCCCGTCCACCACTTGTACTGAATAGCCCAGTGCTTTCTTTTCCCTTTCGATACCAAATGCGGTCACCACCACTTCCGAGAGCTGGTTCGCGTCCGGTGCCATTTTCACGTCGATCTTCGAACGGCCGTCGAGCGGGATTTCCTGCAACATAAAGCCGGTGAAGGAAAAGACGAGCGCTTTGGCATTGGCGGAAACTTCAATGGCGTAATTCCCTTTCGTATCGGAAATCGTGCCTGTGGTGGTGCCCTTTACCAATACGGTGGTCCCGGGCAGCGTTTGTCCGTCGGCGTCGGTAACTGTCCCCGAGATCGTTCGGACTTGTGCAAATGCAGCACTTATACAGAGCAGTAAGCATATGCTCAATATAAATGACCTGGCTGGTAGAGTGTTTGGTCTCATCAAATTGAATTTAAAGGGTTAATTATGGACAAAGGTTGGGGTACATGCTTGGCCGGTCATGCAGGGTCAGGTACATTCAGACCTTTCGAAACCGCTTGGTTTGTAGCTAAATGCATTTCGGCATTGCTTTGTAAGACTCAGACTGTAATAAAAATGAACACCAGATGCTCCGGAAGGCACACTATGATCTCTATACGTTTCTGATAAACGCACCGATATCAAGCATTCATAAACATCCGCAACCAGCTCACAAGGTCCAGCGCCTTGCCGGGCCGTCGTTTTTGACAGGGTTAGGTATTTGGATGTTCAAATATAGAAACAAATTTTTATAAGCTTATTATTTGAGGAATTTTATTTTTCTAAACCTTATTTTTACACATATTATCTTTCGTATTGTTACTATTGGCGGAGCGTTTGAGAAGCGTGATCATTCAGCGAGGATGTAAATGGCGGCCACCGCAAGGCCCATCCCGAGCAGGACCACGCCGTGAGGCATGACGGAGTAGAGCAGCAGCGAGATGATGATCGTGAGCACAGGAGCAAGCGCGGTGATTGGCACGACGATGATCGCCTTCCCGTGCCGCAGCGCGTAGACGAGCGTAAGCGCTCCGATTGCATTGAAAATCTGAATGATAGCGGCCAGATACGGCCCTTTGAAGCCCCAGTTGATTGCTTTTGAGGTATCGGTCATCAGCATTGCCGCCGGTATAAATGCCAGGGCCATCGCGGTCATATAAAAGAAAATGCTTTCGGCCGACATGGTATCATTGCCGAATTTCATGGCAAATGCCTGTACGCCCCACATCGCAAAAACGATAAACGACAGCAGCAGCCACAGGTAGCCTGTAAAATTGTTTTGATTGGGAGGTTGATAGGAAAGGCATAATATTGCCGTCAGCGCCAAACCGATTCCCCACCAATGCTTTCGACTGGTATTTTCTTTTAGAAAGACCGCCGAAAGGAAAACGGTGATCACCGGAAACAGGGAAATGATGGGAAATACCATATAGGCAGGGCCGGTCCTGAGCGCCTGAAAAAGAATCAGTTGCCCCAGAGCACCCAATAGGCCGACGGTGCAGCCAATCATAACGGATCTTTTATCATGATCGAGCTTCCATTGGCTTGCTTTCAGCGCTACGAGTGCACACGGCACCATCGTAAGCGCCCAGACACAGTAACCGAGTGTAGCTGGAAAGCCCGCTTTTTCAGGGATTTCGATAAACGCGCCCCAAACTCCCCAAAACAAGGTGGTAATAGCAGTATAGAATATCCAGGGTTTAATTTTCATGCAGGTGATGGCAGGTTAGGAAGGAAGTGCAAGCGAGCGACCGTAAGCTTTTCGGCGTGATTGTCGTTAGTTTTGCTAAACTACAATGTAGAAACGAAAGGTAAAAATTACATGAAACAATATTTTGATATATTTTGAAAGGTATTTTTTTACGTTACCTTTGCTTTTGTCAAATACGATACTGATTTATGAGGATTAAAGACTACTTCACAAGGCATTTCTTTCACCTTACTATATGTACGCTATGCGTGCTCACCTGGGCAGGCGTGGCCCGCGCGCAGCCTGGCAAATTGCCGGATCAGGGCATTTCCCTCATTCCCTATCCGAAGGAAGTGAAGGCTGGCGGTGGCAATTTTTTGCCGGGCAAAGAGCTACGAATCGTTTTGGACAAAACCGCATCGGAAAAGGACCGGTTTGCAGCCAATGAACTGGTAAAATTCCTGCGCTCCGAGGCAGGGATCAATGCGAAAATTTCAAATACAACTTCCAAAAGATCCATTGTGCTTACCCGGGCGGCTGCCGACGGCAAGTTCGGGGACGAAGGGTACTCGCTGACGGCAAGCCAGCAGGGTGTAACAATCACTGCATCAGGCGAAGCAGGGCTATTTTACGGGGTTCAGACATTCATCCAGTTGGTCCAAAAGAAAGGAGCCGAAACCTATGTGCCCGGTATTGCAATCAAAGACTGGCCCGACACGAAAGTGCGGGCGGTGCATTACGACACCAAGCATCATCAGGACAAGCGGAGTTATGTGGAAGATTTGATTCGCGAACTGGCTGGCTATAAGGTCAATATGCTCGTTTGGGAGTGGGAAGATAAGTTCGAATACCCGAGTCACCCTGAAATAGGTGCGCCAGGCGCATTCACGATGAAGGAAATGCAGGAATTGACGCGCTATGCGCAACAATACCACATTCAGATCGTGCCGCTCGTGCAGGGGCTGGGGCATGTTAGTTTTATTTTGAAATGGCCGCAGTTCGCGCATTTGAGGGAGATACCAGCTTCCAACTTCGAATTTTGCCCGTTGAAAGACGGCTCTTACGACCTGCTCGCCGACTTGTGGAAAGATGCGATGGAAGCCACGCCCGGCTCGAAGTATATCCATATCGGTTCCGACGAAACTTACGAGCTGGGCGCTTGTCCGGCTTGCAAGAAAAAGGAGGAAGAAATCGGCAAAAGCGGCTTGTATCACCTGTTTATCGACAAATCTGCGAAGCGGATTGAAAACTCCGGTCGGGAAGTGATGACCTGGGAGGCGCCGATGGGCTGGGCGAAAGGTCGCTTGCAGGTGTACCACACGGGGATGAAGCAAGAAAAGCCGGTCGCGCCGCACAAGGGCATTATCCTTACGGAATCATATGATTACGAGACGCCGGACCTGAAATATGCAAAAGAAGCGAAAGCATTGGGTCATCCGGTTTACGCTTACGACCCGAACCCGGGGATCGAGCAGCTCTTTTTGCCGTATTTCTTTTCGAAAGACGGGAAAGGGGAAATCAAAACGGGGAGCCTGGAAAACTCTTACAACTTTTTGCAGGAAACCATGGGAAAGGGCGTATTCGACGGCGTCATACGCACTTCCTGGGATGATTCGGGGTTGCCCATGCAGGCCTGGATGCTCAGTTTCGCCACCACCGCTGCGTTTTCGTGGAATGCAGCCGTGCCTGGGCTAGCGGACTTTACCGCTGCATTTTATAAAAACAGGTATGGCAACCAATCCGCCGGCATGGACTCGCTTTACTATCTGTTGAACGAAGGGGCGTATTTCTTCATGGAAAGCTTTGAAAGGCGTGTGTGGGCGTGGGGCGAAATCGGGAAAACGCATATTCCCGACCTTCCCCGGGGCGATGCGCTCGAATACGATCCTTTTTGGAATACCCAATATGCGGGCAGGTTGGCAAGCGCCGAAGAAATGCGGACGAAGATGAATACGGCCATTCGGATTTGTGACCAGAACCTGCAAAATCAGTCGAAAAATGAGCAGGATATATTGGTTTTTAAAACATTGGCCAACCTGGTGAAGCATACCGCGCTCACCTACCAGGATCTTTCAAAACTGGAAAATGCCGTCAGGACAGCGCATCAGCAGCGATTTACGGATTTAAAAGAGGCATATCGCAGCCTGCAATTGGCGGAAGGTATTGTGGATGGACAGCTGCAACGGCGGCAAAAGGTTTTTGACGAGATCAATGCCGTTTGGGGGAAAACAATGTTACCCAAAGGAATGTCCACCGATACCAAACAGTACTTTTTCGAACAAGACCGGACGCGGCACTTTGCCAACCGCACGCCCGATATGACCTATCTGATTGTAGACGAGCAGCAGCTTGGTTTGGAAGATTATCAGGTAAAGCTCCGGGCGTACAGCCAGTTCTTTTACGACCGATTTATTAAATAAACGACCCTATTCAACCTAATCCCATGCAAGTATCCAGAAGAAAATTTGTGAAAAATGTATCGCTCGGCGTCGCAGGAATCAGTGCTTTGCAGCCTTTTGAAACCATTTCGAAACCTTTCGCTGAAAAAGTACGGGTAGGAATTATAGGGACGGGGCTGCGGGGCCAGGCGCATATCAGTACACTGCTCAAAAGAACCGACGCGGACATTGTGGCGGTTTGTGATATCGACGCCCGAATGCTGGAAATGAGCGGGAAACTGTTCCGGGATGCGGGTAAAGCGGCGCCCAAAGTCCATACGGGGGATGCCTATGCATATCGTAAAATGCTGGATGCCAGAAGTATCGACGCATTGATCATCGCCACGCCCTGGGAGCTGCATACGCCCATGATCCTGGACGCGCTTGCGGCGGGAATCAAATACATTGCCACCGAAGTAGTGCTCGGGATCACGCTCGAAGACCATTTTGAGGTAGTAAGAAGTACTGAAAGGAATAATGCGCAGGTGATGATGCTGGAAAACGCCTGCTACCGCCGGGATACCCTGGCTGTTACCAATATGATACGAAAGGGGCTTTTCGGTGAGCTCGTGCACATGCAGGGAGGTTACCAGCACGATCTCCGTGGCGTGAAATTCAACGACGGCATCACGCCTTACAACAGCGGTGCCGAATTTGGCGAAAAGGGCTTTTCAGAAGCCAAATGGCGCACCAACCATTCGGTGAACCGCGACGGCGACCTGTATCCGACCCACGGTGTGGGGCCGCTGGCTATGATGCTGGACATTAACCGCGGTAACCGGTTCGAGTCGCTTAATTCGTTCTCGACGAAGGCGCGGGGCCTGCATAATTACATTGTGAGAAAGGGTGGGGCAGACCATCCGAATACCAAAGTCAGGTTCAGGCTGGGCGATGTGGTGACGACGCATATTAAATGTACGAATGGCGAAACCATTCTTTTACAGCACGATACGAACCTGCCTAGGCCCTATTCGCTTGGTTTTCGCGTGCAGGGCACGGGCGGGATCTGGATGAACCTCAACAACGGGATGTACATTGAAGGGCAATCCAAATACGATCATGAGCGCTGGGACGACGCCAAAGAGTGGCTCGACAAGTATGACCACCCGCTCTGGAAACGTTGGAGCAAGGAGGCATACCTGACCGGGCACGACGGCATCGATTTTTTCGTCATGCATGCATTTATTGAAGCAGTTAAAAGGAAGAAACCCACGCCGATGGACGTCTACGATGCTGCGAGTTGGAGTGCGATCACGCCGCTGAGTGAAAACTCCATTGAGCTGGGGAATGAAACCGTCGCATTTCCCGACTTTACAGGCGGGAAATGGATGAGCAGGAAGAATGATTTTGTCCTGAATGATGAATATTAAGCGCAGAAATTAAACTATAATTACCTTTACGCCAGCACTTTCCAGTTTCTTCTGGTCTTCGAGCGGAATGCCGTCATCGGTAATGAGAATATCGATGGCGGTAATGGGGGCCATGAAAGCAAAGCTTCTTTTGAGGAACTTGCTGGAATCCGCGACGACAATCACCTGCTTGGAAATGGAGATCATCACCCGGTTCAAATGCGCTTCTTCCACATTGGGCGTGGAGAGGCCATAAACGACACTCAGGCCGTCCACGGCCAGAAACAGCTTATCGCAAAAGTAGTTTTTGAAACTTTCCTCCGCCGTCGACCCGATGAGCGAAAGGGAGTTTTTACGTAAAAACCCGCCGGGAACGATCACGTTCGCTTTGGGGTGTTCGGCGAGCTGATCGGCAATGTTCAATGCGTTGGTAATCACCGTCAGTTCCGAAAGCGTCGAAAGGTTTTTCGTGATTTCCATCGTCGTCGTGCCCGAGTCGAGAATGATCGTGTCGCCTTCTTCGATCAATGCCGCGGCGGCTTTCCCGATGCGTTTTTTCTGCTCGTAATTCTGTTTGTTTTTATCTGAAATCGCGAAATCGGTCCCTACCCGGTCGATTTTCATTGCTCCGCCTCTTGCCCTTATCAGCGCGTTTTTCTGTTCGAGCCGCTTTAAATCGTTCCGGACGGTCACCTCACTGACCATAAGCTCCTTGCTGAGCGATGTCACATCTACCTGTCCTTTTTCTTCCAGTATCTGAAGAATGATGACCCGTCGCTGTACTGTTGATTTTTCTCCGGCTTTGCGCATAAATAATGTGTTTCTTAATCGATGCGTAAAAATAAGGTTATTTGCCGCATTAGTTTTCGTTTCCTTCGCAAAAAATTAAAAACAAGGGTTCTGAAAATATTATTGTGTCATATGCTTGCGAATTTCGAAAGGAAATGATTAGTTTTGTTTTGTAATGAAATGAAACGAAATATATCATGTATTCCAAAGGCAACGTATTAAAAGATCAGTCTATAATTTCAGAAGATTTGCTTGGATTTGCCTTGTCGGACCTGGAAGGATACGAAGCTCACCTCACTGCAAAGGAAATTGCGCAGCAACCCGCACTCTGGCAGCGGACATGGCAACTCGTTTTTGATCAACAGGAAAAGCTTGCCGGTTTTCTGAATACCGCATTTGGTGAGGAGTCCCTCACGGTGATGCTCACAGGCGCGGGAACGTCTGCATATATCGGAAACGTATTGCAGGGGCCTTTTCAAAAAAACACAGGGAAGATCACCACCGCCACCGCTACCACAGACCTGATCCTGCACCCCGAGCAATATTTTAACAAAAAAGGAACCCTGCTGATATCATTCGCAAGGTCGGGTGACAGCCCGGAAAGCCTGGCGGCCGTGAATATTGCCGACGAATTTTGTGATAACGTCTTCCATTTGATCATCACCTGCAATGCGTCGGGCCAGCTGGCCCGCTCGTCGGAAAGCGGCGGAGCCAATTCTTACATATTTCTCCTGCCACCGGAAGCGGATGACCAGAGCCTGGCAATGACGGGCAGCTTCACGTCCATGCTGCTTGCGGGCCTGCTTATTTCCCGGGTTGCGGATATCGGTCGTCTTCAATCGCAGGTTGCATTGCTTTCGCGTTTTGGAGAAAATATCCTGGAAAATTACAGCGAACAGCTCCGGAATGTCGCTAAGCTGGGTTTTCAGCGGGCCATTTTTCTCGGTTCGGGGCCATTGCGCTCGGTAGCCAATGAATCTGATTTGAAAGTACAGGAGCTGACGGACGGCAATGTGATCTGCAAATCCGATTCTTTTCTGGGGTTCAGGCACGGTCCGAAGGCGGTGATCAATGCTGCCACATTGTTGGTTTATCTGTTTTCCAACAATGCACACGTGTATCAGTATGAGCAGGACCTGGTGAAGGCGATCAGCCTGGGCGAAAAGGGTCTGTACCGGATTGGCGTGATGGAAACCGGGCAAAAATCCGTCGATACCGATATGCTGATCGAGCTCTCGCCCGACGGCGAATCCGTGGACGAGGAGCTGCTGGCGGTGGTGAGCGTGCTGCCAGCGCAGCTGCTCGGGTTTTATAAATCGCTGGAACTCGGGCTTTCGCCGGACAAGCCTTCGAAGAAAGAAACCATTACGCGTGTAGTAAGAGGCGTCACCATTTACCCTTTTCCTGAATAGCAAGGCATTCCCGCCCAAAGTACCGGCTAGCGCCCTATTAGCAACAGGTTAAACCCAAAAGGCTCTCAAAATGAAAGATTTCGACGTTTCGGTGATCGGTGAACTCAATGTAGATTTTATACTGAATCAGATCGATTCCTTCCCGGTCATGGGTAAGGAAATTCTTTCGCAGCAAATGAATGTGACGTTGGGGAGCTCGTCGGCCATTTTTGCCAGCAACCTGAGCTGCCTGGGCGCGCGCGTCGCTTTCATTGGTAAAATCGGGCAGGATGCATTTGGCGATATCGTACTTGCGACCTTGCGCAATAGCGGCGTCGATACCGAAGCCATCGCCCGAAACGAGAACTTGAAAACCGGAGCAACCGTAGTCCTGAACTTCGGAGAGGACCGCGCCATGATCACCCATCCGGGCGCGATGGAAGAGCTTTCTTTCGACGATATCGACTGGGATACCATCCTTCGCTCGCGGCACCTGCATATTTCTTCCTATTTTATCCAGAAAGGCATCAGAAAGGATGTAGGTCGCATTTTTCAGCGGGCAAAGGAAGCAGGATTAACGACTTCTTTCGATCCGCAATGGGATCCGGCCGAGCAGTGGAGTATCGATTTGGAAGGCACTTTACCTTTTGTAGATGTTTTCATGCCTAATAAAAAAGAGCTGCTCCACCTCACCCGCCAGGCTACCATCGAGGATGCTGCCGCGTATTTAAAAGACTTTGCCAATACCGTTGTCGTGAAGCTCGGAAACGAAGGTTCGGCGCTGCTGTCGGACGGAGAAATTGCTTTTCAGCCCGCATTCCTCAACGAGCAGGTTGTGGACGCGATCGGTGCGGGCGACAGTTTCAATGCAGGATTTATTTACAAATTCATCCATACACACCCCCTCGAAACCTGCCAGGAATTCGGAAACATGACAGGGGCTTTCTCCACTACCGCCTCCGGCGGGACCGGCGCATTCGCAGGCCGGGCAAATATCCTTCAAAACATTAAAGAAAGATTTGGTTATGCCGAAAAGGAACATGATTGACAAGCTCAGGGAAATGCAGGAAACCAATTCCTCCCTGCTTGCCACCAATTTTTACAATTATGAAACCCTCAGGGGCATCATGCGGGCGGCTTCGCACCTGAGGCAACCCATTATTTTGCAGCTTACCAAAAGCTCCATCGATTATATGGGCCTGTCGGTGGCCGTGAACCTGGCCAAATCCTCTTTGGAAGAATATCAGGTGGAAGGATGGCTGCACCTCGATCATTCGGCGTCGTACGATCTGGTGCATGAATGCCTGGATGCGGGTTTCGATTCGGTGATGATCGATGCCAGTGAGAAGTCTTTGGGCGAGAATATGGCGGTTACGCAAAAAGTGGTGGAGCTCGCGGCGCGGTATGGCGCCAACGTGGAAGCGGAACTGGGCTATATTGCCAAATTGGGCCAGTCGAAGGAGAAAACAGGGTTTACCGACCCGGAGGAAGCCAAATATTTTGTAGAACAAACCGGCGTGAATGCCCTGGCGGTAGCGATCGGTTCGGCGCACGGGTTTTACACCCAGGAGCCTAAGCTGGATATTCAGCGGCTGACGGAAATACACGCCGCAACGAACGTTCCGCTGGTGCTGCACGGTGGCTCGGGAATCCCCGGCACCAGCCTGAAAGAGGCGATCAGAAATGGTATTTGCAAGATTAATCTGGCTACGGAGATTAAGAACATATTTATGCAGACTTTAAAGAACTCCATGGCTCGCAATGAGGACATTGACCTGCGAAATGTGTTTCCGTCCGCCATCGAAGCGGTGTCGAAACTGGTTGAAGAAAAGCTGGAAATTGTAAAAAACTAGTTTTATGAAAAAATACCTTTATTTTGGTTTGATACCCTTCCTTGTACTTATGCAAAGCTGCGCAGAAAGCCAAAATTCAGATTATTACAGTCAGGACGATTTCGCTACGGTGGAGAAATACGATGCGCATGTGCACATCAATTCGTTTAACCCCGCTTTTTTGGAATTTGCCCAAAAGAACAATTTCCGGCTGCTCAGCCTGAATGTAGCCGCGCCGGAATACGTCCCCATTGAAAAACAGCAGGATTTTGTCACAAAACACCGCGAGAAATATGCAGACCGGCTGGCCTATACCACCAGTTTTCACATCGAAAACATCGACGACAGCGATTGGCAGACGAAAACGATTGCCTACCTGCGCGAATCGTTTGCCCGGGGGGCTGCGGGGGTGAAAGTCTGGAAAAATATCGGGATGGAGTACAAAGACAAGGCTGGCGCTTTTGTGATGGCCGACGATCCGAGGCTCGACCCGATCTGGGATTTTATTGAAGCAAATAACAAAACGCTCGTCGGGCACCTGGGCGAGCCCAGAAACTGCTGGCTGCCTTTGGATCAGATGACGGTCAAAAACGACCGCGAATATTTTGCCGGGCATCCCGAGTACCATATGTACCTGCATCCGGAATTTCCCTCGTACGAAAAACAGATCGAAGCCCGCGATAATATGCTCGCCAAGCATCCGGGATTACGGTTCGACGGGGCGCATTTGGGAAGCCTGGAATGGAGCCTCGACGAGCTGGCCAAAAGACTGGACAAATATCCCAATATGGTCGTGGATATGGCCGAACGCATTTCGCACATTCAATATCAGGCCGTGAAAGATCACCGGAAAGTGTATGATTTCTTTATCAAATACCAGGACAGGCTGCTCTACTCCACCGACCTCGTGTTCGACGACAGCGCACCTGCCGGAACGACATTGGCACATGCCGGGGAAGTCTGGAAAAACCATTGGACGTTTTTTACATCCGACCAAACGATGACCGCGCCCGAGGTGAGCGAGCAGTTCAAAGCATTGCATTTGCCCAAAAACGTGATCGATAAATTGTACAGGAAAAATGCTGAAAAGTGGTTTCCTGCGCCTGTAAAACAATAGCAAACAGATGGTTATCGCGTGTCGCATACTTCTGATCATGTCGGTAATGCTGTTTGCCGGATTCGCATTCCGGCGTGGAGCTGCGGAAGAAAATGTGCTGATCATCAGCAAAACGGATGACTTTCAACTGACGGGAACCGGCGCTGATGCGCATTGGAAAAAAGCTGAATGGATAACGATTCCGCCGCTTGCGTCCGGTAATACGCCCTATCCGACCAAAACGAAAGTGCTTTACTCGCAGACGGGTATTTATTTCCTGTTTGTCTGTACCGACAAAAAGATTACCGCCACCATGCAGGCGGATTTTCTCGACCTGTGGAATGAGGATGTGATCGAGATATTCATGCAGCCTGACACGACTGTTCCGGCCTATTTTGAATACGAGCTGTCCCCATTGAACTACGAGCTGCCCATCAGTATTTACAATGAGAAGGGTAAGTTAAATAGCTGGATACCTTTTCATTATGAGGCGGAACGCAAAACCAGGCACGCGGTAACAGTACAGGGTGGGGCGCAAAAAAGCCATGCGGCAATCGATAGCTGGACTTCCGAAATATTCATTCCCTATCAATTATTGAAACCGCTGTTGAAAGCGCTGCCTGCTTCGGGAACCCGTTGGAAAGGTAACCTCTACCGCATCGATTACGACAAGGGCGAAACATTATGGGCCTGGCGGCCTAACAGCGGCAATTTTCATGAGTATGAAAAGTTTGGAATCCTTCACTTTGAATAAAACCCGTGCCTTATGAACCAAGACGATCAACCAAACAACTTTCCTGGGCGCCGCGATTTTTTGAAAGGATCGGCCGCCATCGTGGGAGGGGCCTTTGTCAGCGCTGCTTTTCCTGGAAAGGTCAGCGCATTTACATTCAGCGCCGACCCGATCAAAATAGCGCTGATCGGCTGCGGAAGCCGGGGCGCAGGCGCGGTTTTGAATGCATTGAGCTCCAACTCCAACGCCGTGCTGGTGGCCATGGCGGATGTTTTTAAAGACAAACTCGATGATACCTATGCGACGTTGCTGAAAGTCGGGCGGATCAAGAACTTTGTAAAAGTCCCTGATAATCAAAAATTTGTAGGTTTCGATGCCTACGAAAAAGCCATTGCCTGCGCGGATGTGGTGCTGTTGGTAACGCCTCCCGCATTTCGCCCGGCGCACTTCGAAGCGGCTGTGAAAGCGGGTAAGCACGTTTTTATGGAAAAACCACTGGCCTCCGATGCACCGGGAATCAGGCAGATTTTAGAAACGGGAAAAGAGGCAACGCGGAAGAATCTGAAAGTGGTGGTAGGGCTTCAAAACCGCTACGATCCGGGATACCAGGAAATGGTGAAGAAATTGAAAGAGGGGGCCATCGGCAAAATCATTTCAGCTACGGATTACTACCTGATCGGTCCGGTTACCAATGTGCCGCGGCAGACGGGTTGGACGGAAATGGAGTACCAAATGCGGAACTGGCGGTATTTCAACTGGCTGTGGGCCGGCTCACCGGCCGGGTTGCAGATCCATAATACCGATATCGTCAATTGGGTGAAGGATGCTTACCCGGTGCGCGCGCAGGGAATGGGCGGGCGCTCATCGTTAAATGGACCCGGCGACGGCGATATTTTCGATCATTTTTACATTGAATACGAATACGCCGACGGTACCAAGCTCAACAGTCAGATCAGGCACATTACCGGCACATGGAACAAGGGCGGTGCTACTTTCCAGGGCGCTACCGGCACTGCGAGCCTGCAAGCGGGCATTAAGGCCCACAATGGCGACACGATCTGGCGCAATACGAACAAGGATTCCGAAAGCGCTTATCAGATCGAGCACGAAGCGCTGTTTGCCGCTATCCGGAACAATACGCCGCTGAACGATACCGAATGGGGCGCCAAAAGCACCATGACGACCATCCTCGGGCGCATGGCTGTGCATTCGGGCAAAATGGTCGAATGGGACGAGGCGCTCAATTCAACGATCTCGCTTATGCCCGAAAAGTTTGCATGGGACGCCGAGTCGCCCGTCAAGCCGGGGCCGGATGGTAACTACCCTGTTCCTGTACCGGGCATTTCTCCCATTGTTTAAAAGCATATGAAAAGTTTGCTGCTCCTGATCTGTTTTTTTGCTTTTACCCTTCCCTCGCACGCACAGAAAATGCCTGCCGGGCAGGGTGACGCTCCCAAGCCGTTGCTGCATGGTAAGCCCTTGACCCAACAGGGCTTTCTGCCGCTGATTCACGGGGAAAGTACCGATGGCTGGGAAATGCTGCCCGGGCACAGAGGCCATTGGGTTTTTACCAAAGGACTGATCGACTATGACGGCAAAAGTGCCGAAAAAGATAAATGTCTGTGGACTGCCGAGGCATTTTGCGATTTCGTGCTGGTGGCCGATGTGCGGCTGACCCGCAAGCCGGAAATGGCGAAAAGTACCATCGTCCTCGCCAATGGAGACAATGCGAAGAATGCCGATGGCACCAATAAAGAGGTGGAAATCCTTTACGCCGGCGATACCGGCATTTACCTGCGGGGCGATTCTAAAAACCAGGTCAATATCGGCTATCGTTACATCGGCTCGGGTGAAATATACGGTTACCGGGTAGATGCCGGTCTTCCTGCCGAAGTGAGGGCGGGTGTGACGCCGAAAGTCAAAGCGGATAAGCCGCCGGGCGAATGGAACCGGTTCATTATCACCATGAAGGGATCGAGGGTGACGGTTAATCTGAATGGAAAGACAGTCGTGGAGAATGCATTACTGCCGGGCATTGCAGCCTGTGGCAAAATAGCCTTGCAGGACGATCATGCCGACAATAACCTTTTCCAGTTTGCAAATTTGTATATCAAAAAACTCAACTAGATCATGTTACGAACGCTGTTGCTGGTTTGTTTTGCTGTAATGGTTATCCCGCCTGCAACGAACGGGCAATCGCCTGCGGATGCAATGATAAGCGTTCATCTTGAAAAGGATTACGGGTATCTCGAAACACTTTACAAAGACCTGCACGCGCACCCCGAGTTATCATTCCACGAAGAAAAAACGTCGCAGAGACTGGCAAAAGAACTCGGTGGACTCAATTGCAAAGTACTGACCGGAATAGGAGGACACGGTTTGGTGGGCGTAATGAAAAACGGCCCTGGGCCGGTAGTACTGGTGCGGGCGGATATGGACGCGCTGCCGATCCAGGAACGCACCGGCGTACCCTTCGCCAGTACGGCCACCACCTCCGACGAGTCGGGAAAAACATCGCCGCTCATGCATGCGTGCGGGCATGATATGCATATGGCCGTGTGGGTAGGGGTGGCGCGCGCGCTGGACAAGGTCAGGAGCAACTGGCACGGAACGGTGATCTTTCTCGCGCAGCCAGCCGAGGAGAGAGGTGCCGGAGCGCTTGCGATGATCAAAGCCAACGTGCTGGAAACATTCGGTAAGCCGGATTTTGCATTGGCGCTTCACGTTAATTCGGCCCTCGAATCGGGGAAAGTGGGGCTGTGCCCGGGCTATTCCCTGGCCAATATCGATGTGCTGGATATTACCGTGAAAGGAAAGGGCGGACATGGTGCCGTGCCGGAACTTACCATCGATCCGGTTGTGCTGGCCTCGACGCTCGTGCTAGGATTTCAAACCATTGTGAGCCGTGAAATCTCACCAACGGAACCGGCAGTGATCACCGTAGGGTCCATTCAGGGTGGGAGCGGGGCCAACATCGTTCCCGACGAGGTGAAGCTCTCCGTGTCGATCAGGTCATTCAATGATGATGTTCAAAAACAGCTGATCGAAAGGATCAAAAGACATTGCGAAGGTGCCGCATTAGCTGCGGGGCTGGAAAAGGAGCGTTTTCCGGTAGTGACCGTGCGCGACGAGTTTACGCCTTCCCAATACAATGACCCTGTCCTGACCGAGCGTCTTTTCGATCATTTCAAAGGAGTAATAGGGGCGGAGAATGTGGTAAAAGTATCGCCTCTGATGTTCGGAGAGGATTTCGGGTGGTTTGGCAGAAGTGTTCCTAAAATCCCGATCCTGATGTACTCGCTGGGCTCGGTAAGCAGCGCCGCCATGGCCGAATCCGTGCAAAGTAAGCTCCCGTTGCCTTCAACCCATTCATCCAAATACATTCCCGACCTGTCGCCTACATTAAGGACCGGCGTGCTCACGATGTCGTCGGCCTTGGTTTCGCTTTTGCAGCAATAATTTTTGCAATGCTTTTGCAAAGAGAAATCCGCGGTACACCAGCTGATGTACCGCGGATTAGTTGATTTTGAACTTCCTAAGTCTTGGCTTGCCGGCCGATCAGGAAATCGGGCTTTTAAGAGTCCTAGAATTATTGGATTCCATAAAAGAAGCTCCTGAGCTCGTCCGCAAAAACATTCGGGACTTCCAGGGCGGCGAAATGTCCGCCTTCTTTCACTTTTCTGAAGCTGACCACATTTACAAAACGCTCCGCCCACTCTTTCGGGAATTGCGCCTCTCTGGGAAACACCGTCACACCTGCCGACACATTGCTTTTCTGCAATGGCTGCGCGCCACCCCATTGTGCCACCGCATCTGCTTTGTACATTCTGGCAGAGGTTGCAATGGTTTGTGTGACCCAGTAGATCATGATGTTGGTAAGTATCTCATCCTTGCCGCCAAATGCCTGCTCGATCAGGTCGGGCGTCGCACCGGAGTTGGCGAAACTGACTATCCAGCCAGCAAGCCCAACGGGTGAGTCGTTCAATCCGTAGGCGAGCGATTGCGGCTTGGTAGCATGTACCATGGCATACGCACCTTCCGCATACCACCATTGTTGTACAAACTGTGCAAATTGTTTTTCGTCCTCGCTCATCGTGGCAGGATCTTCCTGTCCCATCGGGTAGCCCAGGTCTGTAAAATGTACGCCCGCTACCACGCCGGGATATTTGGAAGCCAATGCCTTGGTGACCCCCATGCCTACATCCCCGCCAGCCGCATAGAACTTGTCATAGCCCAGGTTTTCGGTCATTAACACCTTCCACAGGTCGGCCACCGCTTCGCTGCTCAGGGCCACCTTTTCGGAAAAGCCGAAACCGGGAATGGACGGTATGATCAGATCAAAGCTTTGTTCTCCTTCGGTGAGCAGCGGTATGATTTTGTGGAAGCGGTAGTAGCTATCGGGCCAGCCGTGCGTCAGGATCAGTGGCCTGGCGTTATTGCCCTTTCCCTTGATATACTGAAAATGAATCTGGACGCCGTTCACCTGGGCGGTGTATTGCGGGTATTTGTTTAGAGCAGATTCGTGCTTGCGCCAATCGTATTTGGTGAGCCAGTAGCCGACCAGCTCCCGCAGGTAAGCTTCACTGGTACCGAAATTCCAGCCCGCCCCCTCGGACTCCCCCGGCCAGCGGGTGTTTTGCAGCCGACTTTTCAAATCATCCAATACTTGTTGAGGAACTGCGACCTTGAATTCTGTTACGTTTTTCATAGCTGGTTTTTTGTTTGTTTGTGAGTAAGAACCGGTGATGCTCAGCATCTGCATAGCGAAAATGACAGCGTACAACTTGCGCATAATGTCTGATTGTTTGTAAAGCAAAGCTACCGCATCAGACGGGTAAGCAGTTAGAGGAAATGTCGGGAGAAATGGTAGAAATTTCGGTATTCTCTCTTACCCGGTCCAGGATGATTGCTTGTCCTTCCGGTACTCGCTGGGTGTAGTTCCGGCGAGCTTTTTAAATGATTTTGTAAAATGGGAAGTGTCTTCAAAACCAAGCCCGTGGCATATTTCCTGTATGGACATCGCGGTTTGCTTTAACAGGCTTTTGGCTTCCATGACCACAAATTCGTCGATGAACGCCTTCGCCGATTTGCCCAGTTCGATCTGCAATACTTCGCTGAGATACTTGGGTGTGATGTGCAGATGCATCGCATAATAAGCTACTTCCTTGTGGCAGATAAAATGCTCGCCAACCAGTTTTCTGAACTTACGGGTAATGTCTTCCCGCCTGGAAACCCCAGCATTCTTAGGTTTGTCATCCTGAATGGAATGGAACGAACTGGCCAGCATCAGCAGGGAGTGAACGACCCCGGGGACCGCATCTTTTTCGTCCTTTAAGACTTTGAGCAGTGCAAACAAGGATGTCACCTTTTCTACCTGGTCGGTTGTCAGCTGGATGACGTGATTGCCGCCATGGAAAAAGAACGGCAGCGAATGCAGGAATGACTTTGCCTGCAATTCCGCAAACAGTTCTTCCGTGAAATAGAGCGTGTCGTGTTCGGCCGTGTAGTTGCCCGACCATTGACAAACCATCCCGGGGCCGACGGTCGTGAGGCTATGGGCTTTTAGCGAATAATCGGTGCTGCCGATCTTGAACATGTCGCCCTCACCCGTGTAAGTGATGCCTAATCCATAAGCAAATGTTCTGAACGGAAAACTGACGTGTGCATTCTGGTAGGTGTGCCGGTCGGCCAGAAAGAAGGGAAGGTTTGGGCTGTGAGCGTTCTGGTGTTTCAGGAACTCGTACAGGTTAAAAGACTTCAGGTTGTTTTTTTTCTGCATAACGGGCATGGTCGAATGAACTTTCAAAACGCAAACTCATCAAAAACAAATGCTCTGCTGAACAGCAGGTTCTTAATGCCTGCTTCTTTCAGGTTAATGCAGCATCCAGGTGAAATGCCGGGTGCTGATCCATTTTACATTGTATCGGGTGCTGTAAAAAAGATAGCGTTTGTCCGGTGTAAGATAAGCACAGTATTCGTAGCTATCGGTATTGACCTTTTTGCCCATGTTCTTTGCGGGTGCCCAGGTACCGTCCGGATTTCGTAAAGAATAGTAAAGGTCTGCGCTGCCGTGGGAGTCGGGGCGTTCTACGGACGTGAAAATGAGGTAGCGTTCATCGGGTGAGATCATCGGATCGTGTTCCATTTGTTTGGAATTAATAGCAGGTCCCAGATTTTCCGGTGTCGTGTAAGCGCCATTGACATAGCGGCTTACATAAATGTCATGCGACCCCATCGTTCCCGCGCGATTGGAGGCAAAATACAGGTTTCCATTTTCAGAACGTGACACATAATACTCCGTACTGTCGGAATTGACGCTTGTCGCATTCTCGGGCTCGGTCCATGTGCCGTCTTGCTGGGGTCGGATGAACCAGATATCATAGTCAGCAAGGGTATCGCCGGGATGGTGGGGTCTGTTTGAAATGTAATATAAGGTGCCGTCACTGGCGATAAATGGATCCGCTTGCGAATACGCCGGTTCGGTAAACGGCGCCGGTACCGGATTGCTCCATACGCCATGCTTTTGTTCTGTCACGTAGATCTGCCATCTTCCTTTGCCTGAACGTGAAAAATAAAAGCTTTTGCCATCCGGCGAAAAGGCTGCATTGAAATCGAGTGAGTCGCCGCAGACAATGCCCGGCAGGAAACGCATGGCTCCGGAATCGGGCAATGGCAGGGGGTAGCTGATGGAAGTTTGCGGTCTGCGCTCACCGGTGCAGCACATCGTCAGTAGCGCGATCACGACCGCGAAGGCATTTTTGGCAGATCTGCTTAAAACCATACGTGATCAGGCGGTTTTAGTTTTTCTGTAATAGTATTCGAGCGCTTTTTCGCGACTGCCGCATACATTCATGTCGCACCATTTACGCTTTCCGTTTTTGGATGTGTCCAGAAAAAGCCATCCGCAACGCGGGCACGCTCTGAGCCGGCTGAAATCCTGGCGGGTCAAAACCTCGAAAGCGGATTGGATGACCAGATTCAGCGGCTCGTCAAGCGCTATTTCATCATCTTTAAAACAAACCTCGGCGCCGGCTGTCCCGAAGCCGACATTGATTTTCTGAAATGTCAGGGAAAGTCTTTCATTGAAAGCACTCACGACGGCCGCTTCCGGAACATTACCGGAGGCGATGGCTGTAAAAAGCCGGTAGAGGTTTTCGCGAACGGCGATCACCTGACCGAGTGCCGCTAATGCAGAAGCCTGTTCAAGAGATGCACGTTCCTTGAGTACCCGAAACCTGTGGCCGGTAAGTGCTCCTGCTTTGGCCGACCATTCCAGAAAGTCGTCATATGTTTGCAGGTACTCGTATTCAGGTACAGGTTTCCGCGTGTTGACGGTGTTGGTGAAGTCAAACACCAGACATCCTCCTTGCAGTTGCAGATTTTCCAATGTTCTCATCACGACACTCCGAATTTTTGTTTTTACCATCTAATGCAAATTTAAAGGTAAAATATTTTACCAATAAATTTACACTAGATAGTAAGAAATCGGCAGCGTCGACTAAGCGATAACACGTGCAGGCGAGGTGCAACCGCGAATCCCGGTGCTGATTCGGGTAGGATGCCACCGCGCTATGAGCGCAAAGCAGGCTGCATCAGGGTGCTGATCGCGATACGGTTCCAGGTATTGATGGCCGCAATGGCCATAATCACCTGTGCCAGGTATTCTTCCCCTAATGCTGCGGTTGCCTGTGCGTACAATTCACTGTTAACGCCTTCTTTGTGGATCAGGGTGATTGCCTCGGTAAGTGCCAGGATAATGCGTTCCTCCTGTGTGAACAGGGATGTTTCCCGCCAGGCATTCAACAGAACAATTCGCTGAATACTTTCCCCGGCCTGAAGTGCATCATGCGAATGCATGTCGATGCAAAAGGCGCAGCCATTGATCTGCGAAGCCCGTATTTTGATCAGCTCACGATGCGTCCTGGTGAGCAGGGTGGTGCTTAAATAACTTTCCAGGCCGTACATGGCCTTGTATGCCCGTGGCTGCGTGGCCTCGATATTGACCCTCTTTTCCATTGTTTTTGAACTGTTTGATTAATGGTTCAAAGGTAGGAGGGGGTGTAGCGAATTTACTTAAGCTGGTTTAAGATCGCTTTTTCCGGAGCTCGCTCAGGTATTCGGGCGTGATGTCCAGATAGGAAGCAAGCAGATACTGCGGCACACGCTGGACAAATTCGGGATACAGGCTCGCAAAGTGGCGGTAGAGCTCCTCCCGCGAAAAATCCTGCTGGTATTTCATCCGAAGCAGCGACGCGCCGTAGCCGCGCTGGTAGATCTTGCGAAAGTACCGTTCCATTTGCGGATAGCTGTCAAGGAGCCGTTCATAGGAACGGTAATCGATCGACAGGACCTGCGTGGCTTCCACAGCCTGGATGTAAAATTCGGTATGTTGTCTTTTTTCAAATGCCATGAAATCTGTCAGCCACCAGTTCTCAAGCGCAAACTGGGTCGTCCGCTCGACACCTTTGTTGTCAACAAAAAACATACGCAGGCAGCCCCTGGCAACAAAGAAAAGTGTTGTGCATTCACGAGCTGCCTGCTGGATGACCTGCTTTTTCGGGACAAAATCACTGTTGAAGGATTGGAGTATGGCATTACCATCTTCGACAGGAGAGCCCGTAATTGTTTTGATATGATCGATTAACCTAACGGCATTGACATCAGCTGTTTCCATGAAGCGGGTATTAAGTCGGGGATTTTGTGGAATTACCCCCTCAAAGAAACGAAAATCTCCCCCTAAACTGAAATTGGAAAAATTCTACTTTTGCTTCAATAAATCATAACAAGCATATCGGCAGGCCTGATCAACCTCCGGCATGGCATGTTAACAATTCCAAAATTCCTTATCTCACTTTTTACAACCGTTTCTATGTGTTTCTTGTACCCAAAGCCGTCTTTGATGGCTACTATATGTCTTTTTGTGATCTCGAATGTTTTACCCGTCAGGCTGAATGCAGGCCGGATATCAGCAGGTGATACCGTGGTGAGGATAGAGGTCAGGCCGGAAGTCAGGCACCAGACGGTCCGGCATTTTGGCGCTTCGGACGCATGGTCGTGCCAGTTTGTAGGGAACTGGCCGGATCGTCAGAAAAATGCGATCGCCGACCTGCTTTTTAGCTACGATGCAACGCCCGATGGTCGTATGAAGGGTATCGGCCTCTCTTTATGGCGCTTTAACGTCGGTTCCGGCACCATGGCGCAGGGTGATGCGAGCGGTATCCGGGACGAATGGAGGCGAACGGAGACATTCCGCACCACCACCGGCTCCTACGACTGGGAAAAGCAGGCCGGGCAACTGTGGTTTATGAAAGCAGCCCGGGATCGCGGCGTGAAAGAGTTCCTTATTTTTCCAAACACCCCGCCCACGCACCTTACCGTGAACCAACGGGGATACGCTCCTGACGCCCTACCGAACCTGAAACCGGAGCATTTCTCGGATTTTAGCAATTTTCTGACTGATGTGATCGAAGGGGTGCACCGGCAAACAGGCATCATGTTCGGGTACGTCAGCCCCGTCAACGAGCCTCAGTGGGATTGGGATCACGGTGGACAGGAGGGGACGCCATTCCTGAACGAGCATGTCGCTTCCATGACCAGATCGCTGAGCATGTCACTACTAAAAAGGAAGTTACCCACCCAAATTGCCATTGCGGAAGCTTCGCGGATCGAATACATCTATTCAGGATACGAGCGGCCGGAGCGCGGACTGAATTTGCACACCTATTTCGATAAGAAGTCGCCTGCATATCTGGCTGATCTCCCTAATTTACTTCCTGTCATCACCGGCCACAGTTACCTGACGACCTCGCCGTTCAATGTAGCCGTCAGCAAGAGAAAGGAGCTGGCTTCCCAGGTCAACAAACTTCCCGGGCTCGAATACTGGATGACCGAGTATTGTATACTGGGTGATAATGAGGGGGAGATAAAAGGCGAAGGCCTGGATTTATCGATTACTTCGGCTTTGTATATGGCAAAAGTGATTCACAATGACCTGGTTCACGCCAATGCTTCTGCCTGGCACTGGTGGATTGCCGTTTCTCCCTATGACTATAAGGACGGACTCGTGTACATCGACAAAAATAAAACCGGTGGTAATTACCGGACCTCGAAAATGCTATGGGCCCTGGGTAATTTCAGCGCCTTCATCAGGCCGGGCGCTGTGCGGATCGAAGCGGTCGGCACTGCCGAAGAGCCCGGACTTCTGGCCTCATCCTACCAGAACACCAATGGTGAGATAGCGACGATTCTCGTCAATACCGGTGATGCTCAGGTGAGGGTAAACCTTAACACCCCCAATGGCAGGTTTGTAGTGTTGAAACAATATGAAACATCTGCTAGCCGGGATCTGGAACAAGTTACTGCCGCTGGCGGCGCTGTGATTATTCAGCCGCGGAGCATTAGCACCGTTATCGGTGAAATTCAACCATAGTATGCTTTTCTAATTACCCAGGACCGGCTGCCGCGGGACGAGCAGGGCAGCCGGTTTGACCTTCTCTTTCAACCTGAAAAATAATGAAACACCTGTTGCAAAAGACACATCGGTTTTCGGCGTTTATACTCAGCATTTTTATCGCCGTCCACCTCTTGAATCATCTGGCAGCGCTCGCCGGACCACCGACTCATATTAATGTCATGATGGCCCTGCGGAACGTATACAGGCACCCGTATGTGGAGCCCGTATTGCTGATTGGCGTGGTCATTCAAATTGGAAGCGGAATCCTGCTGGTGGTCACTCAGCAGTTCTGGAAATCGGTATTGAAAAGTTTACAGGCCATCAGCGGGCTTTATCTGGGATTTTTCTTAGTGTACCATGTCCGGGCGATACTTCTGGCGCGTTTTTCGTGGAAAGTTGAGACAGATTTCTTTTTCGCAGCCAATGTTGCGGTGGATCCTGCGACGAGAGCCTTCTTTTTGCCGTATTATTTCTTTGCGATCGTGAGCATCTTTCTGCATGTTGCCTGTGCGCATTATAGCCGCAGAATGCTTTTGAATGCAGACCGGTCTCTTGAAAATCAGGATTTTGGAAAGCAAGTTGCCCGGGAAGCCGTTTTGATCGGACTGTCGGGGCTGATCATAGCGGTGCTGGTGACGGCGACTTTTGGCGGTTTTCTGTACCGTATTAATGGTGGCTAATTCAACAGGCATTGGCTGAACAGTGTCAGAGCGCGTTCAATTCGATGACTTCCTCCACACCGGTATCGAAGAACAGCCGGTCGCCATTTAGCTGCCCGGATTGCCTGCCGTTGCGTTTGAGCTGGACGATTTTACCCGGCCAGGGATTGATCAGCTGACAGGGTCTTCCCTTTTCGCTGTAAAGTTTAACGGATGTGACCCGCCCGTCTTTCAATTCGCTGCTCACCAGAAAAGCGCCATATGCACGCAATTGCCGAAAGGAGGCATTCCGGTTGCGATTCCAATTTGGAAAAACACGGATTACACCTTCGTAGCTCTGCATCAGCATTTCATGGATGGTCAGCGGAACGGCCGACAAGGTTTCCACACCGCCCCCTGCCTGGGTGATCAACAAATTCGGAAAGGAAGACGCAACGACTCTTGCTTTGAGATAACCAAGCAGCGAATCCGCATCATATCCAACCCTTGCGGCCCCGGGGAAAACGGTTTCGATGCCGTTACCCAGTGTGTTACCCCATTCCTCGGGCTGTTTGGACCTGGTTTGCCAACGCCGGATATCGTTCAGCAGAATCTGATTGAAAGCCGGATCGGTGACCGGACCGGTCACTGCGCCCGGGAGGAGGAGCCCGTGTATTGAAACGCGCTGCAATCCATTGGGCTGCTCCTGCTGCTCCACGGGGCTTTGCTCTGTATTTTTGAGGGCGATATGGCCGTCCGGGTTCGGTCCGGTGGGAAAGTCGCTGATATGGTTCACGATATGCGCCCACTTGTTTCGTCGTGAAGTGTCCGTTTGCAGATAGCCGCTCATATCGTACAAACCTTTAAAAAGCATTTTCACCAGGCCGAGAGAAAGGTTGGAGTTGAAATCGCCCAGCTTGTCCCGCCATTGTCCCTTGTTTCGCAGATTGGGCATCACCTCATTGAAATGGTCCATTACGATCACATAGCGGCCGTTTTCAAAGCGCAGGTAATCCTCCCAGAAATCCGCACACCCGATGAGAAACGGGTAGACCTTCCGTGCATACTGCTCGTCGTAGGTGCTGTAAAACCGCATAAACATATTGGCGGCGCTGAAAACGGCATTGATCTTCTGGCCCAGAAACTTGTATCCTCCGTCGATCGTATTCTCCGGTGAGCCGTAACGTTTCTGCATTTCCTCGGGCGTCAATGGCCAGCGCGTCGTGCATATGCCTTTGGGGCCGATACCGACCGGGTAATACAGGCCGCCGATATGGAGAAGCTCTTTGGCATGCTGCCTTCCTTTTTCCATATAGTCGAGCAACGGCTGGTCGAAATTATCGGTCAGGTCGACATAATTGGATGAAAACGCTGCCCAGTATGGCGCCTGGTAATTGTAGTTCAGGTGATAATCGCCGCCCCAGGCCGTCGAATCGCGCGTGATGAACGGCCCCCAAAGTCCGGGCGCCATTTTGTTGCCGCGGCTGGCGGAAGCAAAAAGATACTGGGAGGCATAGTAGTATTTTTCGAGCAGTGTATCCCCGATAGCGATCTGCGAACGTTCCCAACGCTGCTTCCACCAGTTAACATGAGCATCGTGCATTTGCCCGACCTTCGCCTGGTCCATGTCGCCGGCTTCCCTGATGGCCCTGTTCTTCCAGTCGGCGTCGTCCAGGTTGGTGTAAAGCATTACCACGAAGGTCTGCTTCTGGCCCGGCCGAAGAGTAAGGGTCCCGTTTTTCGCAGTGGTTCCTTCCAAAGATTTTATGGCAATCGCAACGTGTGACGGCCATTCCAGCAATGGTGTATTTTCAAAAGACCTGGTTACCCATTGAACACCGTTTGTCGTGCCCTGCTGCGTTGTTGCCGTATTTCCTTTCGCAGCCCACAATCCGAGGTCCAGCTTACAGATCTGGTTTGCCGTAAAAGTAATCACGGCAGCATTGTGGGTTGCCGTCACCCAGGCTTCGGAAGTCACTTCCAGATCCCCCTTTTTGAACCGACTTCGGGTCACAGCACGATCGAAAAGCGTTTCAGCGTAGTAGGAAGCGCCTTTCAAAGGGGCAATAGAGATATCCAGGCCACCCGGCAGCGCAATGCCGCCACCGGGGTACACCGGATAGGCGCGCCAGAAATCATTCTTTCCAAAGTAAAAGGTCAGGTGGTCGGGCGTGCCGCCGATGGTAAGGCCTATATCACCGTTGCCGGCGAGCGGCCCGTCGGGCATTTTGGGTGTAGGAACGTTTTGAGCGGGAGCCGTAAAAACGGCCTTGTATCGCCCCGGCCCGGTGGCGGCTTCGGGCGAAAACTGTCCGAAAGCCATGACCGGTACCAGGAGCGACAATAAAACTTGCAATGATTTCACGCAGAAAAAATGTTTAAATGACTTGTTCAAAGGTTCATCAGTCTACCAGCCGGGATTTTGGGGGTAGGGGTCACCCGTCACCACGGCGTCGATCTGGTTCTGCGGAACGGGTCGCAGCAGGTGTTTGGGAGACTGAATGTTGGGGGCACTTTCCAGATTATGTTTTTTTACACGTTCAACCAGCTTTCCGGTCCGTACCAGGTCCCACCAGCGCATGTTCTCCCCGCAGAGCTCCCTGGCGCGCTCGTCGAGGACAAAATCCAATGTCAGGTCAGCAGCTTTCGCTTTCATCGCTTCTGCATTGCCGGTCGGGTACGCGGCACGTTGCCTGACGGCATTCAGGAGTGGCAATGCCGCCGCAGCCTGGCCATCCATCAGCAGCGCCTCTGCCGCGATCAGGTAAGTTTCCGCCAGGCGGTAAACGATCACCGGTCTGATCGAAGGATAGTTCAGGTCAGCGCGTTTGGTATCGAAATACTTGAACATGGCCGGCGAGAGCCTGATGTTGTAATTTCTTGGAGGAATAAGCAGGTAAGGAGCCGCCGCGATCGCTGCATTCGAGACGTCTTTGCCCGGCATGTAGATCGCCGTGTCACCGACACCGAATTTCAGGCCGCCCGGCTGGGCATTGGCCGGTGCACCGGCGGGAAGCGTGGCTGGCCAGCGTGAAATGGAAGGGGCATTGTTGGAGTACCACACCGTCTGGAACGTTTTGCCGTAGCGGGTATCGTTGACCCGGTCCGCAAATGCGGTATCAGTGAGCCAGCGCGTTGGTACGCACCGGATGTAAGGCCTGCCATACCTGACGTCCCGCTTCATGCCCGGCTGATTTTCATATTGAGGCACCCACATGTGGTTCAGGACATTATCGGCGCCTCCGCTGTTGTTGGGGCCATTATAGGCCAGGTTAGACGTGTGCTGTACGGTCCACAACACTTCCTTGCTTCCTTCATTTCCCTCGGCATGTACCTGGCCGAAATCCTGCAATAAGCCCAGGCCGAGCGAAGCGCTATTGGTGATTAGGTCTGTGGCCACGGTGTGGGCATTTTTGTAATCGTCCGGTTTGGCGGCGGCCGAGCCTGCGCGCGTCAGGTAAACCTTGGCCAGCAAATGCTTCGCGGCGGCGGCAGTCGCTTTGCCGGGTAGCACGCCGCCAGCGACCGGGCTGGCAGGCAGCGTTTTGATCGCATCGTTCAGGTCGGCTACGATGAAATCATATACTTCCGACATTGGCGAACGTGACGCCGATGTGCTGGGTAATGCCTGAAAGTTCTTATTGAGCGTTACATCTCCCCAGAACTGGACCAATATAAAGTAGAAGTTGGCCCGCAGGAATTTGGCTTCGGCCACCATTCTCTTCTTTTCGGCGTCATCGATCCCGGTTATTTTTTCAGCATTGTCCACCAGACCGTTGCACGTATTGATGAATGTGTAGCAGTTCGCCCACGTATTGGTCACCTGCCCGTTGTTGGGAAGGTAGTTGCTGTTGTATTTATTAATGTTGTTGTTGCCATCCTGACCTGTAAAGAACTCGTCGGTTCCTATCACGGTAATTGTAAACAAATCCTGATTTCCCCAAAACATGCGCGTACCTGCATATGCCGCGTCCAGGCCCGACCTGAATCCTTGGGGCGTACTGAAAAAGGCGGGCGTGAGTATGGATTTGGGTTCTTCAATGAGCCTATCCTCACAGGACAGCAGCAGGCCCAGTCCCAGGGCGCAAACCGTTGCTATCGATAATATTTTTTTCATTGATCGGTATTTTTAAAATATAAAATACTGTATTTCAAAATGTTATATTGACGCCAAAGATCATCGAGTAAGTAGCCGGTGTATCGACGTTGATCGATCCTCCTTCCGGGTCGATGCCATTGTACTTGTTGCGGTAAGGTGAAAAGAGGATGAAGGCGTCGTTGGCCGTGGCATACAGCCTGACCGATTTGCAGCCTATCCGTTTCAGAAGCCCCTGCGGTAAATTGTAACCCAGGCTAAGGCTCCTGATTTTCAGAAAGCTTGCATTGAAATAGCCCATCGTGGAATTGAATGGAGTGTTGGTTGAGGCAGAATTGGGTTTTGGGTAATAGTTCTGGCCGTTGGCAGGCGTCCAGTAATCCACAACCAGGTTGTTGTAATTACCCTGGAAAGTATTGGCAAACCCGCTGTTATGCATCCGGCTGATCAGCAGCCCACCGACTCGGGCAAAACCCACGACTGTAAAATCGAAACCTTTATAGGCAACCCGGTTCGTAAACCCGCCCTGCCATTTGGCTTGCTGCGAGCCGAGGATCACCCGGTCGTTGGCGTTGATCACCTCGTCGCCATTGGTGTTTTCGACCTTGATCGTGCCAATGACCGAACCCGTGCCTGTTACAGACAAGCCGAGTTTCCTGGCCGCGGCGGTATCGGCAGCAGTGTTCTGCCAGATACCGATCTTATTATAGTCAAATATGGTCCCGACGGGCTCGCCTACAAACCAGTTGTTGGTAATATCCCGGGTTACCTGATTGGCCAGCTGCACGATTTTTCCGCGATTCAGGAAGAAATTCAGGTCCGTGGTCCAGCTGAATTTGTCCCTGCCATTGCCGGGGATATTGATGAGGCTCAACTGGATCTCCAAACCCTGGTTCTGGGTTTTTCCCACATTGGTCAGGATGGAGTTAGGAATACCGGTCGTCGGCGGAAGATTCTGGGGCAACAGCAGGTTGTTGGTTTTCTGCTGATAGTACTCCACCGATCCGCTGATCCGGTTGTTACGTAATCCGAAATCCACACCGACATTGAATGAACTGGTGTACTCCCATTCCAGTGACGGGTTGGGGGTATTGGTCGGATAGGCTCCTGTGACATTGGATGAGCCATAATTGTAAACCACAGGCGTCAGTTTACCCAGGGTCGAGTAGGGGCTGATCCCCTGGTTGCCTACCGTACCATAGCTCGCCCGCAATTTGAGGAAGGTCACGTCGGTCATGGATTTCATGAACGGCTCTTCGCTCAGGTTCCAGGCCACGGCCGCGGACGGGAACACGTGAAATTTGTTGCCCGGTGCAAGGCGGGAGGAGCCATCCGAGCGCATGGTCAGCGTGAGCAGATATTTGTCATTGAAGCCATAATTCAGACGGCCCATGTAGGATATGATCGCCCATTTCTCATAAGTTCCCGTGCCGGTGAGGTTTGCACCGAGTTGCGGATTGGTGTTTTCAAGTACATCGGCCAGAATGGTGTTGTTATTGAATTCGTTGGTCTGGTTTTGCGATTCCTGCAAACTGTACAATCCGGTAAAATTGAACTTATGACGGCCGGCGACGATCTTGTCGTAGATGATCATGTTTTCAAGCGTGTAATCGGTACGGAAGCCGGTGCTGTTGCGGGAGGTCGATAATCCTCCCAGGTTGTTGGAAGTGGCACTTGCATAAAAATTCCCGTACACGTCCGAGCGGACCTCGGCACCTGCATTGAAGCGGTATCTGAGCCCTTTGGTAAGGTTGATGTCCGCGTAGAGCGTTGTGAAGGTTCCGAGCCTGCGCCGGTTTTCGACTGCCGCGCCGTCGATGAAGTTGGCCAGCGGGTTCCAGACCTGGTTGGCGCTGCCGGGCACGAAGCCCCAGAGATTTCCGTTGGCATCATAGGGCGTCGTCAGCGGACTTGCCCGCAATACCTGACCCATCGGGTTGGCATTCTCACCCTGGATACGGGTGAAAGTGTTGATCGAGCTCAGGCCTACCTTGATGAAGCGGGCCAGCTGCTGGTCGATGCTGAGCTTGGCGGCATAGCGGTCGAAACCCTGGCCGGGATAAATGCCTGTTTCTTTGAAATATCCGCCGGAGAATGCATACTGGGTTTTGCCTGTGCCTCCTGATACGCTCAGCTGGTGGTTGGTCATGATGCCGGTTTTGTAAATAAGATCTTGCCAGTCGGTACTTCTGTTCATATTGATCGACTCCACTTCCTGCGGGTCGAAGGTGCCGTCGGTCATAAATTTGGGATCGTCCAAACCGGTGTAGGTACCGGGTGCCGAGCCATTGATCCTCGACCATTTTTTCAGGTCACGGAATTGCGGGCCGTTCATAATGTGGAACTTGCCCAGATTTTTGGTAAAACCCACATAACCGCTGTACCCCACCTGAAGGCCTCCTTCTTTTCCTCTTTTGGTAGTGACCAGAATAACGCCGTTGGCACCTCTTGAACCGTAAATGGCGGTAGAGGAAGCGTCCTTCAAGACCTCGACAGACACCACGTCGTCCGGGTTCAAATCATTGATACTGCCATTGAACGGAAGCCCGTCGACAACAAACAACGGATCGTTACCCGCACCGAGCGAGCGGTTTCCCCTGATCCGGATCACGGGCGGTGAGCCAGGTTTGCTGTTTCCTCCATTTTTCTGGATGTCGATACCTGCGGCCCGCCCCTGCAATGCTTCCGACAAGTTGGTTACCGGCACATCGCGGAGCGATTGTTCGTTCACCGATGCAATGGCCCCGGTGATATCCGACTTTCTCTGGGTACCATAACCCACGACGACTACTTCTTCCAGGGCTTTTGTATCCACTTTCAATGCGACATCGAGCTTTGTGCGGTTTCCTACCTGCATTTCCTGTGGCAGATAGCCTACAAATGAAAAGACCAGTATGGCTCTGCTGTCGGGCACCTCCAACAGGAAGTTTCCGTTTTCATCGGATGTCGTGCCGCGCTGGGTGTCTTTCAGCAACACGCTTACACCGGGCAGGCCATCGCCCCGCTCATCGGTAACCCTCCCCTGTACACGGATGTCGGGCAACCGGTAGGCGCCGATTCTGGTACCGGGGCTGGTCGCGGCAGTTTTATCCGTAAAGCCGACCATCGATTCGGGTACCTGCTCTTTGCGCAGCATCGGCATCAACGTTTGCCCGGGCCGGGGAATGTCCTTTTTCCGGATCACGATCATTCTGTCGATGATCGAATATTGTAGCGATTCATCCCGAAGCAAAAGATCCAGTGCCTGCGTGACGGACACGTTACGGACGGATATGTTTACCTTTTTCGAAGCGTTCACAATGTCGTTTTCGTACCAGAAGAGGTAGCCTGTTTGGCTTTTGATTTCTTTAAATATTTTTTCCAGCGAGACGTTCTTCTTCGAGAGCGTGACGGTTTGTGCGTTTCCTTCCGCGAAAACGTGCAGGCACGCGCAGGCGATCAGGAAGGCTGTGATTTTAATCCGCATGACGATTCGTTTTTGGATGACCGGGGCCAGCCGGATCAGCGTCGAGAACTTCGCGGGACCGCGCCCGGAAAGCCGACCTGTTTTTTGGGCAACAGAAATGCCGTAAGTACAAAAATTCATACTTTTGCTTCGTTTGGGTTAAATGGAAAAATAATCTGTGGAAAGATTCTTTGCCGTCTTACGGCTACTCGTTTGGCCCCGACTGCCATCTTACAGGATGGTAATCACCGGAAGTGTTCGTAGCACTTCCGGTTTTATTTGTTCAGGGCTTTACAATAATGACGTTGTTCCTGATTTCAAAGTGAATATTATTCAGTTCCAGTACTTTCAGCACGCCTGAAAGATTCGACTTCCGGGAAATGCCGCCCGTAAACAGGCGCCGCGGAATTTCGCCCTGATACTCGACGCGTACGTCGTACCATCTCCCAAGCTGCCGCATAATGGCTTCGATGTCTGCATTCTCAAAGGAAATGATGCCGTTTTTCCAGGAAATGGACTCCTCGGCGTCGATATCGTTCCGGACCACAAAGCCTTTATCGCCCTCGTACGCGCATTGCTGTCCCGGCCTCAGCAAGCTGCTTTTATGCGTACCGGCCTTCGTTACGCGCACACTTCCTTCCAGCAAAGTTGTTTTAATCGCCTTTTCTTCAGCGTAAGCCATGATATTGAAATGCGTCCCGAGCACTTCCACCGTTTCGCGGTCGTTGACGTTGATCCGGAATGGTACCGGCTTGCCTTTTCCGCGGGATTTGGCCACTTCGAAATAGCCCTCGCCGGAAAGCCTGACGAGCCTGAGGTTATGATCAAATGAAGTGGGATACCGTAGCGACGACGATGCATTGAGCCAGACTTTGCTGCCGTCGGGCAACACTACCCTGAACTGCCCTCCTTTGGGGGTGGAAATGGTGTTGTAGCTCAATTGGCCGCTTTGGGCATCCTTATTGACCTCGTAGATCAGCTCGCCGTCTTTTTTACGTATACTAAAATGCGCATCCTGCCTCAACGCGCCGTCCGCCAGTTCGTCCAGTTTGAGTACGGAACCGTCTCCGAGGGTAAGCGTGGCCTTGTCGCCGCCAGGTGCGACGTCATGCAGGACAGGCTTCACGGGCAGCGACGCCATTTTCCTGTCTTCCATAAAAAAATAAGTTCCCGCTCCCAGTAGAAGCAGTGCGAGGGCAGCAGCAACCGACGGTCTGAATAGCCAGTACGTTTTCCGGCTTTCCGTGCGGATCATGCGGTTCTGTATTCCAGCCAGAAGGCGATCGCGGTGTTCCTGCTCGCTTAATGCATGAGATTCCGGTACGTGCACTTCTTCATCCTGGTTCCGATTGTACCAGTCGGCAAACGCTTGCTTTTCCTCGGGAGTGATCGTGCCGGTGAGCCATTTTCCGGCCAATTGCAGATAGCGTACGTCAGGTGGTTTCAGGGACATCGGGTCAAAGGCTTTTTCTATATGTTCCTTTTGACGGACCAATCCCTTAGTCGTTCGATTGAAAAATGTATTATTTTTTTAAAAAATTATACTTCAATTACAAATGGATCATAAGAGCAAGGAGAGGAGCAGTTGATTCAGGCCTGTGCGGAGGGTTTTGAGTGCTTTGCCGAGGTGGGCTTCCACCGTTTTTTCGGAAATACCGAGCTCTTGAGCGATCTGTTTCTGAGAGTAACCCGATTCCCTGCTGAGTTGGTACACCAATCTGCATTTCTCGGGCAGGCCGGCCACCAGCTCGCTGAGTCGCTGCTGCAATTCTTCAAATTCAAGCCATTCTTGGGTTGAATCGTCGATCAGATCGTAGTGAAAGGTGCGGTCGTCGCCAAATCTGCTTTTTAGATTTTGTTTAGCCAGTGATTTGATGACCCGGTATTTGACTGAAACAGCGAGGTAATTGTTCAGTGATGAGGTCAGTTGCAGTTCTGCCTTCCGGTTCCAAAGCGAGACAAAAATGTCCTGCACGATTTCTTCGGCCTCGTCCAGATCACCGGTTTTGTTAGCTGCGATGACAAGCAATCGTTTCCAGTAACGGTTGTAGATCTCCGTAAACCCGCTTTCCTGCCCCGATCTCATCAGACCGAGCAGTTCGTGATCTGTGTATTGAGCTAGAGACATATCATCGGGCGGGCAGGAATATCATTTTAACTATAACAAACATAACCATTATTGCACAAAACGACACACCCGGATGTTTTTAAAGTCGGCGGAAGCGGGCCATGGTATGGGACTAATTCAGGATGCGCCGACCCTGATTCCGGGTACGAGAAAAGACCACATTTAGCGATTTTCCACACTTCTGTATTAATATAGACGCGAATATGACCGACTCATGCACGCATGTGCTATTTTTGGCTAAAAATGGTGCATTGTATACTTAAACAAATAGCATGAACAACACTCGTCGTAAATTCATAGCAAGCTCTGTTACGCTTGCAGCAGGTACAGCAGCAGCGATAGCGGCCCCGGCCGATACGGCCAAAGGAAAGTATCCATTGGTCCATCACGTTTTTTTCTGGCTTAAAAACCCGGGTTCAGTAGCGGATCGCGACCGCATTATCGAAGGGCTCAAAACGCTGAAAAAGATAGATGCCATTAAAGAGCTCCGCATTGGAGTAGTGGCCAGCACCGAAAAACGCGACGTCGTGGACAACAGCTGGGCAGTATCGGAACTGATGTTCTTTGAAGATGTGGCGGGACAGGCAAGCTATCAAACTCACCCTATCCACCAGCAATTCATCAAGGATTGCAGCCATCTTTGGGATAAGGTGATCGTTTACGACGCGATAGACGCGTAAGCATTGCCGGAGCGGGCAAAGAGACCTGAGGAAGCCCGTTCATTTGAGGTATAGAGGGCCAGGTCACATGAATACCTGGTTTTTGCAAATCCTGGCTGCTGGCAGCCAGGATTTTTACATTTGGTCTCAGCGATTATCCACTTTCTCTTTCAGTTCTTTGCCTTCTTTTTTAGTCGCATCGTAAGCCTTTTCGGCGCCCTTTTCTACCTTTTTTGCCCCTTTCTTGACACCTTTTTTGGTCGCGTCGTAGGCTTTTTCGGATCCATCCGCGACTTTTTCAGCACCATCCTCGACTTTGTCGCCAACATGCCGGGCGTCTTTCTTGATTTCCTTACCCGCTTTTCGCCCGGCCTCCTTGGTTTCGGCGGCGGCCTTGTCTGCTTTTGACCTTGTGTCCTCCTGTGCATAAGCGACGGACGATACGATAATGAATGCGATCAGAGCTGCTAATTTCTTCATGATTTCCAAGTTTATTGATTAATTTCCTGTTGGCCGGAATCAGTGACAAAAACCGTTCCCGAAGCCGTGCCAGTCGGGCAAGAGTAAGTTGGATTATTGGCATAGTTATTGCTTATCCATTTAAAATACTACTGACATGGAAAACGTAAAAGCGATTGTAAAACAAGTTGTTAAGATCTGGGGGCTGTATAAAACACAGCAGTTGGTACTGACGGTTGCTATGCGCGAGGAAATCCCGTTTCCGCTCAGAAAATCGCTGAGTCGGGATTATATGATATGTTCACTACTGAAAAAAGAGATAGCCAATTTTTATGACGCACTCCGATGTTGCATGGGCGACGCGTGTATCATGCGTCCGGAACGCAACACGAGCGTCGCCCAGGAAGCTGGCGGCAGCGTTAGCGCAGCACTTGGGGAAATTGTACATGGCCACCGGCAAATCATCGAGGAATATGGAACATT